>DASPVD010000016.1:0-100363 GCA_035622555.1 Candidatus Eremiobacteraceae bacterium | reverse complement strand
ATCGAGCGTTTGTTTGCTTGGCTTCATAACTTTCGTCGCGTCGTCATTCGTTGGGAATATTATCCAGAGAATTTCCTCGCTATGGTGCAGCTTGCCTGTGCTGTCATCCTCCTGAGGTATTTATGAGATGACTTCTAGTGTCCTGAGTTACAAAGTCAGGCCGCTTCAGGGGCTAAAGCCCCTTGACTGCAGGACTCACGCCGGGGCTGAAGCCCCGGCCTCCTGAAAACCATGCGGACCCCGGCCTGCTAAAAACCATGCCAGCCCCGGCCTCCTGAAAAACCATGCGAGGAATTTCTGACTGAGGGCACGAGCTTGACCGTAGCGGGTTTAGTCCGGCAATCGGATGCTGCCGTCCGGAGCGATCGGGAATGAGGGATTCCAGGCTACTTCCCACGGAAAATCGTCCGGATCGGCAAAATATCCCGAGTATCCGCCCCAAAACGCTTGCTGAGCTGGTTTCAAGATTCTCGCGCCCGCCGCTTCAGCTTCGGCTAGCACCGCATCGACTTCGTCACGGTTCCGGGCGTTGTACGCGATGGCGATTCCGGCAAAGCCGTGGCGTTCTAGCGCGACGTTGGCATCTTTGGCAAGGTCGGCTCTCGGGTATAGTGCCAGGGCCATGCCACCTGCCTGGAAAAAGACCACACCCTCGGTTTTTTTCATGGACCGGCGCCATCCGAGGCGTTCATAAAATGCGCGGCTGCGCTCGAGATCCGAAACACCCAGAGTCACGATGCTTATGCGTTGCTCCATCGCTGTGCTCCTAACCAGGGTTATGACCTGCGGCAATTGTAGAATTCTATGCCAACCGTTGGGCCCGGAAAATGTGGCTAGGAAGCAAGCAGGTTCTTGTGCCGGCTGGCGCCATTGACTAGAATCATTGGCCATTCGGGCAGTTTGATTCCGGATAGTTTCGCCCTGTTGGTTCTCACGCCAAAAACAAGGAGTTTGCCATGCCTCTATCCAAGAAATTAGCGGCTGAATTTTTCGGCACGTTTTGGCTGGTGTTTGCAGGCTGCGGATCGGCGGTGTTGGCCGCAGCGTTTCCGCAGTTGGGAATTGGTTTCCTGGGAGTAGCGTTTGCGTTCGGGCTGACCGTGCTAACCATGGTTTACACCATTGGGCATGTTTCCGGCTGCCATCTGAATCCCGCGGTGTCGGTGGGATTGGCATTCGGCAAACGATTCCCGTGGTCGGAACTGATCCCGTACATCGTGGTACAGGTGGTTGGTGCGGCGGCCGCGAGCGCGGTGTTATACGTCATTGCCAGTGGGAAAGAGGGATTCCAAGTGAGTGCGGGATTTGCGTCTAACGGTTATGGTGCGCATTCGCCGGGGGGCTATTCGTTGTTGGCGTGTTTCGTGGCGGAAGTGGTGTTGACGTTTTTCTTTGTGCTAGCAATTCATGGAGCCACCGATACGCGTGTACCCGGAGGATTCGCGGGCATTGCTATTGGCTTGATGCTGACGCTGATTCACCTGGTCGATATTCCGGTAACGAATGCGTCGGTCAACCCGGCACGCAGCACGGGTCCGGCGCTGTTCGTGGGAGGATGGGCGCTGGCTCAATTGTGGCTGTTCTGGGTAGCGCCGATTATCGGGGGCGCGCTGGGTGGCTTGGTGTACAACGGGCTGTTCGAAGAGCGGCGGCCTTAATCCCGTTAGGACCAGCAGTCAAAACAGGAAGGGAATCAGACGGGTGGTCCGGCGCATGTATTCCCGATAGGGCGCACCGAGCGCGGCCAGCAGGGCGGACTCCTCAACGGAGATGCGGTAGGTGTAGGCAATCCCGATGCAGGTTAAAAGCGACAACAGCGATGCCCAATTGCCGAGCGACAAGCCCAGGCCCAGTTGGGTGATGAGCGCGCCGGTATAGGACGGGTGGCGGACATAGCGGTAGAGGCCGCTCTGGACAAGCGTGTGGTCGGTTGAAATGGCAACTTCGAATGTAAAGAACCGGCCCAGTGCGGACATGGCGTGCTGACGGACAGCCATTCCCGTCAGCATCAAGCCGATCCCCACGAAGTAAACCAATTTCCGGTTTCCGTGGATACCTGCTCGGGGCAGAAGAAAGCTGAGTGAAAAGGCTAGTGTCAGGCCGATGGAGAAGAGGATCGCGATAAGGCGCAGAGAGCCGCGATCGCGAAGGTTCGAAGCACCACGCGCTGAATTCCTGCGGGCGGCGGTGAACTCGAAGAGAATCCAAGAGCCAAACGTTGCCCAGAAGAGAAGCGCGTAAAGGAGTTGGCCGGAGAATGGCAGGGGACGCATAGAGTGTTGATGAATGGAGGTCATTGTACGCCGGAAATTCGGCGGTGGCGTCGGCCGGGGCCGAGTGGAGAAGTTGTAGCATTCCTTGTCAGCGCTAGGGGCGGATGTTACATTGGAGTCTTCGCGACGTTTGTGCGAAAGCTGCTGGGCGCCATATCTCAGCCCTGCAATCACTTACAGGACATATCGGCGTTGAGTCGCGTGCCTGACATTCGACCGTATCGCGGGAAATTTCCGCAGATAGCCGCGTCGGCGTACATTGATCCAGCGGCCATCATCATCGGCGACGTGGCGATCGGCGAAGATTCCAGCATTTGGCCGCGGACCGTTGTGCGCGGCGATGTGCACTACATTCGCATCGGGAATCGCACCAATGTGCAGGATGGCTGCGTGCTGCACGTGATGAAGGACCAATATCCGCTAGTGCTGGGGGATGACGTGACGGTCGGGCATTCGGTGACATTGCACGGGTGCACCATCGAGGGGCGGGTGCTGGTCGGAATGGGCTGCATCATCCTGAATGGCGCGGTGGTCGGCAGGAACAGCATCATCGCGGCGGGCACGCTGATCACGGAACGCACGGTGATTCCCTCGGGCAGTTTGGTGCTAGGCTCGCCCGGAAAAGTAAAAAGACCTTTGAATGAAAAGGAACTGGCTTCGATTGAACAGTACTCCGTGAGGTATGCCGGGTATCGGGAGATTTATCGCAGGGAAGCGGAAGAGCGGGGAGAGCGGATCGATTGGAGCGGCTTGAGCGGCGGTTGAGTTTGCCAGAAAAACCATTTATTCAGGGGCTAAAGCCCGTCTCGTTAGGTTGCTTTATGTCGGACCTAAAGGTCCGACCCCCTAAAGAGTCACAAACACGTCATTCCGAGGGAAGTGAGGAACCCTACTTAACGACTGATGGCGAATAAGGCGAAATTCCAGGCAATTAAGGGCACGCGCGATTTGCTTCCTCCGGAGACGGAGTTGTGGAGCCGAGTGGAGGCGATGGCGCGCGAAGTGTTTGGCACGTACGGATACGGGGAGATACGACCACCGATTTTTGAGCCGACGGAGTTGTTTGCGCGAGCGGTGGGCGGCGAGACGGATATTGTTTCGAAGGAGATGTATTCCTTTGAAGATAAACCGGGCGGACTACCAGATCCCATTAACATTCCGCCCGAGGACTACACGGCTGCCGTTGAACATGCGATGAAAACGGGTCAGATTCCTCGTAATGAGCAGGCCCTCGAACTCTTGAGATTCCAGGTGGCGAATTTGGAGGCCGGGAATGAGCTACCAGACCAAGCCGAAAGAGCATATCTGATCTGGAACTACGCAGCGAGATCTCTTCAGCTTGGAGAGTCGTTGAGTCTACGGCCGGAGGCGACGGCGTCGATTTGCCGGGCGTACATCGAGCACAACATGCACACCTGGCCACAGCCGGTGAAGCTGTACTGCCTGGGACCGATGTTTCGCCGGGAACGTCCGCAGAAAGGGCGCTACCGGCAGTTCTACCAGATTGACGCGGAAGTGCTGGGCGGGACCGACGCGCCGGGAATTGACGCGGAAGTGATCGAGATGGTCATGGTGCTGTTCGAGCGCCTGGGTTTGCAGGGCGTGCAATTGGAGATCAATTCCATCGGCCATGGCGCGGCACCGGTGGATGGCAAAGCAGTGTGCCGGCGAGCGTATGTCGAGAAGCTGCGGGCGGCGCTGATGGAAGTGAAAGACAAACTCGGAGAAGACAGCCGGCGGCGGATTGAGACCAACCCCTTGCGGGTCCTAGATTCGAAGCTGGAGCATGAACAGCCGATCATTGCGGAGCTGCCGCGGATTGGCGACTACTTGTGCGGCGATTGCGCCAAGCACTATGCGGAAGTGAAGCGCCAACTGGAAATGCGCGGGGTGCGATTCAAGGAGAATTGGCGGTTGGTGCGCGGCTTGGACTACTACATGCGTACGACGTTCGAAATTACCGCGCCGGGACTGGGTTCGCAGAACGCGGTGTGTGGCGGCGGGCGCTACGACGGATTAGTGGAATTGTTGGGAGGGCCGCCAACCAAGGGCATCGGTTTCGCGATCGGCGAAGACCGGCTGATTCTTTCCTTGCAGGAAGGGACGAAAGAAGTGGCGAGTGGCGAGTGGCGAGTGGCGAGCGGCAAGATTGGATGCGATGTTTATATTGCTTGGATGGGCCAGAAGGCGGAAGCCACTGCCATTCGCGCGGCGCGCGAATTGCGCGATGCGGGTTTGCGCGTGGAGTTGCCGCCGGTGGAGCAAAAATTCGGGAAAGCCTTGGCGCAAGCGGATAAACTGGGTGCGCGATATGCGTTGATTCTCGGTGAAGACGAAGTGGCCAGCGGGCAGTGGACGGTGAAGACGTTGGCGGATGGTTCGCAGAAGAAGTATGCCGAGGCGGAGTTGCTGGAGACGCTGCGCAAGGACAGTGCCAGCGGCAAGTGACGAGTAGAGGTGCACCGCAGCGACGGGAAACAAGAATAGGCGGTTGAGATCCTTCGTCGCAGAAGGCGCTCCTCAGGATGACAACTTTCTTATTCGAGGGTTAAGAGGGAACGACGTGCTGGATTTTCTGGGCAACTTGAAACGGACGCATTATTGCGGGGTACTGCACGCCAGCGACGCCGGGCGCGACGTGGTGGTAATGGGTTGGGTGCATCGCCGCCGCGATTTGGGGAATTTGCTTTTCCTGGACGTGCGCGACCGCAGCGGCATCGTGCAGGTGGTGTTCAACAAGGAGACGCAGCCTGAGGCGCACGCCAAAGCGGAACATGTCCGCAGCGAGTACGTGGTGGCGGTAGAAGCCAAAGTGGTGAAGCGGGAAAAAGCCAATCCGGACATTGCTACGGGGGAAATTGAGTTGGCGGCAGCGAAGCTGCACCTGCTGAATACCGCGAAAACGCCGCCATTTCCGATTGAAGAGCAGATCAACGCGGCGGAAGAGACGCGTTTGCGGTACCGCTATTTGGATTTGCGGCGGCCCAAGCCGCACCAGAACCTGGCGCTGCGGCACAAAATCGTGCTGGAAATGCGCAAGGTGATGGACGAGATGGGCTTCATCGAAGTGGAAACACCGATGCTGACGCGGTCGACTCCGGAAGGAGCACGCGATTATCTGGTGCCCAGCCGCGTGCATCATGGACAGTTCTACGCGTTGCCGCAATCGCCGCAAATTTTCAAACAGATTTTGATGATTGGCGGGCTGGACCGCTATTTCCAGATCGTCAAATGCTTTCGGGACGAGGATTTGCGCGCAGACCGGCAGCCCGAGTTCACGCAGTTGGACCTGGAAATGTCATTTCCGCGCCAGGAAGACATTTTTGGTGTGATTGAAAACGTGATGGTGCGGGTGTGCGCGGTGGCAGGCATTCAGGTGACGGCGCCGTTTCCACACATGCTGTACAAAGACGCTATTCGAAAATACGGCAGTGATAAACCGGATCTGCGCTTTGCGATGGAGTTGCACGATGTGACCGAGTGCTTCCCGTCCGAAGCCAAACAAAAACTGCAAATCGAAGGGAACGTCTTCGCATTGGCAGCCCCGGGAGCGGCAGGCTATTCACGCAAGCAGCTGGACGAACTGACGGAAAAGGCCAAAGCGTTGGGGGCGCGCGGGGCATACTTCGTGAAAGTAACGGCCGAAGGCATGACGTCAACCGTGGAAAAGCTGATTGGCGCGGAGAATGTGAAACGGTTAGGAGAAGCTTGCGGCGCAAAAGCCGGGGATTTGGTGGTGGCGGTTTCGGCGAAGGAGCAGGTAAAAGGCACAGAAGCGGCGGCGCTGATTGCCGGGCAGTTGCGGTTGCAGTTGGGGGAAGCGCTGGGCGCGATCGATAAGACGCAGTGGAAATTTTTGTGGATCACGGGCTTCCCGCTGTTTGAGTGGAGCGAGACGGACCGAACTTGGGTGAGCGCGCAGCACCCGTTCACCGGAATTGTCGATGAGGATGTGGAGAAGCTGGAAAGCGCGCCGTGGGAAGTGCGGTCGAAGGGCTACGACATCGTGCTGAATGGCTATGAGTTGGGGTCGGGGAGCATTCGAATCCACCGGCAGGACGTGCAGGAACGGGTGTTTAAGGCGTTGGGGTTGACGCAGGAACAGTCGCGCAGGCGCTTCGATTTTTTTCTGGATGCGTTGACCTACGGGACCCCACCCCATGGCGGGATTGCGTTGGGAGTAGACCGCATTGCCATGCTGTTGGCCGGGGAAAAATCGATTCGTGAAGTGATTGCGTTTGGCAAGACTACCGCGGCGCAGGATTTGATGGCGGAGTCGCCCAGCGAAGTGGACAAGGATCAGCTGGACCAGTTGGGGATACAAATCAAAAAGTAGTCAGGAGGTCGGGGCGTCAGCCGCGGCGTAAATGGATCTCGAGATTAGGGGCGTCAGCCTCTGAAGACACATTCGATGGCAACGCCGAAACACAGGACCGCGCCCGATTGCTCTTATTTCGTGACGACGAAGTGTTGGCAAGGGCGGACGATTTTCCAGGTGAAAGACATTGCAGATATGATGATCGAAACCATGCTGGTTTATCGTCAGCAGGGCGCGTATTTGCTACACGCGTTTGTAGTGATGCCCGACCATTTACACTCCTTAATTACGCCGGGTAATACCACAAGTTTGGAGAAAGCTGTCCAGCTTATAAAAGGTGGTAGCTCCCACAGAATTCACAAGGCGCTGGGACGCAAATCGGAGATCTGGCAAGTTGGGTTTTACGATTGGACGATCAGAGATAGCGCGGATTGGGAGACAGAAGTCGTGTACATCCATCAAAACCCCGTGCGAGCCAGACTGGTGGAAAGCGCCGAAAATTGGCCGTATTCGTCGGCGACCGGGCAATTCCGGCTCGATGCAACTCCGGAGAGATACGCGGGTTTCGCTTCAGGGGCTAAAGCCCCATTTGTAGCCGTTCGAACGCAGGGGCTGAAGCCCCTGCCTCCTAAAGAAGAGCACAAGACTGGGCTTAACCCAGTCCCTCAGGGGCTGAAGCCTGTTGGTAGCGAAGGTCTTGATGTCGGAGCGAAAACTCCGACCCCCGGTGCCGTAACAGAAGAAAAGCAGAGATGAGTGGGGCCCCAGATGAATAGTAAAGCAACAACAACTGTTCTTGCTGGTGGACCTGAAGGTTAGACCCTGTAACAAAAGAGACGCAGAGATGAGCAGAATCAGAATATTGCCGGAGGCGGTGGCGAATAAGATTGCGGCGGGGGAAGTGGTGGAGCGCCCTGCGTCGGTGGTCAAGGAGCTTCTGGAGAACGCGCTGGATGCCGGGGCCACGTCGATGCGCATCGAGACCGAGATGGGCGGGAAGCGCATGATCCGGGTGATTGACGACGGACACGGTATGGCCCACGACGACGCGCTGCTGGCCTTCGAACGCCACGCGACGAGCAAGTTGAGAACCGCGGATGATCTGCTGTCGATTGCGACGCTGGGATTTCGGGGCGAGGCGCTGCCATCCATTGCGGCAGTGTCGCGGCTGCTGCTGGAAACGCGCGACGCGGATGAGCCGGAAGGGGCACGCGTGGAGTTTGCGGGAGGAAAGCTGGTCAGCGTAAAGCCCGCGGGCCTGCCGCCGGGAACGACGATCAGTGTGGCGGACCTGTTTTATTGCGTGCCGGCGCGGCGAAAATTCCTGAAGTCCGACACCACCGAGTTGGGGCACATCGCGTCACTGGTGACGCATTACGCGCTGGCCAATCCAGGCAAGCAGTTCATTCTGACCACGCCAACGCAGGAGATCATCAATTGCCCGCCGAGCGAGAAGCTGGCAGACCGGGTTTATCAACTGTTTGGACGTCAAGCGCTGGAAGAATTGGTGGAGATTCCGGCGACGTCGGCCGCGTTTCGCGCGGCGATCACCGAGCCGGAAATGGAAGCGGGGGAAGAGAAAGCCACGCTGACGGTGACGGGATTCACATCGCGGCCGTCGGTGCAGCGCCTGAATCGCAATGGAATTTACGTGTTCGTGAACCGCAGACTGGTGCGCGACCGGCTGATTCTCCATGCCATTCACGAAGCGTACCGCAACATTTTGCCGCCGAATGTATTTCCCGCGACACTGCTGTTTCTAGAGATGCCCTACGATGAGGTGGATGTTAACGTACATCCCGCGAAGATCGAGGTGCGTTTCCGGCGGTCGCAATTTGTGCACGATTTCACCCGCGATGCGATCCGGCAAGCGTTGATGAGCACCCGCCCGATAGCCAGCTTCGCCGCCGCCGCGACTTCGGCGAACATCGCGGGCAGTCCGGCGCCTCGACCAGGATCATTTGACAGCAGCTTCCCGGAAGCGAACGCCGCTGCAGGTGTGCCGCGAGCGATCATTCCGGAGATGGAGGAGATTGGACTGGGCTCAGGTGTGGGATCGGACTACTCGGCGCCGACGGCGTTCGAGTTGGCGTCAGCTCCGGCGGAGCCGGTACCACAGCGGTTTGCCTTCGAGCCGGGCGGCGCGTTCAGCCCCGGAGCGATGCCGGGCGCGCCAGCTCGCGAGCCGAATTGGGCTGAGAATTTTGCGCGGGCAAGCAGCGACGCTCCGGCGACGTTGCCGCGGCCGGAGCAGATTGCGGATCTGAAGCCGCTCGGGCAGGTGAATGCCAGTTTTATAGTGGCGGTGAATGGCGAAGGGCTATGGATCGTCGATCAACATGTGGCGCACGAGCGGGTGCTATTCGAACAGCATTTGGAAGCGCGGCGCGCGGGGAAAGTGGAAGCGCAACGACTGCTGATGCCGCTGGTCATCGAGCTGTCACCACGCCAGCTGGTAACTTACGAAAAAATTGCGGAAGAATTAGGCGCGAATGGATTCGAAGTGGAGTTGATGGGCCCGAAGAGTGTGGCGATTCAGGCGGTGCCCGCGGGGGTTGCCGCAAATGATGCGGAACATCTGCTTATGGAGATTTTAGACGGGCTGGACCGTGAAAATGCAGCGATTTCCATCGATACGCTGCAGTCGAAGATTGCGGCGTCCACGGCCTGTCATGCGGCCATCAAGGTGAACATGCCTTTGGACCAAACCAAGATGGAATGGCTGCTGACGGCATTGGCGAAAACGGATTGCCCGATGAGTTGCCCGCACGGGCGGCCAGTGGTGCTGCGGTATTCGGTGAAGGAGATCGAGCGGGCGTTTCACCGAATCTAGCGACGAGTGATGAGTGGCGAGGGGCGAGAAAAGGCTGCTAAGATTTGGCGGATTCGTTTTGCAAGAGCGATTGCCAACAATGTGATCACGGGTACCGGGTGATCGTTTAACAGCACCGCAGTTCACTTCATCCAGCGAGGAGCCATTGAGCGACGGACAAAAGACCGCAGTCATTTTTGGTTTGGCCAATAAGCGCAGTATTGCCTGGGCGATCGCGCAAAAGCTGCATGCGGCGGGCTGGCAGCTAGCGATCACCTACCAGAACGAACGGCTGGAGCAGGAGGCCAAAGACCTGATTACGGATTTGCCCGGGGCTGAAGGGTTCATGTGCGACGTGAGTTCCGACGATCAAATCGCGGCGTTATTCGAGAAGCTGCAGGGGCGTTACGGAGTGCTGCACGGCCTGGTCCACAGCGTGGCATTTGCGCCGGCCGAGGATTTAAAAGGGGAGTTTGTCAATACGTCGCGAGAAGGATTCCGCATTGCACATGACGTGAGCGTGTACTCGCTGATTGCGGTGGCGCGCGCGGCGGTGCCGCTGATGAGTGCGGGCGGTGGCATCGTGACGCTGACTTATTACGGTGCGGAAAAGGTAGTGCCCAAGTACAACGTGATGGGCGTGGCGAAGGCGGCGCTGGAAGCCACAGTGCGGTACCTGGCGAACGATTTGGGGCCCAAGGGGATTCGGGTGAATGCGATCTCCGCGGGGCCGATCAGGACGCTGGCGGCGCGCGGCATTTCGCAGCTAAGCGAAATGCTGAAGAGTCACGCGGAGCGTGCACCGTTAAAGCGCAATGTCGATCCCGGAGAAGTGGGCGGCACAGCGGTGTTTTTGCTTTCCGAAGCCGGCTCAGGAATTACCGGTGAGACGATTTACGTGGATTGCGGATACAACATCATGGGATTCTAGAAGCAGTGGCGAGTGATGAGTGGCGAGTGGCGAAAACGCAAACAGAAATGTGAAAGTGGAATTGGATGGTTTCAGGTGGCGGAAAAGGCTCGCTGTGATTGTTACGTTGAGATCCTTGGTCGCTAAAGGAGCTCCTCAGGATGACAAGGGTCTTCTTAAGCGACCCGGAAAGAACGATTCCTAACTAGGGGCCTCCGTTGGATGGGTGGCGAGCGACAGTCGAAGAAACGGAAAATCGAAGAAATCATTGGTCCGGCTGTCGGTGCTTGGGCGGAAAAATGGCGGAACGACTGACCATCGCGATTGATGGCCCGGCAGGTTCGGGGAAAAGCACTGTGGCGCGGCGGGTGGCGGCGATGCTCGGATATTTGTACCTGGACAGTGGCGCCATGTATCGCGCTTTGGCCCTGAAGGCACTGGAGCACCGAATTCCCCTGGAAGACGAGACGCAGCTGGAAGCACTTGCCGCTGACACGCACATCGAGTTGAAAGCGCCGACGCCGGAGCAGGAGGCTGCGGGATGGAAGAATCGCGTGATTCTGGACAGGCGTGAGGTCAGCGAAGAAATCCGCAGCGGGGAAGTGGCGCAGGCGGCATCGCGCTTGGCTACCCTTGCGGGTGTGCGGCGTGTGCTAGTGGCAGAGCAACAGCGTGCGGGACAGGGCGGCGGAGTGGTGATGGAAGGTCGAGATATCGGCACGGTGGTGTTTCCCAAGGCGGAGTTGAAGATCTTTCTGGAGGCTTCGCCGGAAACGCGGGCACAACGGCGGTGGAAGGAACATCAGGAAAAAGGGGAGAATCTGACCCTGCTGGAGGTTCTGCAGGAGGTGCGGGAACGCGACAAGCGCGACCGCGAACGCAAAGTCTCACCCCTGGTGCGCGCGAAAGACGCGGTGCTGGTGGACAACACGGCGTTGGGCATCGAAGAAACAGCGCGGCTGATTGTGTTCCTGGCAAACGAACGGGTGCCCAGCATTCGTTGAGCGTACGCTGAAGGGCGGTTTGAGCGACAGCAAGGCATAGTAAGGAAGGGCCGCTATCGTCAATTGCCGCGATCAGATGCTAATGCAGGAAGCCTTCTGGACGGCCAGCTGGTAAGCTCCGGGAATGCTCTCTTCGTCGCAACCCAGACGTTCGACGTGCCAGGACAGCTGAGACCATTCGGCGCGTTCCAGGGCCAGCAGCAATTCGTAGATTTCCCGGAATCGATTGTTGCCACCCAAGAGCGCGGTCTTGACCTCCTGAGTCACCGGCAGAGATTGCAGCACTTCCTGAATGGGTTTGTCCAGAAGAGCGTCAGTCACCGACAGCAGACCCATCAGGAATAAACTGCCTTTTTTCTCTTGCAGGCGCACAGCGGGGGCGAATTCCTCACAGAAATATGCGCGAGTCAAAGCGGTGCGCACCAGTTCCGGAGGTTTGCCGGCGCTCATGGCTACCACCGCGAAAACGGCGACCCAGCGTCGAAATTCGTCTTCGCCGAGCAGGGACAGCGCGCCGCGAACGCTGCGCACTTCGATGCGCAGGCCGAGCAAGGGCGAATTCAGGTAGCGCAGCAGGCGATAGAGCAGGGAAGGCTTGCGCTTGAGGAGATCTTCGACAGCCGCATAGTCAAGTTCGGGAGCGGCGACAGCGTCCAGCAGCTCCAGTTGAAGTAATTTGTCGCCGGGAATATCGCGAGTCTGGATCATGGAGGGCCTGCAAAAGAAATAGCCCTGAAAGAGCGAGTAGCCCAGATCGCGAGCTTCGGTGAGTTCCGCTTCAGTCTCGACCTTTTCCGCCAGCAGGGCCAGTTTGCCATTGAGATATTTCTTGGCGAGACGCTGGCGAACTTCGGGGTTGGAGAGTTGGAAATCGATCTTCAAGAATTGCGCCAATTCGACCAGTGGGGCCATCTTGGGTTCATCCACAAAATCGTCCAGAGCCAGTGAGTAGCCGGCGGAGCGCAGCTCGCGGCAAATGGAGACGATCTCGTCAGAAGGGTTTACGGTTTCGAGGATTTCCACCACGAAGCGGTCCCGAGGCAAAAGGTTAACCGCGCCCAGGCGCAAGGCCAATTCGTCAACGTTCACAAAGGCGCGGGCAGTGCCAGTCAGATTTTGCAGCTCGAAGAGCGTCATGGAATCGGCAATCACGCTGGAGGAGGCGCTGCGGAATGGCTGAAAATGATTCTGCGGGCCGCCGCGGAACAGCAATTCGTACGCATACACGCGCAACCCTTGATCGAAAATCGGTTGACGGGCGATAAACCGTTCGTGCATGCAAAATTCCCTTAACCGGGAGTGAAGCGATAGGGCTTCACGATACGGCGCCGCAGGGGAAAGCAGCCCTGCGGGAAACTCAAGCGCCGGAACGCGCGGTTGCTCAAGCCGGAGAAGACATAGAACTGAGGAATTCGTTGTTGGACTTAGACTTGGTGAGACGGCTCAGCATCAATTCCATTGCTTCGACGGTCGACAGGGGGCTGAGGACCTTGCGCAGCACCCACACACGGCTGAGTTCTTCGGGGGGAAGAAGCAGCTCATCCTTACGCGTGCCGGAGCGCTGAATATCGATGGCCGGGAAGACGCGCTTATCGGCAAGCCGGCGGTCGAGGTAAATTTCCATGTTGCCGGTGCCCTTGAATTCTTCGAAGATCACGTCGTCCATGCGGCTGCCGGTGTCGATCAGGGCGGTGGCGATAATGGTCAGCGAGCCGCCTTCCTCGACATTGCGGGCAGCAGCGAAGAAGCGGCGGGGACGTTGCAAAGCGTTGGCGTCGATACCGCCGGAGAGCACCTTGCCGGAAGGCGGAGTGACGGCGTTATAGGCGCGTGCCAAGCGGGTGATGGAATCGAGCAGCACCACGACGTCGCGTTTGTGCTCGACCAGACGCTTGGCCTTTTCCAATACCATTTCGGCCACCTGGATGTGGCGTTGCGGCGGTTCATCGAAAGTCGAACTGATCACTTCGCCCTTGACGGTGCGCTGCATGTCGGTGACCTCTTCCGGGCGCTCGTCAATCAGCAGGACGATCAGGGCAACTTCCGGATGATTGATGGTGACGGAATTGGCGATGGACTGGAGCATCATGGTTTTTCCGGTGCGCGGAGGGGCGTTGATCAAGCCGCGCTGCCCTTTGCCGACCGGGCAAAGCAAGTCCAGAACGCGCCCGGTGAGGTTTTCCTTAACGGTTTCCATCTTCAGGCGGCCCTGGGGATAGAGCGGCGTCAGGTTATCGAAGAAGATTTTGTTGCGAGCCACTTCCGGGTCTTCGAAATTGACGGCCTCGACCTTGATCAGCGCGAAATAGCGTTCGCCATCTTTGGGAGGCCGCACTTGACCGGAGACCGTGTCGCCGGTGCGCAAATCAAATTTGCGGATTTGCGAGGGCGAGACATAGATGTCGTCGGGGCCGGGGAGATAGTTATATTCGGGGGCGCGCAGGAAGCCAAAGCCGTCGGGCAGACACTCCAACACGCCTTCGGAGAAGATCAGGCCGCTCTTTTCGGTCTGGGCACGGAGGATCTGGAAGATCAACTCCTGCTTGCGCATGCCACTGGCGCCGGGAATATTCAGCTCTTTAGCAATCTTGGCGAGATCGGTGATGTTCTTCTCTTTGAGCTCAGCCAGACTGATACTAATTTCTTTATTGGTCTCAGAGTTGGTTTCTTTTGGCATATGTCCTGACTTTGTCATGGGTAATGGTTGCGATTGACCGATTGTTTCCGGAGCCGGACTGCGTGGTGGTGTACCTTCCGGCGGCACAGACAACCCGCCTGGGTGGGCAACCAAACTGTCTTCAACCGGAAGCAGCTCCAGAGCTGAACCATACGGCAGCTCGCGGGTGCGGGCCGTGCTGGTGCCTGGGAAATGCTGCCTAGTTGGTCAATCCCGTGTCTTTATCAGCGCCCCCGGTAAATGGCTCGGCTACAGGCGCAACCCCGGTGTGTTCGAGCGGCACAATGGGCCGTTCCAGCGCAATCTGCAACACTTCATCCATCGTTTCCACGAAGTGCATTTTCAAACTGGAGAGTATCTCCTGGGGGATTTCCGCAAGGTCTTTCTCATTATCCTTCGGAAGTATGATGGTGCGCAAGCCCATTCGATGAGCGGCCAGGAGCTTCTCCTTCACTCCACCAATGGGCAGGACTTTGCCCCGCAAGGTAATCTCTCCGGTCATGGCCACGTCACAACGGATCGCAATCCGCGTCAGAGCGCTGACAATCGAGGTGCAGATGGTGATTCCGGCGGAAGGACCGTCTTTGGGGATGGAGCCTTCCGGAACGTGCACATGGATATCCAAGGTGCGGTAGAAATCCTTTTGCAACCCGAACTGCTCGGTGCGCGAGCGCACGTAGCTCATGGCGGCTTGGGCGGACTCTTGCATCACTTCGCCCAGCTTGCCAGTAGGGGTCAAGCGGCCCTTGCCTTCCATGATAGTCGCTTCCACGGCCAGCACGGAGCCGCCCACTTCCGTCCAGGCCAGGCCAGTGGCGAGACCCACTTCGTTGTGCTTCTCCAGCCACATCTCGCGGAACTTCAGCACGCCGAGATATTCCTTGACGTTGTCCGGGGTGATCTGAATGGTGGTTTCCGGCCCTTCGGCGACCACGCGGCGGGCCATTTTGCGGGAGATATTCTGAATCTCGCGCTCCAGGTTGCGCACACCGGCTTCATGGGTGTAGTGCCGGATTAAATGCAACAAGCCTTCATCGGTGAGGCTGAGGTTCTTTTCAGATAACCCAGTGGTTTCACGGGCGCGCTTGACTAAGAAACGCTTGGCGATTTCGAGCTTTTCCTGTTCGGTGTAGCCGGGCAGGCGCAAAATCTCCATACGGTCCTGCAATGGTTGTGGAATAGTGTGCAGGACGTTGGCGGTACACACGAACATGACCTTGGAAAGGTCGTATTCCACGTCCAGGTAGTGGTCGGTGAAAGCGTGGTTCAGCTCGGGGTCGAGCACTTCCATCAGCGCGGCCGAGGGGTCGCCGCGGAAGTCGGTGGACATTTTATCGACTTCATCCAGCACGAAGATGGGATTGACGGTGCCGGCCTTCTTCATCATCTGGATGATCTGGCCGGGAAGAGCACCGATGTAGGTGCGGCGATGGCCACGAATTTCGGCCTCGTCGCGGACTCCACCGAGGGAGACGCGAACGAATTTCCTGCCGGTAGCATGTCCGATGGACATGGCCAGGGAAGTCTTGCCGACGCCCGGAGGGCCAACGAAGCACAAAATAGAGCCCTTGGGATTCTTGACCAATTGACGGACCGCGAGAAACTCCAGAATACGTTCCTTGACCTTTTCCAGCCCGTAGTGTTCGTTGTTGAGGATCTCTTCGGCCGCCTTGATATCGCGAATTTCCTTGGAGCGCTTTTTCCACGGGACGGCAATGAGCCAATCGACGTAATTGCGGCTGACCGTGGACTCGGCGGACATAGCCGGCATCAGTTCCAGGCGCTTAAGTTCGGCGACGGCCTTTTCGTGCACTTCCTTGGGCATGCCGGCGGCATCAATTTTCTTTTTTAACTCGTCGACTTCATTCTTTTCGCCGCGTCCCAGTTCCTTCTGGATAGCCTTGAGCTTCTCGTTGAGGTAGTACTCTTTCTGCGCCCGCTCCATCTGGCGCTTCACGCGGGTGTTGATGTTGCGATCGACGTTGAGCTTCTCCAGTTCGATTTCCAGAATATCGGCGATGCGATTCAGGCGCTCCAGGGGCTCGGCGGTTTCCAGCAAGTCCTGCTTTTCGTCGACGGGCAACTGCAAGTTGGCGGCAATGGTGTCCGACAGGCGCGCCGGATCGTCGACCCGCGCGGCGGCAATCATGGTGTCGTAATTGAGGCTTTGCGAAAGCTTGATGAACTGCTCGTAGAGATTGGTGACTTTCTGAACCAGTTGCTCGACCTGCGGGGTGATCTCGATGCGCCCCGTCAACAAACGCAGGTTGGCGCGGAAGAAACCTTCGTCGGTAGTGATGGAAAGAGCTCTGGCGCGTTCCACGCCTTCGACCAGGACTTTGATGTTGCCGTCGGGAAGCTTGACGCTTTGCACGATGTTGGCGAGGGTGCCGACGGCGTAAATCTCCTCGGGCTTGGGGTCATCGATGGAAGCATCGTGTTGGGTAGAAAGGAAGATTTTCTTGTCGCCCGCCAAGGCTTCTTCAAGCGCGCGAACGCTGGCCTCGCGTCCAACGATGAACGGGGTCATTTGCTGGGGGAAAATGACCATATCCCGCACCGGCATCATGGGAACGCGCTTCATTTCCTGTTTTTCGCGGTTAAACATGCAGGCCCCTGAAATTTCCGTCAATCGCGCGAAACTGCTGTTATCCAGCCTTTTCGAGCAAACTCCAATTGATCTCGCGGCCCCGCACCATATCGGCAGTGACCACGAAATCGCGCACCCTCTTTTGCATGGGAAGGTGGTACATCAACTCCAGCATGAGGTCTTCGAGGATCATACGCAAGCCGCGCGC
The DNA here is from genome assembly GCA_035622555.1 of Candidatus Eremiobacteraceae bacterium. Classification (GTDB taxonomy): domain Bacteria; phylum Acidobacteriota; class Terriglobia; order Acidiferrales; family UBA7541; genus Acidiferrum. The sequence continues at coordinate 83,571 of DASPVD010000016.1, read as the reverse complement.
GCCGACCTTGCGCTGAAGAGCCAAGTCCGCCACGGTCTCTAGGGCGTCGTCGGTGAAGCGCAGGCGCACATTCTCAAACTCGAACAGCCGCTGATATTGCTTGAGCAGGGCATTCTTGGGTTCCGTCAAAATCTTCATCAGCGCCGATTTGTCCAAGTCGCTCATGACGCCGGCAACCGGCAAGCGTCCTACAAATTCGGGAATCAGCCCGTATTTAATCAAGTCGGTGGGTTGCACTTGCTCCAGCAAATCAGTGTTGCGCCGTTGTGCAGTGGTCGGAGAGGCATCGGTGTGGAAGCCCAGGGAGCGATGCCCCACGCGGCGCTCAATGATCTTCTCCAGCCCGACAAAGGCTCCGCCACAGATAAATAAGATGTTGGTAGTGTCCACGGGGGTAAATTCCTGGTGCGGATGCTTGCGGCCACCCTGGGGAGGCACGTTGGCGGTAGTGCCCTCCAGGATTTTTAGCAGGGCCTGCTGCACACCTTCACCGCTGACATCCCGGGTGATCGAGGGATTCTCGTCCTTCTTGGCAATCTTGTCGATCTCGTCGATGTAGATAATGCCTTGCTGGGTCTTTTGGACGTCACCATCGGCAGCCTGAAGCAGCTTGAGGATAATATTTTCGACGTCCTCGCCGACGTACCCGGCTTCGGTCAGGGTGGTGGCGTCGACAATGGCGAAGGGGACATCCAGCATGCGCGATAGCGTCTGGGCGAGCAGGGTTTTACCGGTGCCGGTGGGGCCGATCAGCAGAATATTGGACTTGCTAAGTTCAACTTCGCCGGGCTGCTTATTCAGAAAGATTCGTTTGTAATGGTTATAGACGGCCACCGCCAGCTTCTTCTTGGTGCGCTCCTGGCCGATGACGTAGCTGTCCAGGAACTGCTTGATTTCCGGCGGGCGGGGCAAACGCCGGGCCGGTGCCGCGGCCTGTTCCCGCTTCTCGTCCTCCAGGATGGTCTGGCAAACGCCCACGCACTCATTGCAAATGTACGCACGGGGATAGTCGGAGGGCGAGCTGATCAGTTTCTCTACCTGTTCTTGCGTCTTATGGCAGAAGGAACACCGCAGCGGTTCGTCTGGACTATATTTTTTCACGTGTGAGCAGGCCTCTCCTCCAGATGGCTTCCTGGAGCTTGAATCCCAATTGTAGGCCGAAACTTTCCCCGGCGAAATAGAATATCGTGAGCGATGCGGTGTATCAGGAACTCGCTGTGGAAACTTTTTCGGGCGACCCTAGAACTCCCCTTTGGCGCTCAGCAGCCGTCCAGCAAAGATGCGGTACTGCAGCAGAGTGTTGCCAATAAAACGTCTCAAGCGACTCAGCGGTGCTTGAAGATGATCTCGTCGATCATGCCGTAATCCTTGGCTTGTTCGGGGTTCATGATGTAGTCACGCTCGACATCTTTTTCGATGCGCTCAACCGGTTGCCCGGTGTGTTTCGACAGAACGCCATTGATGGTCGAACGCATGCGCAAAATCTCTTTGGCGTGCAGGTCGATATCGGTGGCTTGACCGCCCAGTCCGCTCATCCACGGTTGGTGGATGAGGATGCGCGCGTTGGGTAAGGAAAAGCGCTTTTTTGGAGCGCCGCCGGCCAGCAGTACCGCGGCGATCGAGGCCGCCTGGCCAATGCAGGTGGTGACCACGTCGGGCTTGACAAACTGCATGGTGTCGTAGATGGCAAACCCGGCGGTGATGGAGCCGCCGGGGGAATTGATGTACAGCTGAATATCCTTCTCGGGATCTTCGGCCTGTAAGAAGAGCATCTGGGCGGTGGCCAGATTGGCGACGTGGTCGTCAATCGGAGTGCCGATAAAAATAATGTGCTCCTTCAGGAGGCGCGAATAAATATCGTAAGCGCGCTCGCCCCGGCTGGTCTGTTCTACAACCATGGGAACCAGAGTGGTCGCGCGGTATTGCGGGTGGTCGAAGTTATTCATGTGAAAGAAATTTGCCTGTAAAACCGAGGTTGGGTGTCTACTTGGCGCTCGCTGCCACAGTCTTGACTCGCGCGTTTTGCGCCAGCCAATCGACTGTCTTATCGCTGCGCAGCTTAGCCTTCATCCTATCGAGGGCACCTTGCTTTGTCAAACGAGCGCGAAGCGCCTCGGCAGAATCACCGCTGTGACCGGCCATGTGCTCCAGTTCGTGTTGCAACTCTTCGTCGGAGACGTCGATCTTTTCTTCGCTGGCGATGCGGTCAATCACCAGTTCGGCTTTCACGTCATCCTTGGCGCGCTCTTCCTGCCGCTTGCGCAGACTCACCCAATCCACGTTAACGGCCCGCGGGTCAACCCCTTGTTGCGCCAGGGAACGGACCACGCGCTCGAGCCGCACGTCCATTTGATGCTCCACCAGCGATTCGGGTACGGGGAAGTCGTGTTTTTTGACCAGTTCGGCGATAATTTTCCCGCGCTGCAGTTCCTTTTGGCGGTGATCGCGCTCGTGCTCCAGGCTGTCCCGGACTTTCTTCTTTAATTCCTCGAGAGAAGCGGCGTCGCTCACGTCTTTGGCAAACTCGTCGTTGATCTCGGGCAGCTTCTTGGTCTTGATGCCCAGAACATCCATGCTGTAGTGGAATTTCTTGCCGGCGAGCTTGGCATCGGGATAGTCGGCGGGATAGTCGACATCGAAATTCTTGTGGTCGCCGACATTGGCGCCGCGAAGATTCTCGTTGAAGGGCTCCATGGTTTCTTCGGCCCCAACGTGGCAGAGCACGCTATCGGCCTGCAGAGGGTCTCCACCCCCTTCGGGCGTGCCCATAAGCTTAACTTGTACGAAATCGTCGTTCTGGACGGAGCGGCCTTCCACTGGAACGAAGGTAGCGGCACGCTGCTGCATCTCGGCCAGGGTGTTGTTGACGCTCTCGTCGCTGATGGCCATCTCGGGCATTTCGATTTCGAGATTCTTGTAGTCACTCAAAGAAAATTCCGGCAGAACTTCGAAAGAGGCGCGAAACTTGACCGGCTGGCCTTCGTTGAACTCCAGCTTATCTACCTGGGGTTGCGAAATAGGGGTCAGCTTCTGCTCGGCTACGGCCTTTTCGACGTGCTGCGGCACGAGAGTCTGCAGAACTTCTCCCTTGATATCGCTGGCGAAGCGTTTCTTGATCAGGGCAATAGGCGCTTTGCCAGGGCGAAAACCGGGTACGCGCGCAAGCTTGGCAAAATCCTTAGCCACTTTTTCCGTGGCTTTCGACACTTCTTCGGCCGTAATTTCCAGGTCGAGCTCTCTCCGGCAACTTGCATCCGCCATTGGTGGTTCTCCCTTGTGCAGATTCCGCAGGCTTCCAAGCCGGACAACTGCGCGCTCGGTTTGGGTAATACAGCGCTTGCAGCTCTAACCCGCTTCTGGTGCGGAAATTTCTGGAATCACCCCTGTGGCAATCGGCGGGCAGCTCGAGAGAATCTGCACGAAAATTATAGGGGAGCGACGCGTGGGGGTCAACGAACCGGGCCCAAGGGAATGAGTACTTGCGCGCGCCGGAAGACTGGAGTGCGCTTCCGGTACAGCGCTGTTTTGGAGGAAGGAATTGGCAGCAGAAGAATGTTAGGGCAGGGCGAAGGCCAAGACGTAATCGCCTTGCTTGGTGCCGAGTTTGCCGTGGCCACCCGCGGCAATCACGATGTACTGCTTGCCGTTGACCACATACGTCATGGGAGTTGCCTGGCCGCCAGCGGGGAGGTCCCAAGTCCAAAGCTCCTGGCCGGTATCGGAATTGAAAGCGCGCAAAGCGTTGTCCATGGCGGCGGAAGTAAACACTAAACCGCCGGCAGTGACCATAGGGCCGCCCAAAGTAATGGTTCCGGTGCTTTTTCCGGGAATCCAGGTTCCGAGCGGCTCGTCCCAGGCCTTCTCTCCGGTAAACAGATCGACGGCGGTGACCGTACCCCATGGCGGGGCGGTGCAGGGCAGGCCGCTGGGAGCCAGGAATGGCGTGCGATACATGCCAAAAGGCGCACCGGTCTGACGTGCAAACTCGCCGTGCAGGCGGTCGGAGTCGGAGGCATTGGCGCGAGCATCCTGGAACTTGTCGCGCGGGATCAGCTTGACGAAGAAGGCCAAGCGGTTGGCGTCCACAATCAGCAGGTGCCGCTGAGGATCGTAAGCGGCGCTTCCCCAGTTCACTCCGCCGACGTTGCCGGGATAAACCAAGGTGCCTTGCAAGCTAGGAGGAGTATAAATGTCGCCGAATTTGGCGGCTTTGATTTTGTCCTCGCACCATTGGCGTTCTTGTTCGTTCTTGCCCCAGGCGTCGCGGGGCGAGAGTTTTTCCGGTACCAGTGAGATGGTTGACACGGGCTGGGTTGGCGAGGCCTCTTCGCCCGGGATGTCGCTGGGCGGCGCAGTTTGCTCGTGAACCGGCAAAAGCGGCGCGCCCGTCAGGCGGTTCAAAACAAAGACGCGGCCCATTTTGGTGGTAATGGCGATAGCGGGTGTTCCGTCTTTCCAGGCAAACAAGGTAGGTTGCGAGGCTACGTCGTAATCCCACAAATCGTGGTGCACCACCTGGAAGCCCCACACGAATTCGCCGGAGGCTTTCAGGGCGACTACGGAGTCCGCCCACTTGTTGTCGCCTTTGCGTATACCGCCGTAATAGTCGGGGCTGGCACTTCCGGTAGGAACGAACACGAGTCCATGTTCAGAGTCCACAGACAGAGTGGACCAGGCGTTGCCGGCACCGGTGCGCGGATCGGTCTGATAGGCCCAAGGCGCTATGGGATCCCAGGTCCAGCGGAGCTTGCCGGTTCGAACGTCAAACGCGCGGACAATGCCGCGTTCCAGCGTGACGGCACGATTGTCGCCAATGGATGAACCGGTGATGACCAGATCTGTATAGATGGCCGGAGCCGAAGTGACTTGATAGTCTCCGGGATCGCGCAGTTTCACTTGGTTGGTCAAGTCGATTTCGCCATCGGTGCCAAAATCCTCGCATGGCTTACCAGTGGCGCCATCGAGGGCAATCAGGCGCGCATCCAAGGTGCCGATAAAGATGCGCAACGCGCAGGCCTGGCCTGGTTTTGCGGCCCCGTCCTGCCATGCGGACACTCCGCGTGAGGTGACCTCAGAGGAACCATAAGGAAGCTCCAGATGAGGAGCAAACTCCCAAAGTTTGCTGCCGGATTCGGGATTCAGGGCAATGACGTGATCGTACGGCGTACTGAAGAACAGTTTTCCATCCACGAGGATAGGCGTGGCTTCGAAAGCGGCTTTGCGATCCAGCTGCTCATCATGGGGCAGCGCTCCGGTCCGAAAAGTCCAGGCGATGTGCAGGCGGGTGACGTTGTCGCGATTGATTTGCGTAGCGGGAGAATAACGCGTGCCGTCGGGCGCATTGCTATAGGTGGGCCATCCAGCGTCTTTGGAAGGGTTCGGCTTTACTTGGCCTCTCACTGGTACGGGCAGCAAGAGTGAGCAGAGCAAAGCAACGCAACAAAACATGCCAGCCGAACGAGTGGTGTTCACAAGCGCTCCGCAGTGCGTCATTCAGGGGAGAAAATTATGCCTTGGCTGGCGGAGGAAGGGGAAGGGAATTCACGGTTAATCCCCGAGCGGGGTGTCCGTTACGTGGGAAGCTAACTACTGTTGCGCATCGCGTTTTTCGCCCAGCAGCCAGCGTCGCCAACTAGCGGGCAGAATAGACAGTCGGCCGAGCGCGGCTCCACTGGCCGCCGAGGAAGCAGCCCAAAGCAGGCGGTATGCAACTAAAGCAAGAACGATCAGCAGGGTAATAGCGAAGGCTACCAGGTCCGGTCTGTGCATAATGGACCTCACTTGGATTATAGCACCGCGTTCGCCGCGATCACGACGATGGACTCTTTGGGGCGCGGAAAGTCGCGTGTTCCGGCGGCTTTTCTGCTAGGCTGTGCCGTGGAACCACTCAATCCCGAGGAGAATTTGCGTGAGCGTCGTAGCTGGAGTTGACCTGGGCGGTACGGCGGTGAATTACACGTTATTGGACCAGCAGGAGCATTTCCTGATCGAAGGCCTGTGCGAGCATCCGGCTCTTTCGAGACAAGGACCGGGGATTTGCCTGCAGCAGATTGCCGACGGACTGAAGATTGCGGTGGCCCGAGCGGGCATAGACCTGGTCGATGTGGTTGCTGTCGGCTTAGACACTCCAGGACCGGCCAGCGCGGCGGGGCGGCTGAGCGCTCGAGGGTCCACCAACTTCGTGCATGCCGACTGGGCTGGATTCGATATTCGCGATGGACTGGCGCACAAGCTGGGGAAGCCGGTGTGCTATCTGAATGACGCGAACGCGGCGGCACTCTGGGGACACTACGCGATTTTTGGCTCGAACAGCCGCGAAACCTCCATTTCCATCATCATTGGCACCGGCAACGGCGGAGGCATAATTCTGGACGGAAACGTAGTCAAAGGGAAAAATGGTTTTGGCGGCGAACTGGGGCACGTGCTGATTCCATACCAAAGCATCGCCGGAATCGCTGGAATCAATCCGCTGTGCAATTGCGGACGTACGGGCGATCTGGAGTCGCTTTGCTCTCTGACCGCTATTGAGAAGACTTTGCTGCCGTATTTTTTGCCACGCTATCCGGGACACGAACTCTCCAAACACGATTTGCATCAGGCCGCGAAATTGGTGCGGGGGATGGCCGATAACGGCGACGCTCTTTCCCGGGAAGTTTTTCGGGTCCAGGCGCATGCCCTGGGCCTTTTCTTCGATGAAATGGTGAACACGTTTGATCCGGATGGCCTGATTGTGGGAGGAGGCGCGATCGAAGCCAGCGCGGAATTCCAGCGCAGGTTCATCGAGGAGATCCGGGCGGGGATGCCCAATCAACGTGAAGAGCAGGCCGGGATTCCCATTCGCATAATCCCGAATGGCGATACTGCCGGTGCACGGGGCGCGGCTATTGAGGCGTTCAAACTAGCCAAAGAGAGCGGGCTGTTTTAGTCGCTTGGTGTGCTTCGTGTACACTGTTTGACCAAACCATGAGTGTCATTGACGAAGTGATCGCCGCGAATCGCGCTTACGCCCGCACGCATAAATTGCGCAAACTGACGCCGCGTCCGGAGCGTAAGCTGGCAGTGCTGACTTGCATGGACACACGGCTCTCGATCATTACGCTGGGCTTGAAAGCCGCCGACGCGCACATCATCCGCAACGCCGGAGGCATCGTGACCGACGACACGCTGCGGTCGCTGCTGGTGTCGCATTACTTGTTGGGAACGCAGGAGTTCATGGTCATCAACCACACGGATTGCGGACTGACACACACCACCGAAGAGGAACTGCGCAACCACATCCAGAACCAGGCCGGCACCGCCGCGATTGCGCCCGCTTTCTTTTACGCCTTCCAGAATATCGACGAGAATGTGCGTCACCAGGTGCAGAAGCTGCGCGGCCATCCGTGGATTCCGCGGCAAGTGGCGATTCGTGGTTTCGTGTACGACGTAAGCACAGGGCTGTTGCGGGAAGTGCACTGAAAATCGGTCCGGCGCGCGGTTCCTGGCGAACGTAGTGGCACGATATGTTTTCATTAGGTTTTGGTGCAGCGTTGCGTTAACCTTTTCTCCACCTAGTTCAGGATTTCAAGATATCGAGGAGGTTTCCCAGCATGAAGAATCTGCTCCGTTTTTTCAGCGTGGCGGCGTTATTGGTGTTTGCTGTGTATGCCACCGAGGACGTGGTTACCGCCATCCATGGCACCATCAGCAGGCTTGATTCCAGCACCAAAACTATGGTGGTTAAGACCAAAGACGGTGTCGAGCATAGCGTGCATTTCGTTGACAAAACCGCCGTGTGGGGCGCGGACAAAACCGCGGCCGGCGCCAAAGACGCATTCAAGGGATTATCGGAAGGTTCCGAAGTGGTCGTACATTACACCGACAAAGGCGGGGAGAAAACGGCCACGGAAGTGGACAAGGTCGGCAAGGATGGACTGAAGTCCGTAGATGGCGCGGTCACCAAGGTCGGCGAGGGTGGTAAGACCGTGGTGGTGAAGACTGCCGACGGAACTGAACATACCTTCGATGTAGCGGGTCACGACACCGCCGATACTGCCAAGGACTTGGGTAAGGCTGCTGACAAGACCGGCAAAGTAACGGTGTACTACACCGAAAAGGGCGGGAAGAAGATCGCGCACTTCTTTGAGAAGTTCTAGCCTTCCTGTGTGGTTTCGCGAGTGAGGGCCAAACGTGGAGCGATTTGATCCACAGAGGGAGGATTGCGTTGCCAAAGTGGGAAAAGAGCGATTTCTCACCACGTGGGCACGGTGCCGAGCGACGGGCTTAGGCTTGTTTGCAACAGTTTGGGAGTGATTGCCGTTTGTCGGGACGGACCGTGTGCATCGCACAGCGGTGTGACGCAGCGCACGCGGCAATGCGTTGACTTTTCGTTACACTGCCCATAGCATTTTTAGTTCTACTCGCGGCGCTGTTTTGCGCTCTCTGACGCCGCACACTAACCCCGCACCGGAGGAAGTTAATGCCTATCAAGGTTGGAATCAACGGCTTCGGCCGCATTGGTCGCAACATTGTGCGTACAGCACTGAATGATAAGGACATTCAGTTCGTGGCCGTGAACGACATAACGGACGCCAAGACGCTGGCGCACCTGCTGAAATACGACTCTGTCTTGGGCAACCTGACAAATACCATTACGCACACCGATGACAGCATCAGCGTGGACGGGAAGGGTTTCAAGGTGTTCAAGGTGAAGGATCCCGCCGAATTGGACTGGGCCAGCGTCGGAGCGGACATCGTGATTGAGTCCACGGGCTTGTTCACTAAGGGCCCGGATGCCAAGAAACACCTGCGCCCACCCGTAAAGAAGGTGGTGATCACCGCGCCGTCTGAGGGACCCGATGCCACGTTCGTATTGGGAGTCAACGACAAAACCTACGATCCCAAGAACCACCACGTGGTTTCGAACGCTTCGTGCACGACGAACTGCCTGGCCCCGGTGGCCAAGGTGCTCCAGGACACGTTTGGCATTCATAGCGGCACCATGACCACGATTCACTCCTACACCAACGACCAGCGCTTGCTGGATCTGCCGCACAAGGATTTGCGGCGGGCGCGTGCCGCGGCGCTCAGCATGATTCCCAGCTCGACGGGTGCGGCGAAGGCGTTACACCTGGTGATTCCGGAGCTGAAAGGCAAGCTGGATGGTTACTCGATGCGCGTGCCGACCCCCAATGTCAGCGTGGTCGACTTGGTGGTATTCGTGGAAAAACCGGCCACCAAGGAAAGCGTGAATGCTGCGCTGAAAGCGGCGGCACAGGGAGCAATGAAGGGCATTCTGGATTACACCGAGGAAGAATTGGTTTCGATCGACTTCCGCGGAAACGCTCATTCCTCCATCGTGGATGGAGGATACACGAAAGTGGTCGGGGATAGGTGCGTCAAGGTGCTGGCCTGGTACGACAACGAGTGGGGCTACTCCTGCCGCGTGCGCGATTTGATAAAGCTGCTCGCTTCAAAGTTCTAGTAAAGCGGTAGTGCGTGACGAGTGGCTGGTGCCAGCACCGCCTAGCCACTCGCAACGTTCCGAGTAATGCGATTAATCCTTCCAGGCACTAACCGCGAATGAGGGATTGTTCGAGCACAAACACCTCGGAATAGCTCCAGCCCCTGATATTCGATCGCTAATATCTGATTTCCGTTGATCAACTGCTCGCAAGCTAACGAAAAGGCAGACTCATTATGAACAAATTGACGATTCAAGACCTCGATTTACACGGGAAGCGTGTGTTCATTCGCGTCGATTTCAACGTGCCGTTGAAGGACGGTGTGGTAACCGATGATACACGTATCCGGGAAACATTGCCCACGCTGAAGCTGGCCATCCAGAAAGGCGGCCGATTGGTGCTGGCTTCGCATTTGGGCCGGCCGAAAGGCGGGCCGGACCTCAAATACTCGCTGAAGCCGGCGGCCAAAAAGTTAGAGGAGTTGTTGGGCAAGCCGGTGGCGTTCGCCGCAGATTGTGTCGGGCCGGATGCGGAAACGAAGAGTAAGGCATTGAAGGACGGCGACGTGCTGGTGCTGGAAAACGTGCGTTTCCATCCGCAAGAGGAAAAAAACGACGAAGCATTTTCGAAGCAGCTTGCGGCTCTTTGCGATGGTGTGTTCGTATGCGACGCGTTCGGCTCGGCGCACCGCGCGCACGCTTCCGTCGTGGGGATCACGAAATTCGTGAAGCAAGCCGCGGCGGGGCTGCTGATGGAAAAGGAAATCGCCTACATCGGCAAAGCGATCAGTAATCCGACGCGTCCCTTTGTGGCCATTCTGGGAGGCGCAAAAGTCAGCGACAAAATCGAAGTAGTCGAAAATTTGATGAAGATTGCGGACGCCATGCTCATTGGCGGAGGCATGGCGTACACGTTTCTGAAGGCGCAGGGACACAGCATCGGGAAATCGTTGGTGGAAGAGGACAAGATCGACTTGGCCAAGAAGATCCTGGCCGACGCAAAGCAGCGCAATTTCAAGTTTCTGCTGCCGGCCGATAACGTGGTGGCGCCGGAATTAAAGGCAGAGGCGCCCGCGAAGGTTGTGGACACGTCGGCAATCCCCGCGGACCAGATGGGCTTAGACATTGGTCCCAAAACCATCGAGGCGTACAAAGCGGAGATTCTGCGAGGCAAAACGATCGTGTGGAACGGGCCGATGGGAGTGTTCGAAATGCCGGTGTTCGCCAAGGGTACTCTGGAAGTCGCCAAGGCGGTCGCTCAGGCCACGAGCGCAGGAGCTACTTCCATCATTGGTGGGGGCGATTCGGTTGCGGCGGTGCACCAGTCGGGAGTGGCCAAGCAAATCTCGCACATATCGACGGGCGGCGGCGCCTCGCTGGAGTACCTCGGCGGACGCCAACTCCCCGGCGTGGAGGCATTGACTAACAAATGAGCGCCAGCAAACGTCGCCGGGTGATCGCCGGCAATTGGAAGATGTATAAGAATCAAAAGCAGACGCGCGCGTTCTTTCGCGCCTTCAAGCCGCTAGTCATCGAAATCAGCGATTGCGACATCGTGATCGCCCCGCCGTTCACCAACATTCCAGCCGCGGTGAAAGCCGCGAAAGGCACCACCATCGGCATCGCTGCGCAGGACGTGTTTTGGGAGAAAGAGGGCGCGTTCACGGGCGAAGTCTCCGCCGGCATGCTGGTGGAAGCCGGTTGTGGGTATACCATCATTGGCCACTCCGAGCGCCGCCAGTTCTTTGGCGAAACCAACGAAAGCGTACTGAAGAAGACCAAAGCCGCTCTGGCAGCGGGGCTCACGCCCATCGTGTGCATTGGCGAAATGTTGGCCGATCGTGAGGCCGGGAACACCGAAAAGGTCATTCGAGAACAATTCCAGGGCAGCGTGGGCGCGTTGACCCCGGAAGAGTTCTCCCGTATCCTGATAGCTTACGAACCGGTCTGGGCGATTGGCACTGGCCGCACAGCTACACCGGAAATCGCGGCCGCGGTGCATAAGTTTGTTCGCCAGTGTGCCGCCGCGCAGTTCTCTGAGAGCCATGCTTCCGCATTGCGGATTCTCTATGGCGGAAGCGTCAAACCCGAAAACATTCAGGGATTGATGGCACAGGAAGAGTTGGACGGAGCGCTGGTAGGGGGAGCCAGCCTGGATGCCAAGTCGTTTGCCAGCCTGGTGAAGGATTGGCCGCGGTAGGCGGAAGGGCTGAGGCGGTAGGTAAGCAAAAGATAGAGGTGTGAGGAATGCCAGCTTGGATGAAATGGGTGGTCGCGTTGCTGATTGGCTTGGGGATCATTGTGGTTGGATTTCGTTGGGCACCATGGCTGCTCACCACGTTTTTCGTGATGAATTCCCTGGTGCTCGTAGTGGTGGTACTGCTGCAGAGCGGCAAGGCTGCCGATCTTGCCGGGGCGTTTGGTGGAGCAGGGAGTCAAACCGCGTTTGGACCGCGCGGTGCCGCCACGGTACTTTCCCAAGCGACCACCTGGTGCGCGGTCATGTTCATGGTGTGCGCTCTAGCCCTGGTGGTGCGGGTGGATCGCAGCGTAGAAGGCGGCGGGTCCATTTTGCAGAAATACTCCAAGCCAGCCCCAGCACCAACCAAATCTGTCCCGGTAAGTCCGGAGCCAACAACGCCGCAAAAGCCAGCTCCGAGCGCGCCAGCCAAGCCGTAATCTCGGGAGCACGAAGCCGGTGCTCGCTGCCCGGCGGGATCATGAACGTTCTCGCTTCATCGACAATCCTCGATTGCGTGCAGGATCAGCCGCCGCGATGCGGGTGCTGCCTTGCCCGTTGTGGTTTGGGCGGCTACAATAAATACGCTTTCCTCTGTGCGGTCGTGGCGGAACTGGCAGACGCACCAGCTTGAGGGGCTGGCGGTAGCAATACCGTGGTGGTTCGAATCCACTCGACCGCACCATCTGCTTCTCACTGAGAACAACACATCAGCGGGCTGGAAGTTCCGGACGGATCTGCCGCGCAAACCTCGGCATGGAGCTACCACGATGCCGTCAAGCTTGTCTGATGGCCATACCGCGACGGACTATTCCTTCACCGTTTCCACCGGAGCCGTGGGAGTTTGCCGCTGCTGGTATGATTTGTGCATGACTCTGCAACTCTCGGCGGTGGAAGCGCGCGTTCTGGGCGCTCTGATTGAGAAAGAGATTGCTACGCCGGAATACTACCCGCTCTCGGTCAACGCGCTGGTCAATGCGTGCAACCAGAAATCGAATCGCGATCCGGTGATGAACCTGGACGAGGAGGCCGTCAGAAATGCGTTGCGCTCGTTGACGGAACAAGCTTTGGTGCGCTCCGCCAGCGGCGATTCGCGGGTGGCCAAATTCGAGCACCGCTTGAACGAACTTTACAATTTTCATCGCCACGAGATTGCGGTGTTGTGCGTGCTGATGTTGCGCGGTCCCCAAACGCCTGGGGAGCTGCGCAACCGCACTGAGCGCTTGTACGCGTTCGAGGATTTGGATGCAGTCCACGCGGCAGTGAATTTGCTGATGCGCCGCGAACCTCCGTTGGTCAAGGTACTTCCGCGGCAGGCGGGCACCAAGGAATCTCGATACATGCAGCTGCTGTCGGGCGATGTTGCTCCCGCTGACGTCGGAGGTTCCTCGGATCAAGCAGCCGCAGGTTCCGCCGATGCTTCGGACGATTCGCAGGCTCATCTGGAGCGCATTCGTGGTCTGGAAGAGGAAGTGCGCGAGTTGCGACAGGAGCTGGAAACTCTGCGGGAGCAGTTTGCAGCATTCCAGAAGCAGTTCCTGTAGGGTGGCCTGGGGAACTCGAGGAATCGGCGTTCGCGGTCCACCTCGCTTCCTGTGTCAGCGTAAACAGAAGGCAGACCTTACAAATTCCGGGGTTCCCAATCACTTACGGAAGATGCCGCGCACCACAGCCGCGCTACCCCGGTGCAGGTGGCCTTCGTCGATCTGCACTTCTGCCTCTTCGAGCTGTAATGGCTCGGCTGGAGCGAAATCGTCGCGGAGTGTCGCCGCCGTGTACAGCAACTCGACCTGCTTTGGACCACCCGAGGTGTGTTTTAGCTGATTCGGGCTGAACGCTTCAAAGATGAGCAATCCCCCGGGCTTGAGGGCTTTCACCATGGCGGGATGCACTTTCACGCGAACGTCGGGCGGCAGGTGCAGAAAAATGGCACAAACGGCGTCGTACTCATTGGAGGGCCAATTCCACGCAGCCAGATCGGCCTGTTCGATTGCCATGGTCACGCCAGCAGCCTGAGCCGCCTGTCGCGCGCGTTCGACTCCAACCGTTGACAGATCGACAGTGTGGACCTGGAATCCTTGCCTGGCCAACCAAATGCCATTGCGGCCATAGCCATCGCCGGGCACCAGCACCTTCATACCGGGCTGGAGACGAGCCACTTGTGCCGCCAGGAAGGCATTCGGGGCATGACCGTAGACCGGCTCCGGCTGCGAGAACCGCTCATCCCACATCTTTTGGGGATTGGCCCATTTGTCGGTTGCCATCACGGCTCCTTTCGTTGCTGTCAGAAAGGATATGTGGACATCAGTGCCGGGGGAAACTGGAAAAGCGAAGCCGTATGGAAATGCCGGAAACCAGCCGGTTCCCCGACTGGCGACTGGTTGGCAATTTGTGGGGCCGGGCGTAAGATAACAGCGGGCTCAGGGAATTTGCGGCGAGCGAGCGAACTGCTTCCAAAATGGTCACTTACGACGAAGGGGGTAATAACTCCCCAGCTCCAACCTTGAGCTTGCTCGCGCGGTTGTTTTCCACAAACCACAAGACCATCGGCCTGCAGTACCTATGGCTGTCTCTAGCCAGCGTGCTAGTGGGCATGGTGTTGTCCACATTGTTGCGCGTGCACACGTCCTGGCCCGATGCGGCCATTCCGTTCCTTCGCGGATTCGAGGCTACCCCGGAGCGATACGCCGCAGTGCGCCTGCTGCACGGGTCGTTGATGGTGTTTTTCGTCCTGACTGCCGCGCCGCAACTGGGCTTCGGCAGTTTTCTGCTTCCGCTGCAGATTGGCGCCGAGGAAATGGCGTTCCCCAAGCTGAATTGCCTGTCGCTTTGGCTCACGGTGATTTCGCTGGTGGGCATGACGGCATCGTTCTTTCGCCCGATCGACCAGGGAATTGACGTTTGGCTGATCAGTGCGGCGGTATTCGGGGTTGCAGCGCTGCTCTGCGCCGTGAACTTCAGTGTCACCACGATCACGCTGCGAACCAAGGGAATGAGCTTGCCCCGCATGCCGGTGACGGTTTGGGCCTGGTTCGTCAATGCCATCCTAAGCATGTTGATTTTCAGTGTGTTGCTGGCCGGCTGCACGGTGATTCTCTCGGATCGTTTGCTGGGTTCGAACTTCTTCAGTTCGGCGGCATTCCTGGCGCAGCAACCAGTGAGCATAGTCCGTCAAGCCAGCCTGCCGGTACTTTGGCAGCGTCTGTTTTGGTATTTCGCGCAGGCCGAGGTGTACGTAGCCATGCTGCCTTGTTTCGGTATCATCACCCATCTGGTGGCCACATTTTCGCGCAAGCCGGTGTGGAAGGAACGCCTGGTCGTGCTGGCCATCTGCGGCGTAGGAGTGATCGGCTTCTGCGTATGGGGCTACCACATGTTCGCTACGGGCATGAATCCGTACGCGCCGCTGGTGTTTTCGGTGCTGGCGTCTTCTCTGGGGATTCCGGCAGCGTTTCTGCTGGCCAGTTGGCTGGGAACACTCTGGAATGGACGAACCCGGTACACCACCTCGCTACTGTTTGCGATTGGGTTCATCTCGTTATTCATAGCGGGCGGGTTATCGGGATTGTTTCTGGCGCGGCACGATTTGGCGCGAGGAGCAGTCACGCAGGAATTCGTGATCGGGCATTTCCACCTGGTGATGGGAGTGGCCGCCACGTTCGCGATATTGGCCGGGCTATTTTTCTGGTTTCCGAAACTGTTCGCACGACGTATGGATGAGACGTTGGGCAAGATTCATTTCTGGCTGACCTTTGCCGGAGTGTATTGCATCTTTATGCCGATGCACTGGATGGGCCTGCTGACGCAATCCAATCTTCTGCCGGCGGCGCAACGCATGGCGGTAGCCTCCGCCGGCGAGTCCATTCGCACGCTGGTTACGGTAGCGACGATTTGGACGGTTGCGGCTCAGGTGTTGTTTGTAGCAAATTTCTTCGGTAGTCTTTTTCGCCCGATACCGGGGCAAACCGGTAACCCTTGGCAGGCGACGACACTCGAATGGAGTATAAGCTCGCCTGTACCGCTGGATAACTTCGGCAGCCAAGCCCCCGTCGTTTACCGCGGCGCTTACGAACTTGCGGGTCCATCGGCGGAGGAATTTGCGCCGCAGCACCTGTCGCCCGAGTTGCTGGCACAAAAGGTACATTGAAAGAGTAGGAGAAGGTTATGCCAGCAGCAGTAGCGCCCGAGATTGAAGTCATTATCGACGATAAGCACGGAGGTGGCGGCCGAGACCTGCCGCCAGTGCGGCGGTATGGCGGTGGCGACGACAGCAAAAAAGGTCCGAATCGTCGAGTTTCGCCAACGCGGTATTACACCGGAATCGCCATTGGCATCATTTCGGTCTTAATGTTTTTCATGGCGTTGGCCAGCGCCTTCCTGGTTCGCAAGGGCAGCGCCGATTGGGTTCCTGTACACATACCCACATTGTTGTGGTTCAACACCGGGGTACTGCTGGTGAGCAGCGGTACTCTGGAACTAGCACGGAAACGGCTGGCACGGGCGGATTTGTTAGGGTTCAAACGCTTCTGGCTGATAACTACTGTGTTGGGCTTCGTCTTCTTAGCCGGCCAAGTTGTGGCTTGGCGTATTCTAGTAAGGCAGGGCATTTATCTGGCCAGCAATCCTGCCAGTAGCTTCTTTTACATCTTCACCGGGGCACATGGCCTGCATCTGTTGGGTGGGGTGGGCGCGCTGATCTACGTGGCCAAACGCAACTATGATCGAGCCAAAATCACCAGAATAGTCGCAGCGGAAATCACTTCCTATTATTGGCACTTCATGGATGCGCTGTGGCTATTCCTACTGGTGCTGATGTATTTGGGCCGATAACGCGGTGTAGCCGCGCTAGAAGATCAGTTTCAAAGCGACCTGCAACTGCCGGGCACTGGTGGTGCCATCCGGCCGGGTAATGGTCGAGAGCGATTGGCCAAAGGTGCTATCGGACAGAAAATTGTCGAACTGGGCGAATTGCGCGTGGTTGAACAGGTTGTAGACCTCCAGGCGGAACTGCAGCTTAAATCTTTCCGTAAGAGAGGTGTTCTTCAAAGTGGCCACGTCGATGTTCACCAGGTCTGGACCGTAGAACTGGTTTTTGCCTACGTTCGGTTGCACACCAAAGGGCGTAGTTTCAAAGGCGCTAGCCGCCGGACTGGTGAAGGTTTTATCGGTGCCAGCAAGTTGGCCGGTTTTGTAACTGATTTGCGTTAGCCGCGCATATTGCCCGGTGTGGTCGCTGTCCTGGTAATCGTACAGATCGACGGGATGGCCGGTTTGCGCGGTAATGATTCCAGTGAGAGACCATCCTTCCAGGAGGCGTCCAACAAACCCATTGCTGAGATGATCGTGCCCACGACCGATATTCGGTTCGTAGACGAAGTTCACGACTCCGCGATGACGAATGTCGAAATCGGAATTGCCTCGCTCAGCTTTCAGGTCCAGTGAGTTACGCGGTAAGTTGCCATTGCCGGCCCCCGGCACTAAGGGGTCGTTGACGTCACTGATGGCATGAGAGAAGGTGTACGCTCCCTGGAACTGCAAGCCATGGGTGAATTGCTTTTGCAGGTTCACTTGCAAGCCGTGGTAGATGGAGTTGCCAATGGACTTGTAATTGAATTCGCCCACGCTCAAGCCGGTATTGAAGGCGTTGTTGTTGGTGGCATCGAAGGGAAGCAAGCCGCTTTCGTAACCGGTCCAGAGGTTGCCGAATTGCAGGGTGCTTTGCGTGCAGCCGTAAGCATTCGTGGGGTTGGAACAGTACGCCTCCAGCTGCGGCACTAACGTGTAGCTTTGCGGCGGATTGCCATCGACGGTTCGGAAGATGTCCGTGCCTTTTACTCCAACGTAATTCACTTCCAAAGTGAGCGTCGGCGTGATGGCATGCTGGACGCCTAAATTCCAGTTCTGGCTGTAGGGCGTCTTGAAATTGGGGTCGATGGTGTCCACGTAGTAGTTGTAGCCATTTTCCACCACGAACGGATTGGGTACCGAAACCTGAGTTGGTGGAGTCACCTGGGACAACGGCTGTCCCGGTGTATTGAAGGCGGTCAGAGCGAATGGCGGATTGGCGCGCGTATTGCCGATCAAGTTGCCGAACGCGCGATCGTGGAAAATCCCGTAGCCGCCGCGCAATGATGTTTTCCCATCCTTGAAGACATCCCAGGCGAAGCCGATGCGTGGCTCGAAATTGTCGTACTGGTTTTTGTATAAGTTATGCCCCGTGCGGGGTCCAACCAGAGAGAAAGTAAACGGCGCGAAGCCACTGGGATCGGCGAAAAGGTTGGACAGATTGTTGTGGGCTTCGAAGGGCACGCCGTAGTATTCCCAGCGCAATCCATAGGTAAGAGTGAAATACGAAGTCGTCTTCCAGGTGTCCTGAGCAAAGCCGGCCCACTCGCGTTGGCGGAAGCCGCGCAAATCGGTGGAAGTGCGCTGCTGGTCTTTGTTGAAGTATTGAGTCTGGCTTTGGTAAGCCACGTAGCCGAGCAGGCTGAGGACCGCATCTTCGGTGTTGATATCACCCGCCAGCGGCGAACCACCCGGCAGCGCCTGCACGCCGGAGTAGCTATATGCTTCGAAATCCAGAAACGCGCGCACGCCGAAATCGTCGTAGGAGTTGGAATACACGTCGCGGAATTCGCCGCCCCACTTGAACAGGTGCCGCCCGAAAGTGTGCGAAACACTGTCGAGTACCTGGTAGGTGCCGGTATAGCGCGCCTGGGCGTTAGCGTCGCCTAGGTAGATGCAGCCAAAGCCGTCATATCCGCTGACATTTTGTTGGCCGAAGGGGAAATAGAGTCGGCGCCGACTCCCAAGGAATCGGTCTGGCTGAGACTGTTGAACAGCTGGGCCCCATCGCAACCGTACTCCTGATGCGAACGATTGCCGCCAAAGCGAAATTCATTGATCCAGCGGTCGTTGAAGGTGGAGGTCAGACCGATGGAGGCGTTCTGGTCGCGCACGTACAGACTGGTGCCGCCCAAGTTATTGGGCAGGAAATCGCTGTGATTGAAATTGGGATCGCTGGATTGGTTGAAGGAGTAGCGCACCGAGAGCAGGTGTGTTTTCGAAAAGTTGTAGTCCACACGAGTGGTAAAAGAATCCGCTTGCAGCCGTGAGACGCTGGGATAGAAGAGCGTGCCGGAGATGCCGGGGATCACTGCCGGGCCATTAGGGGCAGGGTAGAGCGCCAGTATCTTTTGAATGGTAGGGTCGAGCGGCAACCCCAGCGCGTTGTCCGGGCTGGAAGGGGTGCTGACATCGATGGGGACAGCCGCACCCGTACTGGGATCAGTGGCGGTGAATTGACCAGTCTTGAATTGCGGGGTGGGAACCACGCTGGTGTTGGTGAGCGTAGTGATGAAGCGCTGCCCTTCGTAGTTGACGAACCAGAAGGCCTTGTCCTTGACGAATGGTCCGCCGGCGGATGCGCCGAAATCGTTGCGGACGTAAGGATTCTGCGGGCCGGTGGAGGCTGGATTGAAAAAATCGCGGGCGCCCAGAGCGTTGTAGCGCCCGAACCAATAGACGTCGCCGTGGAGATCGTTGGAACCGCTGCGGGTAAGGACCTGGATGATGGCGCCATCGTTGCGGCCATATTCCGGGCATAGTTGTTGGTGATGACGCGGGATTCCTGGGCGGAATCCGGGTTAAGGGCGTTCAATCCCCCAGGCGCGCCTGGAACATCGGTGTCGTTATTGTCGACGCCGTCGAGAAGAAAGTTATTGTTACGTTCATTGGTGCCATTCGTGGAAAAGCCTCCCAGCGTACTGTTGCTTTGAATCACGCCGGGACTTAAGAGCACCAACTCGTAAGGATTGCGGGTGAGCAAGGGCAGGTCCTGAATGCGTCGAGAGTCCACCAGGTTGCTGATCTGGGCGTTGTCGAGGTCAATCAAGGGAAGCTCGGAAGCGCGCACCTCGGTGGTGGTAGCCACCGGACCTAATTCCAGATGCGCCTCGAAGGTGAACGACTGGTTCACGGTCAGAGTCAGGTCGTTGATGTGGATAGCCTTGAACCCCTCTCGTTCTACGGAGATGGCATACGGTCCGGGAGCGACGGTGGCGAACCAGAAGATGCCCTCGTCATTGGTGGAGGCCTCACGCGAGATTCCGGTTTGCGTATTCTGCAGGGTGACCTTAGCGCCGCTGACAAACTGCTCGCTTGGGTCACGGATTACTCCGCCGACACTGGCTGTTTGCGCTCGCAGCACTGACGAAAGCGAGAGGCAGCAGAGTAGACACACGAAGATGAGCAGAAAAAAAATGCACTTGATCAAGTCCACCAACCTTTGCCACAACTGGCCCGGTACACGAATACGTGACCGTCTTTCCGGGTCGCTTCAGGTAAGGAACAGGCCCCCAGCCCGTTCGGATGCGGCACAGTTTAGCACCAACCCCGCCAAAGCAAGTCAAATTCGTATTGTTCGATTTGGGAATCGGTTAGCAGTTGCTTAACGCAAGCGCGCGGGTGGGTCTGCACCGGGTGGCAACGGTTTGACCGCGGGTCCAGAACCGTTGTGCGCTTCAATTTTGACCGGGGCCGGCTGAGAAATGCCGAGGCCGGCATTGCGATCCAGGTGCTCTTTGGCGCAAGCGGGGCAGTAACATTTGCCGCTGTCTTCATCCCGCTGGCTGGCTAATTCGTAGCACCCACACACACAATCACAGTATCCGGTTTCCGAAGCGGTTTTGACAGGTACTAGGGCCATTGAGTGTCTCCCACGGCCGATCTCGCGGAAGCAAATTGGATTAGACCGGGCGCCGCTAACAGGAAAAACATAGCATGTGGTGGGAATCCGGCGAAGAGCTTTTATGACCGCAGATTCTTCAAGTGGGCCAACCGGAAGGGCGAACCGAGGTTCTCGCGCAGTTCGATCCAGTTTTGCTCGGGGATGGACATAAACACGTTCACAATTTTCGGGTCGAACTGAGTTCCCGAGCAGCGATGAATCTCTTGGCACGCATGATTCATCGGCAGCGCTCTACGGTACGGCCGGTCGCTGATCATGGCGTCCAAGGCGTCAGCGATGGAGAAGATTCGCGCCCCCAGGGGGATCTGCTCGCCGCGAAGTCCGCGAGGATATCCGGAGCCATCAAAGAACTCCTGGTGAGCCAACACAATTTCCGCGGCATCGCGGAGAAACGGGATGCGCGTCAGGACGTTGTAGCCAATTTCGCAGTGGGTGCGCATGATCTGTTTTTCATCGTTATCAAGCGGACCGGGCTTGCGCAAGATCGAATCGGGAATGGCCATTTTCCCGATGTCATGCAGGAAGGCGGCGCGAGCCAGAATAGGGAGATAGTTCAGTGGAACGGGAACGGCCTTGGCAATGGAAATGGTGAAGGCGGTGACGCGCTGGCAGTGACCCTCGGTTTCCGCGTCCTTCAGGTCCAAGGCGCTGCCGAGCGCCTCGAGAGTGTCGTCGTAGGATTGCTCGAGTTCGAAGTGTTTAGCGCGTAGTTCTGCGGTGCGCTGTTCCACTTTGCGTTCCAGGTCGGCTTGGTAGTTGCGGACCTCCAAGACCAAACGGCGGTGCTGCAGAGCGCGTTCGACGCCGTGAAAGAGCTGGTCTTTTTCGAAGGGCTTCAAGATATAGTCGTAAGCGCCGCGCCGGATGGCTTCCAGGGCAGTGGAAATGTCGTGGATGGCGGTCACCATGATGACCGGAACTTCGGGGTCAAAGCCGTGCAACCAGTCCAGCAGCTTGATGCCATCCATTTCCGGCATGATCATATCGCTGAGGACCAGATCCGGGGTTTCTTTGCGCACATACTCCTGGGCAGTTCGCCCGTTGCTGACGGCGGTGCAGCGGTAACCGCGGGATTCCAGCATGGTGGATACTACTTCGCGTATGGCCTCTTCGTCGTCGACAACCAGGATATGATCGGCGTCCACGTGGTCGTTCTCCCAAACAGCATTATACGGGACGGCACAGGTCCTTTTCCGTACCATTGCCCAGTCAGAAAATAGCGTGTTAGCGTCAGAAGAACGCGGTGTTTGCCCTTCACTTCAGGGCAGATCCCGGGGCCCGTTGTTCGCTTTCACATCCCGCATCACCATTGGGAGGAACCGCCGTGGTGCCGAACCAAGGCCTCCAGGGTATTGCCTTCTTCGAGGCGACCGTTTGCCTCACCCTGTTGGTTTTGTTGGTGCACCTGCGGCGCGACAACCCTGCGGTGTTTTACCGTCTGTGGCTGTTTGGTTGGCTTTGTCTTACGCTTTCGTCCTTTTCTGAGCTGGCCCTGTTCTACCATCCGCACGGTTCCATACATTTGCTGGCGTCGGTAACAGGCGCTGGGGCGTTGGCGCTGTTTTTGGCTTCTATCGTCCAGTACGCTCTTACTCCCAACCGCCTGTACTGGCCGATGTGGTGGCTGACTATTCTGATGGCGCTGACAGTGGGCTACTACCAGCAAGGGGTTTGGCGTTGGACGCAAACCCGCTGGGAGACTGCAATTCTGTATAGTGCGATGTGCCTCGCGGCGGGCTTCACATTGATGCGCGCGCCCGGATTTGGCACCGGACACGGCGCCAAATTGCTCGCCGGTTCCTTCCTGCTTCTGGCTTTGAACAATCTGGACCGCTGGGTATGGACTGAGCAGGACCATCTGTTGCGTTTTGCATTTGACCATTTCCTGAACGCCGGGCTGGGTATCGGAATGATCGTGATGCTGCTGGAGTCGGCGCGCATGCGTTCCGAAGAAATCAGCGAGAAGATGCGGCAGTTCACGATGCTGACCGCGTCCAGCAGCCAGACCGTGTCGCTGCACGAGCTTCTGCAGAGAGTGCTAACGCAGATTACCGCCAGCGTGAGCGCCACCCATGGAACAATCCGTTTGCTCGAGGGCAAGGAAGATACCGGGGAATTTGTGGTCTGCGCCTCCATCGGATTTCCCGTGAAATATCTGCAACGCAACCAACGCATCTCCATCCACGGGGCCTGGGCCCAGGAAGTTTTGAAACAGGAATACCGGGTCTGCCGTTTTGAGGAAGAAAAAGACCTTAAGGTGCGGCATAAAATGGCGGAGGCCGGTATCACACAGCTGATCACCGTTGCTCTCTGCGGGAAAGAGGGGCCGGTAGGGTTGCTGAGCGTCGGAACCTCTACCGGCAAGCGGCTGGAAGAGGACGAACTGGCATATTTGGTGAACGTCGGCAATTTCCTGGGCACCACCATCGAGAATGTAAACCTGTTCGACCAGATCAAGGCGGTCCAGCAGCAGTGGGTTTACACATTTGATTCCATCGGTGATCCCATTGTGGTTCACGATGAGCACGGACGCATTCTGCGGGGCAACGCGCGACTGGCCGATCTTCTGGGCAAAAAGACCCAGGCGGTGTCCGGCCGCACCGTCAGTGAATTGTTCAATGTACCCGGCGAGAGCTTCGCCATTTGCCCGTACTGTGAAGGAGTATCGGGCGAAGGAGATAATCCCGATCCGTGGCTGCAGGGATACTTCCTGGCTTCGAATTCACAGTTCACCGACCCCGCCGGCCGCAAACTCGGCACTATCCATGTGCTGAAGGACATTACCGAGCGCAAGAAAGCGGAAGAAAAATATCGCAACCTGGTGGCCAGCGTGCAAGAAGGGGTGTTCATTGCCACGGTCAACGGGTGCTTCCTGGATTTCAACGATGCCATGATGCGCATCAGCGGATACGAGAATCGAGACGAATTGCTGGCCATCGATATTGGCCACCAGTTATACGTCAACACCGCCGAATACGAGCGACTCAGGAAGCTGCTGAATGAACACGGAGCGGTAAATGATTTCGAATTCGAAATCCGCCGCAAAGACGGAGAGATTCGCATGGTCAGCGAATCTTCCAGTGCGGTGAGGGACTCGGGTGGAAACGTCATTGCGTATCAGGGTTTCTTGCTCGACGTTACCGACAGGCGCCGCGCCGAGCAACAGCTTCGTCGACGCAACCGCGAATTGGTTGTGCTGAACTCCATTTCTGAGACGCTGTCGTATACGTTGGACCTGACCGAATCGGTCCATCGCACCTTGCGCCAGATGCTGGAACTGTTCGAACTGGACGCTGCTTCGCTGTATTTGTTCGAGAAGGACGATGTGACGCTCCGCCGGGTGGCCGCCGTTGGGCAACGTTCCGAACTTTCTAAGAAGTTCACGACGATAACGTTGCCTTCCGGCTTGGTTCAGCAACTGCGCTCGACTCACGCCACGTTTCTTTCTGTCCGAGGGCTCCCGTTGCCGCCGGTTGCCCGGGAACTGCAGAGACGCGAGGGAATCGAGTCCGCATACGTGGTCGCGCTATGGGCCAAGGAGAAGATCATTGGCGGGCTGGTAGTGGGTAGCCGTAAAGTGCGCGAATTTTCGGTCGCCGATATCAGCTTGCTCACCGCCGTGGGCAGCCAGATCGCCAGCGCGGTAGACCACAGCCGGCTCTATGAAGAAACGCGGCAGGCCTACGAGAATCTGCGGCGCACCCAGGAACAGCTAGTTCACAGCGAAAAGCTCGCCGCGGTCGGGCAACTCATCTCCGGGGTCGCGCATGAGCTGAACAATCCGCTGACCGCCATTCTCGGGTATAGCCAGTTGCTGTCCGGGAGCGGGGAGGTGGGCCCCCAAGCGCTGGCGTACAGCGAAAAACTGTATAAGCAGGCGGTCCGAACGCATCGGATTGTGCAGAATTTGTTAAGCTTCGCGCGCCAGCACAAGCCGGAACGCGTGGCTGTTCGCCTGAATTCCATTTTGGAAGATACGCTGGCACTTCGCGACTATGATCTGCGGATGAACCAAATTCGCGTGCACCTGGAATTTGCCGAAGAATTACCGGAAGTGCAGGCTGATCCTTATCAACTCCAGCAGGTCTTCCTGAACCTGATCAATAATGCCATCGACGCGATTCTGGAGATCGGCTCGCAGGGGCACTTGTGGGTGCGCACCGGGACGGAAAGCCAACATGTGTTCGTGGAGTTCATGGACAGCGGTCCGGGCGTCAAGGATCCCACCCGTGTGTTCGATCCCTTCTACACCACCAAACCAGTCGGGAAGGGAACTGGTTTAGGCCTGAGTATCTGTTACGGGATCGTGAGCGAGCATGGCGGCACGATTCGGGTGAAGAACACGGCGGAACACGGCGCCTCGTTTCGAATTGAGTTGCCTATTCGCAGTTACGTTGGCCCACGAGCTCGCGGGGAGGAGGAATCGCAGCGGCCGGCCCGGCGAGGACGCATTCTGGTGGTCGAGGCGAACGCTTCGGTACTGGAAACCATTGCTGGGCTGCTTACGGGAAACGGCCATATGGTGACCACTTCGAAGTCTGTCGAGGAAGCGCGCAGCTTGGTAGCGGCCGGGGAGTTCGATTTGGTGGTCGCCGATTGGCAGATGGTGTACGAAAACCAATTGGTTGCGGGGAGGCAAAATGGCCTGGATCAGGACTACGGCTTGGGTCCGCGGGTTCTTTGGACCAGTTCGGTTTCTGCAGGGGAAAAAGGAGCGGGACGGGTGGTGCCGCCAGATGCGGCTATCCTGCAAAAACCATTCCCGGCGGATGAACTGTATGCCGCGGTAGAGTCCTGGTTATTCCGAGTGGCGTCGCCGATCCTCCAGGAATAGGGGGAAGTCCGCGGCAATGGCCGCGCGTTCACCGATCTGGGTGGTAGCCATTTCCAGCTGCAGGGTCATGTTTCCTTCCATATCCGACAGGGTTGTGAAGCTGTTCCAGGGTTGCAACCCAAGGCGGAGTTTCCATCGCAAATAGCGGCAGCACAGCACGAAACGCACATTCAAGCGGAAGCGTTGGAATTCGTCCATGAGGGAAACTTCGGGCGCGATCTTGACCAAAAGCCGCGATAGTTCCAACAGCAGCTGATACTCCTGTTCGAGATAGTTCAAGTAAGAAAGGGCGATGCGCTTGCGGTCGCGGCGCAGTTGACGCGCCAGGGCCTGGTGGCCGCTGCGACTGAGAAACCCGCTGTCATCCTCACGCAAGGATTGCAAGATCTGCGGTAGCCTGGCGTAATGGCGTCTTTCCGACAGGGCATTAAACAGATCGTCGACGGAGAGAACGATTTTCTTGGGTGGCCGAACCGCCCATGCCAGCGCAAGAACCAGAAGTAGTGTGAATGTGAGGAACAACAGGATTGGTATACTCATCGTGAATCCCCCGAACGGAACATGTGATCTAAGCGGTTGTTGAGCAGGAGCAAGCGGGAATTCAACTTGGCCGAGAGCTCGCCGTAGCTTTCTGGCGAAAGTCGCTCGGAAACAGGCAAGTTGCGGGGTTGCTGGGCCCCGCGGACAGCGCCGATCCAGAGCAACAAACTGGCCAAGAATGCCAATATGTTTACGTAATTGAGAAAATCCCAGTGAGTGCCATGCCAATGCTCCAGGATGGAGTCGTTGATTACCCAGGCACAGGAGTACAGGCAAAAGCCGATGGCCAGCTGTCGCTCCAGGTCCAGCATAGGTAGCCGGTAGTATCGCGCGAACAGAAACATACCGACCACCAAAGTGGCGATACATAGCTCAACCGCTCGGTCGGCATTCAGCACCATTAACGTCCAAATGTATCGCGAAACCAGGAGCGCATATAGGAGCACACAAGTGCCCACGACAAACAGAATTCGCGTCGCCATTCGCCGGATGCCCGAGTAGTCCGCCAAGACATGGCGCGCGATTTCTGTTATGGCCAACCAACGCGTGAAGATGACCACCGCTTGGGAACTCCAGTAAATCGTCCAGGCCTGCAGCTGAAGCGGATACCAATACCAGGCTGCGGCGTGCCATAGGCAGCTCTGCAATATTACGGTTACGATGTACAGGAAGAACGCCGGGTACAGACGAACGAGTTTTCTGCGGATCAAATAGAACAACAAAACTGCTTCCAGAAGAGCAGCAAGCGCCGAGGGGATATCGTGGAGGAACGGCTGAGGCATCGCCCGTAGGCTATCATTAAGTGACTCGCAAGTAAATAGCTATAACGTATCGAAGGGCGGGAGTGCCTGCGTAATCACAGGTAAGTCCGGTCTTTGCCGAAAACGCCTGTGTTTACTTGCAACTCCCGTCCTTCCTCGCGCAGTCTATGCCCAGGTGTTAAGGCCTTTAGGAGGCGGAATGGGAGACGGTGCCGGGCCATCGGCGATGAGGTTGCCGTCCTTGGGAGGCGGGATGGGAGACGGCGCCGGGCCATCAACGATGAGGCTGCCGTCCTTGGGAGGCGGGATGGGAGACGGTGCCGGACCATCAACGATGAGGCTGCCGTCCTTGGGAGGCGGGATGGGAGACGGCGCCGGACCATCAACGATGAGGCTGCCGTCCTTGGGAGGCGGGATGGGAGACGGCGCTGGGCCGTCGGCCACGAGAATAGGACCGCTGTGTGCGGTGGATGTCGATGACGAATTGACCGGGATTACCAAAGAAAGTAGGATCAACCCTGCTGCAAGCGCGAGAAGCTGGGTCAGGGAAAGTTTGTTCATGCGGACCCTCCTGGTGCCGAAGGGTGCCGCTATTCCTTGCGATAGGTGGGTTGCTGGTCAAAAAGTTCCGATCACGGAACACTGGTCGCTGTTGTCAAAGCCGCTATGCTCAATGATTTTCAGTCACACCAGCAGATTCTCTTCGATCTCACCGCGAACTATCTTGAGCCGCTGGAAGGCAGTTATCAGCGATTGGCGTATTTGGCGAGCCTGCGGGATGCGCTGACAGGCAGGTATGAGCATAGTGTATTGGGCAGCGTTTACGGCGCGGACACCGTGAGCCAGGTGATCAGCGATTGTCATGAGGAGGTGTTTGAGCGGTTGTTGGAGATGCCTCTGGACGTACAGGGAAAAGAACTGCGGGCGCACCTGGAGTCTCTGCCCGGAATATTTGCCGATAATGTAATGAGCTGCCTTCAGGCCGGCCAGCAGTGGATGCCGCCGGGAGCTCCGAGTTATCTCAAAGAGCTTTACTCTGCCAATCTAGGCGTTCTCCTGGAATTGCTGCGGCACGATAAGTCCAAGGCTGGCCCAGATAACTGACCACCCCCACTACCTGACCCACGACCTCCGCCTCCTCGGGAGTTTGCCAGGTTTCCGGAGCGCACCGCGAAAGCACGTGGGGCTGCATAATCAGTCGAGATTTCTCTTTCTGGAACCATCCGCAGCGATAGCCGTTTCGTATCTCAACAAAAAACATGGGGCGATCGTACTCGTTGGACCATTCCGCGGATTCCACCTTTCGCAATGTAGTATCGATCAGCACGGTGCTGCCCGGGCGTAGCAACGGCATCATGCGCCGGTCGGACAAGCCAATATAGCCATAGCGGTGTTTACTGGACGCCTGATTTTCACCGTGGATCATTGGAACGACGGTAGCCGGACGGCGTGTAAGCAGTTGAGTGTTTTCTGAGTCGACGCCATTTTCTGGCGCATGAGGGACCGGGGCTGCCGGCATCGATGAGCTCAGGTACGTCCGTGGAGGAGGGAAACTGGCGCCATCGTGAAATACCTGGCGGAGCGGCGCATCGTACCAACTGGAAATTTCGAAGGGATCGAGATGCAGAATGGCCGCCAGAGAGTACAGCTTGTGCAGGCTGGGCACGACATCGCGATTCTCGATGTCTGCCAGGCGACTGATATGCAGGATGAAGTCTGGGCGCCCACGATTCACAGCGATTTGGTAACTGGCCCTCTCCACGTCGCGGTAGGTCAGACCGAGCGCCTCGCGGGCTTGTCGTAATCGGAGACCGGCAGGGTACATGTGAGGACTCCTTGAAACAAAATGACTTTATTCACATTATAATCAATTACCATTCTGTTACGAATGCGGAACATGAAACCCTGAAAAAAACCTTGGGCTCTGTGAATTTCCCCAGTTGTAGCAGCTAGCTAGCTGAAACAGAACCAGTTAGCTAACGCCACGTTTGACGGCTCACCGCACAGAATCTGCTATTCTGAACTGGTATGCGTGCTTTCCGCGGATTCCGCCTCGTTCGCCAGCGTGCGGTGATGGGCGTTTTGCTGTGCTTGCTGGCTGTCGTTCCTCTTCGTTCCCAGCAAGCCTCCCCTGCGCCAGCAAGTCCGGCGCCGTCCGTCACGACCAATCCAGAATTTCTTGCGATCGCTGACCAAGTGATGAACGAGATGAGTGAAATTACCGGATGGAAGCTGAAATCTCCACTGAAAAAATCCATTCGCACACGGGAACAGATCCGCGCGTACATCATTTCGGAGATGAATGACGAAAAAGACGCCAGAGAGCGTTATGCATCGGCGCGCAGCGCGGAAATCTTTGGACTGATTCCGAAGGGCTTCAACTTGGACACTTTTCTGGTGGACCTGCTGACGGAACAGATCGCGGGGCTGTACGATCCCAAAGAGCACGAATTCTACATCGCCGACTGGATTCAGCCCGATGAACAGCGCATGGTGATGTCTCACGAACTCACCCATGCTTTGCAGGACCAGTATTTTCATATCGAGGCGTGGTCGCGCGCGGCCAAGCCGAACGACGACGCGGAGCTGGCGCGCGATTCGGTGCTGGAAGGCAGCGCGACCGCCGGGATGCTGGAGTATGAATTGAGGGACAAGGGCATAAAGCTGCGTGAACTTCCGGACTTCGATCCCTCGGCCTTTATCGGCGACCTGGGTGATAGCCCGCTGCTCAAAAAGGCTCCTGCTTTTATCAAGGACTCGCTGATGTTTCCGTATTTCGACGGCTTGCGCTTCTCCATGTCCATTTTGCGCACCGGGGGATGGAACGGCTTCGATGCGGTGTTCGCGAACCCGCCTGCCAGCACGCAACAAATCATGCATCCTGACTTGTATCGCGGCGCCATCGTCCCGTTGCCGATAAAGGTGGACCTTCCCAACGGCGTGCCCGGCGACGGCTGGAACAAGCTGGAAGAAAACTGCATGGGGGAATTTGGCTGGAGGGAAGTATTGAAGCTGTTCCTGGACGAGGATCGGGCCGGCAAGTTAGCGTTCGCCTGGAATGGCGATGACTACGCCACCTTCGAACAGAAGGACACCAAGCATCTGATGCTGTTCACACGCACGCGATTCAACAGCGAGAGAGCGGCGCGCAGTTTTTTCGATGCCTACGCGGAAGCGCTGAAGACAAAATATCCGCAGCGAACGCCGATTTTGAACGCACAAGAAGATCTGGAGTTTGACACGCCCGACGGCGGGGTCTTCTTTCAATGCGTGGACAAGGAATGTATCACCCTGGAAGGCGGCGACGAAAAGCTGTTTTCGCGGTGGACCAAGAAACTAGCTTGGCCGCTGCCCTCACCGTCGCGGCCCAACCCGGGCATCTCCATTGCGACGATCCGCGCCGAGCGCTCGACCGCGACAGACGAACACGTGGTCGCCAAGCCTAACGCGCGGCTACAGCCGTCGATAGGTCTATGCAGCGCGGTGCAAAACCATCAACGTGAGATCGTCGGTTTGCTTGGCGGTGGGCGAAAAATTGCGGATCTCATCCAAGCATGCGCGCAACAGCGCGTCTGGTTCCGTCGAGGCGTGTTTTTTGGCCAGAGACTGAACGCGGCCCACGCCAAATTCATCCCCGGCGGCATTAAACATTTCGGTGAGCCCGTCGGTGTACAGCAGCATCTTGTCCCCGGGGCGGAGAGTCAACTCGCAAACGGGAAAGTTGGTGGTGCCGAACATTCCCAGCGGTACGCCGGTAGCCTCGCGCGCGCATACACCGGCGGCGGAAATGTGAAACAACGGCAAATGTCCGGCACTGACGTAAGAAACCTTGCCGTCGGGATTGGCGCTGCCCACGATCATCGTGGCGAACTGTCCGGCGATGGTGCTTTCGCAGAACAGCCGATTGGCATGTTCCATAATCTTTTGCAGCGGCAGGTTCTGTCCGGCTAACGAACGAAAGGTTGCGTGCAAGTGGCTCATCAGCATCGACGCGGCCACACCTTTCCCGGAAACATCGCCCAGCAAAAACAGGAATCCGCCATCATTTTCGATCAGGTCGCAGTAATCGCCACTGACCACGTTGGCGGGCTGATAGTGATAGAAGGCGCGCCAGCCGTCGATGGACCAGTCTTGTCGCGGCAACAAACGCTTTTGGATGCTGGCGGCCAGCACCAAGTCTTTCTCCAGGGCACGCTGCTCATCGGTGGACAAATGGTCCAGGCAGAAACGCAGCAGCGGGTCGCATATCAACCGGTCGGCTTCGATGGTGTCGTGACAGGTTTCGCAAATCCCAAAGGTGCCGGCATGCAAGCGGGAAAGCGCCGCATCTACGCTGGCCAACAACTGCGGCAAGTTGTCATCGGCGGGATTGTCCCGGGTCGCCTCGATCAGGCGATTGCGCCGAAGTTCCAATTCGGTTTGAAAATAGGTGCTCTCAGCAGTAGTCATGGTCCCTCCGCCACTAGATTGCCGAGCTGTTCCTGGGGAATCCATCCGCTTTGTACCTCCAAAGTCCAGCGCGTCCGGCCCGCACCACAGGTTCAAGCAGCGCCGCGACGACTGGCATTCGCAAGGGCCACCGGAGCGAGTAACGGAGCGCCAGAAGAGGCATTCTCGCTATTTATGCGATGCTGCAAACGCTTTACCCGGCACACGAACTTTTCCCTCGAGTGCTGGTCGCGCGCCGCCCGTAAAGGGTCGTGTGAACTGCCAAATTGGCGTTGCAAGGTGCGCAAACCGAGCTTCGCAAATTCCAGAGCGCGCACAAAATCGCGCGTGTGCCGCTCGTAATAGACCGCCAGTTGTTCGCAAGCGAACACGGTTTCCTGCGGATCGGCTACCAGAGCATGCCAAAGGGATGCAGCGTGCTCGCGATCTCCTCGGCGTTTGGCCATCAGCGCCAATTCCCGGGTCGCTTGCGGGCGAAATTCCGCAGGCAATCCGGCATGCAATGCGCGGGCACACGCTAAATGTGCGCGTTCGTTTTCGCCTTTGCGCTGCAAGAACTTCGAAATTCCCAACAGATCCAAGGCCTCGGTTTCGCCGAAGCCGTTTTCGCCGTTCTCCAGCAGGGAATTGATTTTTCCAAAGAGAGCAGCCAGTCCCCGCAAATCCATCTGGTTGTGCCGCACCACTCCTGCCAAGGGCTGACCGGAACCACCGCGCAAATAATCGAAGTAGAATTGCGGGATCATAGCAGAGGGCACATCGTCTTCCCGGTTCCATCCTAAGCGCGCCGGATCGAGCACGTGCCGTTCCAGTTCCACCAAACGCACGCAGCCCAGCCGCAATTTCCAGAACGCCCGCGCCGGGTGCAGCAAATCCAGATGCGCCGCCAGAGGAGGCACGCGAATGGAGCGGGTCATGGTGAAGCGATTCTCCAGCAACGGCCAATCGAAGGTTTTGCCATTGAAGGTGACCAGCACGGGCCGTTGCTCCAGCCGTTGCGCCAGCTCCTGAAGCAGCGAATATTCTTCGTGCAAATCACGGAGAAAAAGCTGCTCGACCTGCAGTCCACCAGCGTCCCACCATGCCAGCCCCACAAGAAAAGCATAGGTTCCAGTGCCCCCGGCTAATCCAGTGGTTTCCGTGTCCAGGAATAACCACTTCTCTGGATTCTCGAGAAAGGTTTGGGTGCGGCGTCCGGCCTTCCGATCGCGGCTGCGAGACAACAACTCCAGCGTTACCAGCGAAGGCGCCACAAATTCCGGGGTGGCGAACCAATTCCGAATCGCCAAGTGCTCTCCATAACGATTGCGCGCAATACCGCCGCCTAGCAGCAGGCTGACTGGATCGGTCTCGTCCGGCAAGCGCAACTCCGGTGGCCGCGCGGGAAACATCCGCGCAGGTTTTAGCGCGGCGAGTCGTGAGAACTTGTCAGCTGTTGTGCCCATAGTGAAGCAACCCGGAAAAGCACGAGCCGTAATCCTGTGCCGCGACCCAAGACCCTTAGCATTCAGAAACCACCCGATCGAGAATCGCCAAAGCAGCTTCCTTGGCGCGGGGCGCTAAGTCGCCCGCAGGTCCGACGCAAGATGGACAACCCGCCTCGCAGGGACAGGCCTGAATCAATTCCCTGGTCTTCTGCAGGAGCAGTTGGTGCGCCAGGAACAGTGGCTGTGAGAATCCGATTCCGCCGGGATACGCGTCATATAAATACAGGTTCGGCTCAAAGAATTCTTTTTGGCCGCTGATCCATGGTTCGGCGGCACTGGAGCTGAGGCCGTTCGCTTCCGCTATGACAGCGGGTTCGCCACCGTCGGGGCCGGGCGGCCGTTCTCCAATCGCAGTACCCAAATCGCGAGCGTCACACATCAGCAATAGCGTTGCGACCGATTCCATCGCGTGCAACAAGCCGAACATTCCTGATTGCCGCTCGCGGATGGAGTACGGCAGGGACTCCAAGAGGGGCCGCTGCAGGGTCATCCAGTACGAGGTCGTGTGCATTTCGTTTTCAGGCAGCTCCAACTTGCCCGAGCCGATGTTTTCGTTGGTGAAGAATTTGATTTTCTTGAATCCCACCACCTGCGAGCGCACCAACACGTCTCCGTGAGAGTGGCCATGAGCCCACGATTGAGGATGGATGCTGCCGTTGAGATTTTGCGCTTCGCACGGGATGACGGATTGGCGGGAACGCGAAGAAAGGGGCAGGGGAGAGGCCACCGTGTCGGCGACCTGGAGGACCCGCACCTGGGTGTAGCGGATCGCATCGGTGTAGTAATCCACGTCCACCTGTTTCACGTAAGCCTTGCGTTCCTTGAAGTCCAGATGCTCCACGTGATACTGCTGCGCGCCGTGCAGATAGATGGCTTTCTCGTGCACGGTAGTGAGGGCGCTGACGAAATCCACTTCGCCAATGACCACAGGCGCGCCGGTGATGTCGATGATAATGAAGTTGTCGCTGGTTACTGAGCGCAAGCTGATGGTATCCGCGGGATACGCTTCGTTGGTCCAGTGATAATTTTCGCCGGCGCGATGGAGATAGCCAGCTTCCGCCAGTCGCGAACACAAATCCTGCACGTCGACGCTACCGAATTTCTCGACGGGCGTGATTGGCAATTCGAAAGCGGCACATTTCAAATGATTGATCAGAATCTCGAGGTTATCGGGCTGGATGAAGGCATGCTCGGGCGTATTGCCAAAGAAGTAGTCCGGATGGCGGACGATGAACTGATTCAGCGGCGCCGAGGATGCGACCAGCACGGCGCAGGAACTGCCGCTGCGCCGTCCCGCGCGTCCGGCCCGTTGCCAGGTTGCCGCGATGGTGCCTGGATAGCCAGCCATTACCACGGCGTCCAACGAACCCACGTCGATGCCTAACTCCATCGCCGAAGTGGTCGCCACGCCACGAATGCGTCCGTCGCGCAAACCACGCTCGATTTCCCGGCGCTCGGTCGGCAAATAGCCGGCACGGTAACCGCGTATGGTTTCGGGTTTGCCGGGGAATGACGGGTTAGCTTGCTGGAGATACGTCAGGATAATTTCCGTGTGCAGCCGGGAATTGGCGAACACCATGGTCTGCAAGCCGTGCTTCAGGAATTCCTGCGCGACTCGCGACGCCTCGTTAATGTAACTGCGGCGAATACCCAGCGCGCGATTGACCACCGGCGGATTGTAGAAGACGAAGGTCTTTTCGGCGGCGGGCGCGCCATTTTCCGACTGCACTTGCACTTCCGCTTCGATCAAGCGCGAGGCCAGTTCGCCCGGATTCGCAATGGTCGCTGAGCAGCAAATCACTTGCGGGGTACGCCCGTAAAACTGCGCAATTCGCCGCAACCGCCGCAGCACGTTGCACAAATGACTGCCAAACACGCCACGGTAGGTGTGCAGCTCATCGATAACGATGTACTGGAGATTCTCAAACAGCCGGGTCCAGCGCGTGTGGTGCGGCAGAATTCCGGTGTGCAGCATGTCAGGATTGGTCAGAACAATGTGACCTTTTTCGCGGATGGCCTTGCGGGCATCGCTGGGGGTGTCGCCGTCATAAGTAAATACGGCAAAGCGGCTGAGCGGTTGCCTTTCGGGGCCTTCTCCAGAGTGGCGGTCCGCGCTGTCTTGGGCGCAAGCGTCCAGACGCTGGTTCAATTCGTACAGTTCCGCCAATTGATCTTGGGCCAACGCCTTGGTGGGAAATAGATACAACGCCCGCGTATCCGGATTCTCCAGGATCGCGTTCAGGACCGGCAGGTTGTAGCACAACGTCTTCCCGCTGGCCGTGGGGGTCACGACGACCAGGTTCTTGCCCGCATGCACTGATTCCGCCGCTGCAGCCTGGTGAGTGTAGAGCTGCCGGATCCCCTTGGCGCGGTACGCGACGCGCAGGTCTTCGTGTACCCAGGCGGGGAAGTCGGCCCACTGCGCTTCCCGTGCCGGGTAATGGCGCACGGCCGTGAGAGTCTCCCCGGTTGCATCGCGTTCGGCGAAAGTGTCGAGCACTTGGGAAACTCGCGCCAGAGCCGTCGAGGTAGGGGGGCTCTGGTGGCGAGCTATGTCGATCGGAGTAACAGCAGCCAAGCGTACCGCTAAGGAATCGGGCATTGGGGCAATCTCCGTATATTCGCCTTTTGTTCGCTAAGGCTAGCACGCGGGCTCAGCGGGTGCAACCAGCAATTTGCAGCGATTCAGAAAGAGTTCCAGCCCACCACAATGGCGGAGCCGTGGCTGGCTTTTTGCCCGCTCCGTCCTTTGAAGGCGGGGCGTTCGCGGTTAAGATACCGGCGGTTAGCTGTGGCGACCTTTAGTCGCATCAACCGATGGGCACCGAGCAAACAACAAGTCGCCGAACGGTCAACGTCCTCAGCGACATCCATTTTTGGGTCCCGGCGCTGGTCTTGCTTGGCGGGCTGCTTCTACTGAAGTTCCTTCACTGAGATTTCCCTGGAGAAACATGCCGGCCGATTCGGTGCTCGCAAGCCCAACAAGCGCTGCAAACGAAGCAAGCCGTCACCGTAATCTGCAATTTCTTGGGGTGTTGTGCGGGTTTGCTGCCGGGGCTTGGCTGGGCGCCGCCGAAGCGCCCACGAAATTGGTGAGCATAGGCATTTCGCCGATGGTCATTTCGCTGATCATGGTCATCGGGGTGTTCCTGGCGCGTTGGAGCCTGCCTGCGCTAGTCCTGGGCACAACCGCGGTACGCGCCGACGTGGCTCGCGCGCCACATTTGGTACTGTGGGCGGTGCTTGCGGGCTGTCTTTGGGCTGTCGCCAACACGCTTACGATTTTTGCTATCCGTGATGTAGGACTGAGCATTGCCTTCCCGCTGTGGAACTCGAATAGCCTGCTTGGTATTTTCTGGGGCTTTCTCTTTTTTAACGAGCTTCGTCAGGCGGGCTGGCGCTGCTGGGCGGGCGTGCTGGGTGGGGCAATCGTCATGTGTTTTGGGGCCACGATTCTGGCGATTGCTTCGTCCGCGCAAACTTCGTCGACTCACTCGCTGAATGGCGTGTGGGCAGCGCTTGGCGCCGGTATCCTGTGGGGCACCATGTACATTCCCTATCGCAAGGCGTACTTGACTGGGATGAATCCGCTTTCTTTCGTCACATTTTTCACTTTCGGCGAATTGGGAATGATGAGCGCGCTGGCTATCAGCTACACCGGTTTGGCGCCCCTGTGGCGCGAGTTGGTAAGTGCCCGGGCAGTGATGTTCTGGCTGATGCTTGGCGGGTTCATCTGGGTCGTTGGCGATTTGTTCCAGCAATATGCGGCGAAATATGTTGGTATCGGACGTGGCATTCCGCTTTCGAATACTAACCAGCTTTGGGGCCTGCTGTGGGGTATTTTCGTGTTTGGAGAGCTGCGAGGCAAAAGCAGCACAACCCATCTGGAAGTAATCGGCGGTTCGTTACTGATGATGCTGGGTGTGGGCGCGATTGCGCTTTCCTCGGCGAGCGCTGATGAACAGCAGCACTGGAGGGAGGCGGCCGAACGTGAGAGCGCGCGCTACGACGTTGCCGCCGATTTCGTTGCTGCGCGGTTTGTGGGCCGCCAGGCGGCCAGCGAAGTATCGCCACGGCGCACCGTGCTGGATTGGTTACTGGTGATCATCGCCACCGGCGTGCTGCTTGGATTCGCGACAATCGCGCGTGTTCCCGCCATCTCCGTCCACTGGATGCCGATGCTGCTGCTGACACTAGCGCTTTTGCTGTTTCTGTTCTTGTGCGGCGCAAAGTTGTGGCGTACGACGCGCTTCCACTGATGGTGCCGGCGCCAAGAGCGGCCCAAGTTTCTCCGAGCCGGCGCTCCGGGGGAGCTGTTCTTTTGCGCGATAACGGATCTCCACGTAAAATCCATCTCACACATCTTCATGGCGGATATTCCCAAAGTTGACCTGGTGGGCGTGGGTCTGAACGCCACCGACACGCTGATTCCGGTTCCCCATTTTCCCGAGCGTGGCTCCAAGGTGGAGATTCATTCGGCGGAAGCGTTGCTGGGTGGGCAGGTGGCCTCGGCAGTGGCCGCGTGCCAAAAATGGGGCTTACGCACCCGTTACATTGGCAAGCTGGGCGAAGACCATGCGGCGTTGCTGCATCGGCAAGAGTTCGAACGCCTGGACGTGGAGACTCACCTGTTTATCGCGCCCACGTGCCCCAGCCAGCAGGCGTTCATTCTGGTCGACCCGACAGGCGAGCGTACCGTGCTGTGGAAGCGCGACGCGCGTTTGACGTTGAAGCCAAAGGAGCTTCGCCGCGAATGGGTCGTTAATGCGCGCGCTCTCCATGTCGACGGCCACGACACCGGGGCCGCCACGCAGGCGGCGCAGTGGGCACGCGAGGCGGGCGTTCCCACTTTTGCGGACGTCGACAATCTCTATCCCGGCTACGAGCTGCTGTTGCCCAACATCGATTTCTTGATCACCAGCAGAGACTGTCCGGGACGCATTACTCACGAACCGGACCTGCGCATCTCGCTTCCTGAAATTCATAGGCGATACGGTTGCCGGCTGACCGGCGCGACGTTGGGGCAAAATGGAGTGCTGGCGTGGGATGGCCAGTGCTTTTGCTATGCGCCCGCGTACGTGATCGATCCTGTGGATACCACCGGAGCGGGTGACACTTTCCACGCAGGATTCATTTACGCGTTCTTGCAGGGCTGGCCACTGCAAAGGCAACTGGAATTCGCCTGTGCGGCCGCGGCGCTCAACTGTACAGCCGTCGGGGCCCGAGGCGGCATTCGGCCGGTGGCTACGATCGAGCAGTTCATGGCCAACAACCCCAAGCACCCTGCAGCGTTCTAGCTGCTGATCCCAGGCCTGCCCGAGCCGAAGTCGCGGATACCACGAGGCCCCAGCTTGTGCTTATTCATGCGGCGGCCCTGCGCTATTGGGCTGCGTTCGCCGCCAAACCGTGAATCACCGCAATGTTGGGCAGGAGGTTGGCTGGGAGATTGTGCCGCTGCTGCAGATATTCGGCGGCGTTGTAAGAAATCCAGACTTTGCCGGCAGCGTCTTCGGCGACTAGGATTTTCAACGGCAGATCCAGCGCGACGCTGGGCGCTGCTAACATCAACGGGGTGCCGGCTTTGGGATTGCCAAAAATAAGCAATTTGGTATTGGGCATTTTCAATCCGGCAGTTTCCGCTTCGCCACTATGATCCACGACGGCAAACAGTTTCACGTTCTTCGCCCGCAGGAGCGCCTCCAGCTTGCTCACTGTTTCGGAAACCGAGTGTCCGCTGGCGATCTGCACAATACCATTGGTTAGAGGCGTAGGCATAGAAGTCTCCTTTTTCGCGGGAAGAGTCAGGGCGGAGTGTCTGGAAGCCAGCAGATAATAACTCATCGCCACGCCCAAAATCGCCAGAAGTATGGCCATAGCCATGGCCAACGTCGAAGCGTTGCTGAAATCACTCCCGCCACTTCGCAGTGTCCTCACCATGCGGCGATAACGAACCAACGACAGCAACGAGATGAGCACTCCCAATGCGATCAGAATGGTGCCGAACCAGATCGAATAGCCTGAAGAAATGGTGTGCGTGGCGCCGTTGCTCATGCTGAATTCCTGAAGGAATATCCCGAAGCGCGCCAACACGAATCCCAGCGCCATCAGAGCCAGGCCGGTTCGCACCCATGCCAGAAAGGTCCTTTCGACGGCCAGGAAATCGGAAGGGCTGGCGTGGTATTTTTCCTGCTCTTCCATCGAAGATCCTTTCTGCTGTTCCGCCTTAGAAAACGATAGCCCCAGGCAGCGCCGTGCGAGAGTGCAAGGCTAACTAACGGCGTCGTGAATTGCTCTTCGCGCTAGTGATTTCTTGTCTCGGGTTAAGGCGCGATCTTCACCATCACCACGGAATGTGACGCGACTTTTGCGGAAAAAAGGCCGGTGAATGATCCCACGTCCTTGTGCGCCCATAAATCGCGCACTTTCGCCGGCAGGTGATTCGGGTAACCGATCTGTTCCCAGGAAACACTCATTTCACTATCAGAAGTGCCGCGATTGAACAGAATCACCGCCCGGCTGCCGTCGGCCAGCGGCTTCGCCCAAATTTCCAAATCGCCGTTCTTGGCCACCCGATGGCCTTCGCGTCCCAACTTATCTTGATTGACGGCGATCACTTCCGCGTTGGTCAAAATGTCCTTAATCTCCGGCTTCATCGACCGCACATCGTTGCCGGCAATGAGCGGGGCATCCAACAACGCCCACAGGCTGAAATGCGCTTGATACTCGGGAATGGTCATTCCCCCGTTACCCACTTCCAGCATGTCTGGATCATTCCAGTGGCCCGGTCCGGCGTAAGAATAAAGGTCTGCCTGCAAATCCAGAATGTCGGTCATGCCGAGTTCGCAGCAGTCGCCATTGGGCCATTTGCGGTGGCTGCTCCACTTATCGGTAATGTCTCCGGTGGTACGCCAGAGATTGCCGATATCCTTGCCCCACAGCCAGGGTTTGTTCGTGCCCCATTCGCAAATGCTGAGAACGATGGGCC
Organism: Candidatus Eremiobacteraceae bacterium; assembly: GCA_035622555.1. GTDB lineage: Bacteria > Acidobacteriota > Terriglobia > Acidiferrales > UBA7541 > Acidiferrum. The sequence goes on along the minus strand of DASPVD010000016.1, from coordinate 44,085 downwards.
TGTCCGTGGACAACAAGGCCCGGTTTATCGTCGAGTAGGCCTCTTGGGGGTTGCGAGTGAACGTGCTGCACCAATCGAATTTCAGATAGTCGACGCCCCAGCGCGCATATTGGATAGCATCCTGAAACTCATGTCCCTGGCTGCCGGGCCGTCCCGCGCAGGTTTTGGCGCCCGCGTCGGAGTAGATTCCGAACTTCAGCCCTTTTGCGTGCACATAGTCCGCGAGGGCTTTCATACCGGAAGGGAATCGCTGCGGGTCGGCCACGATGAACCCATTCTCGTCCCGGTTCACCTGCCAGCAATCGTCTATGACCACATATTGATAGCCGGCGTCCTTCATGCCATTGGTGGCAATGGCGTCGGCCACGGACTTGATCAAATCTTCGCTGACGTTGCATGCAAACTTGTTCCAACTGTTCCAGCCCATAGGCGGGGTTTGCGCCAACTGATTTCGTTCAATCTGCGCGCGTGCTTCGCCGGCAACAAAAAAGCTTGCGGATAGAACCAAAGCAATTCCCACTATCCAAGTCCACGCCCTGATCATTGGTATTCTCCTCAGTACGGCCATCAATTATGGAGCGAGTGCTTGCCTAATAGTTCGCCGGTGTACGAACAGTGGCAACATATATTTCGGGCCCACAGAAATAAAGCGAGGTACGTATCGCCGCAGTTACGTTACCCCTTTTTTTGTGTCCAAGTGGCAAATGCCGGGAACAAAACATCTCTTAGTGGTGTCTGAACCAACGGAGCTGCTCTCGTCGTATCTTCATGGCAGAGGCACGCGGTTCAGGCGTAACTGGGCACGCAGCGTGCGCCTGGGCGTGCTTTACCAATGACAACGGGAGACTCCGCAGTGAACCGTTTGGAGCGGCGAAGGGCCCCTCGTTACCGTTATCAGGCGCCCTTGGAAATTGAATGGGGCTCTGCTCGTCTGCCGGCGCGCACGCGCGACATCAGCGAAGGCGGGATGTTCATCGAGGCTGACGATTTGTTGTGGGTGGGCGCCGGTTTTCGGGCTCGTCTAACAGTGGAAAGCCCGTTGTGGATGGAATGCTCGGTGAAGCGAGTGGAACCTGGTCGCGGTATGGGTGTCACGGTGGAACTGCGCGAAGACCAAAGCCAGCGCGGCTACCGCGACCTGTTGGCCAAACTGGCAGCGAGCTAGCCTTCCCGTATACTAAAGTTGATGACACGTTGCTTGGATTGTGGTTCGCCGCGCAGCAGTGATCAGTGTCCCAATTGTGGGCTGACCTCCGCGGCAGCCGAAGTGGTGTTTCGGCGGCGCCTGCTGCGGCAAATGGCGATTTTCCTGGTGGGCTCGTTGCTGTTCCCCTACGTTTCCCAGGTTTATCCTCCGCTGGACGTAGACGCCATGCTGGTGTTTTTTGGCCTGGTGTTTTTCATCACCCTGGCGGTGGCGGTGTTTCTCGATCGCCGTGCCCACGCGCGCAAAGATATCGAGATTTTGCGCCATCTGTTCACCGGATTGATCCCCATTCCGTTCATCCTTTCGGCAGCGCTGTTCCTGAATGGCAGGCTGGATTCTTCGAAGAACGTGACCTACCACCAAACCACAGTAGAAGGGCGCTATTTGATGAAAGGCATGGTCCGTGGAACGCGCCGTCTGTTCGTGTATTCCTGGCGGGAGGGCCACAAGTATGAACGATTGGCTGTCGATTCGGACGATTTCGACCGCTTCCATCAGGGCGACCGAATCAACGTGGGGGTGGAGCCCGGAGCCGTTGGCATTCCCTGGTTTTATGGTGTGTATCGCGTGGGACAAGCCAACGTGAAGTTACCCGCGGAAACTTTCCTGCATGCGGACAAACCCAAAAGCGCTCAGCCGGATGCACCGGCGCAACACTCCGATCACCCGGCTCCTCAGTAGAGCGGTCGGCCATTTAGCCCCAGCGGTATCTGTAACTCCAGGAAGTGGCCGTCCTTGCTGAGGCGGAAGCGGATGCGCTCCATAGTGCCAACATTTCTGGAGGTGAAATCGGGCGTATCGATGGGCTTGTCGGGCACGTCGTCGAGCGACCATTCGGCGGCATCCCCGGTGACCTTGATCTTCTGTGGGTCGATGTCGTAGACCTCCTGATCTTCAACATTCACCAGCAGGTAGCGTTTCCACAAGCGCACCAGGAATACGCCTTTTTTCTCGGAGTGGTAAATGTTCCAGGAGTTTGGGGCGTTTTCGTTGAAGCGCACAATGGCAAATTCCACGGTGTGCCAGGCGACCTTCCGTGCCGCGGGAGTGTGAGGTTGGTTTCGCGCTTGGGCAGGGAGTCCGGCCGGATGAAACAGGAGCAAGTGAAAAAACAGTGCTGTTTGGACAATTCCTCGCGTCGCACCGGTCATTTGCCGAAACCGCATTCCCGCCACAAGCTGCCCCACTCCCATAGTCCAAATACAGTTTTCTGTGGCACTGGATGACCCACTTGGCGTGCCAGCATGGAAATTTGCCCGCGATGATGCGAATCGTGCGCGATCAAATAACCGGCAAACGCCACGACGTCGGGCTTGAAATTCGGCACCTTGCCCGCTGGGTCGTTCAGCGCTTTCTCCAGCAAGCCATGGATGGCATCCGCACTGACTTTCAGGGCCGCCTGCGCTTGCGCTCGGGTCACCTTGTCTGGATCCGCCTTCGCCGGATGTTTCCCGGTTTTATCCGCAGCGGAAAGCCACATGAGCCGGACATTGTGCATGTGCGCGGCAATGCCACCGATGGTCCGGCCTTTGCCGGAAAGAGGCGTCGCTTGCCAGGCGGCATCGGCGACGTGGCTCAAGAGCAGTTGATTGGCCTTTTGGTTGATCGCGAATGTCTCCAGTAGCGATTTGCGAAAATCGATGCTCGCAGACTTACTTCCCGGCGCCGTGTTGGGCATATTTTTGTCCTCTGGTCAGCCAGCATACGAGAGTCTACGACAACACGGCAGCCCAACGGTAGGAAGCCGCATATTGGGGCGTGGGCGCCAGTCCTTGCGCTTTGGTTTGTGAATGCTCCAGGCGAGACAGCAGTGCAGGGAGAAGAACGGGTCAAAATCTACGAACGAACTATCGAGTCCGGACCCGTTACTTGGAGAGCATAGAAGTCAGATTCGTAATTCGCAGCAGCTCCAGGATACGAGGAGTCAGGTTTGTGAACTCCAGCATGCAGTACCCCTGGTTGATGGCCGATACTTTCAGGGAAACCAAAGTGCCCAGGCCGGAGCTGTCCATTTGGGTCACATCCGCTAAATCCAGGACGATGCGGCCACCCTGCGGGATCAACGGCTTGACTATGTCTCTAAGTTGCTCAGAAGTGTCGCTAACCAGCCTTCCGTGACATTTCGCAATCGTGACCGCGTTTCCAAATTGATCCTTTGGAGCCTGCTCGACGTCGCAATGGAACGAATTAATGGTTGGCATGGTTCCACAATCCTTGAAGTAAAAACCGAAATGCTAGCATCGTGACGACCGGGTCGCAAGTTAACAGACAGTTAACAAACGGTTACAAGAAGTGGTGAGTCAAAACCCGATTGTGAGTTTTTCCGAACCTAACCCCTCGCTTCGGAGGGTCCGCCAAACCTCTCGATCCCTCGCGCTTTTGCTTTGGCCTCTTCTTCTGCCCGATTCTTCGGAGGCACATTGGTTTCCAGCGACTGTAGAAGGCGCAGCGACACCAGAGCGATTTCGTCCACAGCGTTGGCAAATGCGTGTTCATTAACCTTCGACGGCTTTTGGAATCCGGTGATTTTTCGTACAAATTGCAGCGACGCGGCCCGCACCTCTTCGGGAGTAACCGGCGGATCAAAGTTGAACAGCGGTTTGATGTTGCGGCACATACCCATCCTTTCCGTGGCGCCTTTTGCGAATGCCAATGGCGAGTTGGAGCATTCGGCGCGGTGACCAAAGTCGCGAAGCTCAGCCCTCCGTGCTTCCTGCGTCTTTCACACGAGCTTTCACCAGCTTTCGAATCAACTGAACCGGCAAAGGCTTGTCCAGCTGGAATTGGACGGTCCCTTTGGAGGTGGTAAAAGCACTGAGTTCTTGCCGGAACGCTTCAATTACCGAGGCTTTGGGAAATAAGCTGCAGTGATCGGAGAACCCTGCGAACCACACCAGCACCCCATGTTTGTCTCTGAACGCGGGGATACGGTAGCTGATGACCTCGGTTGCGTGCTTTGGAACGATGGCGCGAATGGTGCTGCGCATCTTGATTAGCGGGCCACGAGCGGGTTTCGGCACAGTGGCCAGATACTCGGCAAAATTCCTGGGGAGCGCTTTGCCCGGTGCTGCAGCACGACGACGGCCGGATTTCGCTTTCTTCATCTGGCCATGCTATCGAAACCCATCGACCCCGTCCACCCCGCGCTCCGGCAACCAATGCGCGCTGCAATTTCGTACAAGACCCTCGGCCCACATGGATGAGATGCTTCGCAGCAGCGGGAGGTTCACAACACTTGTTACGCGATAGCGACCTGGTGTGATGCCCACCTGACGTACAAAGCAACGGGTCAAATGGCTTTGATCGGCAAAGCCGGATCGACAAGGTTGCAGTGTTGTGGAAGCCTCACTGCGCTTGGCGGTTGGCGGACGCAGGCAATCGACAAGTGACGGTCCAAAGGCCGGCGCTCGCTACAGCTGTGCGACTACGGAGTTGGCCAGGTCTGTGAGCTGCTTTTCCGCTGTCGCCGGTGAGTCTATAGGGTTGAGATTCAGGTAAAAGCGGACTTTTCCCTTGCGCACATGGAGCGCATGCTGTTCGTCGAAATAGGCCTCATCTCCCAAGCCGCTTACCTTCTTCGGCGTGCCATAAAATTTGCTTAACTTCGCAAACAGATCCGCCGCGGCCGATGGCGATGGGTCAACGTAGATTTCGAAACCACAGCTTGCTTCCCTTGGCCAGATAATTGCAATCCGTTCCGGTGTTCGTGTTGGCGAATGGACGGGGTGCCTCGCTTTTTTGTGGTGCTTCGTAGGTTCGTCCTAGTGTCTTGCTCACCTGAGTGGCTGGCAGCAAGGAGCACAGGTCCGCCGGGGGTTCATTTGATCTCGCGATTTGAACCGCGAAACAGCTGAGCACCAGAGTGGCAATCAACGGTAACTTGAACGAATGCGCCATGAGTTTGCGTCCCTTCCTGACCAAGAAAACGTGTCCTCGAATCAACCGGCCCTAGCAGCCAGCGGAAAATACATGGCACAGGCTAAAGCTGTCAACTGGTTTCGCGGTTCGCAACGGCAGAGAATCAGCAGTAGCGGTGAGCATTGCTATCGATCCGGACTAAGTCCTCAAAGGTTCGTCGCTGGCGGTTCTTGCCAGAAGAAAGAACCAGAACTCAAGCATTAAGTCAATTACCAGAACGAGAGGGAAATAGGCTTTGTTGTTGCGCCGGCGTGCCGAAAATCAGCTGTTCTCGTCGCGCGAAAGGCCAGCCAGCACCCGCAAGTGGCCGATAACCAACATATCCATGTTGATGGATTCGTGGTTGCGCACCAGGTGGGCGTCCCGCCCGGATTCGGTCGGATAGCCCATGATCGAGAGCACTGTGTCTGGTTCATTTTCCGGGCGCGCGGAATTTTTGATGATGACCTGCAGTTTGCGCGAATCGAAGTGCACCATCATCTGATGGGTTCGCCCAGCGCACCGGATGCGCAAATCTCCGAGGGCGGTCTCCTTGCACGCCAAAGTTTCTTCCTTGGTGATGGCGTTCCATTCGGCGCACTTCGCGAAAACAGTCTTTGCCAGGCGCCTCCAGGCTACCAGAGCGAGGGACTTGGCAGCTTGGTAATTGAGCTGGTCCTCGAGTTGTTGCTGTTCCTGCGAGAGCTTAACCGCCAGGTATTCCTGCGCCGCCCGTTCTGTGCTCTGATCGCCCATGGTTCCGTCCCATTTGTCGCTATTATATCTGGGTGAATGTACCGGCTTGTACCCACACGGGCGGCCTGTATGGGACGATGTTGCGAAAGGTTAACGGTGTGCCGAGCGACGTGCGACAGAGTTGGCAAGAACAGCCAATTCCTCGCACACAGATAGCCCTCGGAATGGAGCAAGCTGGCGCGCCCCACTCGCGACGTTGCGTCAGGGAGAGCCTTGTTGGCGAATTCCGGCTATCTGTGTTCCGCGTAGTACTTCACGTCCACCGGCTCATACATGGTTGCTGTTGCCGCGTGGGCCTTTTCGTACGCGTCGATCGCGCCCGCGTGGAGCAGGGAAGTCCCAATATCATCCAGTCCTTTCAACAGTACTTCCTTGCGCGCGGGGGCAATCTCAAAGTTGTAGACCAAGCCGCGTTTGTCGCCGATGGTTTGATTTGGCAGGTCCACGGACAGCGAGTAGCCTTCTTCTTTCTCGGTGCGCCGAAAGAGTTCGTCCACTTCCTGTTCCTTCAGAATCGCGGGCAAGATCCCATTCTTGAAGCAATTGTTATAGAAAATGTCGGCGTAGCTCGGGGCGATGATCGCGCGGAATCCGTAATCGGCGATAGCCCAAGGGGCGTGTTCCCGGCTGGAGCCGCATCCGAAATTGGCGCGAGCCAACAGGATTGACGCGCCTTTGTATCGCGGGAGATTCAGCACAAACTCCGGGTTGGGCCTTTCACCCGGTTGCAGATACCGCCAATCGTAAAACAAGATGCGCCCGAATCCTTCACGGGTTAGCGCTTTCAAGAACTGCTTGGGGACCATCTGGTCGGTATCCACATTGACGCGATCGATGGGCTGGACAACTCCACTATGGCTGATGAATGGTTTCATGCTATTCCACCTGGGCGACGTCAAATTCGCGCACATCCACAAAATGCCCGGCAATTGCTGCCGCGGCGGCCATCACCGGACTGACCAGATGGGTCCTGCTGTCGCGTCCTTGGCGTCCTTCGAAATTACGGTTGGAGGTGCTGGCGCTGCGCTCTTTCGGCGGCAACACGTCGGCATTCATGCCGATACACATGCTGCAACCGGCGTCCCGCCATTCGAATCCGGCTGCGGAGAAGATCTTATCCAATCCCTCTTTTTCCGCCTGTGCTTTGATGCCGCGGCTACCCGGCACGATGAGCGCTTGTTTGATGCTCTTGGCGACGTGTTTGCCTGCTACCAGATGCGCCGCCGCGCGAAGGTCATCCAGGCGGGAGTTGGTACACGAGCCGATGAACACGCGGTCCACCGGAATATCCACGATGGGCGTGCCCGGCCTCAGGTCCATATACTTCAGAGCGCTCTCGGTGGCCTTCTGATCGTTGGGGTCCTTAAAGTCATGGGGATCGGGAACTCTTCCGGTGATGCTGGTGACCATACCTGGATTGGTGCCCCAGGTCACTTGCGGGGCGAGCTTTTCGGCGTACAGCTCCACAGTCATGTCGAATTTGGCGCCGTCGTCGGAACGCAACTGCTTCCAACGCTCGACAGCTTCTTGGAATGCTTTTTCGCGGGGCGCAAATGGCCGGCCCTCCAGATAAGCGAAGGTGGTTTCGTCCGGCGCAACCATGCCGGCCCGGGCGCCGCCCTCGATGGACATGTTGCAGACGGTCATGCGGCCATCCATGGACAGGTCCCGAATGGCTTCGCCGCGATATTCGGCCACGTGACCGGTGCCACCACCGATACCGATCTTCCCAATAATGGCCAGGATGATGTCCTTGGCAGTGACGCCTTTCGGCCGCTTGCCGTGCACCACGATTTGCAGAGTCTTGGACTTGCTTTGCACCAGGCATTGCGTGGCCAGCACGTGCTCCACTTCGCTGGTACCAATCCCGAACGCCAGAGTTCCGAAAGCGCCATGAGTGGAGGTATGGCTGTCGCCGCAAACGATGGTCTGGCCGGGCTGGGTGATGCCGAGTTCCGGACCGATGATGTGTACGATTCCCTGGTTCTTGCTGTGCATGTCGAACAGCCGCACGCCGGTTTCCCGGCAATTTCGTTCCAGGGCGTCGAACTGCGCCTTGGCATCCTGGTCGACGATGGGCAGCAATCGGTCTTTCGTAGGAACCGAGTGATCCATCACTGCGAATGTCAAATCCGGCCGGCGCACTTTGCGCCCTTCCGCCTTTAGTCCCGAGAATGCCTGTGGCGAGGTGCCTTCGTGGATCAAATGGCGGTCGATGTAGATCAGCGAAGGCTTACCCGGCTCTTCGTAGACCAGGTGATTCTCCCAGATTTTTTCGTACAGGGTTTTCGGTGTGCTTGTCATAGGTATTCCATCATTCTAGCATTCACACAACCGCCCACAACCAACTCCACTTCTCGGTTACGCAGAAGCTTTCGAAACGCGGTGATCTTCGCACAAGTCCACGGTGTAGTGGCGCACCCGGCGATCGTAAGAGGTCAGCAGGTGCAGAGCCTCGTCGGCAATCACGGCCTGTTCATGGTCTGGTCCCGCGAAAAGGGCGATCGCCTCCATGGACGACCACAACGTCTCTACGATGAACTGAACCACCACGCCATCCGACTGGGAAATGACCCGAGCTTCGAAAAACCCGTCCACGGCGCGCAAGCTGGGCAACACATTTTGGGTGAAATGGTGCAGGTACTCCGGAAATCGCACTTGAGTGGTGCGCGCAGACCAGAATCGCACGACCATTTTAGATATCTCCCGGAATGCTGGTTACTTTGGCTCGTGTCTCGCCACCCACTACTACACTCCACGGCCGTACTTCCCAGTGCTTCACCAAGCCATTGCGCACGTAGGGATCATTTTCGGCGAACGACAAAGCAGGGGTGGCGTCCTGGCCGCGAAAGATGATGAGCGCGCTATCGGCCGGTTCGGCCAGCGCTCCCGCCAGCACCAATTCGCCCCGGAGATGAGCCGCATCGGCGAGTTTCAAGTGTTCGTCGCGAAAGGGCGTGCGCCGCTCAACAAAATTGTCCACGACATCGTAGAAAAGTGCGTAGTACGCCATTCCAACCCTCCCCCGAACTGGAATGGGCCAACACAAAATAGCGTATCACGGTGTGGGAAGAGAAGCGCTAAAGCGCAGGGCGATTAGAAGAAGCGGGTGCGCACGCGGTCGGGCAGGTTGGCCAGGTCCACCATGGTGAGGAAGTCGATGGTTTTGAATTCCCGGTCAATGGCCGGGGGGCCACAAATTCTGCCGGAAATTTCCAGGTATGCGCGGAACAGGCGCGGCGGCCGGCCGGCTTCGACCGGGGTTCCGTTGGCTCGGCATTCGTGGCCTGGTTGCGGTACGGTTCGCAGCGACGGGTCGACCAGGTACTTCTGCTTCAAGGCTTCGTACATCGCAACGCCAACGTTTTCGTCCTGAGAGGAGATCGAGCTACAGCCAATCAGATAGCGTGCGTCGTTGCGCGAAGAATAGACCGCGATGCCCTTCCAAAGCGCGTGGAGCACCATGATGTTGCGATAGTCGATGTGCACGCAGGCACGGCCAAGCTCCAACAATTCGTGGCGAATTGGTTCGTACACGGAAAAATGGAAAAGTTGGTTGCCGTAGTAGCCCAAGTTCCGGCGCGCCACCTCGCCGGTCTGCAGCCGGTAAGTGCCCACCAATCTGGCGTTCTCCAGGTCGCGCACCATCAAGTGATCGCAGAAGGAGTCGAATGGATCGATGTCCAATCCAGAGCGGTCCGAAGTGGACAGTCCTTCGCCCAACTCCAGGTTGAACACGTCATAACGTAGCCGTTGGCACTCCACCAGTTCGCCAGGGGATTGCGCGAGTGAAATACGGAACAGGGAGGTCTCGGTTAAGTAGGGGTCGGCGGTTACTGTTTTCACAGTGGACCTCTGGCTAGGTGGAGTTTCGCTCTGACCAGGTTACGACAGTGTTTCACCCGCGTCATTTTCGTGTTGTCGGCAGTTACTGATTAGGAACAGCCGGAGCTACTATTATTTTACTGTGCTTATCCCGGAAAGGAAAGCAAGGCGAGCGCTGGCGTGCTTCCGCGAGAACATGTGCGATTCGGCGCTTTCGGGAGCCTATTTCGCACCCTCTTGCGTTCATCGCCTTCCCACCAGGAATGATTTATGATGGCATTCGCAGGTTGTGAAGAGCTACCCGGCGCTGTTAGCCGCAAGAATGCCGTCGCGAGTAGAATATCGTTTATGTTCCAGGCGCCGAATGTTTGGCTTGTCGCCTGAGCACCGTCTCTCAGTCGGTACGCCCAAGAAGGAGTAACTGCTGTGTACCACCGCTTGCTTTGGCACTGCCTTTTGCTGGCCATTCTGCTGCTAGTGATCGAGCCGGCCGTGCGTTCGCAAAATGCCCCCACCGGACCCGGCGTCCATGGTTTGCCGGTTCGCTCAAAATTGGCCGATCCTGCCATCGAGAGCAAAGTGGATGCTTTGCTGAAACAAATGACCCTGGCGGAGAAGGTCGGCCAGTTGGTGCAGTATTCGGTGGGCACTCCCGCGGGGCCAGGCACCGGGCGGGAAGACTACGGAGAGATGGTCGCGAAAGGGGAAGTCGGGTCGCTCTATAATCTGCCCGATGTGGCTGCGGCCAACCACTACCAACATATCGCCGTCGAAAAATCGCGCTTACATATTCCGCTCATAAACGGCTTGGACGTGATCCACGGGTATCGCACCGAATTTCCGGTTCCTCTGGGCTTGGCCTCCACTTGGGATCCGGACATCGTGCAACGAGCGGCACGGATTGCCGCGCAAGAAGCATCCGCGGCGGGCGTGCGCTGGACCTTTTCGCCGATGGTGGACATCGCGCGCGATCCTCGCTGGGGCCGCATCATCGAAGGAGCCGGCGAAGATCCTTATCTCGGCGGTGAAATAGCGCGGGCTTATGTGCGCGGCTACCAAGGAACTAACCTGGCCAATTCCGACAGCATCGCGGCCTGCGCCAAACATTACGTTGGTTATGGCGCGGCCGAGGGCGGACGTGATTACAACACTACGGAAATTTCCGAGCACACCTTGCGCGAAGTGTACCTCCCGCCGTTTTACGCCGCGCTGGATGAAGGCGGGGCTACGGTCATGAGCGCGTTCAATGCTCTGAACGGTGTACCCGCGACCGCCAATCCGTTCACCTTAACGGAAGTTCTGCGCAACGAATGGCATTTTCCCGGCATTGCCGTTAGCGACTTCGGTGCTGTTCGCGAATTGATCGCTCATGGGATCGCCAATGATGGCGAGACCGCAGCCTACCGGGCGTTTTCCGCGGGTTTAGATATGGACATGGAGAGCAGCGTGTTCCACGAATATCTGCTGAAGCTGGTGGAGGACCGCAAAATCCCGGAAGCGCGAATCGACCAGGCCGTCCGTGACGTCCTGCGCGTGAAATTCGCACTCGGTCTGTTCGACAATCCTTATACGGACGAAACCCGCGAGAATCATGGAGCGCTGCCGCAGGCCAGCCTGGATGTGGCGCGCGCCGCGGCCGAACGCTCCTTCGTGCTTCTCAGGAATGAGCCGGTCAACTCGCGCCGCTTGTTGCCTCTGACCAGTGAGACACAAACGGTGGCGCTGATTGGGCCGTTGGCTGACGATCCCGGAGCCATGCTTGGTTCTTGGGGCGGGCGGAGCCGGCCTGGCGACGCGGTCACCCTGAAGACGGCGCTCACGCAGCGACTTGGCCCGCATGGTGTGAAATATGCCCAAGGCGGGGACTTTCTCGCCGCGACTGACGAACAAATCAACGCTGCTGTGGAGGCTGCGCGCTCTGCCGACATCGCCATTCTTGCTTTGGGCGAAGAGCCTAACAGCATGACCGCTGAAGCCGCTTCGCGCGCCCACCTGGATCTTCCAGGGCGCCAGGAAGAGCTCCTCGAAAAGGTCAGCGCGACGGGCAAGCCTGTGGTTCTGTTGTTGTTCAGTGGCCGGCCGTTGACGCTGCCCTGGGCTTTCGCGCACGTTCCCGCGGTCATGGAGGCGTGGTTTCCGGGCATACAAGCGGGGCCGGCGCTGGTGCGGACGCTGTATGGAGAATCCGTTCCCTCGGGCCGGCTGGTGCTGAGCTGGCCGCGCTCAGTGGGCCAAATTCCTATTTACTATAACGCTTTGGATACCGGTCGTCCCGCCGGCAATATCGACCTGAGCCATCCCCCGACCAACAGCGAAGAAAAATATGTGTCCCGTTACATCGACGAGCTCAACTCGCCACAATTTCCTTTCGCATATGGTCTGTCATATGGCGATTTTCACTATTCCGTTCCTGAGTTGAGCACCAATAAGCTAAGCGCCAAGGAATTGGCTGCCGATCTTCACACGCGACCTGCCGATGCGAAAACCGTGCTGACGGTCAGCGTCAACGTGACCAACTCCGGCAAAGTGCCTGCGGAAGAAGTTGTGCAGCTTTACGTCGGTCTGCGCGGAACCAGCGTCGCCGAGCCGGTGCGCGCCCTCAAAGCCTTTCGACGCGTCGCGCTTGCTCCCGGCCAATCCGATAGGGTTACGTTTTCCCTGCCACCGCAAGCCTTCGTCATTTGGGACGTCCACAACAGCTACACAGTCGAGCCTTGCCAAGTGCGCGTGTGGGTTAGCCCGGACTCTGCCCAGGGCCAGCCCGTGCCGTTAGAAATCACCCCGTGAAGATGGTTGAAAGCCCTTCGTCTCATTTCGAAAGAACGTTTAAGGGAACGTAGGCACATCCTTCTGTCCGCCTCCTTGCGGAAGGCAGCCTCGAAAATGACAGCCGTTCTTTTAACAACGCGTGGGAATCGATTTGGCAGGACACACGCCTCTGCGGGAAAATAGCAGGGCACCATCGTGGACACACCTCGTCATCACCAGAATTGGCGCGCACCGGGCACGAAGCCATGGGTCGGCTGACCATTTTCCTCGGCGCAGCTCTGATGCTGAGCCTGGTACTGACCAGTGGACAGGACAAACCGGTCGGCAAATTGCTGGACGTAAGCTCCGACAGCACCATACGCTTCGAAGAAATTGCACAAAAATCGGGCTTGCGCTACATCACGGCCAACGGCAACACCGAAAACAAGAACCAACCGCAAACCATGGTTGCCGGCGTTGCGCTATTCGACTATGACGGCGACGGCTACCTGGACGTATATCTGATCGGCGGAGCGGCGATTCCATCGTTGGAGAAGGAAAACCCAACGTATTGGAATCGCTTGTTCCATAACAACCGAGACGGCACGTTCACTGACGTGACCGAGAAGGCCGGTCTGGCCGGAGCGGGCTATGGCAGCGGCGTTGCCATAGGGGATTACGACAATGACGGGCGGCCCGACATTTTCGTCGCCAACGTCACGGGCAATCAACTGTTCCACAACAATGGTGATGGCACCTTTACCGATGTGACCGAAAAGGCGCGGGTCGCGGGAGCAAAACTGAATGGCAAGAAAATGTGGTCGGTAGGCGGGGGCTGGTTTGACTACAACAATGACGGCTTACTCGATCTGTTTGTGGTCAACTACTGCGTCTGGGAGGTGAATAAGGATCCTTACTGTCGTGTTAAGGAAGGTGTTCGCGGCTACTGCCATCCCAAGTACTATGCGCCCACGCACAACACCTTGTACCGCAATAATGGCGACGGGACGTTCACCGATGTGTCGGAGGAAACCGGAATCGCCCAGCAGTTCGGCAAAGGCATGAGCGTCACGTTCGCCGATTACGATGGCGACGGCTACCTGGATGCGTTTGTGGCTAACGACACTACACAAAACTTCCTGTTCCATAATTTGCAAGGGAAGAAGTTCGAAGAGGTAGCCCTGATGGCCGGTGTGGGTTACGCCCCCGACGGTATCGCACGTTCCGGCATGGGCGCCGATTTTCGTGACGTCAATAATGACGGCCTGCCGGATATCTGGCATACCGCGGTCGAGCGCGAGAGTTTCCCCCTGTGGATCAATGCAGGCCACGGGGAATTCAATGATATGACCGCCGCCAGCGGCTTGGGGAAGACCAACGATATGTCCGGGTGGGGTGCTGGCATGGCCGATTTCGACAACGATGGCTGGAAAGACTTATTCGTGGCGCGGGCCAATGTGATGGACAACATCAGCGAGCAGGATAGTGCCCGGCGCTATCCCGAACCCAACACCATCTTCCGCAATCTGGGCAATGGCAAGTTCGCCGACGTCAGCGCCACGGCTGGTCCTGATTTCCAGATCGAAGCGGCTCACCGCGGCGTGGCGTTCGGCGACCTCGATAACGATGGACGCATCGACATGGTGGTTACTGTTCTCAACGGCCCGGTGGAGTTGTTCCACAACATCTCCGAAAACAAGAATCACTGGATTCTGCTGAAACTCATCGGAACTAAAAGCAATCGCATGGCGATTGGAGCGCAGATTCACATCACCACCCCCGATGGCAAGCAGCAGTGGGACGAGGTCACTACGGCCATCGGCTACGCCTCTTCCAGCGATCCGCGCGTGCATTTTGGGCTGGGGAAAAACGAAAGCATCAAGGAGATCGAGATCAAGTGGCCCAGCGGCACCAAGCAGATTCTTAAGGACGTACAGCCCGACCGCATTCTGACCATCGAAGAGCCCCGTAACTGAGCCGGACGTTCCAAACCTGGTTCTCATCGGATCTTCCCTGTAGATTCTCAATGGAAATTAGTATTTGCGAGGACGCACCAAACACTTGCTCCATTCCCGTACTGCCAGTAAATTGGAAGATTAGGATTCATGCGGCCTTAAGTCATCGTAGTTCTCTGGAGGCATTTTCATGCGTACGCGTACTATTTTGGCTTTTGCGGGCACCATGTTCGTGAGTGCCGTGGCGGGCAGCCTGGTGGGACCAAAGCCCGCTCTGGCGGTGGCAAGGGAAATCATCGAATTGCAGCGAGACGTCACCTCGCTCCTCCAGGGGCAAAAAGACATTCAGCAGCAAATGACCCAGGACCATACTGTCCAGAAGACGCTGATCGAGCAGTCGTCGGATACGGTCAATAAGCTGAATTCCACGATGGCCAGCCTGCAAAAATCCGTACAGGATGTGCAGGCCAATTCGGGAACCCGCCTGGATACCATGTCCACGCAGGTGCAAGGGCTGTCCGACAATCTGGAGGAAATCAAATCCAGGATTGGCAAGCTGAACCAGCAGCTGGTGGACATCCAGAACTCGGTGCAGAGCATCGACGCACGCTTGGCCGGGGGCGCTCCAACGACGGTTCCAGGCGGGAGCGCACCGGTTCAATCGCCATCGGGCGTGGGTGGTTCCGCCGCCATGTCGCCTGCCGGACCGCCGCCTTCGGCCGACACGCTGTATTCGAATGGACTGCGCGATCTGACCAGCGGGAAATACGACCTGGCTCATTCGGAGTTCTCAGATTATTTGAAGTACTACGGCGACACCGATCTGGCATCGAACGCGCAGTATTGGCTGGGTGAAATCGCCTTCGCGCAAAAAGACTACAACGGCGCCGTCCAGCAGTACGACAAGGTCATCAACGAATACCCGCGCAGTTTCAAACTGGCTTCGGCGCGCTACAAGAAGGGCATGGCTTTGTTGGAATTGGGACAAAAGAATGCCGGGGTCAGGGAACTACGGGAAGTAGTAAAGCGCTATCCCGGTACGGAAGAAGAACGCCGAGCACGCGCCAAGCTCAAGGACATGGGCATGGCGGTGACGGCGTCGGCAGCACACTGAGTCTTCCTGGAAAATGGCCCTGCGCCTGGACGGGCCACGTATTTTACCCTCCTCGTTCGCCTCTACAGTATTTCCCACCTCGGGTTGGTCGTTTCTCTCGACAACAAATTTAGCTTGGCACCTGTGAAGGTTGCAGAAGTGCGTTGGCAGAGCGCCTGGCTCAGTGGTGGCTGCCACCTCCGGCACCGGCACTGCCGCCACCGCCTCCCCCATCATGGCCTCCGCCTCCGCCTCCGCCACCACCGCCTCCGTGTCCGCCTCCGCCACCATGCGAGCCGCTGCCAAAGCCACTTCCGCCACCCACATGACCCACAACAACGCTGCGGTCGCCTCCCGCGATGCCCGTGTGGCCCACAAAAGTCTGAGAGTGATAATCAAAGTGAATCGCGGTCACGTTGCTGTGCGCCGCCTCGTGCGGTTTTTCGACAAGGCCGCGTGGCACCATAGACTCAACCAACCTCGCCTCAATTACCGGCCGTTCCACGCTTGAGGCATGCTCGACGGCTTGATCCACTCCATGCTGCATACTGGGGGGCACGTTGCCAATGACGTGCACTCCCTTGGCTGGCGGAGCGTCGATTCCGGCGTGCAGGGTTCCTTTTTCCATGGTTAGGGTCAAGATTCCCGATTTTGCCTTACCCAACGGCTGTCCGGCTCGATCTCCCGGATGCCTGGGCACAAAGCCAACGCGATGGTGGGCAGTCTTCACAAAACGGCAATGGTGGCGATGGCGGCGTCCCACGATCCAAGTGGTGTAGTTGTAGCACTCCGGGCGGTACACTTTTTTCATCGTGACCGGATCGAAGTAGTAGCACGGATCACGGGAGTTCCACTGTTGTGGCGGGGGTGGGGAAGGCCAACTACCGGCGAAACACGGCCCATACTGCGGTGCAACCTGTCTACCTGTTTGCTCTTCCGCCAGCGTAGTTTGCCACACCTGCATGGGGCACCTGGTGAGCATTGTGCTGTTCACTAGAATTGCCGGATCGCCGCCTGCCGCAGCGTTTTGGGCGCGCAGAGGTTCAGAGGCTACTAGAGGCACCGCCTCTGCCGTCAGTAACGGGGTGGTCGTAGATCGATCCGCTGCTAAGGAAACAACAGGCGCAGCGGGCGGCGGCACTTCGTTCGGTTTCCAGCACCTGCCGTAAGGGGCGCAATCGAAGAACCTTCCACTCTGGACCAGGCCCGCTAGCCCGGGTATGGGCTCCTTCAAGCCGGATTCCTCCGAACCTTTTGCGACCAGCGCGCGCTGGATCGTCAGGCGCTGGGCGACCCATTGATCCCACTCGTCGTTCGGGACAGACCAACGCAACTCAGCCTCTCGCACCGTGCTGCCAGCCCACTCTCGTATCTGCTCTTGTTCACCGGCAGGTTCCATGGGTGTCAGAGGGATCCATCTGTTGTCGACGTACACGGCCGACTGGCCCGGCTGGAGGAAAGTTATGCCGCTTTTGGTTACCAGCGGGTGGGTTCCCTCAATTTGTTCGAGGAGCACGCCATCCAAGGCGCATTGCACGCGAGTGGTTTCGTCGCCGGCAATCCGCATAGTCGCCACCGGGGTGCCCAAATTGAGCAGGCCGTTGGAAGAATGAGCGACAGTGAGCATTCCTGTCAGCAAGCTGAGGTATGCAACAAAACCTTTTTGTGAACTCCACAACGTATCGAATTCCAGCGCGGAATGTTCCGCCAAAAAAACCAACGAACCGTCCTCAAATTCAAGTTCGACGCGGCCTTGCTCTGTAACCAAGGTGTACCCGTCTTCCATCACTTGGCCAGGATTAGCCCGAATCCAGTCTTTGCCCAGTTGCGGCTCACCATCATGGCCGGGCGAGAATTTCACCTGGCCATCGGCATAATTGAGCCACACCATCCCGGGCTCGCCTTTGTCCTGTGCTTGGGTTTCTTGCGGATTTACTGCGAAAGATGCGATCAACAGCGCGGGGAGAAACGACATCCGTGGGTTCCATCGCATGGCGCTACCTCCAAAACGATCTGAAACCCTGCTGATTTTGAGACGTAAGAATTTACTTTGCGGGTACAGTTACCGGGCCGCGTTTCCCGGGCCGCCCACAGCGTGCACGCGAGGCAAGCGTTCGTCCACCGGCGGCAACACAGGAAAGCGTGCGTGCGGTTCGGTCTGATACCAGTAAGCCACAGAAAAATAGTTGTCGGAGCGCCCATTGGCGTGGCCGTGCTCGATGGTGGCTTTGATGGATTTGGTGAATGGAATCGGCGAGTCGAGATGGAAACGATAAACGCTGCTGCGGCTGCCGGCCTTTTCTTCGCCCACCACCGGCGCGCCATATAAGGCATATGAAAAAGGTCTGCCGCCGAAATCGTAAGCGCCCAGGAAGTAATCTTCCGAGCCGGTCCCATTAATCGACGGTGTTTTTTCGCCGTCGATGAAGAACATGTCGTCGCCCTCGCCCCACCAATAATCCTGGTTCTGCAGCACCGACATGGTCACGCCGACGAACTGGCCACGGCCTGTGGCTTCCATCCAGACATAGTTATCTTCGCCAGTGAGATTTTTTCTGTCGTTTTGGCGCGGATCGCCGTTGTCGGTCCAATCGCCGCGCAAGCCTTGGTTGGGAGAAGCTTGGCGGTACTGCGCGTGGAAATACAAGGTGTCGCCGGGTAGCGGTTTCGCATAGGCCTGATAATCGATGTTGTAGTAGAGCGCATCGAGCTTGAGCTTGCCTTGGTTTTCGATGCTGATTTTCGCGTGTCTCTGAAACGGCATGGGGAAAAAAGAATTCACCGCGCGATTCGGAGCCGCGGAAAGCGGCAGCGCGTCGAAGGTGAAATATTCGCCCAGCCCCAGTCCAAAGAAATCGCCGATGGGCGCCTCGACGCTGGGCGTGGATTCGTCGTCCCAGTACAGGCGCAGTACCAGCTTCTTCAGGTGATAGGGTTCGTCGGAGGCGAAGGTGAACCAGATGTGCGTGATCACTCCGGGCCCCGGTTCATCCAAGATCGTCAGGCTTTCCCCGGGAGCAATCGTGCGGAAGTCCTCGTTTCCGCCGGTGCGATCGTAGCTGGAGACGCGTTTCTGGACGTAATCGTGAGGACGGGTCAATGAACCGAGCCACCCGCTGCTCTGCGCAAGCAAAGCGGGAGCGCCGAGCACAAAGAAAAACACGGTAACACCATTTCGATACACGAGTCGCATATGGTCTCCTGGTGATTGCGGTTTCCGGTTCGCCCTGATGATACTGCGGTTTTGGCTGCGGCCGGCGCTAACGCCCGTCGGGTTGGCTGTTGGCAAACTGCTCCAGCGGCGCCAAGCCTTTCAGTGGAGCGGAGTGTCCGAACTCGAGAAACTGGATGTCCTGGGACTGCGGCTTCAGTCGTTCCGCAAGGCGTCTCAGTGAAGCGTGATTCTGACCTAGGTCGTTGCTGACGATTCGCCTGGCTCCGACCAGGCGTCCCTCTTTTGTCGAGTCGGCGCTGTCCCCCAGATAAAGCGTTCCCGCGACCAGGTACGCGGCGCTACCGTCGGTGTGCCCGGGAATGAGATACGCCGTCACCGTCACGTTGCCGCACTGCAACGATTCCCCATCCTGAAGATAGCGGGCAATGTGAAGTCCGGTATTTCTCTTTCCAAAAAAATGTCCGACGACCGATCGCGCGGCTTCACGTCCTTCGATCAAGCCCTGCTCCGGCGCCATGGCAAAAATCTCCGCCTGCGGAAAGTAGCTGCAGCCGGCGACATGGTCAGGGTGTCCATGGGTGATCAAGATCGTCTTCACCGCTTCCGGTCCCAGTCCCACTTTTCCCAGGTCTGCCAGAATCGCCCTTGTACTGGGATCGTTTCCGCAGTCCACCAGAATTACTTGGCCGTTTCCGGCCGGAATCAGCCCGACCGAAACCATCCCATCCTTGACCACCATTGCGCCACCGGATAGCGGCTGCATATCCGTCAAGGGCATGTTCTTGGAAAACGAATAGAAGACCAGCCCAATGCACAGCAGCAGCACGACAGCGATGGCGATCGCTACATTCCGAACGATCCGCAATATCCGCATGTGGATGCCTTTCGATGCTTTTCCCGATGATACTTCGACTGGCTAAGGTATGGCCATTCTTGCAAGGGTGCCAACTGCCGGTCCACTTCGCAAACGCTGGGTCGGAAAATAGGAAAGGGGCTCGGGGGAAAAAACTCACAGGCCATCCCGAGCGTGCAGTTCAAGCCTCTAGAGTGTGAGAAGGGCCTCTTTACCTGGCTGTCGTTTTTGCAATGAATTGCAAGGCCGCCATTGGGGCGCCTGATCGGCGCCCCGGAACGCAACAATTTACGGTGTTGTTGAATAGCTCTTACTTAGCCATCACGAAATGGCCACGCCGGTTCTGCTGCCAGCAGGCCTCATTCGATTCCATGCAGAACGGCTTTTCTTTACCCCAACTAGTGGTGTTCAGCCGATCTCCCGGAATGCCCAGGCTGACCAGATATTCCTTCACCGCATTGGCGCGGCGCTGGCCCAGGGCCAGGTTGTATTCGGTCGAACCGCGTTCATCGCAGTGGCCCTCAATGGTTACGCGGATGCTTGGATAGGCCTTCAGGAAGTCCGCGTCCTTTTGCAGAGACTGCCGCGCATCCGGGCGAATCGCTGCGGAATCGTAATCGAAGTAGGCGTCGCGAATTTCCCTTAAGAACAGTTCGTCCAGGCTCTCTTTTGGCGCGGGAGCCGGAGCAGGTGCGTTCACCGAAATGTGCACGCTGGAATCGGCGTTTCCTCCCGCCCCACTGGCGGTCAGGGTGTAAGTCGTGGACTGCGCAGGCGTGACGGTAGTGGAACCCTGCGGCGTGACCGCGCCCACTTCCGGCGCAATCGAAACGTTGGTCGCGTCCGTGGTGGTCCAGTTCAGTTTCACCGATTCACCCTGGTTGATGGTGTCGCGATCGGCGGTCAGGTTTGCAGTGGGCTTAACCGCGGCTGGTGGCGGCGTGTAGGCTGGTGCGGGCGGGGGTGGCTGTTTCTTGTGGCAGCCGGCAACGAAAAGCGCGAGCGCGGAGAAAGAAACGAGTAGTGAGCGAACAAGCGGGCGGTACGGCTGAGTCATGCGTGTCCTCCTAAGACACCAAAATCCCGTGTTGGGTCCTCTGGGCAGAGCGCTGCGAACGCCAGGGGGCCAGGTTCGGGTGATATGTCGTGGCACGATATATAGTCTAGCGGGAATAGCGGGCCAACCATAGGGCAATGTGCGGAAAAGATAAAGGGACTGGTACTCGCCACTCGCTTCTTCACTCTAGTGCCTCTCATCCTATGCCTGCCGCTGCCATATCTGCTTTGCTCCCGGCCCACACTGCAACTCTGTTCGTCCCTGCAATCAGCGGGTCGACCAGTTCGGCGATTCATTGTGCCCGGAAGTAGTCAACTGGTGCGGCTGTGTGCCGTCGGCCAGCATGGTCCAGATTTGCCGCGTTCCGCCGCGGGTCGATTCGAAGACAAGATGCCGTCCATCGGGAGCCCACGAGGGCCGCTCGTTTCTGCCGGTATCGCGTGTCAATTCGCGGATTTCGTGTTGCGGCGATACCGCATCCATCACGTAGATGTCGTAATTGCCCGAGGGCCGCCGCCACGAAAACGCCAGTAGCTGCCCGTTCGGCGACCAAGCTGGATCGATCACGTAGCCCATGTCCGCCAGGTCGATCTTGCGGGTATCCGTGCCGTCCGCGTTCATCAGGTACAGCTGTGGAACCCCGCCTCGATCACTCACGAACGCCACGGACTGTCCGGTCTTGGGGTTCCATGCCGGAGAGGTGTCGGCTCCATTCGAAGCGTAGGTCAGCCGCTTCGGCCGGTTGCCGCTGGCGTCGCTGACGTACAGCGCGGGATTGCCCTGCATCGACGACGAGAACATCACCTGCAGACCATCGGGCGACCAGGTCGGCGAGTTGTTGGTTCCGCGGTATCGCGCGAAGGAAACCAGCTTCCCTGCGTCGAAGGAATACATGCAAATCTGCGCGCTGACCACTGCGTTTACCGGCGTGAAACAGGTGAACGCGATCCGCGAAGCGTCCGGCGACCAGCGCGGCGTCAGGGCCACGGAATGCAATGAGGTTAGCTGGTGCTGGTTGGCGCCGTCATAATCCATTACCCACAGCTCCTTGGAGCCTGGATTACCCCGAATGAAGGCGATTTGCGTGGAAGCGATTCCTGGAGCGCCCCCGGACAACTTGCTGATGATCTCGTCGGCGAATTGATGCGCGAATTTGCGGACCTGGGCGTCGGTGGGAGCGCCGCGATAGACTTTCCCGACGACTGGCTCGGTGGAAGTGCTGCGCACGTCGAACATCCACGCAAAAATGGCCACTTCGGTATCGGTCTGCGACAAATTCCCGAACGCCAGGAAATTCGCGTTTATGGGTGGCTGCGACCACTCCAGCATCTGCAACTCGCCGGGCTGCGACGGCACCTTCGTGGGATAAAAACTCGGGCTGGCCAAATCCACGATCCCGGAAAATCCCAGATCCTCACGCACTACTCCGGTAAACAGCGCGGCATGCGCGCTGGCCGTGTCGCTCCTGGCGGCGAAATCGGCCACGGCGATTCGCGGCTTTTCGACCCCGAGGCCGGTGCCGGTATTAAACCAAGCTTGCGCGCGTGAACGGGTGGGCAACAACAACAGGCTAACCAGACAAAGCAAAAACGCTACGGCCAATTTTCTCAAAGACAAGCGATCCTCCGGCGTCGTTCACGGGCAACCAAAAGCTTTTGAAACCGTAGCATAGCAGACAGTGGAATCGGCCCTTGCAGAAAATTCATCGCGCCATGCCTAGATCGAAATCGAAGGTTACATCCACGTAGGTTCCGGAATAGTCGGCCGGCAGGGCAGGGAAATGATCGATGCTTTGTAACGCGCGCACGGCGGAATCGTCCATGGAACGATTGCCACTGGATTGGGAAATGCGAATACTTCTGACGGTGCCGTCGCGGTTGATGGTGAACGTTAGCGTGGTTTTCGCCCGCCGCGCCGCGCGCACGCTGGGATCAATGGTGTTCTGCATCCAGTTCTGGCTCACGGCCCGGCGAACCGCTTCGACGTACCAGGCGTAACGAGCGGCGAACTCTCCGCCGCCCTGACCTTGAAACGCCATGCCGCTGCTGTTGAGCGGCCCCGGTGTGTTGGCGTAGCCAGTGGGCACATTCATCTGGCCGCCTTTGCCGTACGGAGTGGCATTATCCGGGGGTGGTGTCTGCTTTTCGAAAACCTTTGATTTCCTGCTCGGCGGCAACGGCTTTTCTTTTTCGAATTTCTGCAGCTTAGCCGCGTCCGTCTTCGGCTCCGGCGGCTTGGGGGGCTCTTCCTTGTACAAGCCCTTGGTGATGTCCACCGCCTCGGATTCCGTCGGGGTAATATTCGGCGGCATCGGAATGCCTGCGCTGGGCGCCGACACCAAATTGACTTTCACTCCGGTGTCGCCGCCGCCCACGCCTCCCCAGGCTTCGCCGCTGCGCTGCAACCACACCCCACCGAGCATCAGCACTGTGAGTGCCCCATGAAAAAAGACAGAGTAGGTGAAGTACTTGGTCAGCCTCAGCTCATCCGGCGTGTAAACAGCTTCAGACATAATTTCACTGCGTGCGATTTCGCTCCGTGATGGGTTGCGTAACGATGCTGATGTTGGTGATCCCGGAAACCCGAAGCGCGTCGATCACCGTGCAAAAGGCTCCAAACGGAACGGTCTCATCCGCGCGCAAATACACCACGTCGTTCTCGTGCTTGGCCTGTTTTTTGATCTTGTCGGCCAACTGGTGGATGTTCACTGCTTGATTGCCCAAATAAATCAACTGGTTTTTGTCCATGGTGACCACGATTTTTTGTTCGGTAACTTCCTTCACCGTGTGCGTCTTGGGCAAGTCCACTTCAATCCCCGACTGCAGAATCGGTGCCGTAATCATGAATATGATTAGCAGCACCAACACCACATCGATGAACGGCACCATGTTGATGTCCGACAGCGAGGTTTGCGTCGATTTGCCTACCGTGGGCATGCGTTACTCAGTCTTCGTTCCCAGCCTAAAAACCAGAACTTAAAACTTCCCACTGGCCTACGTAAACGTCTTTTCGATCTGCGCCGTAAATTCGCTGGCGAAATTATCCAGCCGCGACCCCAGATCGCGAATGTCCTGCAAGAAATAGTTATACGCGATCAGCGCCGGAATGGCCGCGAACAACCCGGCAGCCGTGGTAACCAAGGCTTCAGCGATACCTGGAGCAACGGCCCGCAAGCTCGCCGAACCCTGTGTGCCCAGGCCGGAGAACGCGTCGATGATGCCCCAAACCGTCCCAAACAAGCCGATGAACGGCGTCACGCCCGCGGTGGTGGCCAGCCACGCCATCCCTTTCTCCACGCGACGCACCTCGTCGGTTGAGGCCATCTGCATGCTCACCGTCACCGCCTGCAAAGACTTTAATCGGGGCGGAGCGGGATTCCCGGTGCCGCTCATCTGCGATTGCAATTCCCGGTATCCCGCGGCATAAACGTTGGCAAAGGGCGAGCCCGCCGACACTAATCCCTGCGGATTAGCCACTCCCTTGGTTGCCCGGAAAATTTTCAGAAATTGATCGCTTTGCCGCCGGATGCGCCCGAACAGTCCCAACTTTTGAAAAATCAGCGCCCACGAAATCAGTGAGAAAAACAGCAGTATCCCCAGAACGGCTCTGGCGACATATCCGGTTTGCTGCAGGATCTCGAAGATGTTGCCGATATAGAATGCTGATACAAGAGAAATGATGTCCGTCCCCTCAGCAAATGGAAAATTTTCGTGACGTTAGCAAGCTAACACACGCCTAGAGCAGCGTCAAAATATGTGATGCAGATTGTCGCCGAAGAGTCCACTCCTCCGCGCACGCGAAAACTCACAGCTTTGTCAAGTAAACGCTTGACCCCGGTGTTGGTCTGCTATAGTCTCGGGCCTCGTTTCGCCCGTAGTTTTCCCTCCGATTGACCAGGCCGCTTCCAAATTAGATTTGGCAACAAAAGGAGAAATGCGATGAACAAAATAACCAGGTTCGTGCTGGGCACGTCCATTGCGGTCGGCTGCGCCTGTGCGTTGGCCGCCCAGGATAAGCCCACCGCCGTTCCGAACGTGTTACAAATCACCCGCGAGTTCGTTAAACCGGGGCGTGCCGGCGCAGCCCACGAGAAAACCGAGGCCGTGTTCGTTCAAGCCATGCGCAAAGCGAACTGGCCCACCAATTACATTGGCATGACCTCACTATCTGGAAAGTCGCGTGCTTTGTTTCTGACCTTCTACGGATCCTTCGATGCCTGGGAAAAGGACACTGCGGCTATGGCGAAGACCTCCCTGGCGTCGGCCGTCGACCAGGCTTACATAGCGGATGGCGATCTGCTCGAAGGCCTCGATCAGGGCGTGTTCTATTACAACGAGGAGATGAGCCTCAGACCCAAGAGTGATCTGCAGCCCATGCGCTTCTTTGAGTTCACCACTTTCCACGTCAAGCCCGGCAAAGACTCGCAGTGGCGCGAAGTGGTGAAGATGGCCAAAGGCGGGTACGAAAAGGCGCTGCCGGAGGCCCACTGGGGCATGTTCTCGTTGGTCTACGGCGCCGAAGGCGGCACCTATTTGCTCATCGTCGGGCACAAATCCCTTTCGGAAGTCGACAAAGGCTTTGCCGAGGGCAAGCAGTTCGAAAGCGCCATGGGCGAAGAGGGCATGAAGAAACTCGACGCCATGTTCGCCGAGTGCGTGGACAGTGTGTCTTCTTCCTTGTTCGCGGTGAATCCCAACATGAGCTATGTTAAAGACGAATGGATCAAGGCCGATCCTGGCTTCTGGCAGCCGAAGTCCAGTTCTGCCTCGGCAGCGGGCCCGGCAGAAGCAGAGCAAGGCCAACAATAGTCTTTCGCGGTCAACCTCCGGTTTGAATCTCTGCGACTACCGCGGGAGCGGGTTATACCCGGCTCTCTCCCGCGGTGCTATTCCCGGAACTCTCTCGCGGTCCCGTTTGCCGCGAGGCGTAAACTCCGGCGTTGCGTTTCTAACTCGTTGTATCGGAACGAACCTCCAGATCCTTCGCTTGTCCACCACACCCCATCGTCCTCCAGCCTGGGTATCGCGATTACTCCGAGAAGAAGTACAGTAGTATCCCGGAGAGCCGCTCATGAGATTCGCCAAAATCGTGTTTTGGGTCGCCGGCATTTGGGGCCTGCTGGTGATCACTCCACTGTACTTCACGTTTGACGTGATCAGCCGCAAAGATCCTCCGCCAATTACGCATCCGGGTTTCTATTACGGGTTCGTCGGGTTAGGACTGGCGTGGCAAATTGCTTTTCTGGTGATTGCCCAAGATCCGGCGCGGTATCGTCCGATGATCATTCCTTCAATCGTAGAGAAATTCACGTACTGCATCGCGGTGATTGTGCTGGTGATGCAAGCCCGCATGCACTCGTCCGACCTGGTCTTTGCGGGCACAGACGGCTTACTGGGCATTTTGTTTATCGTTGCGTATTTTGCAACTACAGCCAAGAAAACGTGAGAAGGGAAGGAGGACGTTTGCCCGCAACAAAAAGCACCGAGCAAGCTGAGTTGATCCTGCGATTATATGAGCTGCGCCGCGAAACGGTGATGCGCGAAGCCAGAAGTTTCGTCGGCGGAGCGTTTCTGCCTAAAAGCGTCGACGAATTGGTTTCCATCGTAACCAAAGGCGGCAAGGAAACCGGGTTCGTACTCCAGGTGTACGGCTATTGGGATATGGTCTGCGCCTTTGTTCTGCACGGCATGCTGGACGAGCCGCTGGTCTACGATACTTGCCAAGAAATGTATTTTCAGTTTGCGAAAATTCAGCCCCAGCTCGCAGGGTTCCGGAAGAAATTGAAACTGCCGGAGTGGATGCAGAACCTTCAGACGGTTGCCGAAGGCTCTGCCAAGGGCCGTAGGCGATTGACCGCGATGCGGGCCAGTTTAGAAAGAATGACGACGATCAGAGAGGGCGAAAAAGGAAACTGACTATGCGAGTCGAAACGCTGGGTCAAAAAGTCGGGCTGCTGGTTGTAGTGCTTTGCGGTTTGCTCATCCATCCTTACTTATACCGCGGAACTTCTGACTCTTCGGACCCGCGCGCGGCCGAACCAGCGGCGCCATCCGACACCTTTCAGCCCACCATTGAATCGCTGAATACCCATCCTCTCCCACAGTGGTATGCGGACGCCAAACTGGGCATCTTCATCCACTGGGGCCTCTATTCTGTCCCGGGCTGGGCCGTGATCACTCCGGAAAACGCCAAGCTTTCCCCTGAAGAGCATCTGAAGCGCAATCCTTACGCCGAGTGGTACTACAACACCATGCGCCTGGATGGTTCGCCCACGCAGGCCTACCATCGCGAGCACTACGGCGCCAATTACGACTACTACAATTTCGCCGAGACCTTCGACAACGAAATCCAAAAATGGAATCCCCAGGACATGGCCCAAGTCTTCAAGATGGCCGGAGCGCGCTATGTCGTGCTCACGTCCAAACACCATGAAGGCTTTACGTTGTGGCCCAGCGACATTCCCAATCCCACGTTGCCGAAGGATCGCCAGCACGCCACCCGCGACATCGTCGGCGACTTAACTGCGGCGGTTCGCGCACAGGGTTTGCGCATGGGCCTGTATTACTCGGGTGGCTACGATTGGACCTTCGTGCCCGGCCCCATTCGAAACTGGGAGCAAGCCAAGTCTGTGGAGCCCCAGAGTGAGGCCTACGGCCAATATGTCGACGCGCAAATGCGCGAACTCATCCGCAGGTACCGGCCGGCCGTGTTGTGGAACGACATCAACTACCCCAAGTCTGGCCATCCGCTGGAACTTATGGCCGAGTATTACAACGCCATCCCCGAAGGTGTAATCGACGACCGTTTCGGTGTTCCGCACTCCGATTTTGTTTCTCCTGAATACCAAACTCTGAACAAGATCAGCGCGAAGAAATGGGAAGAGTGTCGTGGCTTAGGCCGTTCCTTCGGCTACAACCGGGCGGAAGGCGAAGCGGAAACCATCAAGAAGGATGAACTGATCTATTTGCTGATCGACATCGTCAGCAAGAACGGCAATCTCTTGCTCGATGTTGGTCCTGAAGCCGACGGCACCATCCCTCCCGTGCAGATGGATCGTCTGAAAGCGTTAGGTGCTTGGCTGGACCAGAATGGCGAGGGAATTTACGGCACACACCCGTGGCAGCGAGCCGAAGGAGAGACCGGCGATGGCATGCGGGTCCGCTTCACGCAAAAAGATGATGCCGTTTACGCGTTCCTGTTAGGTGCGCCCAAAGCCAGCTCCATCACCATTATAGACCTGGCACTCAGTCCGGGCGCCAAGGTGGCCCTGATTGGTTCCAGCGGCACGCTGGCCTGGACCCAGCGCGGCAACGACCTGCAGCTTCAGTTGCCGTCTAGCCTGCCCGGGAACTACGCGTATGCCCTGAAAATAACCGGCGCACGCTAAGCTGGTGGTACAGCCGATTACCTTCGCTCGATCATGATAGACTGCCAACATGGGGAAGGGGTTCGACATCGGGCTCGACCGGCTCGCAGTTCCTGCTGCGCCCACACCTTCGTCTGACCGCGTGCCTTTACCCCTGGAGCCCCCTGGCACACATGACCGTACCTTCTACCTGGAGACCTTCGGCTGCCAGATGAACGAGCATGACTCCGAGAAGGTTGCGGGAGTCCTGCTGGCCCGCGGTTACCAGCAGGTGGAATCCGTAGAGGCCGCCAACGTGGTCCTCTATAACACTTGCTCGATTCGCGAGAAAGCCGCGCAAAAGGTGTTTTCCCGGCTCGGCGAACATCGCCCGACCCAATCGCGCCGGCAGGTCATAGGTGTTCTGGGCTGCGTGGCCCAGCAGGAAGGCGAGCGTATTTTCGCACGCGCTCCGTGGGTTTCCTTGGTGTGTGGCAGCGCCAGCTACCGCAAGCTACCTTACTTGCTTGCCGAATTGGAAGCGGGCAATCGCCGGGTTACCGGCCTAGATACCGACACCGACGAAACCTTCGAAACCGAAGTGACCCGCCGGGACAATCCTTGGCGCGCCTACCTGACCATCATCGAAGGTTGCGACAAGGCTTGCTCCTATTGCGTGGTGCCGTTTACTCGAGGCCCGGAGCGCAGCCGCTCCAGCGCTGCCATCGTTCAGGAAGTCCGCCGCCTGGCGGATGCCGGGTACACCGAGGTTCAACTGCTGGGCCAAACCGTGAACTCGTATGCCGACCCAAGCGCGAGAAAGATGCGGTTCTCAGACTTGCTTGCTTCCGTCGCCGAAGTAAGGGGCATCCGCCGTGTGCGCTTTACCACGTCTCACCCGCGCGATTTTGGCCAGGACATCGTGGACGTTATCGACGGCGTTCCCGCTATTTGTGACCACGTACACTTGCCGGTTCAGAGTGGCTCCACGAGCGTTTTGCGGGCCATGGCTCGCACCTATACGCGCGATGAGTACCTCGAGAAAATCGCCATGCTCCGCAAAGCGAGGCGCGAAATCTCTTTGACCACCGACTTGATTGTAGGTTTCCCCGGTGAAACAGAAAACGACTTCGAAGAGACTTTGTCTTTGCTGGACGTTGCCCAGTACGATGGCGCCTTCTCATTCAAGTATTCGCCGCGGCCCAACACTCCCTCGTTGAAAATGCAGGATGTAATTCCCGAGGAGGAAAAATCGCGGCGCTTGGCGGTTTTGATCGAAAAGCAGCGCGAAATCCAGCGGGCCCGAAATGAACGTCTGATCGGCCGCACCTTCGAGGTGATGGTCGAGGGCAAATCCCGCAAAGAGCACCAGTGGAGCGGTCATACGTCATCCAATAAAGTGATGAATTTCACTTCCCGCGCACAGGAAAGTTTGGGAGACTACGTGCAGGTGAAGGTTGTGGCCGTCACGCCCAACAGTTTGGTTGGCGAGCGGGTGGGCGGTGACCGTGGGCCCAGTATGAACATCTCAGCAGCAACCGGCAGCTAAGGTCAGTTTGGGCAAGGAGGACGCGATGGAAGTTGAAATGAAGATACGCGGCCTGATGATGGACCCCGTTACACAAATGCCGATTGTGGTGCTCAAGGATGTTCAGGGGCAAGCTATCCTGCCGATCTGGGTAGGGGCTTATGAGGCCAATGCCATTGCGTTGGAGATTGAGAAAGTGCAAACGCCGCGGCCCATGACTCACGACCTTCTGAAAAATGTATTGCAGGGCCTGGAAGTGTCGGTGCAGAAAATTGTGGTTAACGACCTGCGCGACGATACCTTCTACGCGCTTATCTGGGTGGAGCGCGATGGCGAGGTGATGAGCATCGATTCCCGGCCCAGTGACGCGCTAGCCCTGGCTCTGCGCATGGATTGCCCTATCTTCGTTGACGAAGTGGTGCTCAAGAACTCCAAAGTAAGTTCCGCACTGGCCGAGCGCACCACCAACGAGCAATTGCGTAATTACCTGGAAGGCCTTAGCGACGAGGACCTCGGGCGCTACAAGATGTAGCTGCCCTGCAAGCTAGATTTCCGGCTTAACCTCTCCCACCTTTAGTCTGTTTTCCAGGACGTCCGGGGATGCAGCTCTAACGCGCCGCAGAGGCTGACGGCAGAATCGCGCCGTAGCGCCGCTCGCGCTTTTGGTAATCGAGCAGGGCTTCCAGCAAGCGAGCCCGGTTGAAATCCGGCCAAAGAGTCTCAGTCACGAAAATTTCGGCATAGGCAATTTGCCACAGCAGGAAATTGCTGACCCGCATTTCACCGCTGGTGCGGATCAGCAAATCCGGGTCCGGAAGTTCCGCCGTGTACAGATGATGCGCCAGTTCCTCTTCGGTGATCGGCCGCGACGGTTGCTGACCATTGCGTGTGGCCAGAATCGCATTCATCGCATCCACAATCTCGGCGCGGCCACCGTAATTCAGAGCAATATTCAACACCATCCCGGTATTTTTCGCGGTTGCCGCAGCGGCTTCGCGCGTGTCCTTCTGCACCCCGTGGGGAAGTTCATCGGCACGCCCAAGAAAGCACATGCGGATATTGTTTCTTTGCAGCAGGGGCATTTCCTTGCGCAGATACTCGCGCAGCAACTGCATCAGGAATTCAATTTCCGCTTTGGGGCGCCGCCAGTTTTCCACGGAAAAGGCATACAGCGTCAGGGCTTCGATGTGTAGCCTGGCGCATGTTTCGATGGCCGTGCGAGCCGATTGCGTGCCGGCGCGGTGTCCGGCGACGCGGGGAAGGTGACGTTTTTGGGCCCAACGGCCGTTGCCGTCCATGATGATGGCGATGTGTCTAGGAAGACGGGAGAGATCCAGTTTTGCCAGCAGATAAGATTCTTCGGCGGTTACCGGGCCGAGGGTTTCCAATTGGGTTCGCGGGTGCGACACAATTCAATCCGTAGTCTTCTTTATGGCGCAAAGTTAACACAGGTATTGCACCGATGCAAACCCGCAAACACCGGGGGCCACTTCCCAGTAAACCAGACACTGAACCGCATGGGGATTGGGTCGGGCGCATTTCCCATTCTCGGACCTCATTTTCCAGTTCCCACACTGCCTCGCAAGCTGCGCCTCTTGCAGGTATCTACGTTCCCGGCGGATGGAAGGCTTGATAGATGGCTTGGAACAACAGGATAAACGTGAGAATGATCATGGCCACTGCGGTTACCCACGCAATCAGGTTGAAAACCACTCCGTTGGTGTGCTCGCCCATTAAATCTTTGCGGTTCACCAGCAGCAGGATGAAGATCACCACGATCGGCAGCCAAATTCCGTTGCCAACTTGCGAGAAGATGAAAATCTTCCACAGCGGAGCATTGGGCAGCAGGACAATGCCGCCACCTACGAGAATCAGAATAGTGTACAGCCAATAGAATGCCGGGGCTTCCCGGAATTTGTGGTCCAAGCCGGCTTCGAACCCAAGTCCTTCGCAGATAACGTGCGCGGTCGAGAGGGGCAGAATGGTCGCGGCAAAAAGGGATGCGTTCAGCAGCCCGAACGCGAACGTCAGACCGGCCCACTTTCCGGCCAGCGGGATCAGCGCTTTGGCCGCTTCCGCCGCATCGCTGATGTTTGTCAGACCGGTGCGATTCAAGGTCGAGGCGGTGCACACGATGATGAAGAACACGATGACCATGCAGGAAATACTGCCCAATAGCACATCCAGCTTGGCTTCCGGATAATGGCGTGGGCCAACCTTCTTTTCCACGAAACCCGCTTGCAGGTAGAAGAATTGCCACGGCGCAATGGTTGTGCCCACCAGCGCCGTAAGCGTTATCAAGTAACCGGTGTCGAAGTGGATGCTGGGCACCACCGTCATACGCGCTGCCAGCACCCAATCCGGCCGCGCCAGAAGCGCCGAAAATAGATAGGTAAGATAGAACGCGCAGGCGATCAGAAAGACGATTTCCACCTGCCGGTAATTCCCCTTTAGCACCAGAAACCACACCAATATCGCCGCAATAGGAACGGATATGTACTTGCTCACCCCAAATATCTGCATCGACGCGGCCACACCCGCGAATTCCGCCACCACGTTCGAGAGGTCCACCAGGAATCCGGTAACCATTACAAAAAAGGTCGACCGGAACCCGAATTCCTCGCGTATCAAGTCAGACAGCCCCTTGCCAGTGATCACCCCCATACGTGCGCACATCTCTTCGGTCACGTACAGCGCAATGGCCATGGGCACTAGCGCCCATAGCATGGCGTAACCATAGGCGGACCCGGCTTGCGTGTAGGTAATGATCCCGCCGGCATCGTTGTCGACATTGGACGTAATGATGCCCGGGCCAATCACCGCCAGGAACAGGAAGATTCGCCGACGCCAGTGGTAGGTGCGCGAGAATCCTCGGAACGCGCCGGCGCGCAGCCGGTCGATATAGGCGTTGATGGAGGACAAACTCATAGCACTACGGCGCGCTCCCCTTCCAGGATTCTCAAGTTGAGCCTTTGAAATTCTCGGCGATCCAGGCTTTCAGACTCCCGCGCAAGCGGCTCAAGAGTTCACCAACCGCGACACCACGTCATCCACGGTAATCACACCAATGGGCCGTTGGTCGTTATCCAGCACCGTGAGCACGCGCAGATTGTATTTGTCGAACAGTTCGAACACATCCTTTTCGCTGCCGTCGGCGGTGATGGAAACCAGAGGATCAGTTTTCAGTTTGCTCATGAGCTGTTCCGGTGCGGCCAGCAACAGCCGCGCCACCGGCACCGCCCCCGCGAAACGCCCCAGCTTGTCGATCAGCACGATGGTGTCCAGCAGTTCCAGGCTGAATTCCTGCTTACGCAACCACTCCAGCACCACATCTCGCGTGGTGGATTCACTCACAAACGCAAATTCGGTGTTCATCATGCCGCCCGCGGTGGCTGGATCGAAGGCCAACAACTCTCGCACTTCCGTGGCTTCCTGATTGGGCATTTCTTCCAGGAGTTCCTCGGAAGTCTCCTTCGGCAAGTCCGCCAGGATGTCCGCGGCTGCGTCTGGAGCCATCTCCTCGATGATGTCCGCGGCCTTTTCGGGGTCCAGCTTTTCGACGATCTGCGTGGTCAGCCGTTCGTCGAGTTCGGCCAGCACCGCCGCGGCGGTTTCTTCGTCCAGAGAAGCGATGATGCCTTGCCGTTCGGCGGCAGAGAGCTCTTCCATCATTTCCGCGAGGTCTGCGGGGTGCAGGTCTTCCAGCTTCTCGTGGGTGATGCGCAGCTTGACGCGACGAAGCGGGTCCGGTTCGATCAGATTGACGAACTCCCAGCGGATGGACCGCTGTGGCAACCGGCTTTGCAGTTTTCGCACCAGGCTCGATGGAGCAAGGCCCTGGAGCAAGCGCCGGACGGCCCCCGGCACGCCTACATCCACTTGCGCCACCCGGAGCTCCACATGCTCATTGGCGGGGGCCTCGTTCAGATCGACGTCATTGACCCGCACCACCTTGCGACCCGCGGTGTCAATGATTTGCTGATCCAATAGGTCCTTTTGCACCGCCAGCCATGCCTCGTTAGGCTGGTACGCGGCCAGCGCCCGTTCATTCACGTTCAAATCCAGGCGCCCGGGCGCGACCTTTGCCACCTGATCGTACCGCGCCACCAGCGGCTGGAACCGGCCGCGCGAAATCAGGTAATGCGACACGCGATTCGGGGCTTCGGCCGGCTCGATAAAGAATTCACGGACACGGCCGACGTAGTTGGTTTGCGAATCGTAAGTGACCGCACCCATCAACTCGGTGGCGTACAACATGTTGGCCCTGCATCCTTTCTGCCGGTGGTTGCGTGCCGGCGAAGTAGCTCGTTGGAGAGGCCGGAAATACTCCCCGGCCAGCTGCTCCGAAACGCCTTGCACGATGCTGGCCTGGCCATGTTCCACCCCGATGTTCCAGGGTGGATGCCCACAACACATCTTGAAACCGTTTGCCAGTCGGCGATTGTGCGTCCGCCTGAAAACAAAAAACCCGCGAACGGTGGAAGCCGGCGCGGGTGGACCAATCCGAGTTGAAGCCTGTTCCTACCCGGGAGTCCATCCTCTAACGGCCATGGCCCGAAAGCGTCCTCCCTGAGCCAACCCCCTCAGGCGCAGTTGCACGAAACCCAACCATACCGCCGACAGCCCCAGCCGCGCGGTCCCGCCGCTTGCCTGTTCAGCAAGCGAAAGGTGGAGCCTCCTCCCTTGGGAACTAGGGTGAGGTTCAAGTTCGCTGGACGCGCTCATCAGAGAAAATGTACTCCGAGCTTAGGAATAAACCTCGCTGCGTAGCATTGTCAAGCAGAAACCCGCGCGCACACGGAAAAAATTGTCGAGCAGGTCGAGAAATTGTCGTAGCAATCAGCGGTCGCTACCAAAACGAGGAGCTTGCTCCGTTCCAGCTGGCTCACTCATCGGTCTACGCGCGACCCACAATCCTGGTCAACAGGTGACCGCTCACCTCGCCGCGCTTTTGGCCAGGGGGAACAGCATGTGGCTTGGCTGAATGTTTTGCCGCTTGCAGTCGTCCAGGTAAAGAACCAGGTAATTCTTGGTAATGAAGTCGCGAGGGTGGAACCCCAGCAGAATGGCGGCCTGGTCAATGGCCTGGGGCGGCCCTTCCAGCTCAATAAAGGTCCCGATGGGTGTCTCGTCGTAATCGATCAGCAGATCCTTTGCCCACTTGAGTCGCCCCGGCAATTTGTATGGCGTACGGAATTTTTCGTAGCGGAACCATCCCCGCAGCCCCAGCCCTTCGAAGATTTTCTGCAAGGCGCTCGCGTCGATCAGTTCGGTTTCCAGCTCTTCGCGGACTTTATGGCGGCGGTCGCCTTGGGGTGCTATGGAACCGATGGCCAGTTGCTCCGGCGGCGATTTGAACGTGAGCAGGTAGCGCGCGGCGGCGGTCCTGGACGCCCCATTTTTTTGCCTCTTTTTGACGGGAGCCCGGCCCGCAGCTTTTGTGCTCGCGGAGGGCGTTTCCGTGCGAATTCGCAGAAGTTGCCCGTGCTTGGCCAAGCCTCCGTCCGGAGTGTCAAACAGCAGATTCAGTTCATGAACGCGAGGCGAGACCGGCTTGGCGCCTAGCTTTGTGAGCGTCCGGGCAAAGGCTTTTGGGTTGCCGATGCGCAGCTTGATTTCAATTTCGCGCGGCATGGAACACAGCAGAATAGCAGAAATTCGCGCTTGGCATTCAGAGGGAGACTCATTCCTTGCCAGGAATTCGGCCTGTTAGACCGCGACCGATTTGGAGTTCAGGTGGGCGACCGCCTCTCGGGCCTGGCGGCGGGCCTCGACGTCGGCTTGCAGCACGTCTTCAATCGAATGGAACGTCGTCCGAGGCGTCTGTTCCAGAACCGCCTCCACTACTTCGGCAATCCCTGGAAATGCCAGTCCATGCTCCAGAAACGCGGCGACCGCCACTTCATCCGCGGCGTTCAAAGCGCACGGCATCGCGCCTCCCTTTTTCATAGCCTCCCGCGCCAGCCGCAAGCACGGGAAACGCCGGGTGCTCGCCTTTTCGAAGTCCAGCCTCTTCAATTTGGACCAGTCCATCGCCACCTGGTGTGACTCCATCCGGGCAGGGTAAGTGAGCGCGTACTGAATCGGCATACGCATATCCGGCGGCGCCATCTGTGCCAAGACCGCCCCGTCGTTGAACTCCACGAACGAATGAATCGTGGACTGCGGGTGAATGATCACTTCGATCTGTTCCGGGCGCATCCCGAACAGCCAGCGTGCTTCGATGATTTCGAAACCCTTGTTCATCATTGTCGCCGAATCGATGGTGATGCGGTTGCCCATTTTCCAGTTGGGATGAGCCAGCGCCTGTTCCACGGACACCTGCGCCAGTTGCGCGAGGGGTGTTTTGCGGAACGGCCCGCCCGACGCAGTCAGCACAATGCGGCGCACCTCCGGGTACAACGACGAACTTGGCGCGCCTTCCTGCTGGGCCCGCCTCGAAGCCCGCAAACATTGGTGCACCGCGTTGTGTTCGGAATCGACGGGAAGCAGTTCTCGTCCCCACTTTGCGGCTGCGGCCATTACCAATTCCCCGGCAGCCACCAGAACTTCCTTGTTCGAAAGCGCTACCGTGCGGCCCAACTTGACCGCTTTGTAGGTGGCCTCCAACCCGACCACTCCCACCGCAGCGGACAGCACCAATTCCGCGCTGGGATGTGTGGCCGCCGCCAGCATCCCTTCGCGGCCATGATGGATCGAAGGCAGAGGAAGATTCTTCTCGCGCAGTCGCTGAGCAAGTTGATCCGCTCGGGTTGCGTCGGCGACCGACACCACTTCGGGATGATGCCGTTCGATTTGCCCGATCAGTTCCTCCAGATTGTTGCCGGCGGCCAGCGCGGCGATTCGGAATTGTTCCGGGAGCGATTCGACTACGTTCAGCGTTTGCCGGCCAATCGAGCCGGTGGAACCGAGAATGGAGAGCGCTTTCATCGATTAGAGGACGGCTGGATTCACCAAAACCAAATAGTACCAGATTACCGGAATGCACAGGATTTGCGCGTCGATGCGATCCAACACGCCTCCGTGGCCCGGCAACAGCGATCCCGAATCCTTCACCCCGGCGCTGCGTTTGTAGGCGGATTCCAGGAGGTCGCCCATTTGTCCAGCGATGTTGCCAAGGAAGGCCATGGCCAACAAATGAGGAAGGGCGATGGGCAGAAAGAATTTCGCCGCATAAGCGATCAGCAGCGATCCGATAATTCCGCCGATCGAGCCCTCCCAGGTTTTCTTCGGGGAAATGTGCGGAGCCAAGGGATGTTTGCCCATGGCTCGCCCGATGAAGTAAGCGGTAGTGTCCGCAGCCCACGTTACCGCCAGCGCGAACAACAACAGCCGCGGTCCTTGTCCGGCCATCCCGTGAAGCCGCACCGCGAATGAAAACGGGAACGCCACAAGAAGGAATCCGCTGGACGAGATTCCCGCCGAGGGTAAAGCTTCCACCAGGGGACGCCGCGTGAATAGAATGAGCACCGTGATCCCAAGAACGAATAAGAAGAATAGACTCTCGGTCGCATAGATCCGATAGAGGTAGTGGGCAACCGCGGTCATCGGCGCAATAGCTGTCGGAGGGATAGCGGTCGCCGGTCCCGAGTGGGTCGATATCGTCAGAACGGCGCCGAACGGCTTGGTCACCCGCCAGGTTTGTGCGATCAGCAGCAGGGCACAGAAGATTGTCCACAACCGGTACGCCCGATGGCCGATCGCCTCGCCTAACGCAAAATACTCACGCAACGCTTGGACGGTGATGATGGCTACGGCAATCGCCACCACGTAGGTGGGTGTCAACAGGACAACCGCGAGAACGATGGGAATCAGCACCAGGGCGGTGAGAACGCGCGTTCCAGTCATGAACAAAAAGCATATCAGAAATTACGCATCAGCCGATCACGTGCCCAATCCACTCTGCTTCCACTTTTTGTGTTCGATCAGCAGGCAAGCGTCTTCCACCACAATCAATCCACCCGCGCGTGCTCGTTCCGCGGCGACAGCGTTTGTGATTCCTTGCTGCAGCCATAGAGCCTTGGCCCCGATAGCCACGGCGGAATCTGCTACCGGGGAAATCTCTGTGGGCCTGCGAAACACGTCGACAATATCAATTCGCACAGGTACATCCTCCAGGCGCGGATACGCCTTCTCTCCCAAAACTGCCGTCTCGTTGGGGTTCACCGGCACAATTTTGTAACCTGCGGCCTGCAGGTAAGACGCAACTTCATGCGAAGGACGAAAGCGATTGGAGGACAGCCCCACCACCGCTATGGTCTTGGCTTCCCGGAGAAGGTCTCGGACCGCGTCGGGAGCTTTGCTGACATTATCAGGCAGGTGCAGTTGCATCAACACTCCTTGAGCACCAGTAGTCAGTGAACAGTCGGCGGCGCTCAGTTCGTTCTAAGTCTTAAGTTATAAGTTTTAAGTTGAGAGTCGAAAGTCGAAAGTTCGTCATCAGTTGCAGTTTATAGGTGGTAGATTTGAACACCCGTGTCGTTCCGAAAAGCGCAGCTTCGAGGAATCGCTCCTCGGCGGAAACCCACAGCTGACTGAAAGTGTCAACTTACAACCTAAAACTTAGAACCTTAAAACTTAAAACTTACAACTTCAGAAGCCAAACACCTGCAGATTGCGCTTCCCGGGCAGCACCACCGCCAGGAATCTTCCGTCCGCAGACAACCCATACTCGCGAACCGCGAGGCCGTGCAACAACTCCGTGGGATCCGGCTCCAGCACCGGAACCACTTGGCCTTTTCGAAACGCCACCAGGCCCGGCACACGAAAACTCACCAAATCCGCCGATTTCTTTTCCACCGTGCGCTTCACGTAAATCCGCGTCTCATCCGCGTTCCACTGCAGCACTCCCAGTCCTACGCGCATCCGTGCTACCCGATTGGGATTCTCCAAATCGCGAATCTCTAACACCTCGCGATCCACAAAATACGCCACCTTGGTTCCGGCCGGGGAAATCGAGAGTCCCCCATAATATCCGTCCAGCGTGGCCAATTCTTTGTCTTCTTGCGACAGCAATTCCAGTCTCTGTATGCGTGGCGGACCTTCCATGTTCCGGTCGCGCTCGATGGCAATGGCGGCGTTACTCCCGGGAATGCGCACCGCGCCCGCGAACGTTCGTCCTTCGAACACCTTGGTGTCGGGGCCGCCGGAAAGATACAGGTAGTGCATGGAAAACAGCTCACGGGTGGAAATCTCCTCGGTCAAGTAAACCAGGGTGGCATTGTCCCGGAGCCACATGGGCTGTTCCGCGTCCATAACCAGCTCATCGCCCCTGGGCCGCAGCTCATGTCCCGAGTCATCCAGCAGCAGCAAGGCTCGGACATCGTCGTGGTGCTCGTCTTCCGGGTCCACGGTTGTGGTAAACAGTTGCACCGCGATGATGTGCCCATTTGGCGACCAGGTAAATGATTCCACCTGATAGGTGAACGGTTTGTCGCCGTGCGTAAACTTCATTCCCTCCAGGATCCGCCGGCGTTTTCCATTGGACTCGGCAATGAAAATATCGTCCCGTTGCAGATCGTACTTCTTGGTCTTGAACATCCGCCGCACCGAAAACACGATGCGTCCGTCGGGTGAATAAGCGAAAGCGGTCACTTCATCATCGACTGCCATTACCGGCTTATCCAGGTTCTGCGCTTGCGCCGGCACGGTGCAGGGAACCAGCCCGGCAAAAACCGCCGCCAGCATCCCCAGCAGCACAGACAATCCTCTGTGGAGCT
Source organism: Candidatus Eremiobacteraceae bacterium (assembly GCA_035622555.1). Lineage (GTDB taxonomy): Bacteria > Acidobacteriota > Terriglobia > Acidiferrales > UBA7541 > Acidiferrum. The sequence continues at coordinate 4,927 of DASPVD010000016.1, read as the reverse complement.
TGCCGCTACTGACGGAGACGGTTTGCCCTCTTGCGCCGGCCATACGCGCAGACGCATTTCTTCTCTCAGTTTTCCCATAGTTCACGAACATGGCACCGCTCTTCCTCACTTCGTACCGATCGCTGACCGCAACTACTCATTCTTAGGATGCGGCCCGGTGAACTCCGAGCAGCACGGCTTCTCGACGGGCGTAAACTCCATCAACTCCACTCGCGTGTCATCTGGATCATACAGGTTCAGCTGCCACTTCCCGTCCCGTCCGATCTTCGGGTCCTCAAACTTATACCCTTTAGCCCGCAATTCCTTGGCGGCGTCGGCCACGCTGGGCACTCCCAAAGAGATGTGATACATCACGCCGCGGGTGTGCTTGTCGGCATCGGCGGGAATGCGCAACATATACTCGATCCAGTCGGTTCCGTCGGGCACCTGCATGGCCATCCAGTTGGTCTCGCCTTCCTTCATGCCGCCGTGCCAATAAACGTGGAATCCCAATACGCCTTCGTAAAAACGATTCTCCGCTTCGGCATCCTTCACGATAATCCCGGCATGGTTCAATTTATGACTAACCGCGCCCTTGGCGCCTGTTTCCGGCCCGATCCTGGTCTGCTGGACAAAAACGATGCGGTTTCCTTCCGGGTCTCTCGTTAGGAAATACTTTGATCCATCCCGCGCTGCGGCGATCGGGTCTGCTGAGACTGCCTTCGCCACCAAATACTCCCGCATTTTTCCCAGATCATCTGTGGCCAATCCAATCTCCACTAAATACGACCCGGTCGCTGCCGGCTCGGTCTTCAACACTACCCGTTGGTACTGGTTGACCCCAAAGTCGCGCTCCTCCACCTTGTCGCCATGGCCTCTTATGCCTACCGCGTTCAATCCCAATTCTCCGCCATAAAAGTCCAAAGCCTTTTGCGCGTCGGTAACCTTGAACGTCACATAGGCAATGCCCAACACCTTCGGCCTTCCCGCCGCGTCGGCGCTTGATGCTTCAGCACGATTCTTGCCCGCCCAACCAACCCCCACCACCAAAGCCACCGCTACCGCCATAATCCCCACAACGGCCAACCACCTGTCGCTGTTCCTCATCCCACGCTCCCGGCAACTCGCCTTCATCCATTCGCGACTTTCTTCTTCATGCGCGCAATTTCCTCAATCCGTGCGCGCAATCTCGCTTCAAACCCCTGGTCACTAGGTTGGTAGTAAACCCTTCCGGAAAGGTTGTCCGGCAAACACGACATGTCGGTGACCTTCTCTTCATAGTCGTGGGCGTACTTGTATCCTGCTCCATAACCAATATTCTTCATCAGCCCGGTCACTGGATTTCGCAAATGCAGCGGCACCGGATCGGCCTCGGTCTTCCGCACATCCTCCATCACGTTGCCATACGCCACATACAATTCGTTTGATTTTGGCGCTAACGACAAATACACCGCCGCCTGAGCCAGCGCCAAATGACCTTCCGGCGCTCCTAAAAAGTCAAAGGCGTCCTTGGCTGCCAAAGTCACTGCCAACGCTCCCGGTTCTGCCAGTCCAACGTCTTCGCTAGCCATACGCACCATGCGACGCGCCAAGTATAGCGGGTCCTCTCCGCTCTCGATCATTCGCGCCAGCCAGTACAGCGCCGCATCCGGGTCGGAATTCCTCACCGATTTATGCAGGGCCGAAATTAAATTGTAGTGTTCCTCCCCGGCTTTGTCGTAGCGGAGCATCCTGCGCTGCAGCACCTCTTCCAGCAGTTCCGCAGTAATCCTCTTGGCGCCCGGAGTTGTGACGCCCGGTTCGCGCCGGCTCTCGTGCTTCGCGCTCTTCGCACATAATTCCAGGATGTTGTACGCCGTCCGCGCATCCCCATTCGCAAACGCGCCAATCCTCCAAAGCAGCTCTTCTCCATTGTGAGTTTTCGAATCGCTGCTCTCGTGTTTCGCGCCGGTTGGCTCGAAAACGAGATGCTCATTCCCCAGCCCGTGGTCCTTATCCTGTAGCGCTCGCTTCAGCAATTCCACAATCTGCGGCGTGGTCAGCGGGTCCAGCAGGTAGACTTTGGTGCGCGACAATAGCGGTGAAATCACTTCGAACGACGGATTCTCGGTAGTCGCGCCGATAAATAGGATGTGTCCCGCTTCCACATACGGCAAAAACGCATCCTGCTGCGCCTTGTTGAAACGGTGTACCTCGTCCACGAACACTATCGTTCGCACCCCAGTTCGGGAGCGCCTCTCTGCGTCGGCCATGACTTCTTTGATTTCTTTGATCCCGCTCAGCACCGCGCTGAAGGCCACAAATTCGCTTTTGGTTAGCCGGGCAATCAAGCGCGCCAGCGTGGTCTTGCCACACCCTGGCGGTCCCCAAAACAGCATCGAGCTCAAATTGTCCGTTTCGATTTGTACCCGCAGCGGCTTTCCAGGACCTAACAACTTCTCTTGCCCCACAACCTCGTCCAAGGTTCGCGGGCGCATTCGTTCGGCCAGCGGCTGCAATCCCGCCGCCGCTTCCGGCTCTGGCAATCGGGCAAACAATCCCATCCCTAAAGTCTATATTCTTTCGGCCCTGAATTTCGAATCCCACAGTGCCCTGGCTGTCCGACCCCTCGATGAGCTGGACCGGCTTCGCCGGTATCTACTTGCCTGCCACTCTCTCCATGTAAAACTCGAGGAACCGGTCGCTGTCCGAAACCAGGCACACCTGTACATTCGGTTCACCCTCCACGACGGCAGTGCTGCCGTCCTGCTCCACGCTCAAGCGCAGTGGCTTCGTCGGGCACAACTCCGGCCGAATCGTATAAGCCATGGCCACGGCGTCGAACATCGTGGGAGTTACCAGTTTCGTCTCGTAGGCCCACTGGTGATACAGGATGGTCAGCGCATCGGTGAGTGCCGTGCCGCGACTGAACAGCCGTGCCCTCTCGAGTTCCTCCAGCTTGATCTGCGTCGAATCCAGCGGCATCACGTACAACGGCACTCCCGAGGTGAACACCTTCTCTGCCGCTGCCGGATCGCACAAAATGTTCCACTCCGGCTCGGCATGCGGCGGGACTGTGGGATACGCGAATCCGTCGTAGCCGCGGTATACCGACCCACCCATCAACACCACGCGCTTCAATTTCCGGAACGTTTCGGCGTCGCGGTCTATCAGAGCGCCCAAATTGGTCTCTGGCCCGATGGCGATCAAGCTGATCTCCCCAGGATGGTTGCGAATCTGGTCCAGAAGGAAATCCACCGCGTCCGGCAACTTCATCCCGGGCCCGCGTTGTGCGTAAGCTTCCTGCGTAAAGTGCAATATGCCTTTCGTTGGATATTTTTCGACTCCTACGGCTACCGGAACATCTGCGTGTCCGGTCTCGCGCAAGAATCGCTCCAGCAATCGCGCCCGTAACGGCGTATTTCCCCACGCGGTGGTAATTCCTACAATCCTTATTTCCGGACTCTGCAACGCCAAAGCAATCGCGAAAGCGTCGTCAATATCATCGCCAATATCGGTGTCGATGATCACCAACTGCGCCGAACCAGCCTCTTCGTTTTGCCCTGCACTCGCTGTTCCTGGCTCCGTACTTCCTGGAGAATTTCGATCTGGTGCGGAAAGTCTCTGCGGCTCGGCTGCCCGTGCTTGGCCGCTCGCCAGAACATACGCAAACGCCAACACCCCTGTCAGCGCTAGCCAACGCTCCCAAAATCCTTTTGCCCTCATCATTCCGGTCACCTGTTACTATGCCAACTGCTGCCTGATTGCCGGCGACTGCAACCTTAAAGCTGGCTGACTACGCGCCGCTGCTCCTCTGCCGGTACGCCTCGTACAGCACCACGGCCGCCGCTGCTCCCGCGTTCAGCGACTCCACTTGCCCACTCGCCGTCCATCCCAGTTTGGCCATCGGGATATGAATCCGGCCGTCCGCGGCATGCACGATGTCCTCAGGCAGGCCGGCTCCTTCATTTCCCACCAACAAAGCCACCGGCTCGCACCATTTCACTTCCCATGGCGCAACCGCACGACGTGACCCGCTGCCACCAACAACTTCCTGATGGGCGCACGACGCCACGGTCCAGATTCCCTCGAGTTTCAGCTGCGTGAGCAAGATGCCCAATGCCATCCCTGTCACGATGGGCAGATGCAACGCTGCGCCCGCCGACGCGCGCATGGCCTTCGGCGCAAATGGGCTGGCGGTCCCGCTTTGTCCTGTCGCGCTGGTTACCACTCCGGTTGCCCCAAATGCCGCCGCCGTCCGCAGAATGGTTCCTACATTTCCAGGGTCTTGCACTCCCGCCAACACCACGATCAAAGGAGCGCACACTCCCTCGGGAGTCGCCAGCACATCAGCCAATTCCGCCTTCCGCGGCAACACCAAAGCCGCCACGCCCTGGGGATGCTCGGTATCGGCTAAGCCCTCAAACAAGCGGTCCGTCGTCCGCAACACCGGAAAGCCCATTTCTGCCTTGTCCACCAGCGGCGCCAGTTTTTCGCGGTGTCTCTCGCCGTTTTCGCTGAACAACACCGCCTCCACGCGGCATCCGGAGCTCAGCGCCTCTTCCACTAATCGCAAGCCTTCCACCCCGACTGCGCCGCTGGCCGTCGGTACGCCACCACGCAGCGCTACTCGAAATTCCTTCAACCACCGATTATCACGGCTAGTTAGTAGACCACCAGCGCCGCGCTCGCCATCCCCAACTGCTCGGTCTTTGCTCGTTCTTCCGCGATGCATAAGCTCACCTGCCGCGAGCCTACCAAATTCCGGACCCACTGGCCACGCGCGCCGGCGTCCCTTGACCGGAGACACGGAACACGGGTTGCTGCTTCCCTGTCAAGACATTTAAGAATGTAACCGTACGATGGGTTGTCGAGACATTTGAAATGTAACCGAAAATTTGTTGTTGTTGTGGCTGTGGGAAAGTGGGAATCGCGAAGCGATTTCCAAGCTCGCAGGGCGAGCGTCTTT
>DASPVD010000015.1:0-17961 GCA_035622555.1 Candidatus Eremiobacteraceae bacterium | reverse complement strand
CTAGTCCAACTCCTCGAACTGCTTTTCCGTGGCTTCAAAGTTTGCTTCGCCTGGCTTGACCACCACCGGCGAGGCATCACGGAACGGTTCTTCGGAGGGAATGCGTTGCACCCAGCGCTCCTCCGAAAGCTTTTCATGACCTGAAAATCCCAAGCGCACCAGCAGCCGGATCTCCTCGTTCGGCGCGCCTTTCTCCTCGGCTTCGGCGCTCGCTCCACCCTTCTTTTTCCCTTTCGCTTTTTCCGCTTTGGCGGGAGCTGGTTTTGCGTCTCCGTCACCGCCCGGCGCGGTCACCCGCTCGATCTTGTAAAGCAGCTTCTTATCCAGTCGAAACGCCTGTTTCCAGCTCTCTAGCTTGTGACGAGCCTGCTGTGCCTTTTCCTCATCCTTCGCAAATGCAAACAGCAAATACACATGCGCCATGCGTTCAGTGTGCGGCCCTTCGCGCTTTCAAGTCAAGAAACCGCCACCCACCGTTGCCCCGGCCACTGGCCAATTTGGTCGGCGCGCGTCCACATCCGGCAATCTCAGCCAGGGTCCTGCTTACACCGCTCCGTCCCCGCGGGATACCTCCGGCAACACTGCAAATCCCATCTCTTCCAAGTCTTCCCGCAACCGCTTTATTCCTTCGAATCGAATCGCCTCGATTCCCGTGCTCTTGGCTCCGTCGACGTTGGCTTGCCGGTCGTCCACGAACAGAATTTCCTCCGGTTTGGTCCCAATGCGCTCGATGCTCTCCCGAAAAATCGCGGCATCCGGCTTGATCAGCCCCACTTCGCAAGACAGTATCTGATGATCGAAATCCCCCAGCCATGCGAAATTCTTGCGCGCGTACGCCGCCATATCGTGTTGCATGTTCGAAAGCAACGCCGTGGTCAGTCCCGCCTGGTTGAGCATGGTCACCCACCGCAGCATCTCGGGGCTGGTGCTGCTCCACATTTCCGTGTCCAGCCCCCGCAGTCGCTGGATTACCCCTTTATCGACCGAAACTCCCGCCCGCTGCGCGAAATCTTCCCAGTATTCCTCCGCGGTGATCTTTCCCTGATCGTACGGGTCGCGGCTGCTCTTATACAGCTCAAAAAACCGCGCGGGCTCGACTCCAAACACTTCCGCCATTCCATTCAGTAACTCCCGCTTCGGCCGCTCGCACAGCACTTCCCCGTAATCCAGGATCACCGCTCGGATCTGTGAGCCGCTCTTGCCGTTTTTTCCATTTCGATTCTTCATTGCCCTCTTCCCATCTCAATTCTTTCCCCTGGCGTACATTTCGTCCAATGAATTTATGTCTGGTCTGTGATAACTTTTTGTCATGTATCTGGAACCTGCTGAACTGCAACCGTTCCTCGTTCTCGCCGAAGAATTGCACTTCCGCAAGGCCTCCGAACGCCTGTTCCTTTCGCAACCGGCCCTAAGCAAGCACATTCGAAAACTTGAAAAGAAGGTCGGCGGTCCGTTGTTTATCCGTAGCCGCCGCAAAGTGGCTCTCACCGAAGCCGCGCGTGTGCTCATTCCCCTGGCTCAGAAATTGCTCCAAGCCTCCAAGGGCGCTTTCGAATCCGCCAGGGAAGCCGCCGAAGGTCGTGCCGGCACGCTGCGCATCGGTTTCGGCATCGCCTCTGTGTCGGAGATTCTCCCGCGAACCATCATCCAGTTTCGCCGCGCCTATCCCCGGGTCGAATTGCAAATGCAAGATATGTCCACGCCCGCCCAGATCACCGGCTTGCTCAACGGCACCCTCGATATCGGCATGGTCCGCATGCCCCTCTCCCATCCTCAGCTCAGCAATTTTCCGCTTTTCCGGGAGCGTCTCGTCGCCGCCACTCCCCGTGGCGTTTCTTTTCGAGCAGGCCTCGCTGGCTTGCGCGATCGTCCATTCATCTTCTACCCGCGCGCTGTCTCCGAGACCTTTCACGGCCACGTTCTGGCCGTTTGCCGCCACGCCGGATTCACTCCCCGCATCGTGCAAGAAGCCAGTGAGCTTTTCACTATTCTCAATCTGGTGCGGGCCGGTCTGGGGGTGGCCCTGGTTCCCAGTTCCGCTGTGCGCATGCACGTTCCCGGGGTGCACCTCCACGAACTGCGCATCCCGGAGGCGGAATGGAAGATCGGTCTGGCATGGAGCAAGCTTTCCGAGAAACGCGAGCTGATTTCCAGGTTTTCCGCCATCATTTCGGACACGGTTCGAAAACTGTAGATGACCGAAAATGGACAAATACTTCGTGGCGGCCGTTGCGGACCTGTTGTAAAATCCACCCTCTAGCCCATGACATCGTCGCTCCCATTTCCTATCGCTCCGGGAAGAAACCGTGCCGCGTGCGTCTGTCTCGTCGCTGCCATCCTGCTTTGGTCCCCTCTCTGGGCCACTGCCTGGCAAGCCCAGGGAACCAACTGTTGTGATGGCGGAATGTGCCTCGCCCATGGTCACGGAAATCCGTCCGCTCATGATTCGCAGCCCGCAAATCGCGAATCCGCCGCAAGCTGCGAGCATCACGCTGGCAGTAGCTCCTTCGAATGTGCCATGTCCTGCTGCCACGCGGACCCCCATTCTTTTGTAGCCTCCATCGTTTTCGTTCTGCCCGTGCCTCCTCTTTTGTCGTGTATCCCGTTTAGCATGACTCCCGCGCTGGTTGGCTCCGCCCCGGCAATTCTCCTAGCCACTGCTCCGCCCGACCGGCCCCCGAGTCAGCTTCCCTCCTGATTGAAGTCGCACCGTTCACAATTTCACTCTTTCGCGGATCAGTGCATCCGCCGCGGCCCTTGTGCCGCCACATACTCAGGAGGCTTTGGTGTTTCGCAAGGTTCTGCTTTTTCTGGGACTCTTCGTTGCCTTTGTCAGTGCGGCGTTTCCCACCGTTTTCGGCACAGTTCGTGGCGTGGTGCACGACCCGCAGCACCGGCCCGTCGCCGCCGCTCAGGTAAAAATCAAATCGGCAACCTCCGATTGGACCGCCTCTGCGCAGACCGATCAGGAAGGCTTGTTCTCCTTCACTGCCGTTCCGGTTGGCGACTATCTCGTCTCCGTCGCCAAAAGTGGTTTCGGCGATGAGCAACAATCCGTCACCGTGGTCGCCGACTCCTCACCCGCTCTCCACTTTCAGCTCAAAATCGGCACTATGGCCGAATCCACTACCGTCACTGCCTCTACGCCTCTCGAAGTCGAGGGCGTCGACTCCGTCACGCCCACCACGCTCATCAATCGCGCCGATATTGCGCAAACTCCCGGCGCCGACCGCACCAACAGCATGGCCATGATCACCGACTATGTCCCTGCCGCCTATGTCACCCACGACATGTTGCATATGCGTGGCGGCCACCAAGTCAACTGGCTCATCGACGGCGTCCCCATACCCAACACCAACATCGCCACCAACCTCGGCCCTCAGATCGATCCCAAGGACATCGATTACCTCGATATCCAGCGCGGCAGCTATGAGCCCTCCTACGGGGATCGCACCTACGGCATGTTCAATATCGTTCCGCGCACCGGCTTCGAGAGCAACAACGAGGGCGAACTGGTTCTCAGTTTCGGTAATTTCTATCAGACCAACGATCAGATCAATTTTGGCAGCCACACCGAACGCTTCGCCTACTATGCCAGCTTCAATGGCAATCGCTCCGACTATGGCCTGCAAACTCCCATCAGTCAGGTCTTCCACGACGCCGAAAACGGCTACGGTGGATTCGCCACCCTCATTTTCAACCTGAATCCCAAGGACCAACTCCGCGTCGTCACCTCTTTGCGTCAGGATTACTATCAAATTCCCATCGATCCCGACGCTAACTCATCCGGTAACCAGGTTTACCCCAGCTACGGCTTGCGTGATGGCGAGCATGAAACCGATGGCTACGTCGCCTTTTCCTGGGTCCACACCGTCAATTCCAACTTCTACTTCACTCTTTCGCCCTTTTATCACCACAGCGACGCCCACTATCAGGCTTCACCCAACGACACCCCGGTCGTCAACAACGTCAATCAAACTTCCAACTACGGGGGCCTCCAGGCTTCTTTCAACGCCAATCTTTGGAAAAATGAAATCGAAGGCGGGGTCTACGGATTTGCTCAACGCCAAAACAATTATTTCTACAACTTCTTTCAACCTTGCGTCTCACCCTGTTCCACCGCAAACAATCCCTCTCTTTCCACGGGTAACATCACCGGTGGCGTCCAGGAAACCTTCATCGGCGACAAATTCAAAGTCACTCCCTGGCTCACTTTGCTGGCGGGCCTTCGCCAAACCCATTTCACCGCCGACATTGTCGAGAATACCGTCTATCCTCGCTTCGGCGTTGCCGTACAGGTTCCCAAACTCAAATGGGTCTTCCACGCTTTCTATGGCAAGTACTACCAACCGCCCCCGCTCTTGACCATCACCGGACCGCTTCTGGAACTCGCGGCTGGACAAAACTTCACTTTTGCTCCTCTTCACGGCGAGCGCGACGAGGAACACCAATTCGGCGTCACCATTCCTTTCCGCGGCTGGGCTCTCGATGCCGATACCTATCAGACTCTCGCTTCCAACTGGCTCGATCACAATAATATCGGCGAGTCCAACATCTTTTGGCCCATCACTTGGTACTCCGCTCTCATCCAGGGCTGGGAACTCACCCTGCGCTCTCCCCGCCTGTGGCACCGGGGCCAGTTTCACCTGGCCTACTCCAACCAAATCGCTCAGGCCACTTCGCCCATCACTGGCGGCTTGATTTGTCCTCCTCCCGTTTCTCCTACGTGCGGACTGGACATTCCGCCAGGGTATGCGCCGGTGGACCATGACCAGCGCAACACTCTCAACCTTGGCTTCAATGGCAACCTTCCCTGGCAATCCTTCGCCTCGGTGAACATGTACTACGGCTCCGGCTTCACCAACGGCATGCCCAACTCCCAATACCCGGGCGCCTATCTGCCTTCGCACACCAACTTCGACATCGCCGTCGGCAAATCTTTCGGCGAGAAATACACCATCGGCCTAAACGCTCTCAACGTCGGCAATCGCCGCGTTCTCCTCGACAACAGCCTGACCTTCGGCGGCTTTCACTACAACGATCCCCGGGAAATCTATGCCGAATTCCGCTACCGTTTCCATTATTGACCATCAGAATGCGAGTGAGCCTTTGGCTCATGTAGCGGGTGAAAGCGCGAGTCAATCGGGTCAGAGGAGTGGCTTTATTGCCCTTTCAATTACCTCTTCGCGCTCAAAACCCATGCTTTTTGCTCGAAGAAATCCCAGGCGGTCATAGATCATCGCAGTTGGCAATGCGTTGATGCCGCCGAACTTCGCTTTCAGGTCATCCGTCGCGATAGCTAGTGGGTAACGAACGCCGATTTTCGTCGCAAACGCACGCGCGTCTTGCAAATCCTTCCGGGTGTCGAGCTTCAGCCCGATAACATTGAATCCGCGAGATCCGTACCGGTCCACGAGCCTTTGGTAGCCGGGCATCTCTTTCTCGCATGGTTTACACCAGGTGGCCCAAAAATCGATTACCACGACACTACTCCGGAGGTTGTTCGAGGAAATCTCGTGTCCATCCAGGTCTTTTAAAGTAAAATCCGGCATCCGGGACCCAATCTCGCCTGCCACTGCTGGGGTCTTGTCCGGTGGCGTAGGAGTTGTTGCCTGTTGCCGTTTGCAACCCGCGACGGCACCGACCGCAAGGACTACGACCAACAGATGTTTTCGCATCTATTCCCTAAACTTACGATCATCGGACGTCGAAAGTGAGTTCTGCAGGGCCCTCTGCTTTCGGATGGGATTTGGCGACATCGTAGGACTCGTTTGTCCCGCTGACCTGAAACCTGGGCCCGCTGAACTCACCCCTGGCCGTAACCGATGCTTCCATTGGGCGAAATCCGTTTTCACGGATACGCTTGCGCAGATCACTCATCTTGAAGTTGTTTCCCGGAGCCAGCACAATTTCCAGTAATCCCGTTTTCAGGCTGATATCCACCGATTTCACTCCCGGCATCCTCTGAACGGACTCGCTGACACCACGGGCGCAAAGTTCGCAGTCTAAACCGTAAACACGAAGTTGCACCCGCAGGTACTCCGCTCGAAGTGCGTGAGGGCTAGAGAGCAGCGCGATCAGTCCGACTGCACGCAACGTCTTGGGCCAATCACTTCTCACTTGTGCCGCCCGAGAAAATAATATGTGAAGCTTGCGGCAACACGGTATCGCTCATGTTTTTGGGTGCCATTCGGTTCGTCCAACAGCGCGAACAAGACGCCCCCTTGCACAGCTACGTTTCGATGTGTCACCAGAAATGTTGGGCCGGAGAAGACTCCTGTTCCGCCCGAATTTGGCAAAACCACGATACCGCTGGGATTGGGCGGAGGCGGAGGACCGCCGTGTTCATCATTCCCTGATGTCGGCTCAAAGTCTCGCTGAGCCAAGCCCATCTTTTCGGCCGTCGTTTCCAAGAAAAGGCGCAAGTCCGCCCTCGGGTAATCTCCATTGAGGAAGGAAGGTCGCCAACCAACCACGAAACTGGTAAGCAGCGAGTCGGTCTGATGGTCATCTACGTTGCTCGTCCACCGGGCATAATGCTGATAGCCCCCGCCCACCCACAGATCATAGCTCCGCGCCACATGTCCCACCGCGAGTGCCCCGTACAGACCGGGTTGCCGCGCCAGCGGGGGACCGTCGCCTCTCGGCACGTGCTGAGTTAAGGCTGATGCTCCGGCATAAAAGGTAGCTTCGTTTCGGGTGGCGATTCCGGTGGATGAGTGAAGAAACCGCCAACCTAAGAGGAACTCAACCGAAGGGTCGCCTGGCATGAATGCCATATACCGGCCAGTAGGATGCTCACCGTGGTCGAGGTGAAAGGGTGCGCTTATGGAGATTTGCAGGTTCGGCTTTGCCCCGTAGGCGAAAACCGGTCCAAGCATGTAGACGCCAGAACGCCAGTCGACCTCGGTTCCAATGCTCGCATCCCCTAAGCCCAAAATTGTCGTGGAATAGCCGAATAGCGGACCATGACCGTCGGCACGAACAGCTTTCTCACCGGAGAAGATCAAGCAGGTGACAACTACCAGCATTTGCCAGTGTCGCTTCAGATTTCACCTCGAATGTCAACCCGGTCCGATGAGGAAAGAGCGCGAATCCTACCACCGCTCCACTACCCTTTCAACTGAATCCCTAACCGAAACAATATTCCGATTTGCGAGAAATACACTGTCGGCCTTAACGCTCTCAACGTCGGCAATCGCCGCGTTCTCCTCGACAACAGCCTGACCTTCGGCGGCTTCCACTACAACGATCCCCGTGAAATCTACGCCGAATTCCGTTACCGATTCCATTTCTGAGACACACGGAAACCCGCCCAGGTCGCAGGCGAGGGCCTCTTGGAACCGGCCATGGCACGCCACCGTTCCTACCCTATTGCCTGCTGGAATCGTTAACCGTAGACTGGAATAGCATTTCCCAATGGCGATGGAGTTCGCCTGAACCGCCTCGGCTACCGCCGAAGCTGATGACTCCTGGCTGCCGCGCCGCACCAGGAGTTTTTTTATATCCCGCGCTGCTGCCGGAATGGAGACACTTTGCGCATCCTCCTGATCGCCCTGTTTGGCGCTATCGGCACTCTGGCTCGCTACGCCCTGCAAGGCATCGTGCAAATCCGCATGGCCAGCACTTTCCCGTACGGCACCCTGGTCATCAATCTGACCGGCTGCTTCCTGCTTGGCCTCATCGGCCAGCTCACCTTGAACCGCGTCTTAGTCCCCCCGGAATGGCGCATGGCCATCGCCGTTGGCTTTTTTGGCGGCTACACCACCTTCTCCAGCTTCGGTTGGGAAACCGCTAAGATGTTCGAAGCCGGCGAATGGCTCCGCGGCTCCACCTATGTCCTCGCCAGCGTGGTCTTCGGACTGCTGCTTTCGGTTGCCGGGATTCGTTTGGCCAACCGCTTCTAGTATGCTGTCCCGTAAATTCCTTGAAGGAGCTTGTTGCGGCGAATCCTTGCAGGGGCACGATATGTCGTGCCCACGTCGCCAATTCTTGAGGCGCAACACTAGGAGTTCCTATGACACACGAAAAATTCGAAGGCGAGCGCACCTTGATGCGCATCCACATCGGTGAGTCCGATAAGTGGCACAGCAAACCTCTTCACGAAGCCATCGTGGCTCTGCTCCGCAAAGAAGGGTTCTCCGGCGCCACCGTTCTGCGTGGTGTCGGCGGCTACGGCGGCTCCAGCATCTACCACACCGACAAATTGCTGCGCCTCTCCCAGGATCTGCCCATCGTCGTGGAAGTCATCGAGACCCAGGAACGCATCGACCGCATTCTTCCCCGCCTCGACGAAATGATCGACGGCGGCCTGGTCACCCTCGAAAAAGTCCGCGTTATCCTCTATCGCGCCGCCAAAAAATAATCACTATTTGAAGCCGCTTCTCGCAAGTGGCCCAGCTCGGAGCCTTTCGACTCTCAACTTTCCACTTTCTACCGCGAACTGCTCTCTATAGACTTTCTTCCGTGCACGCCTCCACAACACCTCCCAAACGCTGGCTCACCCCCACCGTTCTTGGCGTCGGCCTCACCAGCTTGTTCAGTGATTGGAGCCACGAAACCGCTACCGCCGTCCTGCCCGCTTTCCTTGCCGTCATTGGCGCCGGACCCGCCTGGCTCGGCGCTATCGAAGGAATTGCCGACGGCCTCTCCAGTTTCGCAAAGCTGGCAGGCGGCCATTACACCGACCGGCTCAAACGCCGCAAGCCGCTCGCGGTTCTCGGGTACGCGCTCACTGCCTTTTGCACTGCTTCCTTTGCCTTTGCCTCCCAAGCTTTCCAGGTCCTGGCCGCTCGCACCGCTGCATGGCTTGGCCGTGGTGTTCGTTCCCCAGTCCGAAAAGCGCTTCTCGCCGCCGATACGCCTCCCGAAGCCTATGGCCGCGCCTTCGGTCTGGAGCGCCTGATGGACACGGTGGGTGCCATCGCCGGCCCGCTCACGGCTCTTTGGCTGCTGCAAGTCACGCAGCACGATTACCGAAAGGTTTTTCTGTGGACTCTGCTGCCTGGCCTGATCGCCGTCGCCACTTTCTGGTTCCTGGTGCGCGAACGGCCGGTCGAACGCAACGCACCGCGCTCCTTCGTTATGGGTTTGCGGGCTCTTCCCGGGAAGTTCCGCCGTTTTCTGCTCGGTGTCGGTGTGTTTGGTTCTGGCGACTTCTCGCACACCCTGCTGATTCTCTACGCCAGCCGCATGCTCGCGCCTGCCCATGGCGCAACACGCGCCGCCAGCCTCGCTGTCGCCCTCTATACCCTCCACAACATCTTCTACGCCGGGTCCGCCTACCTCAGCGGCTGGATCAGCGACCATGTGCCCCGCCGCAAACTGGTTCTTTCTGCCGGTTACGCGTTGGCCGGAATCACCGCGGTGCTTTTAACCTTCTCGCCGCACCGCCTGCCTCTTCTCGTAACCATCTTCGTCCTCGCCGGCCTGTTCATCGGCACCGAAGAAGCTCTGGAAGATTCCCTCGCTGCCGAACTCATCCCGAAAGAGCAACATGGCATGGCTTTCGGCACTCTTGCCGCCGTCAACGCCGTTGGCGACGCACTCTCAAGTCTCGTCGTCGGCTTTCTGTGGTCCGCTGTTTCCGTCCGCGCCGCCTTTTCCTTCTCCGCCGCCCTCTTTTTCCTCGGCTCCGCGATTATCCTGCGGCTCCGCCGCTAGCTTCCCAGCGTTCCCCGCCAAATCCCGCTCCGCGTGTTTCTGCGACGCCAACATGCGCCTTCTCACTTCCGCCAGCAAATATTTTCGAAGGTTTTCCGCAACGATTCCTGGCTCCGCCATCACCCTCAGGTCGTTCACCGTCATTTGTGGCAGGAACCGCAACACAGTCGAAACCGGCGTCGAAGCATTTCTCACGATCGCTAACCTCACGTTGTAGCTGTGCGACCATTTGTTATGCCCCGCTATCCCCTGCACCACGTGTACCGCCACTTTCTCCCGCGCCAGCGCCTTCAACACTTGCGCCTCCGTCAAATACGGATTGTCCAGCGCCACCGGCAGCACCTGCGGGTGCCCCTCCGCTACCAGCGCTCCCGCCACCCGGTTCGGTCCTCGCCGCGCCAGCGTGATTTTCTGCCCCAACGGCATTTGCGGCAGCCGCGCCACAATCTGCTCTTCCGCATAGCGCTTCAACTCCGCAGAAACCGCCGGCGCCAGCGCGAACTGCACCAGGTCCATCAAGTACAGCTCTTTCATCAGTCGCAAACCAATGAGCCGGGGCGTTCGCGGATGCAGCAGCAAACTCTTTTTCACCGCATAGCTTTTCAGGAATGTCTTGCGTCTGCCAATTTCTTCCAGAACTTCTGTCGGCAGGTCCTTCCTCGACAGCAGCAGCGTCAAATGCGGCTCATCGAACGCCGGGTTATCCAACAATGCCAGCAGCACCGCGGGTGCGGGATGGTACAGCAATCCACTCAAATCTTCGCCCGTCGCAACCTTCGCCCGTGCTACTTCCTTTTCAAGCTCCACCGCTCTTCTTCCCTTCTTCAGCCGGGGACAAAAGCCGTCGAAGTGCCAAACGCGCCGCGGCTTGCGCCGCCGTCACTACCAATTCACCAAATTCTGCTTGCGGCGCTGCCGACCGTAGCCGGTCGTCCAGCAGTTTGTCGAAATACGCGGAGCGCCCCACCATCCCTCCGCTCTTCACCAACAAAAATTTCTCATCTTCCAACCGCAGCCGTTCCACCAAATCCGCCACCAGAGACGCCAGTTCATCCACGGCACCGTCCAGTAACGCTCGCGCCTCGCTATCCCCCTCGTCCGCCATTGCCGTAACCACCGGGAAAATCTTCGGAAACACGTCGTCCGGCACGCGATACACCCGCAACTGCAATTCCTCCCAATCGCTCGCCTCTAAATCCCTCAGGATCCTCGCCGCCAATGGCGAGTCTGCCTCCCCGCGATCGGCGGCCCGCAACGCCGCGATTACCGCCCTCCGTCCCACGTCATAAGCGCTGCCTTCGTCCCCCAGCAGTGGTCCGTGTCCGCCAACGCGCATCACCTGGCCGTTAGCATCTCGGCCCACCGCGAACGTCCCGGTTCCCAGGTTCAGCACAATCGCGCGTCCTTCGCCTGTCGCTTCCAGTTTCAAATCCACATCGGTGCAAACCTGCACTACCTGCGTGGGGAACTCCTCGCTCAGCAACTTCTTCATCTTCCGTTGCGATTCGGGCTGGGCCACTCCGGCCAGCCCCGCGCACACCCCGTTAATATCTCTGACTGAAAGCTTCTCGTTCGATATCGCGGTGCGTGCCGCTTCGCAAACCGCCGCCAGCGCCCCACCAAATCCCACGCGCATCGGGTTCGATGGTCCACTGCGTCCTTCGGCGCGCACCAAGCCCGCTTCATCCATCAACACGCATTCCGTCTTTGTACCGCCTCCATCCAAACCCAGCACGTATCGCATACCCAAAGCATACGTGAGTCCGGCATCCCGGGCGTAGTCTCTGATCACGGTAACAAGCCGTTTACGAACTCCACCTGACCCTCGCTCCTTGACGCTCTGCTGTTCCGCCACTATCCTCGTTTCGGTTCACTGACTAAGCCCGCATACCACTCAGTCCGGAGCTTGATGCGCATTCATCCCCTCGACCTCCTCATCGTCATCGCCTATTTGTTGGGGGTCACGCTCCTCGGCCTGCGCTTCCGCCAGCAACAACACACCCTCAACGACTACTTTCTCGGCGGCCGCAGCGCTCCTTGGTGGGCGCTGGCGCTTTCCATTGTCGCCACCGAAACCTCCACCCTCACCATCATTGGCACTCCCGCCATCGCCTATGCCAGCAATCTCACTTTCATTCAGCTGGTCTTCGGCTACATCGTCGGCCGTTTCCTCATCTCCATTTTGTTCTTGCCCGGCTATTTTCGCGGCGACTTCCTCACCGCCTACGCCCTCATCGAAAGGCGATTTGGCGTAAAAATGCGCGCCGTCGCCGCCCTCACCTTTCTCATCACCAGGACCCTCGCGGAAGGTGTGCGCGTCACCGCCATCGCCCTGGTGGTCAGCGTCGCTTTGGGAACTTCCGAACGCCTCGCCGTCTTCATCGTCATCGCCCTCACCATCCTCTACACCTTCGAAGGCGGCATGAAGGCGGTCATTTGGACCGACGTCGCGCAATTCCTTCTCTATCTTGCCGGGAGTTTGCTCACTCTCGCCCTGCTCCTGCACAAAATCCCCGGTGGTTGGCCCGAAGTCGCCCATGTCGCCGCGCTCAACGGACACAAGCTGCAATTTCTCGATTTCAGTTGGAACCTCGCCAGCAATTACACCTTCTGGTCCGGCGTGATTGGCGGAGCTTTCCTCACCATGGCCACCCACGGCACCGACCAAACCATCGTTCAGCGCCTTCTCGCGGCGCGCTCCCAGAGTGACAGCCGCCGTGCCATCATCGCCAGCGGCTTCATCGTTCTTTTCCAGTTCGCCGTTTTTCTGCTGGTCGGCGTATTCC
Organism: Candidatus Eremiobacteraceae bacterium; assembly: GCA_035622555.1. Lineage (GTDB taxonomy): Bacteria > Acidobacteriota > Terriglobia > Acidiferrales > UBA7541 > Acidiferrum. The sequence continues at coordinate 5,512 of DASPVD010000015.1, read as the reverse complement.
TGTTTGTCTTTGCGCAACACACCCGGCTACTTGCTCCCGGTGATCGCACCGACAGCATTCTTCCGCTCTTCCTCGTGCGCGAAATGCCTGTTGGTTTGGCCGGCCTGCTCTTTGCTTCCATCCTCGCCGTGGCCATGTCTAACGCCAGCGGTTCCTTGAACTCTCTTGCCGCCTCCAGCGTCCTGGACTTAAACGCCTTGCGCGGGCGTCCCATCGATCCTGCAAAATTTCTGAAAATTTCTCGCCGCATGACCCTGGTCTGGGGCGTGGTGCTGATCTTCTTCGGCCTGGTCCACTGGGAACACTCCCTTCTCGAAACCGGCCTGGCCATCGCTTCCTTACCTTTTGGCAGTCTATTGGGCCTGTTCCTGCTCGGCACCCTCGATCCCCGCGCCAATTCCAAAGGCTGCCTCGTCGGGATGTTTGCCGGACTCGTCGTGGTTCTCGCTGTCTATTTCGGCACTCCGGTGGCCTACACCTGGAATTTCTTGATTGGTTCCTGCGTCACCTTCGCCATCGGCTCCGCCGTCAGCCGTGTCTTTCCGGAGACTGCACCACCTGTGTCTTCAGCAAGGGTCCTTTCGTAGGGCCCGCTTTCCGAAGCGGGCCGTTTCTCCTCTGCCGTTGCTCCACTGCCATTTCGCTAGGAACACACCCCAACATCAAAGTGCATCGGCCCAACTGTTCCGCGATAATCTGATTGCTATAACTTCACACGGAGCCGCATGAGCGATAAAGAAACCCGCCTGGAACTGGTTCGCGGCCTGGGCCCTTGGGCGTCCACCGCTATCGTTGTCGGCACCATGGTCGGCACCGGCATTTTCCTCAAGCCCTCCGAAATGGCTCGCGAAGGGCGCTTCGTCTCCGTCGTTTTTGCGGCGTGGATTGTGGGTGCCATTCTTTCCATCTTCGGCGCGCTAGCCTACGCCGAATTGGGCGCCAGCATCCCTGAAGCAGGTGGCGAATACGCCTATCTTCGTCGTGGATTCGGTCCGGTCTGGGGGTTTCTCTTTGGCTGGATGCATTCCATTGTTGGACGAACCGCTTCCATCGCTTCGATTGCCGCCGGCATGATGCGCTTCCTCAGTTTTTTTGTGCCCGCGGTCGCCGCTCCGCTCTTCACCGTGCACATCGCCATTCCCGGACTTACCCACTGGATTCCTCCCTACACCTTCGTATTCACTTGGGCTCAGCCCTTGGCCGTTTTTTGGCTGCTGGTCATCACCGGCATAAATTATCTCGGCGTCCGTTTGGGCGGCGAAGTTCAAGTCGCCTTGACCACCATCAAGATTCTCAGCATCGTCCTGATCATCGGCGTCGCTTTTCTTCTTCCCAGTTCTGGCCCGCGTCCCCCCGATCCCGTCTGGCCCGGCTCCGAAACCGCTGGCTTGCTCACCGCGTTTCTCGCCGCTTTGGCCGCCGGCCTCTGGGCCTACGATGGATGGGAGGATCTCAACCTTGTCGGTTCCGAGGTGCAAAACCCGCAACGCAATTTTCCACGCGCCTTAGTCGGCGGAGTTTCCTTCGTCGCCCTTATTTACCTGTTGTTTAGCGCGGCCTGCTTTAAGGTTCTGCCCTTCGCCGGCGTCGCCAATTCCCAGCACGTTGCCTCCGACGTCGCCGAACACGTCATCGGCCACGGCGTCGCCTTCTGGATCACCCTCGCTTTGGTGATTTCCGCCCTCGGCTCGATGAATTCCTCTGTCCTCAGCGGCGCTCGCGTCCCCTACGCCATGGCCCGTGATCACATCTTCTTCCGCGTCGCCGATGGCATTCACCCTAAATTCCGCACCCCTGCCCGCGCCCTCATCTTCCAGGGAGTGCTCGCCGGCATCATGGCTCTCACCGGAACGTTCGAAGAACTAACCAACCTCTTCATCTTTGCCGGATGGATTTTCTACGGCTTGGCCGTCGTGGCTTTGTTCCGTCTCCGCAAGCTCGAGCCTAATCTTCATCGTCCCTACCGCTGCTGGGGCTATCCTTGGGTCCCCGCGGTGTTTGTCCTCGGAGCCATCACCCTCACCATCAATCTTTGGTTGGTTCGCCCGGGCCGCTCTTCCATCGGTCTCCTGTTGATTCTCGCCGGCCTGCCCTTCTACCGTTACTGGACACGCCACAATCCCACGCCCCTGCCCGGCGCATCTTTTCCCAGGGAGGCGCCGATCTCAAAGTGAATCCATCATCTTCTCAATACCGGTTTTGGATTTATCTGCTGCCTTCGCTTGGCACTCTCAAGGGTAACGCCCGCATTGGCTGTGCGGTGCGATGATTTGCACGTGGAGTGCGGCAGCCCAGCTGCCGCTTTTCGCCCAACTCTACCGATTCTTAATCGATCAACGCGAGCCTCGCTTGCCTTGAACACTTTTTGCAAGCGCGCTTCCCCACAAAGCCTTCCTCGTTCCCGTAATCTCCTTTAGGTAACACCTGTCCTCTCGGCCAAGATGTCCTCCTTCCGGCACGCCTCCACAATCAAAGGAGATTAGCTGGATCAGGAGGTGATTTGTGGTTAGAGTCACTCAATCTGCGCTGATACGCCGTCATGCTTTCTTGCTTGCGCTGCCCCTGCTCGGCCTGCTCATCTCCTCCTGTGGCTCCAGCGCGCAGAGCCTCATCCTTGCCAAAGCCGCCGTCGACGACTTCCACTCCCAGCTCGACACCGAGCAGTACGCCACCATTTACCAGTCCACCGACGATGGCTTTCGCAAAATCACGAATGAGCCCGACTTCACCAAACTTCTACAGTCCATCCACCGAAAATTGGGAAACGTCCAGGAGGCTAGCACCCGTGGCACTGGCGTCGCTTGGTTCCTCGGTCAAGGCGCCACCGTCACCTTGGTCTACAACACCCGCTTTCATGACGGCACGGGCACCGAACGGTTCATTTACCACGTGCGCGACAATCGCGCCACTCTCTACGGTTACCGTATTTTTTCCAATGATCTGATCGAAAAGTGACTCGCGCGGCCGTTCCCAGATTCGCCTTTACCCCACCCCTGCTCCCGCTGATCGGCTACTCGGCGCCCCTTCATTCACCGCCAGCAGCGCCGGCTCCACTTTCTTCCTCACCTTCAGCCCAGGATGGATCGCCTTGGCCATCGCTTCAATTCCGGTCACCAGCCGGCCTGCCGGACGCGACACCACTCCATTTGCATCCAAGGCGAACACCCGATCATCCCGCACCGCCGGAATCGTTCGCCACTTCTCCGGGAACTTCATCCTCCGGTACTCCTGGCGCGCTTGTTCCGCGTTGTAGCCGCACGGCGCAATCAACAACACCTCCGGCGCCGCCGCCACCACTTCCTCCAACGTAATCCTTCGCGACGGCGTTTTTGTCTTTCCCAGCAGGTTGCTTCCCCCCGCGTGTGCCACCATTTCCGGCACCCAGTGCCCGCCCACGTACAACGGGTCCAGCCACTCCAGCAACACTACCCGCGGCCTTTCTTGTACCTGCACCACTTCCTCATCAATCTGCGCCAAGCGCGCCCCGATCTTCTCCACAAACTCCTGCGCCCGTTCGCGCCGTCCGGTTGCTTCGCCGATCCACAAAATGTCCCGCCACACGTCTCCCAAGTCCAGCGGGTCCAGGCTCAGCACCTCCGGCCGCTTTGACAAATACCCCAGCGCTACCGCCAATTCATCCGGAGTCGCCGCGCACACGTGACACAGGTCCTGCGTGATCACTAGGTCCGGTTTCAGTGCCTTCAGCAGCTTCCCATCGACCGCGTAAATCGATTCTCCGCGTTCTACGTGCTCCCGCACCAGGCGGTCCGTCTCCGCGGGACTCACATCCTTCGGCAAACGCGAACGCACCACTCGAGTTTTTGTCTTGGCCTTCGGCGGGAAGTCGCATTCGTGGCTGACGCCCACGATTTCGTCGTCAAAACCCAGCGCAAATAGGGTCTCGGTCGCCGAAGGCAGTAGGGACACAATCCGCATCCCCGGACTCTAGCACAATCCGTCCCCTACACGCCTCGATTAGATTCTGTATGCCTACCAATCGCATGCGGGTGCCCCTCCCTCGGGCTGGGAGATTGCGCCTTGCGTGACCCCACGTCGCGTCCAACGACAAACTGGGAGCCGTATCCTCTCCGTTCTTTGTCCCCAAAATAAAACCGCATTGTCATCCTGAGCAGCGACGTATGCCACGAAGGCATGCCCCGAGCCTCGAGGGGATCTCAACCACTGCGTCTTGTCGGCGCTTGTGTAGTGGCCGGTCTTTTAGCTTGCGCTGACCCAAGAAGCGACCGGCGTTTTTGCATTTGCTTCTGTGTGTGCGGGACTCATCCGTGCCGGCACCCTAGCTCTGAGAAAATTCCACTCTAACGGCTGCGACCATAGACCGCAGCCCACCTCTACTTGTACAGAAAATACTTCCGGCGCACCTGATCGAACGACGCCAACTCCGCTGCCCATCCGGCCATGATTTGCTCCGCTGGTACGCCGTCCTTGAGTTGCTGGACCGTGGCTTCATTCCCCAGTAGAACCATGGTCTTTGCCAAATCAAAATGCTCGGGATATTTCTTCTCCAGCAGCGACGCAATTTCCAGCCCCACCCGCATCGACCGCACTTCCGCCCGATTCACCACCCGAATGGCCACGCCTCCGCAACGTTGCCCGGCGTACAATCCGCTCACCGGAATGTACGGCTGATTCACAAAGCGCACCCCCGGCAGCTTCAGCGCGTTCAGCGCCCCCGCGACTTCCGCCCCATCGATCCACGGCGCGCCAAACTCCTCGAACGGCGTCTCGGTGCCGCGGCCCACCGACACGCCCGCGCTCTGCAGCATCTCCAGCCCAGGGTACAAAATCGCTCCATTCAAAGTGCGCAGGTTCGGCGACGGCGGAATCCATCGCAGCCCGGTGTTCTGGTAGAAGTAGTTGCGCCGCCAATTCTTCATGGCGATCACATGCAGGTCGCAATCGATATGCTTCTCGCTGTTGAACAACTGCGCCAACTCCCCAATCGTCAACCCATAGCGCACCGGCACCGGATAATACGCCACGAATGCGGTCTTGTCCGGATCCAGCATCGGCCCTTCCACGATTTCTCCGTTGATGGGATTCGGCCGGTCCAGCACGTAAAACGCGATATTGCGCTTCGCCGCTTCTTCCATGCAGTAGCCCATCGTTGCCGTGTATGTGTAGAAGCGCACCCCAGCGTCTTGCACGTCGAACACCAGCGCGTCTATGCCTTGCAACATTTCCTCGGTCGGCCGCTGTTCTTCCCCGTACAGGCTGTAGATCGGCAAGCCCGTCGAAGGATCATGCGAAGAAGCGACCTTCCCGTCGGCGTGCCCGGCGATGCCATGCTCCGGGCTGAACAGCGCCACCAGTTGCACACCCGGCGCATGCGCCAGCAACTCAATCGTGGTTCGGCCCTGAAAGTCCAAACCGGTATGATTGGTGATCAGTCCTACGTGTTTTCCGCGCAGCGGCGCAAACTTTTCCGCCTCCAATACATCGGTTCCAGTCTGCACCCGCGCGCCATAGGATCTGCTCGACGTTCCATGCT
>DASPVD010000014.1:0-36790 GCA_035622555.1 Candidatus Eremiobacteraceae bacterium | reverse complement strand
ATCGAGCGTTTGTTTGCTTGGCTTCATAACTTTCGTCGCGTCGTCATTCGTTGGGAATATTATCCAGAGAATTTCCTCGCTATGGTGCAGCTTGCCTGTGCTGTCATCCTCCTGAGGTATTTATGAGATGACTTCTAGTGTGGTGCGTCTGAAATACTGCTACTTGTAGCGCCGCCCTTCAGGGCGGCATGCCGAGCTAAAGCTCGGCGCTACATAGCCAGTGTCGGAAGTCAAATGTAACGGGACCTGTGGCGCAGTACAGTAGCACCTTTCGAGCGCGGTTGACGCCCTTACAAGCGGACCTTATATTGAAAGATTACTCCGCGAAATATGTAGCGCACAGAGTGATGGTGTGCTGCCGACAGGCTGAGGAGAACATCCCAGGATGGCGCGAGAAATAGCCAAAGCGTACGACCCGAAGGAAATCGAACAGCGTTGGGCGGACTTTTGGGTCAAGGAAGCGCTGTTTCGGGCCGATGTGAACGCTCCCGGCCCGGTTTTTTCCATTGTGATTCCCCCGCCGAACGTGACTGGGTCCCTGCACATTGGGCACATGCTGGAGCACACCGAAATCGACACGATGACCCGCTGGCACCGCATGCGCGGCTACAACACCTTGTATCTTCCGGGCACCGACCATGCGGGAATCTCCACGCAACGCGCGGTAGTGCGGCATCTGACCCACCAAGGCATTCACTACCGGGAGCTGGGGCGCGAAGGCTTCCTGCAGCACGCCTGGAAATGGAAAGAAGAAAGCGGCGGGACCATCCAACGGCAGATGAAGCAGATTGGAGAATCGTGCGACTGGTCGCGCGAACGCTTTACCTTGTCGCCGGAACTCTCGCGCGTGGTGCGGGAAGTCTTTGTACGCCTCTATGAAGAAGGACTGATCTACCGGGAAAAAAGGATGGTCAATTGGTGTCCCGGTTGCCGCACCGTGCTGAGCGATCTGGAAGTGATTCACGAAGAGAAGCAAGGGCACCTGTGGTACATCCGCTATCCGGTGGACGGCTCGACTGAGTTCGTGGTGGTGGCCACCACTCGGCCAGAGACGATGCTCGGCGACACGGCTGTCGCGGTGCATCCCGACGACCAACGCTACCAGCATCTCATCGGCCGCAACGTGATCTTGCCGTTGATGAATCGCAAGATTCCCATCATCGCCGACGCTATGGTCGACCGGGAATTCGGCACCGGAGCAGTGAAGATCACGCCCGCGCATGACCCGAACGACTTCGAAGCGGGCAAGCGCCACAATTTGCCCCTCATTGACGTGATGACCGAAGACGCGCACATGAACGAAAATGCCGGCGCGTATGCGGGCTTGGAGCGGTTTGCGGCACGCAAACAGATCGTAGAGGACCTGCAAGCGCAGGGGCTGCTGGAAAAGATCACCGATCACGTGAACGCCATCGGCCATTGCGAACGCAGTCGCACCATCGTGGAGCCGCGGGTGTCCACACAATGGTTCTGTTCGATGAAGCCGCTGGCGGAGCCGGCCATCGCGGTCGTGGAGCGCGGCGAAATCCGCATCATTCCGGAAAACCGGCGCGAAGAATACTTCAACTGGATGCGCAATATCCGCGACTGGACCATCTCGCGGCAACTTTGGTGGGGCCATCGCATACCGGCGTGGTATTGCCAAAAATGCGGGCAGATCATCGTGTCGCGCGAGGATCCCAGCAAATGTACGAAGTGCGGCTCCGGCGAGCTGCAACAAGACCCCGACGTGCTGGATACGTGGTTCAGTTCAGCGCTCTGGCCGTTTTCCACGTTGGGTTGGCCGGAAAACACTCCCGACTTTCAAAAGTACTACCCCACCAGCCTCATGATTACCGGCTACGACATCCTGTTTTTCTGGGTGGCGCGGATGATCATGATGGGATTGCACTTCACGGGGAAAGTGCCGTTCCGGGTGGTTTATCTGCACTCACTGGTGCGCACCGCCAGCGGCGAAAAAATGTCCAAGTCCAAAGGCACGGGACTGGACCCGGTAGCCTTAAATGAGCAATACGGCACCGACGCCATGCGCTTCTGCCTGGCCTCCATGGCCGCCCCCGGCACGGACATCATCCTCACGGACGACCGTTTGGGAGGAGCGAAGGCCTTCGCCAACAAGATTTGGAATGCGTCGCGCTTCCTGTTCGTGAATTTGGATAAATTCGAACAAGGCGGCACTTCGCTGGAGGAATTGGCCAATCCGGCCACTCGCGCGAAGGCCCCGCATTCCTATGAGGGCGAAACCCCACTGGTGGATCGTTGGTTGTTTGCGCGATTAGCGGACACCGTGAATGTTGTGGATGACGCATTGGCGAACTACCGGTTTCACGAGGCGGCGCAGAGCGTGTACCAGTTTTTCTGGGGTGATTTCTGCGACTGGTACATCGAGTGGGTGAAACCAGACCTGCAGAATCTGGATCGCAACAGTGCCACGGTAGCGTGGAAAAACCTGTTTGCCGGATTCGATGCCGCGCTGCGCCTGTTGCACCCCTTTATGCCGTTTTTGACCGAGGACTTGTGGCACCAACTGCCCCAGAGACCCGGGGCAAAGTCGATTGCGCTGGAACAATACCCGCGCGCGCAGGAATGGCGGAAAGATGCGGAAGCCCTGCGCGAATACGGATTGGTCCAGGAGATCGTGCAGGGTCTGCGGACAATTCGCGCGGAAATGAAGCTGGACCCGAAGAAAAAGGTGGCGGCGGAGTTCTTCAGCGGCGACCAATGGGCGCGCAACGTGATCGACGCGCACAAAGACGGAATCTTGCGTCTCGCGCTTTTGTCCGAGTTAACGGTGCTGTCGCAGAAGTTGCCCGAGAGTGGCGGCGCCATGCGCTCAACCGCGGCGTTCGACTTGCGGATTCCTTACGCGGTCGAGACCATCGATGTTGCGGCCGAGCGGGCCCGCCTGAAGAAAGATATGGAAGGGCTGGAAAAGGCCATTTCCTCGAAAGAAAATCAACTGGGAAGCCAGACGTTCCGGAGCCGCGCGCCGGAAAAAATCATCAAGCAGATGGAAGAGGCGTTGGCGGCGCAGCGGATTGAATTGCAAAAGTTGGAAGCGCGTTCGAAGCAGTTGGGTGGATGATTGCCCTCTCCTCAAGCCAATGGCCGGACATTGGCTCGCGCACGCTTGTCCCTGGCGCTCAGGGAAAGTAAGCTAGGGCGTACCATTGCACAGGAACAGGGCCGAATGCCCCAAGCACCTTCGTTACCAGGAACAACCGATCGAAGATTGGCGGCGCTGCTGACGCTATTGTCGGAGAACGCCACCATTGTCATCAGTGGAGCGCGCATCGCGCGAGAGACCGGGATGTCGCGATCCACGGTGTGGCGTTGGGTGGAGGAGCTGCGGAAGCTCGGGGTACACGTCAAAGGGCAGCGCAGCACCGGCTATTTTCTGGAAAAAGTCCCTGACGTGCTGACGCCCGACCTGTTGCACAAACGCCTCAAGGGCAATCTGTTCGGCAAGCGCATCTTCCATTTCTTCAAGATCGACTCGACCAACCGCGTGGCCATGGAACTGGGTTTCGCCGGCGAACCCGAAGGCACCGTGGTGATGGCCGAATCACAAACAGCCGGGCGAGGACGCACCGGGCGCACCTGGTTCTCGGAAAAAGGAACGGGCTTGTATGTCACGCTGTTGCTGAGGCCAAGACTCGCTCCTGCACAAGCGCCGCTTCTAACCATGTTGGCGGGCCTGTCGGCGCAAGCCGCAGTCGCCGCACAAACCGGACTGACCCCGGAACTGAAGTGGCCCAACGACCTGATGCTGAACGGGAAGAAGCTCGGCGGAATTCTGACCGAGATGCATGCGGAGCCCAGCGCTGTACGATTCGTGATCGTGGGCATTGGCATCAATGTGAACCAGGAAAAATTCCCCCCGGAGTTGGCGGCCGCCGCGACGTCGATTCGAAAGGAAACCGGCAGAATGAGCTACCGCGTGGAACTGCTGGCGCGGTTGCTGCGGCAATTCGAGGGCGATTACAATCGCTTCCTGCGCGAAGGCCCGTCCTTTGTGGTGGAACGATTCGAAAGCCTGTCCTCCTTCGCAAAGGGCAAGCGTGTGCGGGTGGACACCGGGGCGGAGAGTTATACCGGCACGACCGCCGGGCTGAGTCCTGACGGGTTGCTGCTGGTTACCAAGGACGGCGGGTCGCAGGTAACCGTGATTGCTGGAGATGTAAGCGAGGTTCGATAGGCCATGCTGCTGACCATCGACGTAGGCAATACCAATACGGTGCTGGGCGTGTTCAGGGAAGAGGAACTCATCGCCAATTGGCGGCTGACTACGGCGCGTGCGCAAACGGTCGATGAATATGGAGTGCTGACGCGCAACCTGTTCTCTTTGGCCGGCTTGAATAAGGAAATGATCAGCGGGGTGGTCATCAGTTCGGTAGTGCCGCCGCTGAATTGGACCTTGGGGGAGATGTCCCGGCTGTATTTGGGCAAAAAGCCGCTGTTTGTGGAATTGGGCGTCAAGACCGGCATGTCCGTCCATGTGGACAACCCCTCGGAAGTGGGCGCGGACCGCATTGTCAATGGAGTGGCGGCGTTTCATCGCTATGGCGGGCCGTGCGTCGTGGTGGACTTTGGCACCGCGATCACCTTCGACGTGATTTCGGCGCGTTGCGAATTCCTGGGCGGGGTGATTGCCCCGGGCATTGGCATTGCCTCGGAAGCGCTGTTCAGCCGGACCGCTCGCCTCCCACGAGTGGAGATCAAGGATCCTGGCAAAGTGATCGGCACCAATACGGTCACCAACATTCAAGCGGGCCTTTACTATGGCGCGGTGGATCTCGTGGACGGAATATTGGCGCGCATCAAGGAAGAACTAAACGCGGCTCCGGCGGTGGTGGCAACCGGGGGACAGGCCCGTTTGGTGGCGCGCGGCTCTAAGCACATCCAACATGTCGACGAATTTCTGACCCTCACCGGGTTACGTTACATCTGGGAGAAGAATCAACCAGGAGAAGCCCATCGGGAAATACCCAAGGCCACACCGATTAAGCCCGATGCGCTGAAGCCGAAGAAGGTCAGTCGGTAGGCCATTCTCGCGAGAAGACACAAAACGGAGTGAAGGAATGGGCGGCCAACCGCCGCCACATGCACTTGATATGGGCGAATGGAACTACTTCAACTATTTCACCGAAATTGAGGAGTATTTCTGGAAAAAGAGAGGCGCGCACCTGCTGGTGTCTCCGCTGGACTGGGCGATTATGGAAAGCTGGCAGAAAGCGGGAGTGCCCTTGGACGCGGCGTTAAAAGGCATTGATCGCGCTTGGGAAAGCTACCAGCGATCCAGGCGAGCAGCAGGCCGTCCGCTCAAGAGCTTGGCCTATTGTACCGATGCGGTACTGGAGGCGGCTGAGGAACAACAGGAAGCCTCGGCGGGAGCCCAGCCAAAAAACAAGACCGACCGCCGCGAGCCGTTTGAGCGCCCCGAGTTGCGGCAGTACTTGCGGCGCAACGCCGAATTGCTGCAGAAATCGGCCGAACGTCACACCGGCGAATCCGCCCTGGCTACCCTGTTGTGCGACCTGGCCGAGAAATTGGCTTCGCTGCAGTCTTTGCTGGACGGTCCCGGGAGGCTTGACCTCGAGGACCTGGAACGCCGGCTGACCATCTTGGACGAGAAGATTCATGCGGCCCTTTTGACCAACGCCCCGGAAGAATTGATGCTCAAGATTCGCCGGGAAGTGGACGGGCAGTTGGCCAAGTACCGCAGGAAAATGAAAACCGAGCAGTTGGCGTTGGTTGAGAAGCAATACTCGCAGAAACGTCTGCTGGACGAATACGGATTGCCGCGATTGAGTCTGTTCTACTTTTGCTGACCGCAGCACCGCAGCACTTGGCAGGCCGGAGCGACCTACACAGGATTGAATACCTATGTCAGATGAGTTACAGTTATCAATTGAGAAGCTGGTATACGGCGGTGATGGCTTGGCTCACGCCGAGGGCAATACCGTGTTTGTGCCGTTTGTCCTGCCGGGCGAGCAGGTGCGCGCTTCGGTACGCACCCGCAAAAAGAAGCTGATTCACGCCAACCTGGTCGCGATCGAGAAGACTGCGTCGGCACGGATCACCCCGGAGTGTCCGCACTTCCAGATTTGCGGCGGGTGCCATTACCAACACATCGAGATTACCGAGCAGGTTCGGCTGAAGAAGGAGATTCTGCGCGAGACCCTTTCCCGGCTGGGCGGGGTGCAATGGGCGGGCGCGATTCAAGAACATACCGCCGCGCCCTACCATTACCGCAACCGCGCGCAATGGGCCTTTCGAGACGCTGTGCCGCGCGCCTTTGGTTATTTTCTGCCGGAGAGCGGTCACATTTTGCCGGTTGACGTGTGTCCCGTTTTGTCGCCCCGGCTGGCCGAAGCTTTCGGGCAACTTCAAGACCTGGCGCGCGCCAATTCCCTGCCCCCGGGAATTCTGGAGATCGAGGCGTTTGCCGATGGCGCCGACGAAAGAATCGCCCTGAATGTCGCGTTCGAAAGGTTTCCCAAGCCTGCCAAGGCGTTAGCGCACGACTTCAAGGCCGCGGTTCCGGCATTGGAAAGCGTGTTGATGCTCGATCAGAGCAACAATCGATTGGAACTGGATGGTCCCGGTTATTTAACCCATAAAGCGGGCGGATTCACGTTTCGAGTGAATCATTTGTCGTTTTTCCAGGTCAACCGCTTGCTCGCAGAGGACCTCCTGCAAACGATTGTCGGCGGGCCCAAGGGCGGATACGCATTGGATTTGTACGCTGGCGTCGGATTCTTCACTTTGCCGCTGACGAAATCGTTTTCCAAGGTGGTAAGCGTGGATGCGAATCTTTCCGCCATTCGCGACCTGCGGCAGAACGCCGAGAGCGCCGGACGGCCCGTGATTTCAGAGAACGTGCACACCGAGGAGTTCCTGCAAAAGAACCAGGAACAGCCCGATTTTGTGGTTCTCGACCCGCCACGAGCAGGGTTGGGTGTGGAGACCGCGGCGCGCTTGGCCAATCTTGGCGCACAAGAACTTGCGTATCTTTCGTGCGATCCGGCCACGCTGTCACGTGATCTAGCGGTTCTGACGGGCTCCAAACAGCCAGGGAAAACTGAAATTTCCGTCAACCACAGATACCAGATTGTGGACGTACACCTGTTCGATCTGTTTCCGCAAACATTCCATATCGAGACCTTGGTGAGGTTGCGAAGAGCTTCATGAAGCTGCCTGCCGTCGCGATTGCCGCTGCGTTTGCGGGCGGCATATTGCTCGGCTTAGGGCAGTGCGCTTCCCCGCGCTATCAGACCAGCGCGTTCATTACCGCACTCGCGGGTGCTGTTTTCCTGCTGATTGTGGTGGGTTGCTGGCTAGCCTGGAAGAACCTGGTTTGGCCGGCGGCGATTTTCTCGCTGGTTGCGTGGGTTGCACTTGGAATCTTCTCGGGGTGCCTGGCGAATCGGCCATTGCCTCCCGATCATGTCTTGTCGCGTCTCGCCGCTGATCAAATTCCGCAAAGAACACCGTTGCGCTGGCATGGCATCTTGTGCGCAGAGCCGGAGCGCCTGCCATGGGGCTTCAGCTTCGAAATGGATCTGACCGGCGTGGAAACGGCACAAGGCCCCATTCCGGTGCTGGGAGGCATGCGCATCGGTTTTACCCCCAAAATGGACGATGCAGTTTTGTCGGACCTGCATGCCGGCGACCAGATTGCTGCTTTGACGGAAGCACGTCTGCCGCTGGTGTACAAGGACGTGGGAGCCTTTGATCGCCGCGAGTTTTTGGCGCGCCAGGGCATTCATGTATTGGCCACTTTGCGTGCAACCACCCTGTTAGAAAGGACCGGCACCATCCCAGCCACATGGCAATCGCGACTGGCGCGCGTCCGGGGCCGGCTTCGCCAGCAAGTGGACAGCATGTTCCCGGATTCGCCAGAAACCGCCGGGGTGCTGAGAGCCATGTTGCTAGGCGACCGCAGTTTTGTACCGCAACGAATCCCTCGACTTCCAAAAGACTGGCGTGTTTCATGTGCTCGTTGTGGCCGGATTGCACGTTGGGGCCTTGGCTGTGTTTTTGTTTTGGGTGGCACGGAAGCTGGCGCTACCCCAAACGGCGAAAACCCTTTTTCGTGCTGGTTGGACTACTCGCCTATGTAGCCGTGGTCGAGCAACGCGCTCCAGTGTTGCGCGCGGCATTGATGGCGGCACTGGTGATTGTAGGAGGGTATTTTCACCGGCGCCTGGATCTGCTGAATTCGGCGGCGCTGGCGGCTTTGGTTCTGCTGCTCGCTAATCCAAAATATGCCATCGATGCGGGTTTCCAGCTTTCCTTCCTGGCCATCGGCGCCATTGCAGGACTGGCACTCCCGTTGATTCAGCGCACCGTGCAGCCGTTTCTGTCCGCAGTGGATGATTGGAGTGACGTCACCAGAGATGCCCGGCATTCGGCGGCGCTGGTGCAATTCCGGCTGGACCTTCGCGATGCCTTGCGCGCATTGACTTCGCCACTGAAAGAGCGTCATGCCCGATGGGCGCAAAGCTCTCCGCCTGGGGAATCCATTCCGGGTTGCGCGTCTGGGAGTTGCTGGTGCTTTCGTTCGTGCTGCAGCTTGGGATGCTGCCGCTGATGGCCCAGGAGTTTCATCGCGTGGCTCTGTTGGGGCCGCTGGCCAATCTGTTTGTGGTGCCGCTCACGGGAGTGATTGTGCCTTTTGGCTTCGTGTGTTTGGGATGCGCCGGCGTTTTGCCCCGAGCCGCGGTTTGGATGGCTCACCCGTTGACCTGGCTCGTAATCGCGCAACAACACATCGTCTCGCTGCTCGCAAAGATTCCGCGAGGCAATTATCGGATTCCGGGGCCACCCGCTTGGGTGATCGTTGGGTTTTTCGTCATTGCGGTGATTGCGGTAGCGCGGCTGCGCAACCAGCAGCAACTGCGAAGATCGGAGGCGTGCGGCCTCGCCTCTGTATTGATTCTGGCGGCCGCTATCATAGCGGTGTATCCCTTTCGGCCGTTGGTGCGCCGGGGAGAGTTGGAAATAACCGTCCTGGATGTGGCGCAGGGAGATTCCATCTTAGTGGTGTCGCCCAAAGGCAGCACCCTGTTGATTGATGGCGGCGGAGCCTTCGAAGGATTCCGGGGACGCGAGGAACATTGGGGACCGGATCCCGGGGAAGAAGCAGTGTCGGCGTATTTATGGGCGCGCGGTTTTCAAAACCTGGATGCGGTGGCGCTGACACATGCGCATCAGGATCACATCGGCGGATTGACCGCGGTGCTGCAGAATTTCCACGTGGCCCGGCTCCTGGTTGGACGCGATACTGCCGCGCCGGCCTATGCAAGACTGCTCACACTTGCTGGAGCCTTGCAGGTTCCCGTGGAGCACGAGCGCCGGTCACAGAGTTTTCAATGGGATGGGGTGGATGTGGACGTTCTTTGGCCGCAGGTCGCGCCCGACCAGGTCGCCCCGCTGGCAAAAAACAACGATTCGCTGGTGGTTCGGCTGAAGTTCGGCGATCGCACCATTCTCCTGCCTGGCGATGCGGAAAAACAGGTTGAGTATCAGATGTTGAACGAAAACGCACCCGGATTTCTGCATGCGGACGTGCTGAAGGTGGGCCATCACGGGAGCAAAAACTCCAGCATGCCCGAATTTCTTGGCGCCGTGAGTCCACAGATAGCGATCATTTCGGCTGGCGAGGAGAATCCCTATGGTCACCCACACGCCGAATTGTTGGAACGATTGCACGCCGGCGCGATCCGGACCTACAGGACCGATCGCGATGGGGCGGTACAGGTGTTAACGGATGGCCATAATTTGCGAGTCAGTTGTTTCGTGGACTGCTCGGGGCGGGAACCGCCGCTAGCGCAGGCGCAATCGCCAAATCACCACGAAGACCAACAACAGTAACGCGAATCCTGCCGCGGCTTGATATTCGTGGTTCTGGCGATACTGCGCCCAGGAAAATCGTTGGTTCCCTCGTGCCACCTGCCGTGGCCCAGAAATTCTTGGAAAAAACAGTGGAACCGCGGCAGCATACGCGGCAAAGGCTGGTCCGTGTTTCCGCAGCAGTTCCGACTCTTCTCGGCGCATCACGAACCAGTAGACCACGGCGAAATAAACCATCAGCACAGCCGCAGGCCAACGCGAATCGGTTGCCACGGCGGCTCCCAAAGCCAGAAGGCTGCTGCCTAAATAAAGTGGATTGCGCGTGTACCCGTATGGTCCCGCGGTGGTCAGCACCTCCTGCTTGTGCAGGTACCCCGCAGCGTAGGCCCGGATGCAAAGGCCGATGATCGCGAGGCCAGCTCCGGTAACAATCGACAGCGGCGTCGGGCGCGCCAGCCATAACACTAGGACAGTAAGCAGGTACCCGAGGCGGACGCGCCAGCGAGCCAGGAAATCGAGAGCGGTCACGCGGTGATCCCCAGGCGTTGTTTCACAGCCGCAAACACGGTGTCGACCGACAGATCGAGCAAGGAGGGATCGATCTGATTGGAACGGCCGTAGGTGGTGACGGCTTTTGGGCTGCGTAACACGATTTCGCCGGGCGGGTACGGACCATTGCGCACCGGGTCGGTGGGACCAAATAACGCCACTGCCGGAGTGCCCAGAGCAATCGCAAGATGCAGCGGTCCGGTGTCACCGCCAACGATGCACTCCGCGCCGCGAAGCAGCGCGCGAAGCGTGCTGGTCTGACCGTCGTAGGAGAACGGTTTCGCTGCGCCGCTGGCCGACTGCACATCAGCGGCGAGCGCTGCTTCGCCAGGGCCGTAGTTCACCACACAAGGAATACCAATCTCTTTGCGGATGCGCTGGCAAAGAACCCCAAAACGATCCGGAGGCCAGCACTTGGCGCGCCAGCCGCCTCCAGGACTCAGCACGATGTAGCGATCCAAGCCGGCCCGCGCTAAATCCGCGCGAACACCGTCGGCATCGGCCTGATACACCTGCAAAACAAATGGTGAGACCGGACAGCTGGCGCCGGCCCGAAGGGACAACTCGCCGTTCTGGTCCGCGATGTGCGTGGTTTGGCACTTCACGCTGTCGGTATACAACGTCGGCACGCCGAACTCCCGAATCGTGTCCGAAGAGAAACCAATGCGCTTTGGGGCTCGACCGAAGAACGGAAGCAGCGCCGACTTCCATAAGCCCTGGTAGTCGATCCCAGCGGTCCATTGGTGTTTACGCAGTTTGCCGACAATTTCCCGGACCGAAGAAAGGTCCCGCGAATCGATCGGCCAAATTTCTGTGGCGATTCGGCTGCTGGCAACCAACTCTTCGAAGCGCGGATGTGTCAGCCAGACGATCTCCGCATCAGGAAAGGAATGGCGTAGACCCGCCACAGCTGGAAAGGTGTGTACGATGTCGCCCAGCGAACCGAGGCGAACGACCAGAAATCGTTGCTCAGCCATGGGAACCTTTTCGGATCGCCTCGATAAAGGCGCGAGTGGAATGGTCTTTGGGGTCGCCTACGATGGCGACGCGAACGCCCAGGCGCTCGGAAACGCCACGCTCGGGAACGCTCTCCAAGGTGTAGTCGGTCCCCTTTGCGTGCACATCGGGACGGAGGTCCTCCAGCAGCGCTTCCACGTTGGGCTCCGCAAAGAGCATCACCAAATCGACATCGCGCAACGAGGCTACCAGTTGGGCGCGAGCGTCTTCATTCAGTATCGGGCGGCCCGGCCCTTTCAGTTGGCGGACACTGGCGTCGCCATTCACGGCCACCACCAGCACCTCGCCTTCGCCTTTGGCTCCCGCTAGATAGCGCACGTGGCCGACATGTAGCGTGTCGAAACAACCGTTGGCCAGCACCACGCGGTTGCCGCGCTGTTGCACTTCGCGGATGGCCTTGCGAACAAATTCCCGGGAATGGATTTTGGATTGGGCGGACCGCATAGAGATTGCCTAAGAGGCCACCTCCGAAGCGGCTTTACGAATTTCCTCGAGCAGCTCCTCGCGGGATACGGTGGCTGTGCCGCGCTTCATCACCACCAGGCCTCCCGCAATGTTGGCGATGTGCGCGGATTCCACCGGGGAAGCGCCACTGGCCAGGCCCAGCGTATACGCCGCCAGGACCGTGTCCCCGGCGCCGGTCACATCGACAGCTTGGTCGCTGCCGTGGACTGGGATATGCACGGTTGGTTGGCCGGGCTGAAACACCGCCATGCCGTCCTTGCCGCGGGTGATGATCAGCGAACGCAAATTGAGTTTCCTCAGAACCTGACGGCCGCTGCTCTCCAGCTTCACGAGATTCTGGCCAATCGAAGTGTTGTGAAGGGACTCGATTTCTGGCTCGTTGGGTGTGGCGCTGGTCACCCCTGCGCGTTTGTACGCCATCAAGTGATAGCGGGAGTCGAGCGTGACCGGAACGTTCCCTTTTCGCTGCCGCAATGCCCCTCGTACGGTTTCAGGAGTGGCCACTCCAAAACCGTAATCGGAGATCGCCAGGGCGTCCGCCTTTCGCAGTTTACTGCGCAGAAGCGATTGGATTTTCGCCTGCCCGGACGCGCCGATGAGCGTCGCTGGTTCGTAGTCGACGCGTAGAACTTGATGGCTGGCGGTGTGCGCCCAGCCTGCTAGGAAGCGGGTTTTAGTCGGGGTTACGGCGCCCTTGATGCGGATAATGCCCGACACGTCGACATTCCTCTCTCGAAATGCGCGGACCAGCCATTCCCCCGCGGGGTCGTCGCCAACCACCGTGACGGGTGTGATCCGCGCACCCAGGGCTACGAAGTTGTTGGCAGCGTTGGCGCCTCCGCCCGGGAGTGTGTGCGTTTCCCGATGGCGCAGAATCAGCACCGGGGCTTCCCGGGAGACGCGGGTAATTTCCCCGTATTGAAAAGAGTCGGCCACGAAGTCGCCAAGCACCACCACGCGCTTGCCTTGGAAACGCTCGACTATCTCGGAAAGCGCTAGCAAATCTGCCGCCACAGAACCGTCTTCGCGTTTGCTTTTCGATCTCATCGCTGTTGCGCCAGGATCCAATCGGCCGCTTGTTGCAGATCGTCTACGATCGCGTCCGGTTGACGCGGCCAGTCTCTTGCGTGCCAGGTTTCCTCGCCCAGCCCGTAGCCGCTGCGGACAAAAACCGCCTGGCACCCGGCGCGAAAGGCCAACTCCATATCACCGTAGCGATCGCCGACCACATAGGAGCGCGTCAAGTCCAGCTGATGTTCCCGGCTCGCGCGCTTCAGCATACCCAACTTAGGCTTGCGGCAATCGCAGTTGTCCCCCGAACTGTGCGGGCAGTAGTACACGCCGTCGATCCTGGCGCCGCAACCGGCTAGTTCGCGGCACATGCGCTCATTGACCGTTTGTACCAGCGATTCGGGAAAGTAACCGCGCGCGACTCCAGACTGATTGGTCACCACGATTACGACCAACCCGGCATCGTTCAGGCGACGGATGGCTGAACCCGCAAAAGGAAACATACGAAATCTGTCGGGATGATTCAAGTAACCCACTTCCTCGGCGATCGTACCATCGCGATCCAGGAAAACGGCGGGTTTGCGGACCCCGGGCTGCTCAGGCAGAATGCACCTCCGCCAAACGGGCATTCACTGCAACTTCCACCATGGCGGGCGTCACCGCCGTCATGCAGCGGTGGTCGATCGGGCAATGGCGAAGGAAGCATGGGCTGCAATACGGCTTTTGCTGCACGATGGTAGCGCTCGCCGTAACCGGGGCCGTTCCCATAGGATCGGTTGGGCCAAAGACGGCCACAACCGGCAAACCAACCGCTGCCGCAACGTGCATGGCTCCCGAGTCATTTCCTAGAAAAATGTGACACTGAGAAAGCAAGGCGGGCAGATCCGCGATCGCCGTTTTACCCGCCAGATCGACGAACTTACCCTGCAGATTTTCAGCAATGGCGCGCGACACTGCCGCTTCCCCTGCGGTGCCGAAGAAGATGATATCTGTCTCCGTGCGCAAACAAATCGCGTTCAGAACCGTCGCGAAACGGTCGGGAGGCCAGCACTTCGCCGAGCCGTAGGAAGCTCCGGCGCCAACTGCGACCCGCAACGATTTGGGGCGCGCACCGGCTTGCGCCAGTGTCAATGCCGCGCGGTGTCGGGCCGAATCTGCGACCCTTAGCGCAATATGCGCGTCATCCGGCAGGCTCTCGATCCAACCGGCACGCCGCAACAACTCCAGATAGTAGAACTTTTCGTGCGCCGGGATTTGTCCCTTTTGCGGAACAGCGATGGCCTTGGTGAGCAGAAGGCTCCGGCCGTCGCGCGCGTATCCGATGCGTTCGGGAATGGCGGCGCGCCACGCCAGCCACGCCGCATCGAAAGCATTCTGCAGCAGCAGCGCAACATCGAAATGGAGCGCGCGCAACTCCCCGGCAAGGAGCTCCCTGCCCCCCCAGCCGCGGTGGGCGGATTTGGCGTCATACGGGATCAGCTCGTCGCAGATCGCTTGGTCGCGATAAATCTCCGCGACATACGGCCGCGCCAGGATGGCTATCTGAGCCTCCGGAAATTTCCGCCGGACCACACGCAACGCCGGCAGCGACAGAATCGCGTCCCCCACCCAGTTTGTGGCGCGAATCAGCAGCTTCATGCGGCAAACGTCCTTGCTTCCAGCTTCTCCCGGATAAAGTCCAAGAATGCCCCTTCCTTGGAGATCACCAGATCGATGATGGCAATGTACAGTGGGAGATGCGCAAACGTGCAGCCAGCCAGATTCTGCGCGTCCTTCTCGGTGGTGACCAGAGCGTTTGCCCCGGCACTGCGCGCCGCTGCTTCCAGTTCGCCGACGTCGCGCGCGTCGTAGCGGTGATGATCGGGAAACTCGCACTTTGCGGCCAGTGCAACCCTCCAATTCTTGAGGTCCTGAAAGAACGCCAGCGAATTTCCGATCCCGCAAAAAGCGTAAAACGGGCCGCAGCCGATTTGCTCGCGGCTCAGCAATTCGACACTTTCACCGAAGCGACGGAAGCCCAGTAAATTTGTAGTCGCGGAAAACACTGGATATTCCTGAAATTTCTCCACGGCCGCACCGGTGCCGGGAACGGTTTCTGCTCGGGTGAACACCAGCAGATCAGCCCGGGTCATCGCGGAAATAGCTTCGCGTAAACGCCCTGTGGGCAACAGCGATTGTTTGGCGAGGGGTTGCGAGGCATCAATCAGCAGAATATTCACATCGCGAGCCAAGGGCAGGTGCTGAAAGCCGTCATCCAGCAGAAAAAGGTCGACACTCGGCTCCAGCTTCTTGCCCTGCTCGTAGCGGTTGGCGCCAACACCGAACACCGCGCCTTGCAGCCGGCATTTCATGAGTTCGACCTCGTCGCTGCTTCCGGCATTACCTTTGTACCCGCGAGTCAAGATGCCCACACGCTTGCCTTGCGCCAGAAATCGCTCCGCCAGCCAGATCACCATAGGCGTTTTGCCTGTGCCGCCAACGGTCAGATTGCCAACGCTAATGACCGGCCGATCCAAGCGCTTTTGCTTGAATACTCCCGCCGCGTACAGCGCCGCCCGCCAGCGTGTGATCACGCCATAAAGCACTGAAACTGGCCAGAGCAGCAGGCGGACCAGCGGCGGCAACCTCATTGCGAAACGCCACCGATTTGCTTGGCCACTTCCGTCATCACCCGCTCCAGCGCTCCACGGCTGCTCTCCACCAATTGCCGCGCGGTGTCCCCCATGCGTCTCATTTTTTCCGGGTCCTTCAGCAGGTGGATCCATTCCACCCCGGCATCCTCTGGACTGTCCACCTGGATGGCCGCTCCGGCTTGCACGAAACGACCGGCGATCTCCGCGAAATTTTCCATCGATGGCCCGAAGACGGGAACCTTGCCAAACGCAGCGGGTTCCAGAATGTTGTGGCCACCAGCTTCCACCAGCGAGCCACCGATGAACGCTCCGTCCGCCAAGGCATAGAGCGATGCGAGTTCCCCGATACTATCGAGCAAAATCACACTGACGTCCTCGGCGATACCATTTGTGCTGGCATTCGCCTTGGGCGTCACTGCTGGTCCGGGAATGGGCATTTCCGAGCGCCGGATGAACTTGCGGTGAGACTCCTCGATGAAATCCGCGGCCGGGCCGAAACGTTCGGGCTTGCGCGGAGCCAGCACCAGCAGGGCGTTTCGTAAATCGCCTTGAACCACACCAAAGGCGATCAGCGCTAGCGGCTCTTCGGTGGCTACAATGCTGCCCGCGATTATGACCGGCCAACGTTGCCGCCGTTTGCATTCTTCGGCAAGCCACCCGGATAACGGTGTGGGCGCTGGCAGAACCATGTCGTATTTCAAATTGCCGCACACTTTAACGCGGTCTGCAGGCGCTCCCAAAGCGCAAATACGGTCCGCGTCGCTGGGCGTCTGCATCAGGAACGCCGCGGGATTCTCCAACACCGCAGCGAGAAACGGGCGTAGGTAAAATCCAAAAATCCCCAAATATTTTTTGTAGCGCGTGAAGGATCGGTCAGACACACGCCCGCTGGCGAAAATTACCGGAATATTCCGTCTGCGGGTTTCGCGAAGGAAATTGGGCCAGATTTCCGTCTCCAGCACGATGATCATGGCAGGGTTCACGGCATTCAGGACCCGGCGAACGCAGAACAGCCAATCGAAGGGAAAATAGAAAATAGCCTCGGCAAAAGGCGCGTTTTGCTTCGCAACCGAATGGCCGGTCAACGTGGTTGTGGAAATTACCAGCGGGCGCTGCGGGTAGCATTCCTTCAAACGCTTCATCAGCGGCACACCGGCCAGCACCTCGCCAACCGACACCGCGTGGACCCAAATGGCGCCGCGTTGATCGGTGGAAAGGTTGCCGAGGGCAGCCAGCGAAAATCCGAGTCGCTCGCCGAGATTGGAGAGATATTTGTGCCGGCGCATTCCCTGAATGAGCCAATACGGCGCAGTGAGCAACGCCGTCACACCCATCAGTACGCTGTAAACGAAGTACACTTGATTAGGACTCCCGTTTGATCCGGGATTCGGAACCGCTTACGTTCGACCAGCAGGGCAACCCTGCTTCTTACACACGAATCGAAGGCCTCAGAATGCAAACAGTTTATTATAGCGTTATGTGGAAGCCGATTGCCTGTGCCATATTCCTGTTCACTGGGGCATGCCTCGCTGCGCAAGATACCAGCCTCAACAAAAACACCTCCAGATCCGACACCGCGATGCACCCCACCGCAACTGACTCGCACGAAGGCATCACCATAGGTCTTGAGCCGTGGACCCAGGAAAGCCAGTACAAACGCAAATTCCCGAAGAAAACGCCGCTGTCCAAAGGGGTTGTGGCTATCAACGTCAGTTTTCGGAACGACACCGACCAGGGAATGAAAGTGAATCTCCAGAGCATTCGCCTGATCGTGCAACTGGACGAGGATAACCGCCAGGAACTC
This sequence comes from Candidatus Eremiobacteraceae bacterium, assembly GCA_035622555.1. Classification (GTDB taxonomy): domain Bacteria; phylum Acidobacteriota; class Terriglobia; order Acidiferrales; family UBA7541; genus Acidiferrum. Next base: position 19,453 of record DASPVD010000014.1, on the reverse strand, counting down.
CAGTCCATGTCCGCCGACGACGTCGCCGACACGGTGATGTTGAAGAACAATGGCAAGGATCCCACCGCAAAACGCAGCCCTATCCCATTCCCCATACCCACGAAGTTACCCAGCGCTGCCCGCGATTCCAAATGGACGGAGTTTCGAGACCAGTGCCAGAATGCCGGAGTGCCTTCGAACATCGTCGCCGCGCATGGCTCGGTCGAAGGACTGATCTATTTCGACATTCGCGGAGAAATGGATCTGCTGCAGACCGCTCATGTGTACTTCCCCAACATCGTCTCCATGCGCGACAATCAGCCCGTTTCTTATTTTGATATTCCCCTCGGCCGCAACTCGTCCGAATAACCGCCTCGCTTGTCTTCTCGGCCAATTGCTGTGCCAAGCAACCTGAAATGAATCGAAGTCTACGTTGGTGACTTCCGCTTACTGGGCTTGTATTCCAGCAACGTTATGCGCGAGTCGAGAATTGTCGAATCCAGGAGTTCGAAACTCGTTCTTTCGTACCCGGTATACATGAATTCCCTACCTGCCGTACCAAGCACCACGGGGAAGATCATGAGCCGCAGCCGATCCACAAGTTGCGACCGAATCATGCTCTTCACCAGACTGATGCTGCCGATCGAACGAAGCGGGTCGCCGTCTTGGTGCTTCAACTCCCTGATTTCCTCTTCAACCGGGGTTCTGACAAAGCGCGTATTCCTCCACGTAGGCGGGTCTTGGAGCATGCTTGAGAACACGACCTTTGGCAGCGCCGTCATTCGCAGGTTCAACTCGTCGCTGGAGGCAACCGCAAATTGTGCCAGAGCCGCATACGTCACCCGCCCCATGATTAGCGTCTGCGGTTTTTCCAAATTCTCTCTTATCCACGCGATGAGGTCCTCGCCGTGGTATCCGAACAAAGGCGGTTCGTTCATGCCTGAAGCGAACCCGTCAAGCGAAATGAATAGATCTGCCGTTGACTCTCTCACGAGCCCTCCTCCAGCCTTGAGCTAGCCAATGCTAAACAACATTTGCATTAAAACTTAAGACAAAATTCCACAGCTCACGCTTCGCTTCAATTTGCTCGACTCACTCGCCTCAGCTACCATGGAGTGTCGGAAAACACCGCCGCTACAAATCCAATGCAAAATTTCTTAGACCAATTGAATCCCGAGCAGCGACTTGCCGCCGAATCTACCGAAGGTCCGGTGCTCATCCTGGCCGGCGCGGGAACCGGCAAAACACGCGCCATCACCTTCCGCATGGCCAACCTCATCTCCAAAGCAGTCCCCGCCGAAACGATTCTTGCGGTCACCTTCACCAACAAAGCGGCCGAGGAAATGCAAAACCGCGTGACCAATCTGCTGCTCGGCGCCGGTGTCCCTCCCGGACGTCCGTGGATTTCCACCTTTCATTCCTTGTGCGCCCGGCTCTTGCGGAGCGAAGCCGCTTCCGCCGCGCTGCCAAAGGATTTCGCCATCTACGATGACGACGACCAGGTGGCGGCGGTGAAGCTGGCGATGACCCGTCTGGGAATCGACGAGGATGGCGTCACCCCGCGCAATGTGCTCAGCCGCATCAGTTACGCCAAGAACCACGGCGAGTCACCGGAACAAATGCGCGCTGCAGCCTTCGGCGCAGAGGACCGCCAAATCGCCGACATTTTTTTGGGATACGAAGAAGTGTTGAAAAACAGCAAGGCCGTCGATTTTGACGACCTGCTGTTGCGATCGGCGAGATTATTGCGCGACTCTCCGCAAGTTCGCGAGCGCTGGCGCGCCCGGTTCAGCTATATCCATGTGGATGAATATCAGGACACCAACCGCGTGCAGTACGACTTGCTCCGCCTGCTCACCAATGAACGCCAGAACATCTGTGTGGTGGGTGACGAGGACCAGTCCATTTATCGCTGGCGCGGCGCCGACGTCTCCATTTTGCTCAGTTTCTCCCAGGATTTTCCCTCGGCTAAGGTGGTGCGGCTGGAGAGAAACTATCGCTCCACCCAGGCCATTCTGGATGCCGCCGCCGCGGTGGTGGCCAACAACCCGGACCGCCTGGGCAAGAACCTGCGCACTGAAAAAACCATGGGCGCCAACTTGCGCTATTACGAAGCCCGTGACGCTCATGCGGAAGCGGAGTTCGTGGCCGGGGAATTGGAACGCATCCTGGGTGACGATCCCGATCAGACCTGCGCCGTCGAGTACCGCACCAATTTTCAGTCCCGTTCCTTCGAAGAAGTGTTCCGGCGCCGCGGTCTGCGCTACAAACTGGTGGGCGGATTCAGCTTCTATAACCGCGCCGAAGTGAAGGACGCGCTCGCGTATGTTCGCCTGGCTTTGCATCCCGAAGACGATATCTCGCTGCTGCGAGTGCTGAATGTGCCCGCGCGCGGCATCGGCAAAACCACCGTGGACACTTTGCGCGACACCGCCGGGCGCGAGCGCCTCTCCCTGTGGGAAGCCATCGAATCGGTGATGACCAGTCCGTCTGCCACCCGCGCCGTGGCTCCGCTGCGCGCGTTCCGTGAACTCATCGCGCGCTTACGGGAAGCTTACGACAGCAAAGATCCCGCGGACTTCCTGCGCTTCCTGCTCGAGGAAACTGGCTACATGCCCATGCTCCGGGACCGTAACACTCCCGACGACGTGGCGCGCATGGAGAATCTCCAGGAACTGGTGCGGGCGTTGGCCGAAAGCCTGGAGCAAGGCGAATCGTTCGCCGAATTTCTGGACGCGGCCGCGTTGGTTAGCGATGCCGATGAATTCGAGGACAAGCCCGGAGTGACGCTGATCACCTTGCACAGCACCAAAGGCTTGGAGTTTGACCACGTGTTCCTGACCGGATTGGAAGAAGGCATCTGTCCACACAGCCGCTCTCTGAAGGAAGACCAGAACAAAGGAATCGAAGAGGAGCGCCGGCTGGTCTATGTGGGTATGACCCGGGCGCGCCAATCGCTAACCTTGACACGGGCTGTGTACCGGCGCGTTTTCGGCAACGAACAACAACTGCGCGCCTCGCAGCCTAGCCGATTTTTGGGCGAGATACCCTCCGAGTTGGTGGACACGGTGCGCGGCTCTATGGCCGAGATTGGCGAAACCCGAAGATACGAACCAGATCCGGAGTATTCCTATTCGGCCGAAGAGTTCCTTCGCCGAGCCAGAGGAATTCCAGCCCCGGCCATGCGCGCGCCTCAGCGACGCACATCGTCCCCAAGTAGCTCATTCCGCACGCCGGCTTTCAAGCGCGGCAAGAACGCCGATCCACTGCTCGGGCAGAAGGTACGGCACCCCGAGTTTGGCGTGGGAACCGTGGTAGGTGTCGAGGGCGACGACGACGACCGGCGCCTGAGCGTCAGCTTTCCCGGCCGCGGCACAAAGAAATTTGTGGAGCGCTATGCGCAATTGCAGCAGCTCTGATCCGGCGCATTACCCTGCGGTTTCCTGGCTTCCAACTGCACCCGTTACACACCTCCTATCTAAAAAGGTCGGCGCCTTTCGACCGCATCAGATATGAACCACACCGGCACGGCTGGTTGCGTCGTCGTGCCAGTCGCGATAAAGTGAGGCGCTATAAATCCGTCGTACCGTGTCCAGTTCCTGCGAGGCGGCCTCTGCACGCAGACACGATCGGAGCACATGGGTGGATCAAAAACTCTTTCGATGTAAGAACATCGATCAACTGATTGCGGACTCCGAAAATCCCGAAAAACGACTCAAGAAAACATTAGGCTGGATCAGCCTGACGGCCCTGGGCATTGGCGCCATCATCGGCACCGGCATTTTCGTGCTGACGGGAACCGCGGCGGCTGGAGAAGCGGTTCTGTATCCATCCATCTTTAAGGCCCCCGTCTTGGAGGTGCTGTTGCACGGGTCCCACGCTCTGGGAACCAGCGGCCGCCCCGGCGCCGGTCCGGCCATCGCCGTGTCCTTTTTCGTGGTGGCTGTCGTGTGCGGATTCGCAGGTCTGTGCTACGCCGAATTGGCTTCCATGATCCCGATTGCCGGCAGCGCCTACACCTACACCTACGCGACCATGGGCGAGTTAGTGGCCTGGATCATCGGATGGGACCTCATCCTGGAATACGCAGTATCCAACATGGCGGTTGCCGTGGGCTTTTCCGCTTATGTCAACAGCCTGCTCAACACTTTCGGCATTCACCTGCCGGACACGCTGAGCACGCCCGCGTATCAACCGATGACCGGCTGGTTGCCGCACTTCAATCTGATCGGCTTCTTGATCGTGATGCTGCTGACCGTACTGCTGGTGACCGGCGTGCGCGAATCGGCAACCTCCAACAGCGTTATGGTGGGCATCAAGCTGGTGGCCATCTTCATTTTCATCGTGTTCGCCTCCAAGTACATCAGGCCCATCAATTGGAAGCCGTTTGCCCCCAATGGATTCCAGGGCATTTTGACCGGTGGGGCCATCGTATTCTTCAGCTACATCGGATTCGATTCGGTGTCTACAGCGGCGGAAGAGTGCAAGAACCCGAAACGGGATCTTCCGCTGGGCATCATGGCCTCATTGCTGATTTGCGCGGCCTTGTACGTGGGTGTAGCGGTGGTCCTCACGGGCATTCAACCGTATGCCATTTTCAAGGGCGACGCCGCGCCGGTAGCCACCGCCCTGCACAATATCGGATTGGATCGCCTGCAGCGCTGGGTGACCATTGGCGCGCTGATGGGCATGATCTCGTCCTTGCTGGTCTACCAATACGGGCAGGCGCGCGTGTGGTTTGCGATGTCCCGCGATGGGCTACTGCCGGGAGCATTCTCGAAGGTGCACAAGCGCTTCCGCACACCGCATTTCGCCACCTGGGTTGCCGGTTTCGTCGTCGGCATACCGGCGGGCATCTTTGACATCGGCACCCTGGCGGATCTTTCGAACATCGGCACATTGTTTGCCTTCGTGTTGGTGGCCGCGGCGGTGTTAGTGCTGCGCAAGACCCAGCCAAACCGATCCCGCGGCTTCCACGTGCCGTTGGTGCCATTTCTACCGGTCTTGTCCATAGTGACTTGCGTGTTGTTGATGGCCAGCTTGACCCTGGAGAACTGGATCCGTTTTTTTGTGTGGCTGGTCATTGGACTTGTGATTTACTTTGCCTATAGCCGTCACCGGAGCGTCTTAAACCCGGCAACCAAGGCTTGATCTGAAAACCCATGTGGATTGGGAGCGGTTCAAAACGTCTGGGCGCCTGCCGTGAGCTTGCCGCCCTGGTGGTCTGCCTGGGAGTCCTGCCCTTTCCCGCCTTCGCGTGGGGCAATAACGCGCAAAGGTTGGTGGTCAGTCACGCGGTGGATACGCTGCCCGCGGAATTGCGGCCCTTCTTCGAAGCCAACCGCAATTTCCTGGTCCAGCATGTAAACGATCCGCTGAACTCCTTGGACAAACATCCCAAAGAACGCGAAAACCACTTCATCGAGCTCGACAGGTACGGCAAATTCCCTTTCGAAGCGCTGCCCCGCAATTACAAAGCCGCCCTCGAGAAATACAGCAAATCCAGAATCGATTCCTCCGGCAAATTGCCATGGGAGATTGGCGTTTACAGCGCCAAATTAACCGACGATATGCGCAATGGCCGCTGGGACGATGCGAAAATGGATGCTGCTTTCCTGGCGAATTATGTAGCGGAAGCCAGTGATCCGTTTAATACCACCGAAAATTACGACGGACGCATCACCGGGCAAACCGGCGTAAACGACCGGTTCAACACCATCCTGATCGATCGTTATGGATCATTCTTCCCGTTGACCCCTCACGACGCCTTCTTCATTACTGACCCCACCGACTTCGCCTTCGATATGTGCCTCGATGCGCATAGCTTGGTGGAATCCATTCTGCTCGCTGACCGAAAAGCCAAGCATGGCTTGAGCTCGTACACTGACGAATATTACGACCGATTCTATAACCTGGCTGCGGCGGGGCTCATCAAGCAACTCTCGGACGCCTCGACGGATGTTGGCTCCTATTGGTTGACCGCGTGGACAAATGCGGGCAAACCCCCATTGCCACACTAAAGGGGCGCCGTGAGCCCTAGCGCACTTTCCCACAAAATTCAGGCCATGCCCAAGGCGGAGCTGCACCTGCACCTGGAAGGCTCGATCCGGCCCCAAGTGGCTGCTCAACTAGCGGCGCGCCAGGGCAACACGATAACCGCAGAAGAGGTCCAAAACCGTTATGCCTATAAGGATTTTGGCGGCTTCATCGAAGCGTTCAAATGGGTGAGTTCGTTTCTGCGGGAGCCGGCCGATTTTGCGCTGGTCGCCGCGGATCTGGCACAACAACTGCTGTCACAGAACGTGACGTATGCCGAGGTGACCCTTTCGGTGGGAGTGATGCTGCTGCGCAAACAGAATCCTCAGGCGAATTTCGAAGCGATCCTCGTAGCAACCGAGCCGTTCGAGAAAAACGGGCTGCGCTTGAACTGGATCTTTGACGCGGTGCGCCAGTTCGGCGTCGATCTGGCAATGGAAGTCGTGGATTGGGCCCGCGCGTGTAATTCGCCGCGCGTGGTCGGTTTTGGTATTGGCGGCGACGAACTCAGCATACCGGCGCGAGACTTCCGCAACGTTTACAAACATGCCGCACATTGTGGATTGCACCGGTTGATTCACGCTGGGGAAATCGGCGGCCCGGACAACATCCGGGACGCTGTCGAGGTGCTGGGTGTCGAGCGAGTAGGACACGGAATTGGAGCCATCCACGATCGCGCGCTGATGGACTTTTTGGCGGCGCGGCGTGTGGTTCTGGAAGTGTGTCCCACTAGCAATTTGCGAACCGGGGCGCTCGCCCTACAGTTGCGCAACCACCGCGCAACCCTGCGGGAACATCCGCTCCCACAACTGCTGCGCCATGGCATCCCGGCCGTCCTTTCGACCGATGATCCCGCCATGTTCGAAACCTCCTTGAATGATGAGTATCAACATGCCGAAGCAATGGGACTGAGCGAAACCGAACTAACCGGTCTAGTGCACAACAGTTTCCAGTTTGCGTTCGCCACACTCCCGGCAAGGTCCGTGTGAAGTCCAGCCACAATGCTATACTGGCGCCATGAAAGCTCACGTTTGGGTAATGCCGAAGCGCACCGTATTGGATCCGCAAGGACAGACCATTCAGCACGCTCTCAGTGGACTGGGCTATTCGCAAGTGGCCGACGTTCGCCAGGGTAAGTTCTTTGTGCTTAACCTGAGCGGCTGGAACCGCGAAGAAGCGCAATCACAGTTGGAGCGCATCTCCAAAGAAGTGCTGGCGAATCCGGTGATCGAGGAATACCGGTTCGAAATCGTAGACTAGTGCTGTTCCAACCTAATGGACCAAAGAGCTGAGGCGTTCGATGCTTTCGGAAATTAGCGGCAAAACATTGGAACGGCATTAACCGCGAGTGCAACCCATGCTGCAACGCTCACGAACGAGTTTGTTTACCCGGCTGATGATTTTGGGCGCCTGTTTTCTGTCCTTGGGCGCGTGCAAAAACGCTTTCAAGGTCGAAGACCCTCAACTGAAGCCCATCGAAGACATGGTGAAGGAAAAACTGCCGGTGGGGACGACGGAAGGCGCAGTGCTGGAATTTTTGTCCGCCCGCGGGTATCCGACGGAAAATTCCGGAAAGCCGGGCACACTGGTGGCCATTATTCGCCACATTGATACGGAAAAACTGCAACCGGTGACCGCCCGCGTCACCTTCTATTTCGATGCCAACGGAAAATTGAATACCTACGACATCGAACGCACCATGAATGCGCCAATCCCGCAGTAACTTTTCGGCTCGGCGAATCTCTGTTCTTCCAGCCAGCCCCATTGCTCGTGCTAAGCTGGCTTCTTAGCGAGCCGGTAACGCATCACCTGTGCATGAGCCGCAAAACGGGAAGCGGACTTAGTGTTCGAAGTGCAAACGGCTCCTCAGAACGCAACCGTGACTTCGCTGTCTACGTCTGAATCCAATTTAGACACCCTGCCCGGGATTGCACGGAAAGTTAGGAGATTCTGCAATGTGTGGAATCGTCGGCTATATCGGTCCCAAAAAAGTGGTGCCCGTCATTATTGAGGGCCTGCGCAAGCTCGAGTATCGCGGCTATGACTCCGCCGGAATTGCCGTGGTGGATTCCACCGGTAAACTGCAGGTGCGGCGCGCTCCAGGAAAACTCCGCAATCTGGAAGAAGTGATACAAAGTTCGCCCATCGAAGGTACCTATGGAATCGGCCACACCCGCTGGGCCACCCATGGCCGGCCCACCGAAGAAAATGCCCACCCGCACCGCGACTGCACGGGACAGTACGTGGTGGTGCACAACGGAATCATCGAAAACTATCTCGAGCTCAAGGAAAAGCTGCAAAAAGAAGGACACAAGTTCGTCACCGAAACCGATACGGAAATTATTGCCCACCTGGTTGAGAAATACGCCAAGGATATGCCCTTTGAGCAGGCGGTACGCAAAACCTTGAAGGATCTCCGGGGAATCTATTCGCTGGTGTTTCTCTCGGCGCAGGACCCGCAAAAGCTGATCGCCGCGCGCATCGGTCCGCCTTCAGTAATCGGCTTGGGCGACGGCGAGTATTTCGTCGCCAGCGATATTCCCGCGCTCTTGCAACATACCCGGCGCATTTTCTTCTTGGCCGACGGCGACGTGGCCGTCCTGACTACCAACGGCGTCTGTGTCACCGATCTGGACGGCCATCCTGTGGAACGGCCCGCGCACCAGGTTACCTGGGACCCCATCATGGCCGAAAAGGGCGGCTATAAGCATTTCATGCAGAAGGAAATTTTCGAGCAGCCCCGCGCCGTGCGGGATACTCTGCTCGGCCGTCTTTCCCAGGACACCGGCAAGGTATTTCTGGACGACATGCAGATTTCGGAGCAGCAGTTCCGCGAGTTTCAAGCCGTACGCATCGTGGCTTGCGGCACCAGCTGGCATGCCGCCTTGGCTGGCAAATTCATGATTGAACGGCTGGCGCGCATCCCCGTCGAGGTCGATTACGGCAGCGAGTTTCGCTATCGCGACCCCATCCTGGATTCCAAAACCCTCACCGTTTGCATTAGTCAGTCCGGCGAGACCGCCGACACTTTGGCGGCGCAGCGTGAAGCCAAGCAAAAAGGATCCTCTACGCTGGCCATCTGCAACGTCAAAGGTTCGATGGTCACCCGCGAGGCTGCGGGCACCATTCTGACCCATGCGGGTCCTGAAATTGGCGTGGCCTCAACCAAAGCGTTCACTGGACAGATTGCGGCCCTGCTGCTTCTGGCCTCCTACCTGGGACAAATTCGCGGCACTCTCTCCCGCGACCAGGCCCGCAACTTGATGCTCGAGGCGCTGCGAATCCCCCACAAAATGGAGCAGATTCTTCAGGCCGACGCCTCCGGATTGTATGAATCGCTGGCCCGCCAGTTCTTCCGGCAATCCGATTTTCTTTATCTTGGCCGGGGCATTCACTATCCCATCGCCCTCGAGGGCGCGCTGAAGCTGAAAGAAATCTCCTACATCCATGCGGAGGGCTACCCTTCGGGGGAAATGAAGCACGGGCCCAATGCGCTCATCGACGAAAATTTGCCGGTGGTCGTGCTGGCGACCCGCGACGAATCCGACCCGGCTTCCATGACCCTCTACGAGAAAAGCGTTTCCAACATCCAGGAAGTAAAAGCCCGCGACGGAATCGTCATCTCCGTGGTCACTGAAGGCGATCGCTTGGCTCGCGAAACTTCCGATCACCTCATCGAATTACCCGCTACCTCCGATCTGCTCTCCGTGCTGCTGGAGATTATTCCCTTGCAACTTTTGGCTTACCACATCGCCGTGCGCCGCGGCTGCGACGTCGATCAGCCACGCAATTTGGCCAAGTCCGTCACTGTCGAGTAGCTTTCTCCAGCGCTCTTCGCGCTCGCTTTGTCATACGTGTACGTTGGCACTAGAATCGAAGGCTTGACTCGCTCTGTTCAACGAGCGGCAGTGTACCCTTGGGGGTTCCTTATGCAGCCAACTCAGGCAGTGCGCGGCCTTGCCATTCTGCTTTGCTCGTTGGCCATGCCGGTTGCGCTGCTTGCCCAAAGTCCCCCGCAACGATTCGTCGCGATCACCGTTGATGACCTTCCCGCGGGCGCGGCCAGCGCCATGACCGGCGCGGAGATTGTGGAGATGACCACCAAGCTGCTGAGCACCTTGCGCGATCAAAAGGTGCCGGCCATTGGGTTCGTGAATGAACAGAAGCTGTACAAAACGGGTGAGACCGATGACCGCATTAAGGCGCTCAGCCTGTGGCTCGACAACGGTTTCGAATTGGGCAATCACACTTTTGCGCATACCTCCCTCAACCGCGTCTCACTCACCGCCTGGGAGGAGGAAGTGATCCGCGGAGAAACCGTGACCCGCATGTTGTTGGCCCAGCACAAAATGAAGTTGCGGTTTTTGCGCCAGCCTTATCTCGATGCCGGACCTGATTTGCAGACCAAGCGCGAAGCCGAGGCATTTTTATCCTCACGCGGCTATCAAGTCGCTCCCGTGACCATGGACGCCTGGGACTGGATGTATGGCGGTGTGTATGAGGAAGCGCGCCGTCGCGGAGACTCCGCGTTGCAGCAGCAGCTCGTCAGCTCCTATCTCTCCTACACCACCACCATTTTCGATTATTACGAAAAGCTCTCCAAGAGCCTTTTCGGCTACGAGCCTAAGCAGGTGCTGTTGATGCACGCCAATTGGCTCGAGGCCGACCACATTGCAGACGTGCTGGACCTGCTTCGCAAACGCGGCTATCAGTTCATCAGCTTGGATAACGCGGTGAGCGACCCGGTGTACAGCACTCCCGACGATTACGTTGGCGAAGGCACCGGCTGGATTGACCATTGGGCCATTACCCGGGGCCAGCCGCCACAAGGGGAACCCAGCTTTCCTCAATGGGTGATTGACAAGTCGCGCGAGTTCCATCCGCCCAGCCAGGGCGCGTCGCCGTACTGAAGGTATTGTGACGGCCAGCGCAGCGGGAACATTGCGAATGCGCTAAAATTATTTTATGCGGTACCGTTCCTGGCTTTCTTGGCCTGCTCTGCTTTTGTTTCTCACTTTCGCGCCGTCCTCCCATCCCCAGGCTCCGCAAACGGGAACCCTCAAGGCCATCCATGCCGAGGGCATGAAGACCTTCTCGGAGGCACAGGTAGCGGCGATTTCCGGGCTGCAGGTGGATTCCCAAGTGGGTCGGCAAGACCTGCAAAACGCCGCGGATTTGTTGCTGCGCAGCGGTCTGTTCGCCAAAGTCAACTACAAGTTCGACACCCACAATAATGACGTTATCTTGACCTTTCACGTCGAGGAAGCTCCGCGTTTGCCAGTCGCCTACGACAATTTCCCGTGGTTCGACGACAGCGAATTGACCGCGGCCATCAAGAACGACCTGCCGTTCTACGATGGCACCCTACCGGAAGGCGGAACCGTCGTCGATTTAGCCGGCAATGCGCTGGCCTCCTTTCTGACCGCGCACGGCCTCAAAGCAGAGGTCAAGCATTTTGTGTTGGCCAACCCGCTGCTGGACAGTTCTGAGCAAGAGTTTCAACTGTCGGGAGTCACCCAAACAGTTGCCAGCGTCGAGTTCAGCGATCCCGCCTTGACCAACGATCTGGCGGTTCAGCAACATCTCTCGGATGTCCGTGGCAAGCCCTATTCACGGCTGATGATCGACGTATTCCTGGCTGAAGCGATTCGCCCGATCTACCTGGCCAAGGGCTATCTGCGCGCCAAGATTGGCCCGGCGGAGGTGCGCCTTTCCGGCGATCCCAATAAGAAATTTCCCGAGGCCATTCCGGTCTATGTGCCTTGTACCCCGGGGCCGGTCTTTCATTGGAAGGAAGCGGACTGGAAAGGCAACGGCGCGTTGTCCTCGCAAGCGCTCGATGCTGTGCTACGGATGAAACCTGGGGACTTGGCCGACGGCATGGCCATCGAGGGCGCGTGGGACCGCGTTCGCGAAGCCTACGGCCATTTGGGTTATCTGGACGCCAAGGTCGAACCTGTAGCCAGTTACGACGAGCAAGCTCATACCGTGTCCTACTCCGTCGCGATCGTCGAAGGCCAGCAGTATCGCTACCAGGAAATGACCGTCACCGGCATGTCCCTGGCTGGAGAGCGCATGATCCGCGATGCCTGGCCGCTTAAACCCGGCGACGTTATGGACAAAACCGCTTTCGAACAGTTCCTGCTGCTCCTGGAAGCGCATCGCGATTCCATTTTCAAGGACCTGCCGGTCCACTACGACACCGTTGGTCACTGGCTGGAAACCGACCCGCAAAAGGGCACGGCTAACGCCCTGATCGACTTCAAGTAATTCCAAACGTCCCCGTCTGTCCCGCGGTTCCCTGCCACGACGCCAGGCTTCTGAGTCAGAAATTCATTGCATGGTTTCAGGAGGTCGGGGCTTTCAGCCCCGGCGTAAATCGCCGGAAATGAAAAGCGCTTTAGCCCCTGAAGCAACATGATTTATGTTTCGAATTTCTGACTCACCACGCTAGCCCGCTCGCTTGCTGCTCGCTCGCCCGGGCTTCGCCTTGCTCTTCAGATTGAGAGCCACCGCCGCGCGGATCAGCTCTTTCAAGGCCGCCTCATTCACTTTGTCGCCTTTGTGGATATCGATGGCCCGCCTGACATTCCCCTCCAGGCTAGAGTTGAATAGCCCTGCAGGGTCCTTCACCGCGGCTCCCTTGGCAAACGTCATCTTCACCACGTTCTTGTACGTTTCTCCGGTGCATACGATCCCGCCGTGCGACCACACCGGAGTCCCCGGCGATGACGGCTTGGCCCACTTCCACTCTTCGATGATCTCAGGGTCCGCCTGGTGGATGATGTCGCGCACTTTTGACAGCGTCATCCCGCGCCAGTCCCCAAGTTCCTTGATCTTCGCGTCGATTAATTCCGAGGTGGATTCCACCGGGACTGGCTTTTCCATGTTCCGCTCCAACTTTCCCGCGCCTAATTTACCCACGTTCTGCGTTACCCGCAACCTCCCCAAGTGCGCGCCTTTTCTGGCTCAATAGGGCGAGTGGCCGACACCTTGAGCACGAAGATGCATTGGCCGCACCCTGCGGGTTTTCAGGGTACGGATTTCAACAGCAGAAAACCCGAGCGCGAGCAGCGCCACAAGCCCATGGACCATCGCGAGTTCTACTCCTACTGTGGAATAATCAGTCCCCATGGAAGACTCAGCCCATCCCGGGGGAGTGCTCGGTCCCCTCGCTGCGGCACTCCGTGCTGCACTCGTGCAGCCGTTTCTTCGCTTGAACTTTGTGACCCTCTGGGTTCGGGATCAGCAGCGGAGCCGGCAGTTCTTCGTGGAAAAGCTGGCTTTCGAGGTGATCGTGGACATGCAAACTCCCGAAGGCGGCCGGTGGATCGTTGTCGCTCCGCCCGCGGCAGGTTGGCTTCCTGGAACCGCAGGCGCTGGCCTGCCGGGAATCGCCCTCTGTGTTCCACCCAAAGGATCGGCGGACGAGCAACGCATCGGCCAAACCACCGGATTTAGCTTTCTCACCGAAGACGTGCGTAGCGTGTTCGAAGAATGGTTCAAACGCGGAGTCCGTTTCCCGGTACCGCCCATGGAGCCTTCCTGGGGAAGCGGCCAAGCGAGGTACGCGGTTTTTGAAGACCTGGACGGAAACAATTTCTCCCTGATCGAGTTCGATGCGGCAACCCGCGCACTGGAAGATGAGCGCCGCGCCCAGGCCACCAAGTTGGAGGCGGAGCGCCGCGCTGCGCACGACTTGGCCATCGCCAAGCAAGTGCAGAGCCGTCTGTTTCCGCAACGTCAACCGCTGATCCCCACGCTTGCCTACGCGGGCGCTTGCCATCCCGCTCGCGTCGTCGGTGGTGATTACTACGACTTTCTCGATCTCGGCCATCGAAGGCTCGGCCTGGTATTAGCGGACATCGCGGGCAAAGGCATCGGAGCCGCCCTGCTCATGGCCAATCTCCAAGCGGCTCTGCGCAGCCAGTGCGCGACCGCTTGGGAACAACCCGAACGGTTTCTGCGCTCCGTCAATCAGTTGCTCTTCGAAAACACCGCCGAGGGCGATTACGCTACCCTGTTCTTCGCCGAATATGACGACCATACCCGCAAGCTGCGCTACTCGAATTGTGGCCATCCCCCGGCCTTGCTCTTGCGCGGCAACGACACTTTGGAACGCCTGGGGTCAACCTGCACGGTGGTGGGCTTGTTCGAAAAATGGGATTGCCACATGGAACAACGCGAACTGAATCCAGGCGACGCCGTTCTGCTTTACACCGATGGTGTTACCGAAGCTCTGAATGGTGAGGGAGAGGAATTTGGCGAAGCGCGCTTGCTGAAAGCTGCCCGCCAACATCGCGAGCTGTCTGTCACCGACTTGCTCGCAACTGTCGCCGACCTGGCTCGAACATTCAGTCCTCAGGAACAGTCCGACGACATCACCCTGATCGTCGCCAAATGCACCTGAGGCGTCCGCCGCTTCAGCCGGCGCCTCGCGCCCGCCACTTGCTGGCATACGGCAGCACAAACAAGTACATACCGGTGAAAAACTCCAAGGCCAGCGGAGCCACCGCCAACAGGCCCAGCCACCTGGTGTACTTCTGTTGTGCGATGGCCACGGTGTTGATGATCACCGCCAGCGTAAAGGCCACCGACAGAAAGCGGTGCGTCAGCCGAATCCATTTGTTCCAGTTCACTGGCGCCTCCTTTTGAAGCTGCTGCGTTGTTTTGCGGTCCCCTCGATTCACAGGACTTTTTCGCCCTTTTCGGCGCCTACTTGGGCGTTTCAGCTTCGAACTGCTTGGCGTACTCCGCCCTTAGCCGCTGCCAACCCTCGTGCCTCATCACGTCCCCAGCGACCATGCGGCCGATGGGTATTCCGCCCAGCAGTCGGTCCAGAACATCGAAAGCAATGTGCCAGCCCGCTGCACCCCACGAGATGAAGCGTCGGTCGATGTTCGACCACAGCGTCAGCCGCGTCCCTCCTCCAAACGGTTCCAGTTCCCAACGGTTATCCCCGTACTCCAGCACCTTGGGCGCCTCCACTCGCGTTACTTTTGTTTCGATCGGCGTCGGAGTTCCCACCCAGGTGATCTTCACCGTTCCAATCTTGCCCAGGTTCCCATCGGTGTCGAAGGGCGCCCACTCGCGCAGTTGCGCCGGGTCGGTCAGCGCCTCCCAGACTTTTTCGGGCGGGTGCCGCAGTTCCCGGACAAGAATGAGCGTCCACTTTTCCACTCCTCCCTTTTGTCCTCCTCCCTTGTCCACCTGCGCCCCGAACGCTGGACCCGGTACGTATTGCGCGCTTTCGCTCATCGTCTTCTCCTTACTTCAGCCGGGATATGAGTGTCCACCCAACCCAGTTCCCGAGTACGCCATCGACTTGGATCCGCCCTACCACCGCGCCAGCTGCGTCAACTGAATCAGGTTGCCGCAGGTGTCCTTCAGCATCGCAATCGTCGACCCGGTCACGTCCGTCGGCGGCATCGTGAACTCCGCGCCGCGGCCCTTGATCCGTTCGTAATCGCCCTTGATGTCGTCAGTGAAGAACATCATCGCCAGCTGGTTCTGCTGAAATATCGCCTGCTGATACGCTTTGGCCGCTGGATTGTTGTTCAGCGCCAGCTGCAACTCAGTGCCGGCCGGCTCCTCGGGCGAGGCCACGGTCAGCCAGCGATACGGTCCCTGGCTGAAATCGGTCTTCTTCGTCAGACCCAATACTTCCGTATAGAAACGCAGGGCCTTGTCCTGGTCGTCCACGTATATGCTGGTCACTTTGATTTTCATTTCGTTTCTCCTCTTTCGCCTTCGCGCTTTCGGCCGGGTCTTTTCTGGGTCTTCCCTTTCGTCGGTGTGGATTGCTCCACCCGGTCCAGGTAGCGTTCGAGAGCATCTACGTGGGCGGACCAGAACCTACGGAACTGCGCCAGCCACGCCTCCATCTCCTGAAAGGGTTCAGGTTTCAGTCGATACAGACGGCGTTGTGCGTCCACCGTGGCCTCCACGAAACCGGCTTCCCGCAGCACTCGCAGGTGCTTTGACACCGCCGGCTGTGGCATTCCCAGTTGACGCTCGATCTCTCCCACCGATTGTTGCGACGACACCAGCAGGCTCAAGATCGCCCGGCGGTTCGGCTCCGCAATGATATCGAACACAGACTCCACCCCCTTTATATACTCTATGGCGCATATACGTGTCAAGGCATATTTGCGACCGCACAACCCACCCTGACTCTCCCCGTCTTCCCTACAATCTCCTCCCCGATTACCAGCCCATTTGCCGCATCCGCTCCAGGATCAACCCGCTGTAGTGATTCATGTGATCGGGCCGGCGCTTCAGCGGCAGCGGTAGAATTGCGGCCAGTCGCGCTGATTGTTCCCGGTCGATATTCCGTGCCGAAATTCGGTAGTAGTAACGGCACGCCGACTCCGCGCCATAAACCCCAGGGCCCCACTCAACCACGTTGAGGTACAGCTCCAGAATGCGCTGCTTGCCGAGCACCAATTCGGCCACCGGCACCAGCGTGAACTCCGCGCCCTTGCGCAGGATCGACCGGCCGGTTCCGAAAAACAGGTTTTTTACCAATTGTGCGTCAGCGTAGACCCTCCGCGAATGCGCCCGCCTTCCATATCGCCTTCAGCGGCAATTTGTATCGCCTGCCAATCGAATCCAAGGTGCTGGTAGAAGCGCGCGTCTTCCGCGGCGATGACCGCATGCTGGAAATCGGGCGAGATTTGGCTCAGCGGGACGAATTCGTAGCGTTCGTGATACGGCGTGTGATGAACCCAGGCCTGCAGGTGCCGCTCCATGTGTACCGCGGTGGTCGGCGGGTCGATCCACCGAACGGCCACCAGCATCAGCGCAGCCACCGACCAAAGAAGCGCCACTCCGATGAGCAGCCATCGAACAAAAGATCGGAGAAGGCTTTTCCGAAGCGGGCTCGTCGGCTGTGAGTTTGGATTTTCCGCCACACTTCAGAATAAATCGTTTGGGTTGGTTTGATATAGTGGCCGCTACTCTGGATGCTGGACGCAGCTGCCTACCTTGGCTCCGGATTCGACCATCGCGAAGTTCCACACTCAGACAGGGGTGCGTCCCATGGCCAATTCTCGACGTAGTGTTTCCTTGCCATCAACGCAATTACATTTGTGGAGTTATAGCAACACGTACAAAAGATTCTGATCGACTCCCCATCCGTATCTTCCAAATTTCGTTCATTGCTAACGCAGCTAATGGCGATAGGAGAGTCACAGTCGGGGCACCGGAACAGCAATGTGTGCACGTATCTCGTCGATGTGGCTGTCTCCATGACTTGGAGTCTACCCACGCCCGCCCAGACCGCGCAATTGTCCTCAAGAGCAGGGTTCGGTCACCTGTCGAGTACAGGATTCTTGCTATGCCTTAAAAATTCCGTGGCCCAACGAGCCCTGTATGATCGTGGGAACCGAGCACCCACTTTCCCGGTTTCCCGGTCAATCACGCGTTGTATTGCGGGTGGCGCAAGCGTACCATGAGTGCGCCCCAGAGCCCGATTCCACAATGCCGGGTAGATGTTTCACCACTCTTCAGAGGAACCCCGAGCCAAAGGAGATGCAAATGTCACTGGATCTGACGCAAGTTCGCAATATTTTCAAGAATCTGGAAACCGGCGACGGCCATCAGTTTTTTGCTCATGTTGCGGACCATGTCGATTGGACCGTCGAGGGCACTCATCCGCTTGCCGGTCATTACCACAGCAAAGCCGATTTTGTTAGCCACACTTTCGAAAAACTGAACAAGGTCTTGCCGCAAGGCACGCAGTTGCACGTGGAGCATGCGCTAGTCAGTAACGACTGGGCTGTCGTTGAACTGCACTCCCTGGCCATCGCCAAGAATGGCCTCAGGTTTGACAACCGCTACTGTTGGGTTTGCCGCTTCCAGAACGACAAAATTGTTGAGGTCCGCGCCTACCTCGATTCGGCCCTCGTGGCTCGACTTTTTCAGGAGAATCCCCTGCCCGAAATGCACAGGACGTCGGGCACTACCGCATAAACACCGCTCTCCAGCATTCTCCACAAGGAATCAGCACGAAACCTGGTGTCGCTTTTCCAGCCGGCTTTCGTCTGATGTCTCGCTTTCCAGACAAGCTTCTCCCTCGCGTTCTCGCGTTAACCGCAGTTTCGAGCCCAACGACTCTTCAAGGCGCGTACCGTGTGAAGACAAAGTCGCGAGAAGCCATCGCGTGACAGGGGGAGCAGGTTTTCAGCAACGTCTCGCTGCCGGGCTTGCCATCCTTGTCAAAGTGAGCGAATCCCCATCCCCCGGTGGAAGCGTACTTCTTTGAGTCTTTGACCATAAACTGAACGTTGGTCGGGGGCCCGGGAACGAAAGACTGCGCATCGCCAAAGACTTTGTCGTTTTCCTCCGAGGGGACATGGCTAAAGTGCAACGCCGCAATAATTGTGCCGTCCGGATACGGGAGCTTCCCTTCGCGGAATGCCTTGATCGCTACATCGTTGCCCAAAATAGCGGCGAAACTATGCAGGTTGCCCTCTTCGTGAGCCACCGAGATCAACCTCCAGTCCCGGTAACCATGGGGAATCTTGATTCCGAAGATCGGCACGGCCTCCTCATCGGCGCGACCGGATGCCGGGGCAATGGAGCCGACCACCCCGGCTAGTGTTGCAATCCCAACCACCAAAAAAACGATTCCTCTCGATGCGGCATTCAATCTTATTGTCTCTGTGCGCCGGTTACAACGGCGAGCTGTAGCACTGGCTTGGCTCATTCATTCCCCCTTTCTGGATAGTCGCTGACTTCGCGTTCCACAATAAACTCCATCCGTAAGTGCGGGTCAGCCTATCACAGAACCAGGACGGGCATGATGACCTGCTTGTAACGCTGGCTCACTGTAGCGCTGGCATTCATGCCAGCATCCTTCCTCACCCTCGTTGTCGCGCTGGCTTTCATGCCAGCGCTTCTTCCCGCTTTTCTCTAGCTTGTGTAGCCTGCCCAGACACGCGAAGGGATCGGCACCTTTAGAGCATGCGTTTCCCTTCCATATTATTTTCCGGCTTCCGCGACCGCTGCGCACTTGTCATCCACAGGGCGCCTCTTGTGCCTGCCTGCGCAGGCCAGCGCCCGAAGGCATGCCCCGAGCCTCGAGGGGATCTCAACCGTCGCGTCTTGCCTCTAAATCAAAACACACCGCCGGGTGCCCAACCCTCGGTTTGCGAGGGTGGTTCTTGGGCTCACCGAAAACGCCGGGGCCACAAACTCCAAACTTAAAACTTAGAACTCAAAACTTAAAACTTAGAAGGTCGGTTTCGCCTCCCTGCCCCACAACTGTCCTTAGGTACTGTTTAGTCATACTTCCCACTCAGTTATCATATCGCTGCGCTTTGAGGAAATGCGCTATGCCCATGCCGGTCCACAATTACTCTCGTCCACGCCGACGCGCTCACTGCAGCGCCATTCCCCCTGCCTTCAGCGCAATTTATCGCCTTTGTTTTGACAT
>DASPVD010000013.1:0-16317 GCA_035622555.1 Candidatus Eremiobacteraceae bacterium | reverse complement strand
CTCCGAGCGGCTCGCGGCAGGCGACTCGAAAGCGCGCGCGGAGGTGTCCTCGAACGACGAGTTTGGGTACATCGCGGAGAACCTGAACCGCGCGGTGGCCAAGGTGTCGAAGGCGTCGAGCAACCAAGAAGCCAACGAAGCGCTGCAGCGGAGCATCACGGACCTGCTGGCGGTGATCAACCAGGTGGCGCGCGGCGACTTGACCTTGCGCGGGAAGGTGACCAACGACGCCCTGGGCAACGTGGCGGACTCCATCAACTACATGCTCGACAACTTCACAAAGGTACTGGAACGCGTGCGCAAGGCAGCCATGGAAGTGACCGCGTGCTCGAACAACATTCTGGTGGCCGCGGACGAGATGCAGGCGGGTGCCACACAGCAGGACCAGGAAATCACCAACACATCGAGCGCGGTGGAAGAGCTGACCGTTTCGATGAAGCAGGTGTCCAATAACGCGGAAGCGAGCGCGGAAGCGGCACGCCGCGCGCTAGATGCCGCGGAACAAGGCAACCGCGCGGTGCGCGACACGCTGGACGGGATGCAGCGCATCCGCTCCTCCGTGCAAGCGACGGCCAAGAAGATCAAGTCGCTGGGCGACCGCTCGCTGGAAATTTCGGAAATCATCAACGTGATTAACGACATCACCGAGCAAACCAATCTGCTGGCGTTAAACGCGGCCATCGAAGCGGCGCGAGCGGGTGAGGCGGGGCGTGGTTTCGCCGTAGTTGCCGACGAAGTACGCAAACTAGCCGAACACTCGCGAAGCGCCACGAAAGACATCGCAGCGTTGATCAAAGCCATTCAGGCTGAAACGAACGAGGCGGTGGTGGTCATGGAGGACGGCACGAAGGAAGTAGAATCCGGTGCCACTCTGGCCGACCAAGCCGGACGAGCCCTGGACGCCATTTCCAGTGTGGTTCGTCAATCCGCGGAATTGGTGCAGGAGATCTCGCTTGCCTCCAAGCAGCAGGTGCGGGGCACCGAGGGTGTCGCTCACGCGATGCAGATCATTTCCAACATAACGCGCCAGACTTCGCAAGGCACGCGCGGCACGGTGACCACAGTGAGCCAGCTGGTGAAGCTCTCGGACCAGCTCAATGAGGCACTCGCACAATTCCGTGCCAATGCCAAAGGCGCTTCGGCGGAGGATACGGACCACCATATGGCACCGGTAGGCGCTGTTCGTTAGTACTGAACTGCTGCCCTCGGTTTTTGGCGGGGCAAGAGCGGAATGATCATGAGCGAGCGCCACGGCCCGGAACATGGTTTGAGTGAGCACGAACTGAGCGAGATCCGCATGTTGATCGAAGAGCGGACAGGCATTCACTTCGACGCTTCGCGGGAGAGATTCTTCTCCACGAGGGTCCGGGAACACTTGCGTGAACGCGGATATTCGCACGGCATAGAGTTGTTACGCGCTGCCCGCAGGACCAACGTCGCGTATGAGGCGCTGTTGGAAAAGCTGCTCACGCAGGAAACCACCTTCTTCCGCTATCCGGCAGTCTTCGAAGCGTTCGAGAAGCACGTGTTGCCCGAACTGCACGTAAAGAAATTCTGGCGTAATCCGCGAACGTTGCGGATTTGGAGCGCAGGTTGCTCCACAGGCGAGGAACCCTACTCGATCGCGATTACCGTTCTGGATACGCTCTCATTCGCAGAGGCGTGGGACGTCGAGATCCTAGCCACGGACGTCGGACGGCAAGCATTGAAGGTCGCAGAACGGGGCGTTTACTCCGGCCGTAGTATTGCCAGCGTGAACGAGAGGCAGTTGGCTACGCATTTCTCATCCGTTCCGAGCGGACATGAAGTGAAGAATCGGGTGCGCAAAATCGTCAGCTTTGCGCAAATGAACCTGGCCTCGCCCGTGTATGTCGGCCGGATGGACCTGATCTTCTGTATGAACGTGTTGATCTATTTCTCCGAGGAGCGACGCCGCGCGCTGGTACAACGCTTTTACGACGCGCTCGAACCGGGCGGCTATCTGTTCCTGGGTCACTCTGAGTCCATTTCCAAAATGCCGGTGAAATTCCAAGCCATCGTTTTGGGCGACTGCATCATGTACCGCAAGCCAACAGCCGAAGAGCTGCAAAAGTCTGAACTAGTTACGGAGGGACGCGCGTGAGCACGCCGGACCGCGAAGCCGTCGAGCTGTTCCTCCAGGAGGCCTCGGAGCACCTGCAGTATTTGCGCGAGTATGTCGGGGTGCTGCAAGAGCTCTCCCCCAGACGAGAGGATCTCGAGCGGCTATACATCGCTGCGCACACACTCAAAGGAACGTCCGCAAGCTATGGCTTCCCGCGTTTCTCCGAGATTGCCGGGAAGCTTGCGCATGTCTTTCAGTACGCGCTGAACGCGCCTTTGGGTGATGATCTGCACGGTCCTCTGACTGAATTCCTTTCCGACGGAATATCGCTGCTGGAAAACAGCCTGATTGAAATCAGCGATACGGGGAAAGAAAACTACGAAGACATTTCGGCATTCAAGGAACGCTATCGTTTCGCCTTCCCCCCGGAGCCGGCACCGCTGAACTTGAGCATAACAGAATCGGTCGCGGTGCAAACCGCGCCGCCAGCCGGCGCTGCACTGGAATCCAATCCGGCGGAAACTGGGCTGACTGGTTCGTATTTTGACGCGCTTCCCACGGATGACGAAGTTCCCAATGAAATCCTGGAGTTTTTTCAGCCCGAAGCAGAAGAGCATCTGCAGATTGTCAGTGACTGCTTGCTATCGCTGGAAGGCAACAACAGTCCTGAAGAAATTAACCGGTTGTTCCGGGCGATTCATACGGTCAAAGGCTCGGCTGCTCAGGTTGGATTGCGACGACTGGGATCGATCGCCCATCGTGTTGAGGACTTGATTGGCCGGCTGCGCGACAACGAACTGGATCCCTCCCCAGCGATCATAGACATTTGCCTCGAATCGGTAGACGTGTTGCGCAAGACTCTGCGGCGGGAGTGGAGCGGCGAAGCCGAGATGCGCGCCAACATTGATTCCCTGCTGGGTCGAATCGCGCAATACGCCCCGCCCGAAGCGGAAGAAGACGAATCAACTACGCAGTCGGCGAAAATTGAGGAGCCAGCCCGAGCCAACAACGTGGAAAAGGCAGCGCCCAAGCGCGGCAACGCTAATCTCCAGAAAGCAGCGGGGGCGGCAAAATCCGTACGCATTGCACTCGCGCGCCTGGACCGGATGATGAACACTGTCGGCGAGTTGGTCATCAGCCGCACCAAAATGGTTGGCCGGGTTGCCGAATTGGAGAAGATGATCGACACGCTCAGCTTTTCCAAAGAGCGCTTGCAAGGCAAGGTCAACGAATTCCAGGAAAAATACGAGTACAACCGTCTCCGCTCGCAAATCGGGATGCCTTGGGCAAATAGTCAACGTCAAAAAATACTAGCCAGCGCGGCGGCCGGCGAAGGGGGATTCCTCGACGAATTCAGCGAGCTGGAGATGGATCGTTACGACGATTTCAACATTCTCTCCCGTTCGATGACGGAAATTTCCGCCGACGTGAATGAGGTGCTTTCGCAATTAGAGGGTTATGTCAACCGGGTCGAGACCGACATCGACGAGTTCACCAAACTGGCGCACCACCTCCAGGACGAGATCACCGCAGCTCGCATGGTACCCATCGGCACGCTTTATTCCCTGCTCTCCCGCGCCGTGCGCGACGCTGCCAAATCGTCCAAGAAAGAAGTGGAACTGGACTTCTCGGGCAGCGAAACCGAGTTAGACAACAATATTATTCAACAGATTTCAGATCCCCTGGTGCACTTGGTGCGCAACTCGGTTGCCCACGGCATCGAGGCGCCGCAGGATCGCCTGACGGCCAGAAAGGCCGAACAGGGCCGGGTAATTCTGCGCGCCTATCATCGCGGTAACCACATCTATATCGAAGTTGAAGACGATGGACGGGGCATCGATTATCCGCGGGTGCGGCAGAGCGCCATCGACTGTGGGTTGGTTTCCGCCGAGACTGCCGACCGCCTGACCGAGCGCGATCTTCGAGAAATGCTGTTCCATCCGGGATTTTCCACTGCCAGTGTGAAGACAGAATTGGCCGGCCGCGGTGTTGGGCTGGATGTTGTGCGCTCGAATCTGAACGCCTTGAACGGTGAAATCGAGGTCCAGAGCGAGCCGGGCCGGGGTACCAAGTTCACATTGAAAGTACCTCTCACGTTGATCATCTCACCGGCGCTGTTCGTACGGTGTGGATCGAACCATTTTGCATTGCCACTGGCAGTGGTAGAGGAAATTCGGCGGCTCCGCGCGGACGAAATTGAAGATGTAGGCGGCAAGCTTTTGACCAAAGTGCGCGACATTGTTACGGAAGTGGTGCGGCTGGATTCCTATCTTGGACTGCCGCCGCTGGAACCGGTGAACGGCTACTTCCGCATGGTGGTTGCGAATGCGGGAAGCCGCCAAGTTGGCTTGGTTGTCGAGGAAGTGCTGGGCAAGGACGAAATCGTAATCAAAAACCTGGGTGAGTATCTGCGCCGCGTGAAGCTATTCCCCGGAACCACCATCGCCCCTGATGGCAGTCTGATCCTGCTAATCGACCTGAACCGTATGGTTGCGAACGAGCCGAACGAGCGCCGCGCAGTACAAGCCAGCGCCAGCGCCGCCCGCGTTTTTGCGCCGGGCTCTGCCGCGATCGCGCGTGGCACGATACCGAACGAAGCCATCGATCGGATCGACCAGGAACGGGTCATTGTGGTAGCTGACGACTCGATCAGCGTACGCAAATTCGTTGGCCGGATGCTCGAGAAGAACGGATACCGCGTGAAACTCGCAGCCGATGGCCTGGAAGCCGCAGAACTTATTTCTCAGGTCGGCTGTCACCTGGTCATCACGGACTTGGAAATGCCGCGCATGACCGGGTACGAACTGATGGCCCAGTTACGCCAGAGCCCCGCAACCAAACGGATTCCGGTGATGGTGGTAACTTCCCGGGCTGGAGCAAAACATCGCGATCGCGCGATGAAAGAAGGGGCTTCGGCGTTCCTCACCAAGCCGGTGCAGGAAGATCAGCTGTTGGCAGCGATTGAAGGTTTGATTGGTGCGGAGGCGGCACGGCCAACCGTGCCGGTTGGTTAGTTCAATGGTGAGCGCTGGCACAAAAAAGTTCCGCGTGCTGGTTGTGGATGACTCGGCATTCATGTGCAAGGTTTTGGAGAGCATTTTCAACGCAGACAGCCAGCTTCAGGTGGTCGGTCGCGCGCGCGACGGCCGCGAGGCAATCACCTTGTCCGAGTCCCTTAAACCTGACGTAATCACCATGGATTTGAACATGCCGCACATGGATGGTCTGCAAGCCACGGCACACATCATGACGAACAGTCCGCGGCCAATCGTGGTCGTAAGTTCGGAAAGCAAGGAAGGCGCGGCCAGCACCCTGAAAGCCCTGGAACTCGGAGCAATTGATTTTGTCACCAAGCCCAGCGGTGGCATAGATTTGGATATGCAAAGCATCAAGGAAGACTTGGTGCGCAAAGTACGGGTGGCTGCAAAAGTACGGGTAGTGCGCACCGCGTCGCGACTTGCCGCCACGATTCAGAATCCCTCGAAAGCGCCGGCTCCCGGTCCCACCACCACCGCTGTCGCCAAGCAGATCCCCAGCGGATCGCTCTCGGAAACTCCGGATTTTCGCTTCCCTATTGTTGTCCTCGGCGCTTCGACCGGCGGACCGGCCACAGTGATGCGGCTCGCTCCGGGATTCACACGAGAGTTCCCCGCTGCCGTGCTCTTGGTGCAACATATGCCGGCGGCATTTACAACGCAATTCGCGGTGCAACTGGCCGAATTCACGGGTATTCGCGTGAAGGAGGCAGAACTCAACGAAGCGATTCAACCCGGCACAATTTACATCTGTCCCGGGGCGCAGCACCTGCGACTCAGTCCCACCGGTCGGGTAGAACTCGACGCCACTTCCGGACGGATTGAAGGCTATCTTCCGAATATTGATGTGACCATGGAGTCGGTTGCGTCGTTCGCCGGTCCCATGAGCATCGGTGTGGTGTTGACGGGCATGGGCAGCGACGGTGCTCGAGGGGCCCGGGCAATCAAGACCGCCGGCGGATTTGTGATCGCCCAGGACGAGGCTACTTCAGTGATCTTCGGCATGAATGCGGAAGCCATTAAGGCAGGTGTAGTTGATCAAGTTCTCGGCATCGACGACATTTACTCCGGCCTTGAAAAGCGTGTGCTGGCTCTGAGTAAGGCTACGCCTGTGGGAGTACGCTGATGCGTTTTGCGATATCGAGCAAAGCGCAACATGTGGTTCGCACTGAACAGATCATTCTGTTTCGGGCAAGCAATCAGATTTTTGCTATTTCCTCGGCGTCTGTGCAGGAAGTCCGCAGCGCCGACAGCCTAACTGGTTCAGCGATTGAAGTGAACGAGCCCTCGATTGGCAAGGTGCGTCACGCGATTCGCCGAGGGGAGCGCAACCTCTATGTCGTGAACGCATCGCTGCATTTTGAATTACACCCGAGTCCCGCGGCGCTCATTTTCGTTCTGCGCAAGTCGCGCGTGGCGCTGCTGGTGGACGGGATCGAGAAGATGACCACGATGACGCGCCTGCAGGAGTTGCCCGGCGCATTCTGCCACGAAGAGCGTACCTGGTATCGCGGCCTTACCGTGCTGGATCAAAATGTAGTGCCAGTGGTGAGTCCCTCCGGCTTTCTGACTGCCCAGGAGATTGCGCTTCTCGATGGTATTACTGCGCACCAGACTTTGCCGCAGGGCACTGGACCCATGCAGACGGGCCTGAACGTATGACCTGGATGGACCAAGTCGACAACTGCTCGTGCGTTTTACTTCGGCTTGGGGAGCGCCGCTTCGCAGTCGCTGCTGAACAGGTTGCGGAACTGGCCGCTCCCAGCCGCACCTTCCGTTTCGCTCACAAGACCCCTGGAATCGACGGGGTGATCCTGCGCCGAGGGCGCGTGGTACCGGTCTGCGACATCGCCGAAAAACTGACGGGCAAGCGATTGGCACAACGACGCTTCTATTTGATTGCCAAGAGGCGCCAGCCACAAGGGCTCGACTGGGTTGCTTTGCCGGTGAGCGGCGAATGCGAGCTAATCCAAACCGATTTGACCCCGGCTGGACCTTCGGATTCGCCTCACGTAGCTGGATGGCTTTCGTATGAAGGTGAAGTGATCGAGGTGCTTAATCTTTACGCTGTGACTCCCGGCAGGAAGCCGAATAATGAACACGTCGCACAACCAGGATTACCGGAGGCGCACACATGATGCCCGGTAAACCGGCGCGCATTTTACTGATCGATAGCAATGTTTTGTTCGCGAAGCGACTGGGCGACGCGCTGAAACGTGAAGGCTTCGAGGTGTCTACAACCACGCAAGCAACGTTTGCGCTCACTGCGCTGGAATA
Source organism: Candidatus Eremiobacteraceae bacterium (assembly GCA_035622555.1). Taxonomy (GTDB): domain Bacteria; phylum Acidobacteriota; class Terriglobia; order Acidiferrales; family UBA7541; genus Acidiferrum. The sequence continues at coordinate 8,922 of DASPVD010000013.1, read as the reverse complement.
TGACTCCCCTACGGCGATCGTGTGCGCTACGAAAATGCGCGAGATGGGCGCTCTGGAAATCGCGCAAATCATCCATTCGGACCCGAAAAACGCGAGTCTTCCGATCATAGCGACCGGTGACGGCACCCAAGGAGCACTCATGGAAGCCTTTCAGGCGGGCTGTGACGACTATGTGGATCGTCACTTATCGCCGGGAATTATCGCCAATCACGTCAAAAACATCATCATCAGCAAGGTGGAAGGTTTTCAACCAACCCAGATGCTAGGGCAAGCCGATACCAGCCTCAGCGGCAACCTCACACACCACGACTTGCCCGGAGTGATGCAGATGCTCGGCCAGGCCCGGCAAACGGGCGCGCTGACCATTAACGCCGGGGAAACCGACGCAGTCTTGTTTTTTGATGCGGGCGAAATCGTTCATGCGGAATGCGGATCGTTGTTCGGCGACGAAGCGGTGCTGGACATTCTGAAGAGCTGCGTGCGCTGTGGCTCCGGTGTTTACAAATTTGTTTATGGCGCGACTACCGCCCAGCGCACCGTGCTGCGGTCCGCGACAGATCTAATGCTCGACGCAATGCGCGAATACGACGAAGCGACCCAAGACCACACGGATCACCTTGCGGATAAGGAGGCCTCATGAGCGAAACTGTCGCCATGTCCCCGCTCGACTCACCGGAGGCGAAGCGTACACCCACGGTGTACTTCATAGACGACAGCGCGACGATGCGCGAAGTCATAAAGATTGCCTTCCGGCGCGAGAACATTCACGTGATCACCTGTGCCGACGCGGCGTCTGCCCTCAGTCAATTTGAACAGCATCCACCCGACGTGGTTATCACCGACGTCATCATGCCGGATCAGGACGGATATTCGGTTTGTAGCCAGATCAAACAGAACCCTCAGTTTGGAAAAACTCCGGTGATTCTGATGTCCGGGGTAGTGAATAAGTCCGTCGCCGACCGGGCCGTGGCTGTGCAGGCCGATGAGCTTGTTCGCAAGCCGTTCCAACCACAGGAATTGATTGGCCGCGTGAGGAACCTATTGAATGCCGCAAAGCCTACGGAAGCTCCCCACGCCCAGCAGGCTGGTGGCGCCTCGTCATTGGACAGTCTTTTTGCTCCGCCCCCAGCGCTGGCCCGCCCGACATTGGTATCGCCTGTTCCGGGAAGCCTCGCCATGCCTTCGGCGCCGCAACCTGAAGCCGGGTCGAGCGAAGCTTGGCCGCGGGCTTTGGCCGAAACGTTCTCGCAAGGCAATCATTCGCCAGCTGCGCACGGGTTGCCCACGTCGCCAGCTCAGCGTGGCGGCGCTACGCTATCGGATATCCACAAATTGCGCGCGGAAATCTCATGCCTTGAGCTTCTAATCAAGAAACTGCAGACTGAACTGCAAATCGAGCGCCAGTACAACCAGGCACTGGAGTTGCACGTTCGCGCCTTAACGAAAATCGACTAACCGAGAGCCAACAACACCATTTCCTTTTTGCCCGCCCGCGAATCCTCGGGTGCAGTGAGGACTTGGCACCCAAGGTTCCACACACGCTTCCACGTCATAGACAGCTTCCCCGAAATGTGATTAGCATCAGGTGAGCTCGGGAGCTCCTCCATGAAAACAATCTGTCGGATTCATCCGCACTTGATGTTGTGCACGCTGCTGCTCTTGGCAGTGCCTTTAGTTCTCGCGCAAGTCCAGACCACGGGACCCGCCTCGAACGAAATCGTCCGCCAGCGTGTGGACGATTTGCTGAAACACATGACGCTGGAGGAAAAGATCGCGCAACTGGTCCAGCTTTTTCACCTGCCACCCGTGGAGCCGGTTGAAAGTGCCGTCGCGAATGGAAAAGTGGGTTCTCTGTTATTTGTGACGGATCCAGCGGAAATCAATCGTCTTCAGCATCTGGCGCTAGACCATTCACGGTTACATATTCCATTGATATTTGGCTACGACGTAATCCATGGCTTTCGAACAATCTTTCCGGTTCCGGTGGCCATGGCTGCGTCATGGGATCCGTCCCTAGTGGCCAAGGAACAAAGCATCGCGGCGGAGGAAGCCAGTTCGGTGGGCATCAAGTGGGCATTCGCGCCAATGCTGGACATAGCGCGTGATCCGCGATGGGGCCGCATGGTGGAAGGAGCCGGCGAGGATCCCTATCTCGGCTCGGCAATGGCCAGGGAGCAAGTACGAGGCTTCCAAGGGGATTTTATTGGCTCACCCGACCACATTCTCGCATGTATGAAACATTTTGCCGGATACGGAGCCGTGGAAGGCGGCCGCGATTACGACGCCTCGTATATTCCGGAGACTCTTCTCTACAACGTTTACCTGCCACCGTTTCATGCTGCGGTGAAAGCGGGAGCGGGTTCAGCAATGAGCGCCTACATGGACCTAAACGACGTTCCCGCTACCGGAAATCGATGGCTATTGCATGACGTGCTGCGCGAGCAGTGGGGATTTGACGGATTTGTAGTGAGCGACGCCGACGCAGTGAAGAGCCTGGCCACCCACGGATATGCGAAAGACCTGTACGATGCTGCGGTGATTGCGTTGAACGCCGGGGTGAACATGGAAATGGCCATCGGGAAATCCGCGTATTCAGAAAACCTGGCCGCCGCAGTCCACAAGGGTCAAGTCACGGAACGGCAGATTGAGGATGCAGCTCGACCCATACTGGAAATGAAAGTGCGGCTTGGGCTCTTCGAACATCCTTATGTGGATGTGCCTCAATCTCAAAAAATCCTGGCCAGCACGGAGCACCGCACCGCAGCACGTGTGGCTGCGGAGCGCACTTTTGTTCTACTGCGCAACGAAGGGGGACTGCTGCCACTCAACAAAGGCCGGTACAAAAAAGTTGCGGTGATTGGTCCAATGGCCGACTCGCAAATCGACACGCTGGGGTCATGGGCTTTTCAGCAGGATCTAAAGGAAACAGTGACGGTCTATGCGGGAGTGCGAAATCAACTCGGCTCAGCAGCAGAGGTCAGCTACGCACCGGGAGTCCAAATCAGTCGCAAGTTTCCCTCCATGTTTAACGATATTCTGAGTATCAAAGAGCCTCCTGCCTGGAGCGCGAAGCAGAGTAGTGACGAGATGAACAAAGCGGTCAGCCTGGCTAAGTCCTCGGACCTGACGATTCTGGTTCTGGGCGAACTGCAGAATATGAGCGGTGAAGCGGCATCGCGCGAATCGCTCGAGCTGCCTGGTGCGCAAGAAGAGCTGCTCGAGAAGATTGTGGGAACGGGCAAGCCGGTCGTATTGCTGTTGATGAACGGAAGGCCGCTGAACATCCAGTGGGCAACCGACCGTGTTCCGGCGATTCTGGAGATCTGGTATCCGGGCACACAAGGCGGCAATGCGGTTGGCGATGCGCTCTTCGGGGGCGCGGTTGCTGGTGGCAAGCTTCCATTCGCGTGGCCGCGTGACGTTGGACAAATTCCGCTCAATTATGCACATAATCGGACCCAGGCTCCCGAGAACCAGGGCAAACGCTACTGGGACGAGGAGAGCACGCCGCTGTATCCGTTCGGTTACGGTTTGAGCTACTCCACATTCGCATTCACAAACCTGAAAGTCAGCAAACCTCAGATCAAGACGGGCGAAAGCCTCGACGTGGCGGTGGACCTGGAAAACACCGGAAATTGCGCCGCAGATGAAGTTGCCCAGATTTACATCCACCAACTGTACGGCGGTACGTCACGACCAGTGCGTTTGCTCAAAGGCTTTCAGAGGGTCAGCCTGGAGCCACACGAAAAGCGAACGGTTCATTTCTCACTTGGTAAGGATGAGCTCAGTTACTGGAGTTCCGCTAAAAAGGACTGGGTGGAGGACCCCTCGATGTTTGATCTGTGGGTTGGCGGAGATTCCCACGCCACACTACACGCCAGTTTCGAAGTCGTACAGTGAGCCCACTCTAACGAACAGCGGCTAATGCCATGTCCGGACGTAAACCGGTCATCGGGTCAACCCGTTTGTTGAACGACTGCTCGACGAAAAACTTGGGGCTGATTCTCTTCGACCAGCACACCATCGCGAAAGCTGACAAATTGGCGAGAGTTGGCCGATACTTTTTCGCCTGGAACAATAATGCCCGCCAGGTTCAGCGGATCGGCGGCAGCGATGGTGACAATTTCTCCTGCGGGAGGTTCGGCGCGGGAAGCGCGTAGCGATTCCACGGCCACCGGTAAGGCAAACTGCTCGCCCAGAAAATGACTGACGAAGCGCCCACCGCGGATGTCGCCGCGGTCCTCCAAGCGGCGCATTGCAATCAGCACCTCGCGCCAGCGTGGCAGGATAGATTCACGGGTCAAGAGTTCACGAAACACCACGCCATAGCGTTTCAATAGCATCCAGCAGCTTGCTTCCATTTGTTTGGAGTGGTCTTCCGGCTCACTGGTGAAAAGCAGGGACCAACGGCCAAGGCTATCTCGCGGGCGGGCAGAACGGCCGCTACCTTGGCCAGCACGCCGTTTCGGGTCGATTAAGGCGCGCAAATTATCGAAACCGTCACCCGTAATCAGTCCGACGGCGACCAACTCCCACAACGCGGCTTCCACTTCGGCCTTGAGTTTCCGTGTTCCGCGCACAATATCGGCAAAAAAGGATGCGCCATGTTGCTTCAGGAATTGCAGCACCTCCCGAGCACCAAAACTCAGGCTCGAACGTTGCTCGACTACTTGGCGGTCGGGCGGATGAGACATCCAATCCGCATCTTCTCGAACGAAGAAGGTAATCGGCGCCACACTCGTTGGGGTTACTCGCCGGCCCCGCTCGGCCGAATCCACCAGCATGGCCGGATGCGGCGACAGACGACCCCAGCCGACAGCCCCACCGAGACACAAATGGTCGAGGTTCTTCGGGTCGTATGTGATCAAGCGACGAGCCATTATCTGGCTTTCCCAAATATTCGCCGGTGCCTCATAACCTTGCAGTTGGTGCAGAACTTCCAGGGTTCCCCGTTCGCCGACAAGTTGCGTGCCCGGCGCGACATGCTGCCAGCGAAACAACCAGCGCATGAACTGCGCTTCCGTTACCGGTTCGATCTCGCGACGCAGCTTTCCCAGCGTTAACCGGTGAATCCGCGCCAGCAGTCGGCGGCCACACCATTCCGTTTCGGTACCAGCGCCGCCGGTGAACTTTCCCCGAATGATCGCTCCACTGGATTCAATACCGAGCAAAGTGCTATCGATGTCCGCGCGAGCCAGACCGAGCACATCGGCTAGATCCTGGGCGGTCACAGGGCCGCAGTGCTCCATCCAGCCAGCAACCAAGGCGCGGACCGTATCTTCTCGACCGTCAGTGTTCTGGTCCACATTGGCCAACGGAGTAGCAAAGATGGCGTTGTTGAAAACCTGCAAGAAGCTCTTGGTGCGCTCGGCAGGAACCCAATAATCCCGACCGGAAACGCCAGCGATAGTAGCGCGGTTTTGCTGGACGAGTTGTTCAAAGTGTGGGCGCCAGGAGGCTGTCGATTGTCGCACCAATCTCGCAATGCGACTCTGCTGCTGGTCGCTCACAATGTCCGGCAGGGCTAACAATGTTTGCAGCACATCGTGGAGTTCATCAGCATCGCGAACATCCGGCCAAGCTTCCGCGCAGACTTCCTCAATAACAGCGCCGTCGAGCTTGCCGACTTCCGTAAGGACCGTCTCCGGCAACATTCGCCGCATTTCAACGGCACGGGCACGACGTTCCTCCAGCGGCGCGTCATCAAGGTAGGCGAAAGGATTCGCGTTCAAAATCTCATGCGAAAATTGCGAGGGTATGGGCGTATCCACAGCCACACAGTGAATGCTTCCATTCAGCACCTGCTCGAGCACCTGCTGTAAGCCCTCGGTATCCATCGCTTCGGTCAAAGCGTCTTTCATGACCTCGCGTATCAATGGATGATCCGGAATTCGGGGCTGTGTCTCCAGGTTCTCCGGGCACGCCGCCGCATCGGGGAAAACCGAAGCAAGCAGGTCATCGGCGCGCATGCGTTGGATCTGCGGCGGGACTTTCTTGCCTCCCTGAAAGCGTTGTAGCACCAGCGCGCGAGACGCATCCCACCTCCACCGCGCGGTAAAGATGGGAGAGGTTAAGACCGCTTGCTGCAGCACTTCGGCAACCGAAGATGGGTGCAGGAATCGGAATACATCCGCCAAGGGAAAGCTATGCTGTTCGGCGAGAGAAATATTAATTCCATCGTCGGTCGCCGCTGCTTGCAATTCCAGATTGAAGGAGCGGCAAAAGCGCTTACGGAGCGCCAGGCCCCATGCCTTGTTGATGCGGCCGCCGAAAGGCGCATGGAGCACCAGTTGCATCCCGCCGCTCTCATCGAAAAAACGCTCGGCGATAACCGTTGATTGCGAGGGTATGGCACCGAGCACGGCACGTCCCGCAACGATATGTTCGATGACCTGCTCGGCGCCCGAGCGGTCGAGCCCACACTCATTCTGCAGCCACGTTGCTGCCACGCGTGCTTCCTGTGACTCACGCAAATCTGTGTCGGGCCGCACGCCGCGGGTCAGTTCGGCCACTTTCTCTCGGACATCCGCCACCTGGCGCGAGAGTTCCGGTGTTCGGGCAGGGGCTTCGCCGCGCCAGAATGGAATGTTAGGAGCCGCCCCGTGTGCATCTTCCACAATGACTCGGCCAGCCTGAACCCGGCGAATCCGCCAAGAACTGTTGCCCAGTAGCATGATGTCGCCCGCCAGGCTCTCGACTGCGAAGTCCTCGTCCACGGTGCCTACCAACGTACCTTCGGGGGCGGCGACGACCGTATAGAGAGCGTTATCCGGGATCGCGCCGCCGCTGGTGATGGCGATCAACCGGCTGCCACGTCGCCCGTGAAGCCGGAGATTGACCCGATCGCGCAACAGGTAGGCCCCATAGCGGCCGCGGCGCGCGCCCACTCCCTCGGAAAGCATTTCGACAATGGAGTCGAAATCGGCTCGTTTCAGTTGACGATAAGGATAGGCTCGTTGCACCAGCGCCAAGAGCTGGTCCTCTTGCCAGTCCTCGCAGGCGCACATTGCCACGATTTGTTGCGCCAACACATCCAGCGGCGCATCGGGAACCGCGATGCTGTCCAGATCGCCTTGGAGCATGGCGCGGACCAAGGCTGCACTCTCGATTAGTTCATCGCGTGTAGTGGCAAAGATTCGCCCCTTGGGAATGGCCCCGCGCCAGTGCCCGGACCTTCCAATGCGTTGCCAAGCGACGGAAATGGACCGAGTGGAGCCGAGCTGACAAACCAGCTCCACCGCCCCAATGTCGATTCCCAGTTCCAGAGAGGCGGTCGCCACCAGTACCCGAATCTCTCCCGCTTTCAGTTTCTTTTCCGCGGCAAGCCGCAGTCTGCGGGCGAGACTGCCATGATGCGTTGCAACGGCATCGTTCTCCAAACGTTCCGCCAGATGATGAGCGACGCGCTCCGCCAGACGCCGGGTGTTCACAAAAACAAGCGTCGAGCGATGCTGGCGAACCAATTCAGCCAGCCGGTCGTAAATCTCGTCCCACATTTCGTGGGAAGCCACTGGCCCCAATTCGCTGCCGGGCACTTCCACCGCCAGATCAATCTGCCGCTGATGGCCAATTTGCACGATGACTGGATCAGGGCGCCCGCTGCCAGTTAGGAAATGAGCAATCAACTCAATTGGTTTTTGTGTGGCCGATAGTCCAATGCGCAGCGGCGTTTGTTCGGTAAGCGCTTCCAACCGCTCCAATGACAACGCCAGATGCGCGCCGCGCTTATCGTCGGCCACCGCGTGGATCTCATCGAGGATCACGGTGTTTACCGATCGCAGCATTTCACGGCTTTTCTCGGCAGTCAGCAGGATGTAAAGCGATTCTGGCGTAGTCACCAGGATGTGGGGAGGACGTTGTAGCATGGCCCGGCGTTCGTGCATCAGGGTGTCGCCGGTGCGCACCGCGGCGCGAATTTCCGGCATCAGCAGACCGCGATCGAGGGCCATTCGCTGAATCTCGCCCAGAGGGATTTCCAGATTGGTCTTGATGTCATTCCCCAAGGCTTTCAGGGGAGAAACGTAAAGTACTTCCGTCCGGTCCCGCAGTTCCCCGCTAAGGGCTTTTCGGAACATGCGATCAATGCACGTGAGGAACGCGGCTAACGTCTTTCCGGAACCCGTCGGGGCCGAAATCAATGTGGTGGCGCCCCGTAAGATGTGGGGCCAACCCTGCTCTTGCGGTTCGGTGGGATTTCCCAGTCGGCTCAGAAACCATTCCTTAACAAGGGGGTGAGCCCAATCGAGTGCCGACGGCAACGCAGCGGTCTGAGTGGTGTCCATGAGAGCCTCAGGCGACCTCGGTGAACGCAGATAGTGCTGCAGGGTAGAAGTCGTTCGCGGGAGTACTTAGTTTAGCGCAAAAACAGGAGACGGCCAAAACGTGCCTTAGGGAAGCTGGGTGGCCCATGAAATTGGGGATTACCGATTGTGGGTTACGAGATGCGACGTTCACCCCGCCGGAACATGCGGGGTTCTTTAGAGAAGCAGGCAAACGGAAGAAATCTGGTAATGCTGTGAGACCTCTGCTTTTGGAACCGTCCCATTTTGGGATCTCCAACTAAACGCAGGAGTTGCCAGAGTTCGTTTTGCAATTTCCTATAATCCTCCACGCGAATGGGCTTCAGTTCCAGGGAAACTGACTGCCCCCGCATCCGGCTGTCGAGCCCGAGGGACGGAGTTTCCACCGAAGCGAACCCTCTTAACAGGGATTTTTTCAGGGAATTCTTTCTCGGGTCGGGCTAAATGCGCCGCGAAGCGCCTTATTCTCTCACGGTTACACTCAATGCGGGTCCCCAGAAACAAAGCGGATCAGGGAATTTGCAGGGAACCAGCCGTCGGACCATCAGCGAAAACATACCACAAAGAATTATCTGTCCCGATGGGGCAGCCATTTGGTTGGACCAGGAGCAGCCGTGGGTAT
>DASPVD010000012.1:0-70117 GCA_035622555.1 Candidatus Eremiobacteraceae bacterium | reverse complement strand
CAAATCGGTGCTGGGTCTCACCATTGCCCGTGCCGGCCAGCCGCTAAGCTCCTTCGGCATATTCCCGTAGCTGGAAGGGACGGGCCATGAGTGCTAGACGATCAGAGGCTTTTGATTATAGGGGGCGACATGTCCCCGAGGTGCCCGGAACTTTTGCGTCAGGCACTTCGGGGAATATTGGTCGCCATGTTCCGCTTGCTCCCCCCCGCACCTCCCTCATGCAAGAACCTGTCTTGGTCTTAAACGCTACGTACGAACCTATCAACGTCACCGCTGTGCGCCGGGCTATGGTGCTGCTGCTCAAGGGTGTTGCTCAGGCGGAGGAACTGCATAATGCCGAAGTGCATTCGTCCACACACGCCCATAAAGTGCCTTCGGTAATTCGTCTACTGGCCTACAGGCACATCCCCCAGCAGAGCCGCGCGCTCTCCCGCAAGAACATACTGCTGCGCGATCGCAACACCTGCCAGTTTTGCGGCAAGGTCTTTCCCAGCTCCGAGCTCACTCTGGATCATGTCGTGCCGCGCTCCCGCGGCGGACGCTCCTCCTGGGAGAATCTGGTAGCGTGCTGCTATCGCTGCAATAACAACAAAGGGGATCGTACCCCTGAGGAAGCCGGGCTGAAGCTTGCTCGGCGTCCCCGGCCTTTTACCCTGCATACATCGCGGCAATTGATGCGGCTTATCGGACATCGCGATGAACGCTGGCGTAAATACTTGTTTTATTGAAGCTTATCGCGGTCGTTCGTACCTGCTTCCGCCTCCACCGGAAATTCTGGCCTTCCCTCATTTTTAAGAAACCTTTTTCGCCCTCATGCATCTAAACTATTAACAACCACTTCGAGGACACACCCCGGGAGGCAGCTAGGGTTCCAAACCCTAGCTGCTTCTCTCCTTTTATGTCCTTTTTTTTCGACTCTTCTGCGCGCTCTATTTCGCACTTACCTGTGTCAGCGCTTGTTCCGTGGCGCTCAGCAGCGCTTCCGCTCCCACTGGCTTGTCTGTGGCATGGATCATCCACATATCCGGCGTAACATGCCCAAACGTGGCCATGCGTTCGAACTCTGGCCCGATGGCTCCCGCCTTCTTCATCTGTTCCTCCACCTGAAATCCGATCAGATGCCCGATCGGGTAATCCGGCAAATACATGAACGAATCGATCATGTGGGAATAGATCGCCAGCAGCATCACATCCTGTTTGCCTAGAACCGGCGCGTAATATTTGTTCCAAATGTTCTTGGCAATCTGGATCGTGGCATCGCGCAATTGCTGCGGAGTCGCGTCCGCGTGGTCGTACATCCAGTGCCACACCTCCATATCCACCAGCGCCACGCCGCTGATTTCGTAAGTGGCCCAGAAATCATTCAGCGTCCTCAGCCGTTCCGTTTCCGCGTCGGGCGTCGATAAGCCCAGAATCTCCAGGTCATGACCCTGCACCACCATGGCCAGTGCTTCGGTGAACGCGGTATTGGGCACGCCTTCCAGCAATGTGTAGTCCACCTCGTTCAGCGAAAAAGTCTGTTCGATGTTGTGGCCCATCTCATGAACCGCGATGTTGAACCCCTTGTAGTTCATTCCGTTGCTTTCCACCCGTGTGCGTAGGTGCGCTTTCTCACTGCGCATCGCCGCTCTCATCGCGTGCCCGGATCCCCGCGCGGGTTCCACCGCAATGTTGTTCGCCAGGTACTGCGCCTTCTCCGGCGTGAATCCCAGTTTCAGCAAAATGTTCGGAATATCTTTTCTGTACGCTTCGGCCGTCGGATAGCGCTTCGAAACAATTGCGTCGAGTTGCGCCTCGGTGTACTTGCCCCGCGCTCGGAAGCCGTCGTACCAGATATCGAACGGTTCCAGCGGCCGGCCCAATCGCGTCTGAATCAATTGCGCCACTCGCGGCGCCAACGGCGAACTCACTACCTGTTCCAGCATCTGCCGTACGCGTTTCTCGGGAATCTCCCGATCCTCGTCAAAGCGTCTGGCAATCAATGTCGGCGCTGTGGGTGAGTAAGGATCCACTCCTCGCGCTGCTTGAAACGTCTTCAGCAGCATGGCGTAGCGCGTGCACGGCTCCGGCGCATTCGTCACCTTCTGCTCTGTCGAAGGCATGCTCTCGTTGTCTTTCTCTGTGGCCGGCTTCACCTCGTTACTCCACGGGTTCCAGTCCGCCGCTGGGTTGTTGATCACCGCCTGCGGAATGGTTTGCGTGATGATGCGCTCCATCACCTGCTGGATGGCCCGCTGTTTTGCTAAGCCTTGTTGTGCGTCCGTATAGTCCGCTTTGATTTCGTCGCGCAAATTCCAATGGCTGAGCAGTCGCAGATTTGCGGGGAACAGCCGCTTTCCTTTGTCGTCCACGACATGAAACATCCAAATGTTGTATTGCGAAATGTACGCGTCCGCTTCTGCACCGGCGCTGGCCACCTGCAAATTCACCGCCGCCGGAATTCGCTTCGAGAAGGTTTGCGCCAGCCGCACCTCGGCCCACTCCTTCCGCGTCCAACCAGGTCCTTCGGCCAGGCGCTCCTGCAGCGTCGTCAGCGGAAAATTCAGCAGCACGATGAACGCCAGCTTGTTGTTGAAGAAATCGTCGACCACGTGCGCCGCTGGGTCATATCCGGCGAACAGATCGTCTAGGGGCAAAACTGTTCCCTTATCCAGGTCCGACTGCTGCCGGAATTCCCGGTTGATTTCGTGCATATGCCCATTGAGTTGTTCCAAAAGCCGCTCGTAGCGCTCGAACACCGTGTTCAGTGTGGCCTGATCGCCGGCGAAGTTGTTCAGCGCGAACTCTTCGAACGCTGCGGCGTCGCCGTCCTCGCTTCGCCAGAACTCCGCCACTTGCCCAAGCCCGCGTTCCGCTCGTGCGCGCTGCCCCTCTCCATACTTGGAGATCAATTCTTTCTGGGTTTTTTCGCTCGCGGCTTTTATCCACGGCAAGCTGCCGCTATCTGCCGACGACATACTGCTCTCCGCGTACAGGAATGGAACACAAATAATCGACGCGCATAATGCAATCTCGAGAAAGGGGCGCATGCGGCCTCCGGAATGCTCCCGAACCTGGTTGAACGCTGCTGCCCTTCAAAATACACCCGAATCACATCGAGCACACGCGCCCGTAGAGGTTCAATCAAGTATGCGATCGCAAAATGCTTTAGATCCGCAGGCTGGTCTCTCGAGTGGTACGGGGCCTTCTCATCCCGCCCTCACGTCCCCGGATTTCGCACGGCCGAAAAACTTTCCAGCGCCGAAGCCTCGTCGGGGAACTCCGGAAACACCTGGTATAGCTGCGTCACTTTCAGAATTTCTTCAACTCGTGGCGCCAGGCCCACTACTTTCATCGCCCCGCCCTGTTTCACCACGCGCAGGTATCCCCGCACCAGTTCGCCGATTCCCGAGCTATCCAGATAATCCAGTGCCGTCAAATTTAAAACGATGTTGGTCAGCCCGCGCTTGAGCAACCCATGAATCACTTGCTGGAAGGCTTTGGTCTCGAACGACGTCAGGCGCCCGCTCACCTCAACTAAAGAGACGCTTTCCGCTTGCCGCACTCGGACCGAGAAGTTCACCAACTTGTCCATCCCGTAGGTCAGAAAATTCTACCCTGAATTTGCCGGAACGCAAACTTCTTCGCCGCTGGTCCCAAATCGACAAACGCATCACTGGCGCAGTACTACTCGCAAACCTCGTCGCCAACTTTCCGCCAATCCCACACGGATTACCTCCACTTCCGGCGACAAGTATTTCAGCATCGCTTCGGTCGACGGATGAAATCGCAGCGCCGGCGCCACCAGGTACAACAGCGGCGGTGCCGCTTGCAACTGCAACTGCCCGAAGTATCCGTACCGGTTCAGGTTTCCTTCCAAATGGTGGTGCTTGATCCTTTGCCAGTAATCCGCCGCCTGCAGCGGCAGCTCGGGATTTTCCGTGGCCTTCAACTCCAGGATGGCCAACCGTTTGCTCCGCGTCACTGTCAGCAAGTCCAGCACCCCGTGTTGACCCCCGGATTTGGCTATCACCTGCTCGTACAGGTGCTCCGGGTCCAACAGAACATCTATGCGGCTGATGTCTTGCCACGCCAGCCATTGCATCCAGCGTTCCGGCTGCGCTCGGTACAGCGGATGTTGCTGGTTGCTGGCCAGCGGATCGCGAAACTTTCTCAAGTTACCAATCAGTTTTTGCAGGTCCCGCTCGGTTCGCGCGTTCAACGGCCGCCATACTGCTCCAACTCCATATTCGATTCGCCCCTCGCTCCAACGCAGAAAAGGCAGCCCGCGAAACTGCAACACCACCTCCTGCACTCGCGCTACTGCGTGCGCCCGAATGGCCTCCGGCGCTTGCGCGATAATCCGCGCCAGATCGCCATTCGCCCGGTCCAGCAGCAATTGTGACTCACGCAGCGGAACCAACCCGCTTTGCACGTTTCCGTTCCCGCGCGGATCAACACGTTCAACCTCCTCGGTGCGCGACTTTAGTTCGTAAATTTGTATCGCTAACCGTGGATTTAATGCGCACAGTTGCTGTGCCAGCAGTCCACTTTTGCGTTCCGGCAGAATCAGCCGCAGAAACGATACATTTCCGCTGGATCCCGATTCCCGCGCCCGCTCTAGCCACAACAGCGCGAACGTCAAACTATTCTCCACGGCGTCCTGGGTTTCGGATTCCGGCACCCCCAGAAATGCTCCTCGGACTGTTCCTTTGCGCACTATTCCTCGCGCATAAATCCGCGACAAGGTGTGTTCCAAATCCGCGGCGATCGACAGCTTCTCCACTGTCTCATCCGGAAACTTTTCCGCCAGGATTCGTCGCAACTGTTCGCAAAAACCTTCACGGGAGATTTGCTTGCGGCTGCGCTGGAAGTCCAGCCGGGCAATTTCTAGGCGTTCGGGAGCGGTGCGCCCAAAGCGTTCCACCGATAGCATCACGCACCCTGGGGAGTGCTCCGCAATGCCCAGGACCCGGCGCGTCATATTGCAGTTCTCCGCCCACACATGCAGCAACGGCTTGTCCGCGGCGCCCCGCACTTCCCAGGAAACCGGTTCAACCGGCGTAGTGCGGCCCGCGACTTCTCGGATTTCCACCGGGCCCGAGGTGAGCAGATCCTTCAGGCTGCTTCGCAGTTCTTCCGCCAAGTCCATACCGCAATAATAAGCTAACTAGGTGATTAACGTACTGCTATTTCTGCTCGGGCAGTTGCAGGTGCGACACGCGTACCGCCGGCGCCTGCATGTTCCAGGAACTGGGGACATGATCGAACGAAATTTCGAAGCTGCGCCGTTCTCCTGCGGCTAGCGACGCCTTTGGGCTGGAAAATACCGGCCGCGTTTCCCGTAACACCACTTGGCTCATGTCGTCGAAAAATTCGGCCGTCAGTGCCAGTCCACCCACCGGCTGGTTTCCCCCGTTATATATTTCGCCATTCATGGTCGTGACTTCCTGGTGCAAAAAATTCTCTGCCCGGCTCATGGCGATGTTGGCAAACTCTATTTTCTTCGCGTATTCCTGCTCGGCCGGTTTCATGTTCAAGTTCACGGCTTGCTGGAACGCGGGTCTGTGACCCTGCAATGGGTCGAACAAAAACCACAGGCTCAGCACAATCGCCAGCGCCACCAACACGCCCATGACGATGGTCATCACGGAAAACTTCGACTGCTTTTGCGGGCTATCGGGATTCTCGAACGTGTCGTGCATGGAGAGTCCGTTTCGCTTAAGCCGGATTGCGCTATCGACCGAGAGTCAAGCGATGGGCCAGCGGCTCCGGCAAACGCGCGGATCGCATCCGTTCCTGCACCTGCTTGATATCGTAACTCACCCGCCAGAATTCAATCGCGCGATGCTCCAGATCGGCGATGGCGAAGCTGGCCCGCGGATCTCCGTCCCGCGGTTGGCCCACCGAGCCGGGATTCAGCAAGTACCGCTTCTCCGGCTCGACTTGCAGCGCGCAGTGCAACTCGTTGTTCCTGGGGTGCAGTTGTAACACTTCCAATTGCGAGTCTACGTATGCGAATCCGCCTTGATGGTGCGTGTGGCCGTAGAAGGTCACTTGCGACGTTGCGTCCAGCAGGCCTTCGAGTGCTTGCGATGGTGTAAATACGTATTCATCTTCGTCTTGCACTGCTCCGTGCACCAGGATCAGTCCATCGGTTTCCAGCGGACCTTGTGGCAGCGACGCCAGCCAGTCCAGGTTCTCGTTGGACAGTTGCGCCCGCGTCCACTCCACCGCCATTTTCGCCACCGGGTTGAAATCGTCCGTGTTCATCAGCTCCGCAACAGCTTTATCGTGATTCCCGCGAATGGTCACCGCGCCCATTTGCCGAATCTGTGTGGCGACCTCGTTGGGATCCGGTCCGTATCCGACGATGTCCCCGAGGCACACCATGCGGTCCCACCTTCCCTCTGCGGCGTTCAGGGAGCTTTCCAGAGCCGTCAAATTGGCATGGAGATCGCTAAGAACTAAAGTTCTCATCCGTCTATCGCACCGTGCCTACAGTGCCCAACGAGTATAAGATGAATCCACTGCGCTCGCCCAACGCCATGTGAACATTTTACATGCTATTGCCATATGTCTACGCCATGTAAAAAACCAAAAATCCTCCCCGTCCACGAAACATCTGCATAGCCCTCTTCGTCTATACCAGTGCAGCCGGCGTTTCAGGCTGTGGCGGGACGGACAGAGAATCAGAAATAAAAACCCCGCGGTGGCAGCCGCGGGGTCAATGACACGCAGTTGTTCCGGCTCTTGACCAGGAAGAAGAGGTGCCTCGTCCGCGAGGCTACTCCTCTCCCTCCTGTGTGTCAACTCTTCCTTCCTGGCAACACCCTTCCGGTTGACTCGATGGAAAGGAACAGCACTCTCATGAAAAAGCAATCGCTCCTTGCGAATCTGGTACTGGCTGGCGCTCTGGCGGTCGCCATTCCCGCCTTTGCCAAACCCATGTCCACCACCCTTCCGATCACCCACAACGTCAAAGTGGGCCAGACGGAGATCAAGGCCGGGGATTATCGGTTCTTGATCGACGGCAATCACCTCACCGTGCTCAATGGCAAAAAGGCCATCGCTGAAGCCGACGGCCGCTGGGAAGAGCGCGACTCCAAGGCTCAATACAACAGCGTGGTCTCCAACGCCGACGGCAAAGTCATCGAACTCCGCTTTGAAGGCAAGAAGACCGTTTTCGTCATTCCTGAATAAGAGTTGCAACGTGCTTCACCGCGGTCCTTTTCGAGGGAGGCTGATCGCAACTTCAGTCTCCCTCATCTTTCTTCTTTCCTACGAAATCCTGAAGTGGCAGTTCCCCGCCAGTGCTGCCTGCGAAAAACTCGCCATGGCGCCCACTGCTTTCCGCTCTTGGCCTAGGCTGCGACTGCTGGCTCACCGCTAGCGGATCAACATGCAATCGCCGTAGCTGTAAAACCGGTATCCCGCTTCGACGGCATGGTGATAGGCCGCCAGAACGTTCTCCTTACCCGCGAATGCGCTTACCAGTGCCAACAATGTCGATTTTGGCAAATGGAAATTCGTTAGCAGCATATCCACGATTCGAAAGCGGTAGCCGGGAACGATAAACAGCTTTGCTTCCCCGCCGCCTGGGCGGACTGTCGTTCTTTCGCCCGGAATTGTCGCGCGCTCCGCTGCGTCTTCCAGAGTTCGCACCACCGTCGTGCCGACCGCCAGCACCGGCCTTCCTTCGCGTTTTGCTGCGCAAATCTTCCGCGCTGCTTCCTCGCTGATTACGTAAGCTTCGGAGTGAATCCGGTGCTCCTCCAGAATCTCCGCATGTATCGGTTGAAACGTCCCCAGCCCCACGTTCAAGGTGATCTCGCATAGGTCGCAGCCGCGCGCCCGGATTCTCTGCAACGTTTCTGGCGTGAAATGCAGCCCCGCTGTAGGTGCCGCTACCGCCTGCGATTCCCGCGCGAATACCGTCTGATACCTCTCTTTGTCGGATTCGTCGTCAGGCCGGTCGATGTATGGCGGCAAAGGAACGTGCCCAAGACGTTGGATGTTTGCTTCTACGCTAGCGCCGTTATTGCTGAGGAAGCGGATCGTCCGCAAGCCCAGTTCGCCTCGGGCGGTAATCTCCCCTTCGAATTCACCACCGCCAAACGTCACCCGCTCCCCAATGTGCATCTTGCGTCCCGGTCGCACCAGCGTCTCCCACACGTCCGGCCCCACTCGTTTGGTCAGCAGCACTTCGACCGTTCCGGTAAGATGTTCGCGGGCAGTCTTCCGCGAGGGCCTCTGCGATCGCACCCCCGCGCGGTGCCCAAACAACCGCGCTGGAAGCACCCGAGCATTGTTCAACACCACCAGCTCATCACCATGCAGCAGCTCTGCCAATTCACTAAAGACCTGGTCGCTCCAGCTACCGCTCGCGCGGTCCAGCAACATCATTCGTGAACCATCACGTTGGGGCAGCGGCCGTTGCGCAATCAGCTCCGGCGGAAGGTGGTAGTCCAGTTCGTCAACGCGCATCGAGGTCAGCACCGACTATAGCAAAGCCGCGCCCGGGCACGCCACGCCGTCAGGCCTCGCCGCCTCGCTGTCCAGAACGCCATGTTCCTTATGCTACAGATAATACTATATTTAGAACGACATAACAGTAACAAGTGAAAATAGTTGACAACGATAGACTAATATTTTATTATGGCTGCGATATCACTTATGGAGGATTCACTATGAGAGCTTCTCTAACCCCTTTCCAGCCCTTTCGCGGCTTCACTTCTCTTCAGGGCCAGATCAATCGTCTCTTCAACGAGGCCTTTGATCGCACCTCGGAAGAAGGCAACTTGACCTCTTGGGCTCCGGCCGTCGACATCTACGAGACCGAGCACAACCTGGTCGTCAAGGCCGATCTCCCGGACATCAAACCCGAAGAGTTGGACATTCGCGTGGAGAACAACATCCTCACCATTCGCGGTGAGCGCAAGTTCGAGAAGAAGGTTGACGACAACAACTATCTGCGCGTTGAGCGCGCCTACGGCTCTTTCAGCCGTAGCTTCTCCTTGGCCAACTCCGTGAATACTGAGGCGATCCAGGCCGACTACCAGAACGGTGTGTTGACCCTGAACATGCCCAAGCGCGAAGAAGCCAAGCCAAAGCAGATCAAAGTCCGCGTGGAAAAGCCCGCTGCTGCGGCCGCCGCTAAGTAAATACTGCGAAAGGTCCAAGGCGGCCTAAGCCGCCATGGGTTAGGATGGGGCTGGACGCGTGCCAGCCCCTTCTCTTTCAGTGAGGAATTTATGTTGCGATTCGACAAAATGACCGTCAAGGCCCAGGAAGCCCTGCAACAAGCCCAGGAGATTGCCGCTCGTCACGAAAATCAAGCGGTCGAGCCTGTTCACCTTCTGGCCGCCTTGGTGCAGCAGCAGGATGGCGTGGTTCCCCCGCTGTTGGCGCGCCTGGGCATTCGTACCGAACTCCTGTCTCAGGATATCGACCGCGAATTGGGCCGCTTGCCCAAGGTGCAGGGTTTTGCGCAACAGCACTTGGGACGCCCGCTCAATGACGTTTTGGAAAAATCCTTCGACGAAGCCGATAAATTCAAAGACGAGTACGTTTCCACCGAGCATCTCTTTCTGGCCATAGCCGCTGCCGATCGTGATCCTGCGGGAAAGCTGCTCATGAAAGCAGGCGCTTCTCACGAAGCTATCTTGCAGGCCCTGGCAAGCGTTCGCGGCAGTCAGCGCGTTACTTCTCAGAATCCCGAAACCACCTACGCGGCTCTCGAGAAATATGCCCGCGATCTCACCGATCTGGCTCGTCGCTCCAAGCTTGACCCCGTGATCGGCCGGGATGAAGAGATTCGTCGTGTGATGCAGATCCTGGCACGGCGAACCAAGAACAATCCCGTGCTCATCGGCGAACCCGGGGTGGGCAAAACCGCCATTGTCGAAGGCTTGGCGCAGCGCATTGTCTCCGGCGATGTCCCCGATGTATTGAAAACCAAAAGGCTGGTCGCTCTGGATCTCGCGGCATTGGTTGCCGGCGCAAAGTTTCGCGGCGAATTCGAGGATCGTCTGAAAGCCGTGCTCAAGGAAATTTCCGAAACCGAAGGCCAGATCATCCTCTTCATCGACGAGTTGCACACCTTGGTCGGCGCTGGCGCCGCTGAGGGTTCCATGGACGCTTCCAATATGCTCAAGCCCGCCCTGGCTCGCGGAGAATTGCGTGCCATCGGCGCCACCACCCTCAACGAATACAAGAAATATATCGAGAAGGATCCGGCCCTCGAGCGCCGCTTCCAGCCCGTGCTTGTTTCCGAGCCCAGCGTCGAGGACACCATTGCGATTCTCCGCGGCTTGAAAGACCGCTACGAAGTTCACCACGGTGTCCGCATTAAGGATGCGGCCATTATTGCCGCCGCAACTCTCTCGCATCGCTACATCTCTGATCGCTTTCTTCCCGACAAAGCCATCGACCTGATCGACGAGGCTGCCGCCAGTCTTCGCATGCAGATCGACTCTTTGCCTACGGAAATCGATGAGATTGAGCGCCGCATTCTCCAACTGGAAATCGAGCGGCAAGCTTTGCTCAAGGAAACCGATGCGCACTCGGTGGAGCGTAGAAAACAGATCGAGCAGGAGCTGGCCAAATTGCGCGAGGATTCCAGCGCCCGCAAAACTCGCTGGCAGGCCGAGAAGGAAGCCATCTCCAGGATCCGTACCCTTAAGGAACAGATCGAACAATTGAAGGCCGAGGCGGATCGCTATGAACGCGCCGGAGATTTGGCCAAGGTCGCCGAGATTCGCTACGGTAAGATCGCTCAGCTCGAACGCGATGCGCAGCAGGCTCAGGCGCGCTTTGCCGAGATGCAAAAGGGCGCCCGCATGCTGAAAGAAGAGGTGGATGAGGAAGACATCGCCAAGCTCGTCAGCAAATGGACCGGCATTCCGGTCGGCCGCTTGCTCGAGGGAGAAGCTCAGAAACTGGTTCACATGGAAGAGCGCTTGCGCCAGCGCGTGGTTGGCCAGGAAGACGCGCTTGCTCGTGTGGCCAACGCCGTTCGTCGCAGCAGAGCGGGCCTGTCCGACGTCAAGCGCCCCATCGGCTCGTTTATTTTCCTAGGACCCACCGGCGTCGGCAAAACCGAGTTGGCCCGCGCTCTTGCGGAATTTCTGTTCGACGACGAAAAATTGATGATTCGCATCGACATGTCCGAGCACATGGAGAAGCACACCGTATCGCGCTTGATCGGTGCTCCTCCGGGTTACGTTGGTTACGAAGAAGGCGGGCAGCTCACCGAACAAGTTCGCCGTCATCCCTACTCCGTGGTGCTTTTCGATGAGATCGAAAAAGCTCATCCCGACGTCTTCAACGTTTTGCTCCAGATTCTCGAGGATGGCCGTCTCACCGATGGCAAGGGGCGCACCGTTGATTTCCGCAATACCGTTCTGATCATGACCAGCAACGTGGGTTCTGCTGCCATCTTTGAACTCGCTGGCCGCGATCCGGAACGCGCGCGCAAGCAGGCCATGGATGCGCTGCGCCAGGCTTTCCGGCCGGAGTTTCTCAATCGCATTGACGAGATCGTGATCTTCAATCCTCTCGGCAAGGAACAGCTCGAACGCATTGTCGATCTGTTGCTCAAGACCGTCGAAAAATTGTTGGCCGAGCGCCAAATCACTCTCGAGCTCACCGCCGCGGCTAAGGAACTGCTCCTTCGCGAAGGCTACGATCCCGCGTACGGCGCCAGGCCGCTGCGCCGCACCATCCAGCGGCTGATCCAGGATCCGCTGGCTTTGCAGATCCTGGAAGGCGCCGTTTTGCCCGGCGAGCATATTCGCGTCGACCGCGATGGCAACAAGGAAGGAATGCGTTTTCAGCGCGTCACCGCCAAGACGCCCGCGGCCGCGGCTACGCGATGACCAACGGCCCGGAGGCCGGCGTCTTGACGCTCCTTGGCCCCACTTTTAGACTGAAAGGCTCACGTCCATGAAAATCTTTCGCACAGGCGCCATTCTCATCCTGCTCAGCGTGGTCCTGGTGATCGCCGGCGGGGCCTTGGGTGGCCGTGGGGGCATGCAAATCGCCCTGGTGATCGCCGTTGTCATGAATTTTGTCTCGTACTTCTTTTCGGACAAGATCGCCTTGCGGAGTAGCGGGGCTCAGCCGGTATCTCGCGAGCAACTGCCGCGCCTCTATCAGGTGATGGAACGTCTCGCTGCCAAGGCCAATATTCCGGTGCCCAAGCTGTACGTGGTCCCGGATGCTGCGCCTAACGCTTTCGCCACCGGACGCAGCCCCAATCACGCATCCGTCGCGGTTACCCAAGGCTTGCTTCAGTTGATGAACGACGATGAGCTGGAAGGTGTGATTGCCCACGAGCTCTCGCACGTGCGTAACTACGACATCTTGACCAGTTCCATCGCCGCCACCATTGCCGGCGCCATTACTTATTTAGCGCAGATGGGCCAGTGGGCCATGCTATTCGGAGGCTATGGCGGGCGCGATGACGATCGCGAGGGGGGCGGGTTCACCGCCCTTTTGATGATCTTTCTGGCTCCCTTTGCCGCCCTTCTTTTGCAACTCTTCCTTTCCCGCACTCGCGAATACTCCGCCGACGAAACCGGGGTCCGCATGGTCGGCCAGCCCTTTGGGCTCATCAGCGCCTTGGAGAAGCTCGGCGCCTATAACAAGCGCATTCCCACGTCAGTCATCTCGCCGAGCACCTCATCGCTTTGTATCGTTAAGCCCTTATTCGGTTCTGGGACTCTAAGCTCTCTGTTCAGCACGCATCCCCCGCTCGAGGACCGCATCGCTGCCTTGAAGCAAATGGTGGTAACCCCGCTGCGGTAACGGGTCGCTGCGCCTCTTCCGCCGTGAAGTAAACGTTCATGTCGCGGTAAACTTTTCCGGTCCTAGGCCGGGACTTGGACTCATCGCTAGTGCCTATGACTGAGATCAAGTCTTTGTCTTATACAGACTTAGGTGTTCCGTAAGTACTGGTGGCCTTTGGCGGCTCAAGTGCTCTCTGTTTTTTGCTTACAGTCCTTTCTGGGGACGGACTTGGGGGAATCGGGTATGAGCTGTCGGGATACTATCCATTTAATCTGCATGTATTTAGAAGGGAAACTTTCTCCTCCAGTCCAAGCCGAGATTGAGCACCACCTCACTGCCTGCGCCGACTGTCGGTTGGTGTTAGAAGCTGCCACCAGCACTCTGGACCGCTACTTCAGCACCAATCGCCCCGTTAGCGATTCCCAGGCTGCCTGATCCAGCCGTTTATTTTCTTTCGCTTGCACGCCCCCTAGCTTATCGCCCCTGTTCCACGCCTACCTGCTTTGCCACCCGCCGTATTCGATCTGCAAAAATTACCCTGCGCACTGCTAAGGGGTAATCTTTACTAGTACTAGTACTTCTATCCGCCCCTCTCTGTTTCGTCCCTCCTTCCTCCAACTCATTCTTTTTGTTTGCCTTGGGTTCCTCTACAGCCTCTCCTGTAGTTTGGCTTGCCAGGTGCCCTTTTCCCGTTAAGCCGGCGGAATCACGCCAAAGGAGATGACGTCGATGAGTGAGTTTCAGGATACGAATGTCGTCGAAAGCGGCTCTGCTGTCCCGCGTTGGGTCGGGCTCGCCGTCGCCGCTCTTGCCGTAATTTCATTGGTTGGTTTAGGTATTGGCTGGAGCGCCTTGAGCCACAGCAAATCCATCGAGTCCACCCAGGCCGCTCTCAAACAGCAAAATGATGACTTGGGGCAGCGTTTGGCGAAAGCCGACGAACAGAACCAGCAGCTCCAGAGCGACCTGAAGGTCGTTACCGACAAGCTGAACGTAACCCAAGAGGACCTTCAGAAGGCCCGCCAGCAATCCAAGGCTTCGGTGGCCGCCTACGATAAGAAGCTGAGTGGTCTGGCCAGCAACGTGAATACGCAACTCGCTACCAAGGCCAGTGCCGACGATGTCAACAAGCTGGGCACCGACGTGTCCGGCGTGAAGAATGATCTGGAAGATACCAAGTCCAAGCTGGAACGCGCCACCGGCGACATGGGTGTGATGAGCGGTCTTATCGCCCGCAACCACGACGATTTGGAAGAACTCAAGCGCCGCGGGGATCGCAACTACTTCGAATTCACTCTGCAGAAGTCCAAGACCCCTCAACGCGTCGGTCCCGTGCAGATGTCCTTAAACAAAACGGACCAGAAAAAGTCCCGCTACACCATGACCGTGCTGGCTGATGATAAGTCCATCGAGAAGAAGGACAAGACTGCGGGCGAGCCCGTGCAGTTCTACGTAAAAGGCACCGCCCGCTACGCTCCTTATGAAATCGTGGTCTTCGACGTCGGCAAGAACCAGGTCACCGGCTACTTGTCTACTCCGAAGTCTGCCAGCGCTACCGCTACTGCGTCCAGCAACGCTCCCACCCAGTAATCAGGCCACCAGGGGAGCCTCACACCCGGCATTTCTTGACAGAGCACAAGCGAGGGGAGACACCGCAAGGTTTCTCCCCTTTTGCTTTTTGGAGTCGTGTCTCGCCCGGCTGATCCCGGCCATCCTCTGGACGATCAGCCTGTGATTATGCGACCCTGTCTGGCACCGCCCGGCAGTTCGAATGTCGTTAGATAGGGGAGGGATTGTGAAGCTCAAATCCATAGCAGTTCTGGCGCTGTTTTTGTCTGCGGCTATGCTGGTCTTGGCCGGTGACAGCACCATGACCGGTTACATTTCTGACAGTCACTGTGGCGCGAAAGGTGCCAGGGCCGGGCACGACCAATGCGCTGCCAAGTGTGTTCAGGACCACGGCGCCAAATACGTCTTCGTGAATGACTCTGACCACAAGGTCTACGCTATCGATAATCAGGACAAGGCCGCCGATCACGCTGGCCATCACGTCACCGTCAAGGGCACCGTGGAAGGCGACAACCTGAAAATCGCCAGCATCGACATGGCCAAGTAGCCTATTGCCTCCAAGCGTCCGGGTTGGCTCTCCCAGTCGCCTTCACGAGTGTGTTCCTGAACACCACTTCTGCGGCTACCACATCTGCATTGAGCGATAGCCCGCAAACGAAAGCAGAACCTTCATGGCGCGACCAACAACCACCGCGATTTCCCCGTTCTTCATTGTCAGCAACGTCGATCGAACCGTCGCCTTCTATCGCGAAAAGCTTGGTTTCGAGACTTCCTTTCAGGAGCCGGCTCAGAATCCTTTCTTCGCCATCATCCGCCGCGATGGCGCTCAGCTCTTCCTTAAATCCAATGGCGACGTTGCACCGCTGCCCAATCACAAGCGTCATCCTTTCATGAGGTGGGACGCCTTTGTCTATGCGCCGGACCCGGATGCTCTTGCCGCCGAATTTGCCGCTCACCGCGCGGATTTCAGCGCGCCACTCCAGGATACCCACGAAGGCTTGCGCGGCTTCGAACTCACTGACCCGGACGGCTATGTTTTGTTCTTCGGCCGCCCGAAATAGCCCCGGGCAACTCCATCGGATACGCCGGTTGCGATGGGCAGCACAAAATTTTCCGCCCTTTTGTTTGTCTGCCGCTTCGGTTTTCCGTTACGATAAATCTTCCGATGACCACTACACTTGTGCGTGTTGGCCGTGCCTTCACTCCTACAGACGAAATCCTTGACGCCGGCATCCTGATTCGCGATGGCGTGATTGAAGCCGCCGGACCTCGCAGTGCGCTGAGCTTGCCTGCCGGTGCCCAAGAAATCCTGGCCACTGACAAAATCGCCGCGCCTGGCTTCATCGATGTTCACATTCATGGTGCCGGCGGTCATGACGTGATGGAGGGCACTGCCTCGGCCTTGGATGCGGTCTCTTCCATGGTCGGGTCTCACGGCACCACTGCCTTTGTCGCCACCACGGTTACCGCCGATCCCAACGCCATTTGCAAAAGCAGCGAACAGATTGCTCGTTACATTGCCCAACAACATGCCCGGACTCGCCCAGCCGCCGAAATCCTGGGCATTCACTTCGAGGGTCCCTTTATCAGTCCCATTCGCCGCGGCGTTCACCCTCCCCAGTGGATCAAGTTGCCTTCTGCCGAACTCCTCGACAAATTCATTTCCGCCTCCCAGGGTCATGCTCTGATTCTCACCATTGCTCCCGAGCTTCTCGGGGCCATGCCGTGCATCGACGCGGCGCGGAAAGCGGGCATGATTGTCGGGATGGGCCACACCGACGCGACTTACGAACAGGCTCGCGCTGGTCTGGCCAGGGGCGCCCACCACGCTATTCACACTTACAACGCCATGCGCCCGTTTTCCCATCGCGACGCCGGCGTCATTGGCGCTGTTTTGGTTTCTCCGGAAATTTCCGCGGAGCTGATCGCCGACGGTGTCCACGTTGATGAAGTCGCCATGCGTGTTCTGTTGAAGGCCAAGGGCGCCAACGGAGTGATTCTCGTCAGCGACGGCATCTCCGCCACCGGCATGCCTGATGGAAAATACATTCTGGGCGGTCTCGACATTACCGTAACCAATGGCGTCTGTCGCAACATTGAAGGCAATTTGGCCGGCAGCACCCTCACGCTGGACCGCGCTCTTCGCAACATCGTGAGCCTTGGCACTCCCGTGGGCGACGCGCTGCGCATGCTCACACTGAACCCCGCCAAACTCCTCGGCATCGAGCACAAAAAAGGCGTCCTGCATGCCAATGCGGATGCCGACATAGTTCTGCTGAATGAGGCTCTGCAGATTACTCAGGTGTTCGCCCGCGGTTTGCCGGTTCTAAATTGACCTCGCCGCTTTGAACCACACTAAACCGTCAAGGTCCGGATCTTCACCGGCCATGCGACACGTCAAGCGCCCTCAAACAAAAAAACGCGGCTAGGCCACACTCTCACGCATGGCCCAGCCGCGGGTTTGTTTTCCGTTTCTCCGAGGGTTAAGCGCTTCTCAGAACGTCAATTTCAGCGACAACTGCACCACTCGCACCGACGAATCGAACCCCAGGAAGTTTCCGTACGGGCTCGTCGGCACACCCTGCATGCCCAGGATCTGCCCGAATTGCGGGCTGCCCAGTTCCGCATCTGGCAGCGTGAAATTCGGATGGTTAAACAGGTTGAACGCCTGCGCTCCCAGCCCGAACCTGAATCGTTCCCCGACTGCGAACGTTTTATACAAAGCCATATCGAAGTCCACGTAATTCGGCCCGCGGTATTGGTTACGGGTCTGGTTTGGATAGCTGCTGTACGCGAATCCCGTCGCTGCCGTATTCGCGAACGCGCTCGCATTCAAGCACGGCGTCAATTTCGTGTTGGTCACCACCGCGGCCACTCCGCACGAATTCTGCGCGCCTCCTCCGATCTGTTGCGCCACGATGCCGAGCGCGTTGTTCTGCGCGATGTCTCCAAACGCATTGGCGTCCAGCACGGTGAACGGCAATCCGCTGCGCACGAACACCTTGCCCGACCATTGCCAGCCGCCCAACGCCGCCTTGGCGAACCGGTTCTGCAAGTGCATCGGCGGCGTCACCACGTAATCGGCGTTGAACAGGTTGCGGATGTCGTAGTCCGCGTTTCCGTAGTTGTTGGCCTTGAGGCTCCCTGGATTGACCTGCGTTTGAATGTTGAATCCACCCGGCCACCCGCCGATCGGGAAGATTCCGCCATTCGACGTTTCATCCAGCGTGTGGGAATAGGTGTAATTCAAGTGCGCCATCAGCCAGCCGCGGTGTTGTAGCCGGACCGACCCGGTGATTCCGTTGTAGTTCGACACCGCCCCACTCTGGAACGTCGACACTTCCCCGTAGTTTGGCAACACCGTCGCTCCCGTCTTGATGCCGGGCACCTCCGCAAAGACGCTGTTGGTGGCCACCGCATTCCACCAGGAATTGGCGTAGGGAATGTTGATTGCGTGGTTTCCGACGTAGTTCACGGAAACGGCCACGCTCTTGTTCACTTCCTGGTCTATTTTTAGATTCCATTCCTGTACCTGCGGCGAATGGATTGTCCCTTGGATCGAGTTGAAGCTCACCGGAGGATTGAATCCAATGATCGGATTCAGAATCGCCGACAGCTGGTTGTAGCTCTTGCTCAGCGTGAACGCCTGCGCGGCTGCCTGGAACGCTGCCGGGCCCGCTGTGAACGGCAGAATCCCCGTAGTATGTCCCGCGGCGTCCAGCGGCGCAATCGTGAACACCGTGGTTGCTGGCGGATTCCCCGGATTCCCGAGTTCGAAGTCCAACATTCCTGCCGGCGGGTTGTCGTAGAAGATGCCCACCCCGCCGCTGATTACCGTCTTATTCCCACCGGCGAACCACGGAAAATGATCGCTCGCGTTCGGCGACCAGCTGAACGCCAGCCGCGGCGACACGTTGATTGCGTCCACGCTCATATACGCATGGCGCACGCCCGTATTGATATCGCTGCTGTACGGCACGTCCCCCGCTCCGCCGGCTCCTGCCAGCACGCTCGGCAACGCGTTAAACGGCCCGTTGTAGTTCGAGAAGCAATTCGTATTGCACGTCGGGTTCGAGTTATGTTCGAACCGTAACGCCGCCGTCAGCGTGAAATTCGGCGTCACTTTCCACGTGTCTTCCCCGTAGAAGCCCAGGCCCCACAGCCCGATCGGCACGTCGGTCGATGGGCTGTACGCCCGCAGATACGACTCCGCCACACCTTCGGCAAACGCCTGCATCCCGGTCATCCCGTTTGGTCCCAGCGACGTCGAACTCAGGTCGTTGAAGGTAATCGTCGGATAAACGTTGAAGAAGTTGTGGTCGCTCACGTCATACCGCCGGAAATTTTCTCCAAACTTGAACGTGTGCTTCCCGTGCACCCAGGAAAAGTCGTCGATGAACTGATACTGCGTAATGTTCCGCCCTTGTGGGAAGTCGCCGACCAGCCCATTGATGTTCGAGAAACCCACCGCTCCCCCGAACGTCGCCGCCCCGTACGGGAATTCCTTCTGCCACGCGTCGATGTCTTGCGCAAATTGCGCCACGTAGTGGCTCAGCGTCGCCGTCACGCTGTTGGTCATGCTGGAATTAAACACGCGCCGCCAGTTCGCCTGGTAGTCGTATGCCGGTTGGTTCGAATTGGCGTCAAACGCCGAGCTCAACGCATTGATCGATGAGGGCTGCAATCCGTGATCCAACTTGAAGCGGAAGAACAAATCATCCCGCGACGTCAGCTTCTGGTCCACCCGGCCCGCCAGAATCCATTCCTTTGCAAACGATGTCGGTGTTAGCGTCACCGTTTCTTGGCACGGCGTTCCGGCTGGGAAACCCGGCACCGCCACCGTGGCGCATTCCGTGCCCGTTATCGGCACCGGCGTGACTTTCTTGCCCGAGGCTGCCGCTGAGTAAATACTGAACATGTTCTGATACGGCGCCGCTTCGCTGGGGTTGAGCGCCTGCACGTTCGCCAGCACTGCGGAGGCGAACGTCGGCGTGGGAATGGTCTCGACGTCCACATTGGGTAGAATGAACCGCAGGCCTTCCGTGTCTACGAAAAACCAGGTGTGGTCCTTGATGATCGGTCCGCCTAGTGATGCCGCCCACTGGTTCGCATTCGAAAACGGCCGTGCTGCTCCACTGGCGTTGGAGATAAAGTCATTCGAGTTCATCGCCCGCCCGTTCCAGAAATACTGCGCATTCCCATGGAACGAGTTGGTTCCTGATTTCGTCACGTAACTCACTTGGGCCCCGCTCATCTGCCCATATTCGCCCGAGTACGGGTTTGTCACGATCGTCGATTCCTGCACTTCGTTGCTGCCCAGCGTCAGGTTCGACGCACCCGAGTTGTTAATGTTGAAGTACGGGTCCATGTCGTTTTCCCCGTTCACCGTGAACAGGTTCGAGGTTCCCGGCAATCCATTCACGGTGAAATTCCCATAACCCATCCCTTGCGACACCACTACTCCGGGCGCCGTAAATGCCAGCGTCGTGATGTCTCCCCCCGCTGTCGGCAATAACGCCACTTCTTCCGGTGTATACGACGTCGCCACGCCCGGTTCGGTGCTGATCAGTGGCGCTGCCCCAGACACCTCGATCGTTTCCGCAGCCTTGGAAATCTCTAGCGCCATATCCACCTGCGCAGTTTGTCCCACCGTCACCATGGTCGTTTGCACCGTCTTCGCAAATCCAGGAACACTTACCGTCACCTGATACTGCCCAGGTTTCAGTAAACTGAATCGATAATTGCCCTCCGCGCTCGTTGTGGTCACCTGGCTTTCCCCTGTATCCACGCTCTTCAACTCCACCATGGCGCTCGCGATTACCGCTCCGGTGGGGTCGGTGACTCGTCCCGAGATGCCCCCCGCCACCAACGTCTGGCTTGTCGTCTGCTTCACCATGCACAAGGTGAGAAGCAACACCAACACCAATCCCGTTCTACGCGATATCATTCCTGCCTCCTTGCCGATTTAGGGACCCACCACGGTCGCGACCCATCCTGCACGCGATACGCCAATGTCTTTCGCGCATCACCGCGCTTATTTTTCTTACAGTTGCCCGTGGAGTTCTTGCGCACCTATGACTTCACGGAGATCAACCCAACACGTTCGTCACGCGCTTCCGGCGTTTCGTCACAATTTTTTGGTAGAGTGTGATTTGTGTTGGTGCGTTGATAACGCTTCCGTGTTTTTCTGAACAAAATCCAACTTTCCGTAGATTGCCCCTTGTTTCATCAATCGACAATTTCACATCAATATTCGCTTCGCTCGTCACCATTCTTCAGCAATACAGCCCAACACGACCTCTCGCTGGCCTTGAGCGCCTTACGCGAAGGGGTGCTTCTTTGCGGTCTCTATTCTCTTCTCTACATATCGAACGCCAAGCAACTTTCCTTCGCACCACGCATCAGATCACTTGCAGCGGAGAACTCCCCCATGAAAAATGCTTTCGCCGCGCTGGTCGCCATCGCTTTTGCGGCTGTCCCCTTTTCTGCTTCACTGCCTTCCCATGCATCGACACCCGCCGCCGGGGACACGGCCCGCCGCGTCGTTGTCGAGCTATTTACTTCCGAGGGTTGCTCCAGTTGTCCTCCCGCCGACGCCCTGCTCCTGAAATTGCAGAGCACCCAACCCATCCCCGGCACACAGGTAATTGCCATCGAAGAACACGTCGACTATTGGAATCACGACGGTTGGATAGACCCCTACTCTTCCTCCGATTGGACTCTGCGCCAGCAGGATTACGTCGTCAGGTTTAAGGATAAGGAACCCTACACTCCCCAAATGATCGTCGCGGGTCAGACCCAGGTGGCCGGTTCGGAGTCCCAGGTCAAGGAAATCATCCAACGCGCCGCCACTCAGCAGCAAACCTCGATCACTCTCGTCCCTCTGGATTCTTCATCTCGCGCGGAGCGCCAGTTTCAGGTGCGTGTTGACAAAATCGTTGGCAACTCGGAAAAGGACGTCCCGGAAGTGTGGCTCGCGGTCACCGAAACTGGCCTGGCCTCCAGCGTCAATGCCGGCGAAAATGCTGGCAAAGATTTGCGCCACGCCTCCGTGCTTCGTTCGCTTCACAAGATCGGCGTCGCCAAATCGTCCGGCGATGCGGCCTTCGAAGCCTCACCGCGCGTCAAGTTCAAATCCGACTGGAAGCCGCAAAATCTCCAGGTTGTCGTTTTTATCCAGGAGAAGAAATCCATGCGCATTCTCGGCGCCGCTTCCCTATCTATGTCTTAGCGCCTCGCGCCACTCTTCACTCGCCACTCTCCGCCAAGAATCCCGTGTTCCCCACCCAAAACTGCGCCAATGAGCTTAGGTTCTTCTTGTATGTCCGCGAGACTGCCAATTCCTTCCCGCCTTTTATTCGCAGCACGTACTCTCCCGTCGTCCACGGATGGATCTCTTCCACAAACGACGAATTCACCATCACCGACCGGTGAATCCGGATGAATCCATACGGTTCCAGCTTCTGCGCCACCGCGCTGATCGACTCCCGCAACAAATACGATCCCGACAGCCTCTGCAACAGAACATAATTCCCCTGCGCTTCCACCACCGCCACGTCCGCCGGATCGATAAACAAAATGCTTTTCTTCGTTTTTATCGCGATGCGCGAATTCTTCGCCACCAGGCTCTCCAGTTGCGGCAGCAGCTGCATGAATCGCGCTGCCCGCTCGCTCTGCGTCCGGTGCACTGCCGTGTCCAGCGCATGATGGATGCGCTCGTCCGAAAATGGCTTCAGCACGTAGTCCACCGCCTGCTTCTCGAACGCGGCCACCGCATGTTGGTTGTGCGCGGTCACGAAGATGATCGCCGGCACCGGCGGCTTGCGCTTTTTCAGCCGGTCCACCAGCTCGATCCCCGACAGTTCCGGCATGCGAATATCCAGCAGGATCACGTCGTACGGCCGGTCGTGCAGCAGGCTCAATGCATCCAACGCATCCCCGGCCGAGTCCACCGACTCAATGTCGTTTCGCGTCCGCAGAATCCGCTCCAGCGCGCTCCGCGCCAGCGGTTCGTCGTCGACAATCAACACCCGCATGCCCATCACGCACCCTTCGCCTGCAGCCCTGCCGCCGGCTCTTCCAGCTTCACTGGCTTGCTGCCCAACGCCGGAAGCAAAATAGTCGCTGTCGCCACTCCATCATCCTCGATCTTCAACGACACGCTCGCTTCATCTGTGTACAGGTACCTCAGCCGTGCCCGCGTGTTCTGCAAGCCTACCCCCGAGCCTGGCGTGCCCTTCCCGCGCACGCTATTACGAACCCGTAACTCCAGTCGTTCCCCAATTCGCCGCAATCCAATCTCCAGCCAACCTCCTTCTCGCGAACACGCCACTCCGTGCGCCACCGCGTTTTCCACCAGCGGCTGCAGAATCAGCGGCGGCACCTGCAGGTGCCCCAAGCCCGCCTGGACGTCCCAGCGAATCTCCAATCGCTCCCCTAGCCGCATTTTCTCGATGTCCAGATACGCTTCCGCAAACTTCAGTTCGTCCTCGAGCGCGATCAAGTCCGCCGTGCCGTCTTCCAGCACCGTCCGCAGCAGGTTCGAAAGCTTCAGCACCATCGCTTTCGCCCGCGCCTTGTCCACTTCGATCAGCGTCGAGATTCCGTGCAGCGTATTGAACAGGAAATGCGGTTGCAATTGGCTCTTTAGTGCCTGCAACTCGCTTTCTGCCAATGCCTGTTGCAGCCGCGCTCCTTCGATTTCCTGGTTTCGCACTGTGGTGAAGTACGCATACGCGTGCGCGCATACCAGCGTCACCAGGTAATCCCACGTTTGCAATGCAAACAGGTGTACGTTCTCCATTAAGCTTTGCATCGACCGGTTCGCGAACTGTTGCGTTGCCGGATCCCACGGCGGCAAGATCACCGTCCGCAAGCATGCCGACACCAACACGTACGGCACCGCCCCCATCAAGTACCCCGCGATCCTTCCCGCTTCTGTCGTCCGCGCTATCGGATAACGCTTCACAATGTAGAAAATCGGCGGTGTCAGTGTCCCCGCTGTCCCGCACCACGCGAACGCAACCAGCAACAGTTTCCAGTAGCTCGCGTGAATGCCACTGTCGGATTGCAGCAGTACTTTGTTTTCCGCGGCCATGATCGGCCCAAACGCGCCCCAGCACAAGTACGACCACAAGTACGCGCGCCCGATGTTCGACAGCTTTGGCCAGGTGATTGCCATGCCGGGAGATTGTACCCGCAATTGCCTCGCCATTGCCCTTCTGGGGACTAAGCTACAAAGAAGCGCTCCAGGGCCCGCCAATTCCGCTTCTAACTTCTCTCCATAGCCAAACCTCCAGCGCGTGCCACACCCAGCTCCGCGCTAAACAACCCACCGCCAATTTTCCGCGTCTTTTTCGAAACGAGTCTCTCTTCCAACTCCTTTTTCAACTCTCAACTTTCAACTTTCGACCCTCTGTCCTTTCCGCTGTCGTGAACCCCCGTCCTTCTCCGGCCATTCGCTTGCCGCACGGCGCGAAGCGCCACTTTCCCATTACCCTGCGTTTCATCCCGCATTTCTGCCGGTTGGTCACATATTCGTTCGCCTCTTCTCCGCTCGGCGCTACGCTCCCTCCTCAATGAATCACTTCCACCAAGCGGGCCCGGTAAGCGCCGCTGGCATCCCTGTACACCCGATCCTTGCCCAGCGTGCACACCAGCGGGCCCGCGCCTCTCGCGCCATCTTCTGGGCAGGCTCCGTATGCGGCTTCATGGACATCACCGCCGCTTTCATCACCCCCGCACTTCTCCACACCTCGCCGCTTCCACCCCCTGTGACGCAAGTTACCGCCCGCTCCCTTCCTTCTCGCTAAAATCATCCTGGCAGTCGCATTACAGCCCTGCCCACACCTGAGGAGGCCCTCCATGGAACCTTTCCGTCACCACGTCTTCGTTTGTACTCAGGAAAAGCCCGAAGGCGTCACCTCCTGTCCCGCCAACGGCTCCTGGCCGCTTCTGCGCTCCCTCGAAAACGAAATCCTTTCTCAGGGACTCGACAACAACGTCCAACTCTCCACTTGTGGCTGCCTCGGCCTTTGCGACGAAGGTCCCATCTTGATCGTCTACCCCGAAGCCGTTTGGTACCGCAAAGTTCAACCCGCCGACGTGCCCGAAATTGTCAGCTCGCATTTGCGCGGGGGCAATGTTGTCGCCCGCCTGGCCTGGACCGACTCGCCCGCCATGAAATCCATGTCCCTCGAGCACCGCGAACACTTCCGCGCCATGATGAAAGCCCGCGATCAGGCAGGCATTTTGCCCGACGACGTCCACGAGCTGATTCGCGGTTTCATGTCCAGCCGCGCTGCGCTCAGCGCTCTCGAACTCGACATCTTCACCGCCGTCGGTCGCTCTTCCACCGCCGAACAGGTCGCCCGGAAAATTCACACCGACTCGCGTGCTACCGAAATGCTCCTGAACGCCTTGGTCAGTCTCCGGCTCCTCGAAAAACAAGACGGCACCTTCCACAACACCGCCCTCAGCGCCCGCTTTTTCGTCGAAGGCTCGCCCGACAACGCGCGGCCGGGCTTGCTGCATACCGCCAATCTCTGGGGTCGCTGGTCCACCCTCTCCGACGCCGTCCGCGCCGGCACTTCCGTCGCTTCTGGCAGGCGCGACACCTCGGGCACCGTTGCCTTCATCGCCGCTATGGACCGCAACGCCAAAGAGCGCGCCAACGCCGTGGTTAAAGCCGTCGAACCCGCCGGCCTCCGCCGTATGTTGGATTTGGGTGGCGGTTCCGGTGCCTATTCCATCGCCTTCGCCCGCGCTTGTCCCAGCCTGCATTCCGAAATCCTGGACCTCGCCGAGGTCGTTCCCATTGCCCAGCAACACATTCGTCACGCCGGCCTCGCCAGTCAGGTGTCCACTCGTGTCGGCGATATGCTCCAGGATCCCCTCGGTGAAAACTACGACCTCGTCCTGGTCTCCGCGATCTGCCACATGTTTTCCGTCGAGCAAAACCGCGCTCTTTTCCAACGCATCTTCCTGGCACTCGCGCCTGCCGGCCGTCTCGTCATACAGGATTTCATCCTGGAGCCCGACAAGACTGCGCCCCGTTTCGCCGCGCTCTTCGCCCTGAACATGCTTGTCGGTACTCGCGGCGGCAGCAGCTACAGCGAACCCGAATATTCTGCCTGGCTGGCTGACACCGGCTTCTCCGATATTCGACGCGTCCGCCTCCCCGGTCCCGCTGGTTTGATCCTCGCCACCCGCCCCTAGCGCCTTCCCTGGAATGATCTGGCGTGCCGCGTAGTCGTCCGCCTGATCTGT
Organism: Candidatus Eremiobacteraceae bacterium; assembly: GCA_035622555.1. Lineage (GTDB taxonomy): Bacteria > Acidobacteriota > Terriglobia > Acidiferrales > UBA7541 > Acidiferrum. The sequence goes on along the minus strand of DASPVD010000012.1, from coordinate 44,509 downwards.
GAGAGAGCTTGCCTGCCTCGTAGTCGCCGCACGGACACGACTCCCAACACAATCGACACAACCACTGCTGCCAGGCCACCCGCCAGAGTGCTGGAAGGGACCCCTACGCTACCCAATTATCTACTTGACAACTAAATTAACTCGTGCCACACTCCGGTAGAAAAGTGCGTGCGCCCGCGATCTTTCCCGCGTGGGTTTCCCCTATCACCATCCGAATTTCGTCTTTCTGGAGATCCCTATGTCCAACGAATCGTCCAAAGACCGCACCGGTCTATGCTCCTTCATGTTCGACGATGGCCGTCACTGCGCCATGCCGCAGGTCGACGCCAAAACCCCCTACTGCTACTTTCATGCCAAACGCGAGCAAGAGCGCCTCAGGGCCGAAGAAATGGGCCTCAGATTCGCACGTTTCCTCAACGGCGACGTGCAGACTGCCTGTGACCTCGGCGCGACTTTCGCCATGCTCTTTGTCTGGACGGCTTCAGGCTACTTATCGCCACAGACCGCCAACTCCCTCACCCGCCTCGGTCAGCTCATGCTCAAGACTCATTCTCTTGCCGGGTCTGAGTTTGTCTCCACCTGGCAGGAAACATGGCCCCAGGTCGTCGCCGAATCCGAGGCTTTTAATTGCAACGCCGAGGAAGATGACAGCGGCTTGCAGCCTCATAACGCCGCTCCAGCCCCCCAGCCGCCCCAAGGCACCCCAGCGCCCGGCTCTCCGCAACCTCAGCAAGCTACAGATCAACACCCGCCGGGCGATTCATCCCATCGCGCCGCCAATGGCCCGGCCGATCATTCTGCCAACCCGGCCACCGCCCAAAGGTGCCCCGGCTCACCCAGGCGCAGCTCGATCGCCTCCAACAGCGCCTCAACCTCACCCTGATGGATTCTCCACCCCAATCCCCTGCTGACTCCGATCTCGAGGACACAGCCCGGGAAGACTTGCCTCATCTCCATCACCTGTACCAGCACTACGCCACGGCTCAAAACCACCCCCCAGGCCGCGATTCTGCTCAGAAAGGCCAACCACAGAAGCACTGAAGTCTGCGCTGCAGGGATCTACTTTTCAATTTGGGTTTGCAGGTTTGTGGCCGATCTGCTTCCGCCAACTAGCCCGCGCCACTACTTGAAATGCTGATTCGTGTCAACGTGGTGCGCCGCGCGCACCAGCACAAATCGAACGTGCGGCCCGCATTCATTGCAGACCGGAAACTCCTTGCCATGAACGCACGTCACTTCATGTTCCTGGGCGTGGCACTGGCTGTGAGCTACACAGTAAATACCTGAATTCGGGATCACATCTCCGGGTTTGAACACATCGCCGACATGAGCCATAGGCAGGCACTCCTTGGGTGGGGTAAGGAGCGATCCTCCCAAAGGCTATAAGACAATCACGTCACTGGCAATATATCCACCGTACCAGAATGAAACCGCTAGGAACTTAACCCTTCGGCCAAGTCCCAAAACGCTACCGGCCTACGCTTTTCTCGTAGGGGCACGATACATCGTGCCCTCCCGCTTGAATTCGTGGTCGTCGGGGCGCGCTAACCATCTTTAGATTCAACACGTCCTGATGTGCGGGAAACAAGCCACTTACTTGCCACCCTATCCGCCTTTGTTCTCAACACATTTTTAAATTCGCGGTCGTCCGGGCACGATACATCGTGCCCCCCGGTCATCAATCGCTGCCCGCCGCTTTTCCCGCACCCTCGCCGCTCGTTGGCCGCACCAAAATCGGCCATCGCGGAAACGCGTAATTCCCCGACACATCATCGATCACGTTAATCTGGCACATGTAAAATCCCGGCTTCAGCGACTCCAGCGGAATTTCCATCTGGAACACCACCGCTTTTCGCTCCGGCGCGGTCACTTCCTGGGCCAGCACCGCCTTGGTTTCGTACACTTTCGCGTCGCCCTGCAAAAACTCAATACTGGTCAGCACCCGCACCGTGGCGTGCCCGTTTTTCTCTCCGCCATTCTCCGCGGCTTTTGCCTTGGCCGGGTCGTACACCTCATAATGCAGATACAGTTTCTGGTCCTGCTGGAACACATGCGTCACGCTGGGCACCAACTCGGTCTGCTCGCTGATCAGCGGCTGAAACTTCGTTTTCTTCCCGGTTGCCGGCACCCGCTGGCTACTCAATACCACCGTGCTCATGCGCAACGGAACCTTCCGTAAATCCGGAATGCGCACATCCGTCTCGAACGTCCCCATGCGCCCTGTGCTGTTTTCGCGCACCACAAATTTCAAGTGGTAATTTCCCGGTGCCAGCACAAATCCCGTGTTGTACTGTACGTTCTTCCGCCGCACTTGCTGCGTGCTGTCCACCGCCAGCTTCACCGTATCGCGCAAGCGTCCCACCGGCAGTCTCCCGTTTTCCAGCACTTGCCCGATGATGTCGATGGTCGCGTTGTCTTTGTCCTTCTCTTGTACAAACGGAATCTGCGATCCCGGTATCACCAGCGAAATCGCCAAATAATAATGCGCGTCATCCTGCCGGAAATACGCCGCTCCCGCGTACACCGCCACATCCGTTTCCGGCAGTTCCGCCGCCAACTCGTCTTCCAACTGCGCTTCACGATCGCTCGACTTCATGTGCTGGTAGTCGCGATCGGCGTAATACCCCGCCCGGTATTCCAGCTTCACGTCTGGATGGTTCACTTGCACCTTCAACCGTCGGTATCTTCCATCCTTCACGTGATTCGTGCTGGTGTAGCCCAGCACGTAATACGCTGACGTGTCTCGTTGCACTACCGAGAACACCCCGCTCAAATCGTTCGTGTCCATGAATGCCTTGCCGCCCGTGTCCGCCGCCAACGTGTACAACGTCTCCTGCGACGCGTCGTTCCCATTCAAATCGTTCAATACCGACGCGCCGGTATACGCCGCCGTTCCATGCAAGCTTGCCGACTGCGCCTGCCCTCCCGCCGGAAATGCCGACAGTCCCCGCACGTCCACTGGATAAATCGAAACGTTCGCCCGCACCGCCGCCGCGGTTGCTTCGCGTAACGCTGACTGGTTGTCGATCCCGGATTGCGTGATCCCGTTGCTGAAATAAATCAGGCTCTTCTTCTGCGGAATCTTGCCCATCGTCTGCATCACCGATTCCAATGCCAGCAACTTCCGGTCGGCGCTGAACGTGTTGTAGTCCGTGTCATCCGGCGTGTACGACCCGCCGGTCTCTGCTTCTCCCGCGGAACTTCCTTCCGATCCATTCTCGAATCCCTGCCCTTCGCTGCTGTTGTACGACGACAGCTTCGCCAGGATCTTGTCTTTGTCGTCCGTGAAATCCAAATCCAACTGCAAATTAGTGTCCAGCGACATCAACGCCACCAGGTCTGCCGGTTGCATTTTCCCGTTCACATACTTCTTTGCCGCGTTCACCGCCCGATCGATATCGTCCGGCTCCATGGCCGAAAAATCGAAGAACATCAGCATCAGCCGCCGGTCTCGCGCGTCCAGGCTCTTTTGCACCTTCTTGTTCAGCAGCCCTCCCCCTTCGGCTGTTCCGGTCACAGTAGTTCCCGCCGCTCCCGCCGTCACCAGTTCGTCCACCTTCTCGAAATCGAAACTCGCCAATTCCTGCTTCTTCCCGTCTTCGTAAACGGTGAAGTCCTCTTTCTTCAAATCCTTGATCAAGTTTCCGTGCTTGTCCCGCGCCACCACGTTCACCAACACGATTTCCGTGCTTACTTTCAGCCGTCCCGGAGCCACCACCGGTTTTTGCGGCTGTTGTGCTTGCTGCGGCTGCGTTTGCTGTGGCTGTTGTGTTGCCTGTGGCTGTTGTGACAACACGTTTCCCGCCAGCGACCACGCCATCACCACCGCCGCCCCCATCCTCCCGAGTTTTGTCTTCATATCCATCGAGTTCGTCATTCTGAGCGAAGCGAAGAATCTCTCTTCGATCGACCCCTTCATCTTCACCCTAAAACCGGAACCACATCTCAGCCACGGCGTCTTGCCTCCGCAAAAAAGCTGGCATCGTTTGTGTAATGCCGATCTTCAGCTTGCCTTGGCGAAGCATCGGATCGGCCGTCGCAACCCGCGCCGTCTTGTCTATCCACATGCCGGACCCTCTTTTCTTTCTTTCTCGCCACTCGCCACCTTCTCCACTTAAAACCGGAACCGCATGATCATCGTTACCCGTCTCATGTTGCTCACCGCCGTCACTTGCCCGAATGTCAAGCTGTTCACCGCCGTGTTGACACTGCTGAAGTACGGCGTATTGAAAATATTGGTCGCTGACAAGCGTAACTCCAGCGACCGCGACTCCCGAATCGTAATCGTCTTATTGATCGCGGAATTAAACGTGAACTGCGAAGGCCCTTCGATAATGTCCCGCCCCGCGTCTCCGTACACCGCCTGGCCCACGCAGTCTGCCTTCCCTGGCACACAAAACGCTGCGGTATTGAACCATTTCGCCGTCGTCGGGTTCGCTACCGTGAACGCCTGACCCGCTACTACGTTCGCCCGGATCGACCCGCTCACCCCGCGCACGATATCCGTGGTTGCTCCCAGCACCTGTGGCGTGAAATACAGCCCCGACGCAATCGTGAAGCTGCCGCTCCACTGCCATCCCCCCAAAATATGCGAAATCGGTCCCTTGTTCAGGAACCGGCGGCTATCGCCTAACGGCAAATCGTAAATCCAGTTGCCCGTGAAATTGTGTTTCTGATCGAACGTCGAAAGTCCCCGCTGCGCCGCCAGATCAAACGGGTTCTGCACCACCAGCGTCGATCCCCCGCCAATCGACGATGCATCATCGATCGATTTGGAGAATACATACACCGCGCTCAACGCCACTCCCTTCGACATCCTTTTCCGGATGCGCACCGTTCCGGCATGCAGGATCGAATTGCCTTCCGACGAATCATAAATAAACGGTGTGGACACTTCCGAGGGTCCGCAATTACTTTCGGCTTCACACGTGGGCACCAGCGCCCTCTGCGTATCCAGGCGCGTCCCCTTGGCTCCGTTGTAACCCACGTTCAATTGAATGTTGTCCGGCAGTTGCCTCTGTATATCTAAATTCCATATCTGTACGTAGCCCAAACGGTAGTTCGGATCCAGCGCATAATTGTTGGTCACCGCGCTCGAAAATCCTCCCGGGAAACCATTTTCCAGCGTCAGCTTGCTCCCGGCCGGATTGCTGACGTCCGCTACCGCATTGGTTTCCGTGGTGGCAAAGGGTGGCTGGAACGCAAAGTCCCTCACAAATATGCTGTACTGCGACAGGTTGTAATTGATTCCATATCCTGCCCGGATCACGAAGTTTTTGTTGGGCCTCCACGCCAGCCCCAGCCTTGGTGCCCAGTTATTCCGGTCCGGCCGCACTAGTGATTGCGGATAGGTGCCGTAGAACGGCCCCGATTGTCCCGGCCGCACCAAATATCCCACCACCGAATCGGGACTAAACCGCACATCCAGGTTGGAAATCAGATCTCCCGTTTCGAGAAACGGCCCATTGTATTCGTAGCGTACTCCCAGTTGCAGCGACAAATTCGGCAACACTCGCCAATCGTTTTGCGCGTAACCGTCAAACGAGTTGGCGCGGAACTCGTACGCCGTCGCTCCTCCTTGCACCGTAGTTTGCTGCGGCAATCCCAACAGAAAATCCGCAAAATCATTCCCCGTTCCGGGCACCGCCGTGATGCTGCCCGGCAAGTACTTCGCGGTCGCAAATCCCGTAAACACAAAGTCACCCTGCGAATTCTCAGCCGACCGGAACCCTTGCATGATCCGCCGGTAATCCCCTCCAAATCTCCAATTGCTCTTCCTGTGCGACCACACCACCTGATTGGAAATCGTATACGTCTGGTCCAACTCACGGCTCGGAACCGGGTCCACCAGGTCTCCATAGCTACTGAACGTGATTCCCGGCAGACCCCAGTTGAACGGACTGGAAGCAATCGGCGTGGTGATTCCCGCTTCCCCGGACACGTTTGCTACTCCCGAGTACAGATTCGTCGTGGCCGCGCGATTGTGGTTATACGTGAAACTCAGCGAATTGTTGGTTCTTCCTTTTCCATAAGTCCACCGTGCATTCCCGTTCCAGCCTTGCACGTCGGTGTGCCCCGCCAAAGACGGAAAAGCGTTCACGATTGCCGTGTTGTTTCGTGTCCAGTTGAAGCCAACACTCAAATTGTTGTGCGGACCTCGCCGCCCTCCCCCTCGCCCGAACCCGCCCGGCCCACCAATCATCACCGGTCCCGTCCCAGTCGTGGGAACGAAATTGTGAATCAACCGGAAGCTCACATTGTCCGTGTTGCTTTCATCCGTGGCTACATATTGAAAGTTCTGCAACGCTCCCGGCATGTTTGGCAGCGGCATATACTTCAGCAGCGCCACCGCTGCCGCACTCATTTGGCTCGCAGGAATGCTGTTGTTCGCATACGGCAGGCCGGTCAGCGGATTGTAAATCGTCACCGCACTGCCGTTCTGCGTCAGCCCTGAAAAATTCCCAGTGCGCTCTGCTTCCGTAGGGACCGTGCTCAATGCATCGTACGGTGTACTCCCGCGCACCCCATACCAGCCCCCGGTAATAAACGTGCTCCTGCTCCAGTCGAACAGTCCCGGAATCTTCAATGGCGCGCCAACGAATCCGCCGGCTCTCAGTTGGTTGTAGCCGGCTTGCGGCACCTGCAGTCCATTCAGCGAATAAGGTCTCGCGTCCAGCGCGGCGTTATCGTCCTGTATATACAAAAATCCGTGCGGTTGATTCAGGTTGAAGTTGCGTCCGAATCGACCAATAGCGATCGGGCCGCCTCCGCCAAATCCTCCGGGGCCTCCCGGCCCGCCACCGGGTCCGCCTGCTCCTCCGCCCTGCCCGCCTCCGGGCATTGGTCCATAGGGCGTGTTGCCGCCTTGCAGTTGTGTACGCTGCTGATACTGCTGAATTCGCTCCTGAATGTCTTCTTCCGACCCCGGACCAAAATCCTGGCTGCGCCCCTGTGCCCCGGCCACGCTCACCGATTCGGTTGACAAGTCCGCACCTGCCCCGTTCATCGGTAGGCTCGACAAGTCACTTGCGCTTACCGATCCATTTCCGTTTGCTCCCATCTCGGGCAGCGACCCTTCCAACGCCAGACTCTGGAATCCTCGCCCGGCATTTGCCGCCGCGCTCGTTTGGTTGGCCTGTTCTTCCTGCTGGCGCGAAGCCAGCACCATCTCGGCATCCACCTTTCCGGATGGATTTTCCGGGTTGAGCACCACCTCCTGCGTTTGCGTCGCGAAGCCCATGAATTCCACTTTCACTACGTACCGCCCTCGTGGCAAATTCTTGAACGTGAACGAGCCGTCCGGCGCCGTCGCCACATTCACCTTTTTGCCGGTCAGCGTGTTCGCCACGGTTACGGTGACCCCCGGCAGCGGCGTTTTGCCGCTCTTCACTGTTCCCGTAATTTGAAAGGTAATCGGTGTTGGGGGAGGTGGCGGCGTGTCTCGCACCGGAGGATAGTCCTGCGCGGCGCTCGTGCAAGCCATTGCTACGCAGATCAGCCCCGCACCGATCAATAATAGGATCCCGCGCAGCAACTTTCTCAATTTCCACTACTCCTGCTGCTTCGGAGCCGTTTCCTCCGGGTTCCCTGGTTTTGTCGCATTGCCCTGCGACTGCGACATCCATTGCTGCATCCGCTGCCACTGTTCCGGGCTCAACACCGAAACGCCCTTGGGCACAAACACCTCGTTCTGTACCCCGCCGTGCGCCATGATGTGATCGCCCGGCTTGATATCCGCCATCGTGATGCTCTGTCGCCCTTGCCGCAGCGACGTTTCCTCATTCAATTCGATCGTTTGTGTTACTCCATCCGTGCGCACCACTGTCAATTTCGGCGGATCCACCGACTTCACCTCGCCGGCCACATAATCCTTCCCCAGCGTACCTGATACCATCATCCCGCCGCCCGGCCGTCCACCGGGCCCGCCACCCGGCCCTCCAGGGCCGCCCATCATCCCGCCGGTGCGCCCGCCGATGACCTTCGCCGTGAAGGTGTTATCAGGGTTCTGCTCGGCCCGCACCATCACCATATCCCCAACCTTGAAATCCGAGGCTTTGGCTGGCTGCCGGTCTTTGCGATACTCCGTTTCCGGCGTGACCTTGACCGTTACTGCCTGCCCGTCCGGCCCGGTGATCTCCAGCGAACCGTCGTGCATCGCGGTAATCTTCCCGAACAGCGGCCTTCCGCCTTCGCGGCCCATGCCTTGCCCCTGTTGTCGTGGAGGTCCCGCCGGTTCATCCTGCCCGCGAGCCAAGCTCACACTGAGGGCCCCAAACAGGCTCAGCCATACAAATAAGCGCATTCTCCGGTTCACTGGACACCTCTCGTCCTGACTTTGCCTCTGTAGCGTTGAGCTTACCTCGGCATGCCGCTGCCTGTGTAGCGCTGAGCTTTAGCTCGGCATGCATGCCGCCTTGAAGGGTGGCGGTACAAGTCGCCGCATTTCAGACGGACCATGCTAGCTTCTTAGACGTGCGCGGTGCTTCTCGCGTAACCCAGGTCTACACAAAAAGATCACCTACTCTCGATAAGTGTTCCCGACATCCGCCTCGAAGGTTCCCAGGGTGCCACAGGCGAGAGGGCCTGGGACGGCTTGTGGCACAGCCATTCTTGGCTGTGTTGCTGCTTGGAAAGTCTAACGCTTGGATCCCCGCCCCGGCTGTCTAATCAGAGTTGCTTGGCAGCGCCGGCATCTTACCGGCGTTGCGCCGCTGTCCCGTTCAGGCCGCGCTTTCCGCTTCGCCCACGCTGAAGTATGTGCAGTCCGGATGATGAAACGCCAACGCGCTCACGCTCGCTTCCGGGTCCATCATGAACCCTTCGGTTAGTTGCACCCCAATCTCTTCCGGCCGCAACAGCTTCCAAATTCCTGCCTGATCTTCCAAGTCCGGACAGGCCGGGTATCCAAAGCTGTAGCGCTTCCCCCGATACCGTGAGGTGAACCGTTGCGCCATGGTCATATCGGCAGGGTCCGGGAAGCCCCAGTCCTCACGAATCCGCCGGTGCAGCCACTCCGCGCAAGCTTCCGAAGTTTCAATCGCCAAAGCTTGCAACCCGTGCGATTTGAAGTAGTAGCCTTCTTGCTTGGCTTTTTCCGCGCGCGCCCGAATGCCTTCGCCGGCGGTGGTCACAAAAACCGCAATGTGATCGCGTTTCCCGTCACGCGGCGCCAACACGTAATCGCTCAAGCACAATTGATCGCCAGCCTTCTGCCGTTTGAAGTGCCACGTGTGCAACGCTTCTTGTCCACCGGGGGCGAACACCCGCAACGCGTCCCCGTCAGCCTCTGCTTCAAAGAATTGCCACACCGCGCGCACCTTCATGAACGCGGCGGCTTCCTTCTTCACCTCTTCCATTTCGTTGAACAGCTCGACGGCCTTGGCCTCTCGCGCTGCCAAGTCCTTTTCGAAGTTGCCGCGATAGCCCATGTGCCGGCCGTACAGCATGAATGGATTGATGTAACTCCACACTTCGCGCAAATCCAGCACCACACGGACCTTCCGTTCCAGGGATGCCACCCCCGGAATCGCCACATCCTGCCGCACTTTCGCTGATCGCGTCACCGGCGGATTGGCTGCCAGCTTCACCGTCGTCGCCACCTTCACGCCATTCCCATTCGCCGCGTGCTCCGCAATCACCCGCTCGCGCGTCGCCGGGTCCGTCAGTTCATTCATCAACCGCAGCCCGGTCATGGCATCTTTTGCGTAGCAGACCACCCCGCCATAGCTTGGCGCGATCTTCTGCTCGGTGAACTTTGCGCTCAGCGCCGCTCCGCCGACCAATAAGGGCACCTCAATGCCTGCTTCCTTCAAGTCATTCGCGGTGACCACCATCTGCTGCGCGCTTTTCACCAGCAATCCGGAAAGACCGATGGCATCCGGCTGATGCGATTGGTACGCCTTGATCAATTCCTCGGGCGGAACCTTGATCCCCAGATTCACCACGTCGAATCCATTGTTCTTTAAGATGATTTCCACCAGGTTTTTCCCGATGTCGTGGACATCGCCCTTCACTGTCGCCAGGATCACTTTGCCCCTCTTGGCGCTGTCCGCTTTTTCCATGAATTGTTCCAGGTGGCTCACCGCCGCCTTCATCGCTTCCGCCGATTGCAGCACTTCCGCTACGATCAATTCGTTGGCGTTGAACAGCCGGCCCACTTCGGCCATGCCCGCCATTAGCGGACCATTAATAATGTCCAGCGGCGCGGCGCCTTCCGCGCGCTTGCGCTCCAGATCCTCGATCAGACCGTCGCGTGTGCCTTCGATAATGTAGTTCGCCAATCGCTGATCCAGCGGCTGGTCTTCTTTCCTGATTTTTTCTTTTTTACCCGCAGTGCGGAAATGTTCGGCAATGGCAGCGATGTGGAACTGATTCACTGCGGCTTTCTGCTCTTTGCTTTGCCTCCGCCAATCATCCGGCACGTTTCGCAATAATCCGGCTTGCGGATGATTCTCGGGCACGTCTTTTGGCGCGTGCTGAAACAACAGATTCTCCGCCAAACGCCGCTCATGCTCCGGAATCGACGGGAAGCGCTCCAGCTTCTCTGTGTTCACGATGGCCAAATCGAGTCCCGCCTTGGTGCAGTAATACAGAAAAACCGAGTTCACCACTTCCCGCGCGCCCGGCGGCAATCCGAACGACACATTGGAAATTCCCAGTATCGTTCGCGTATCCGGCAACGCTTCCTTGATCAGCCGGATGCCTTCCATCGTTTCCACCGCTCCGCCGATGTAATTCTCGTCACCCGTCGCGCAGGGAAAAACCAACGGATCGAACACGATATCTTCCGCCGCTATATCATACTTTTTAGTCAGCAGCTCATACGACCGCTTCGCAATCGCCAATTTCCGCTCGCGGGTGAACGCTTGTGCCTGCACCGGGTCTTCGTCGATGCAGCCCACAACCACGGCCGCCCCGTATTCGTGCGCGATCGGCACTACCTTTTCGAATTTCTCTTCTCCATCTTCCAGATTGATGGAATTGATGATCGACTTCCCCTGGCAGTACGTCAGCGCCAGCTGCACCGCCGACGGATCAGTGGTGTCGATCATGATGGGCGTTTTGATCTTGCGGATCAGCTTCTCGTAAAAAACGGGAATATCCTTCTTCTCGTCGCGCTCCGTGCTCTGCAGGCACACGTCCACGATGTGCGCTCCGCCTTTCACCTGGCGCCGCGCGATCTCCGTGGCCTCTTCCCATTTCTCTTCGGCCACCATGTTCTTGAATAGCCGCGAGCCGATCACGTTGGTGCGCTCCCCTACCAGCAACGGCCGCGTGTCGTCATTCGCTTCGATGGTTTCGATTCCCGAGTACACCGCGCGATGCGCCTCTGCCGGACGGGCCCGCGGCTTTTTTCCTTCCACCATTTGAGCGATGGCGCGAATGTGCTTTTCCGTCGTGCCGCAACAGCCGCCCACCAGGTTCAACCAGCCGTGGTTCACGAATTTTTCCAGCTGCCCCGCCAAGGTCGTGGGCGTTTCCAGGTACGTTCCTTCTTCGTTGGGCAAGCCTGCGTTCGGGTAACAGGAAACAAACTCGCCGGTCAGCGAGCTCAGCGTCCGGATATGGTCGGTCATGAACTCCGGACCGGTCGCGCAATTCATCCCAAAGGCCAGGGGATGCGTGTGCCGCAGCGAGGCCCACATCGCTTCCACCGTTTGCCCGGCCAGCATCGAGCCCATTGGCTCGATGGTCACGGAAATGACGTAGGGAATCGCCACGCCGATTTCTTTGGACAATTTGTGAATCGCCAGAATCGCGGCCTTGATGTTCCTGGTATCCTGGCACGTCTCCACGAACAGCAGGTCGACGCCGCCGTCCACCAAGCCCTTCGCCTGGACGTAGTACGAGTCAAACAGGCCTTGAAAGGTCACGCCGCCGGTCACAGTGATGGCTTTGGTCGTCGGTCCCATTGACCCCGCCACGAAGCGAGGCTTACCGGACGAGGACAACTCGTCGGCCGCTTGTCGCGCCAGCGCCGCGGCCCGGCAATTTAGATCGTGAGCATCCGCCTGCAACCCGTATTCGCCCAGCACCAACGGAGTGCCGCCAAAACTATCCGTCTCGACGATGTCCGCCCCGGCTTCGAAGTACTTGCGGTGTATGTCCAGGACCACGTCCGGCCGCGTGCGCACCAGGTTCTCGTTGCACCCCTCCAGCGATGGCCCGCCAAAATCCGCGGCAGACAAGTTGCGCTGTTGCAGCATGGTGCCCATCGCACCATCCAGCACCAGCAGGCGTTCCGCCAGCAACTCGCGAAGCGCTCTCTCCGATTGTCGTAAGTCCCTCATTCCGCCACGTCCCGATTCCTTATGCCTCGAAGCAAAACCTTGTCACTCCTGGAGCCGCGAGATCTGCCTTCGATTGTTGAAGGGGTTCCCCGCTCCCCGAACTCCCCCTGCCTGCCGCCAGGCAGCTCTGGAACCCCGGGAATTGGGGTTGGCCCGCCACACAGCGGTGAACCCACACCCCTCAAATATCACCTTATTTTACGTGGCTTTTCTCGCCGAATCGAATCCATCGGTCGACCCGATTCCCACCCTGAACGGGGCTGTTACCCGCTTTAATGGACCCGCAACATCGGGCCCCAAGCCCCTGAAAATAAGTCTTATCTGTCAGTAACAATTCGTGAACATCTGTGCCCAAGGTCCTTGCCCCTTTGCCCGCCTTTCACTACCCTCAAGTACAGTGAGTACTGTGGCGACCAATCGAATGTCTTCCAAACTTACCGTCTGCTTGCTCTCTCCGCACCCTCTGGTGCTTAGCGAATTTGAACGTCTGTTGTCTAGAGCTTCGCATTTCAAGGTCATTCCCAAGCAACTGGATTCCACGCTGGCTCCTGATCTGCGCAGTGTGGAACCCCCCAAAGCGCAGGTCTATGTGATTGATGCGCACGCTGCCCGACAGGCTACCGGAGCGCTGTTGACCAACATTCTCGAGCGTTACCCAGAGGCGCGTCTCATCGTTGTCGGTGACTCGGTAACTGATGCCACCAGTTTTTCCCTGTTGCGCTTGGGCGTGAAGGGTATCCTCACTTATGCGGAAGCGCGCGACCAGTTGGCTCGGGCTCTGCCCCTGGTCTCCAATGGCGGCTTCTGGGTGCCTCGCTCGGTTCTTTCGGGCTTTGTGGATTCCATCCTCAGCAATCAGGGCCGGCGTCTGAAGACCGACGCGGTAACCAACCTAAGCCGTCGCGAGCAGGAAGTCTTGGACTCTCTGCTGGAAAACCTGTCCAACAAAGAGATCGCCAGCAAATTGAATATCGCCGAGCGCACCGTGAAGTTCCACGTTTCCAACTTGCTCAACAAATTTGGCGTGCGCCGTCGCGCCGACTTGATCCTGCTGACCTTTCAGCGCCGCCTCGCCTCTCAAACCACTCCGTAGCATTCTGCTCCTCTCTGCCAACTTGAACGCGCCAGGAGCGAACAGCAGCTTTCTAGGCGCCTTCCTTACGAATCCGCCCGCTCGTACCAGCGCAGCACGCGCAGGGCACGTAAGGTGTTCCACCGGCTCGGACGGCCCTCGCCCTCGTCCATCTCGACCGGCATCACGCCGGGATACTGGGTCTCGAGCGGCCACCGCCCGTTGTGGTCGCGCTTCGCCCCGACCAACTCGATCGCCTCGGTTACCCGTTCGTCGGGCGTGACACCCGCGCTGCGCAGGTACTCGAGCCCCCACAGCACGTCGTAGTGCCACCACGTCGGGAAAGCGAAGCGCGTCCACGCTGCGCCGCTCTTGCGATCTCGCTCGATCACCTCGCCAGTCGAACGCCGCCGGAAAAGTCGCCGCTCGAGCAGGTACTCCTGTCCGCGGAGACGGGCCTCGGTCGCCTCCCGGGTCCCTCCGCCTGCCTGTTCGTGCTCAAGCAACGCCTCCAGCACGCAGATGGTGGTGTTGAACGACGACCGCGTCGAGCCGTTTGGCGCCTCGCCGTTCCAGCCGCCATCGGGCAGCTGCTCGGCCAACAGCCGGTCGATGATGCCCCGGACGTCCTCGCCGAAGTAGGCGCCGACCGCCGCGACCTGCCCGTTGATGCACGGCTCGACCTCGCCTTCAAAGAAGGCATTGCCGTCACATTCCTGCGGACCACATCCCTGCCACGTCACTCGATCGCGGACCAGCCCCACCGCTCGACGTGCTTGGTCGCTCGCAGGATCTAGCCCCAAGTCGCGCAGCAACATAAGTACGTGCATGGTGGAGTTCCACCCGCGGTTCCATGCCGCGCCACCCCACCGGCCGTCGTCCCCTTGGAGGGCGAGTAGCCACGCACCCAAGCCCTCAATGGCAACCCGCGCACGCTCAGCTTCGACCTCTCCTCGGGGCGCAACGGTCACGTCCCGCATCACTTGCCAGCGGATGGATGGGTCCGAATCGAGCAACCAGTCGATAACCGTCACGAGCTATAGGACGCGCGCCCTCAATCCCCAATCTGGTACCGGATGATGCACCACAACGCCTGCACCCCATCCTTCCACGTAATCTTTTTTCCTTCTTCATAAGTACGGCCGGCGTAGCTGATGGGCACTTCATAAACCCGCCAATTACCTTTGGCCACCTTGGCGGTAATCTCCGGCTCAAAACCAAAGCGATTCGATTTGATGCGAATCTCCTTCAACACTTCCCGGCGAAACATTTTGTAACATGTCTCCATATCCGTAAGCTTCAAGTTGGTGGACATGTCGGAAAGCAAAGTGAGGAATTTGTTGGCCACGTAGTGCCAGAAGTAGTGCACACGTTGTGGGCCGCCCAAAAACCGTGAGCCAAACACCACATCGGCGCGCCCGTCCAGGATGGGTTCCAGCAACTTCGGATAATCCCGCGGGTCATATTCCAAGTCGGCGTCCTGCACTACAACGATTTCGCCGGTAGCCTCGGAAAAGCCGCGCCGCAACGCTGCGCCTTTCCCCTGATTCCGGTCTTGAAAAAAGAAGCGAATGTCTTTCAGGGCAATGGGCTCGCCACCATCCATCGCCGGAGCCTCGCTCTGGCCGCCTTTCTGGGCTTCCGCGAGCGTTTCCAGGAGTTCCCGCGTTCCATCCTTCGAGCAATCGTCGACCACCACGACTTCCTTGCGCATATTAGTGGCCAAGACCCGGCGCAGGATTTCAGAAATCGTGTCCTTTTCGTTGTAAACCGGAATGACCACCGACAGCTTTGGATCGTGCAAGTAGCCAGGTGCTCGTCGAATTTGCGGCATATCCCTCGATGAAATTGTATGAGGATCGCTTATGCCCGTAAAGAGAGACAAACCGAAAATCTCCGTGTACCTTTGCCGGTGTGATTAAATGGAATTTGCATCTTGGGTGTTATGGCCACCTTCTATATTGAACAATTTGGTTGCCGGGCCACACAGGCCGATGGCGCTGCTATCGAACGCCAGTTACTCGAGCTGGGCTGCCAGCCTGCCGCAGACGCAGCCTCGGCTGATTTTGTCGTTCTGAATACTTGTACGGTTACGGCCGCTGCGGACGCTCAGGCCCGCGACGCCCTCCGTAAAATCCATGCGGCTAATCCGGCTACCCGGATTATTGTCACCGGCTGCTATGCCCAGCGCGCTCCCGAAGAAATTGCGGCCCTCCCTGGCGTTGCTCACGTTGTGGGTAACTCGCATAAGCCCGAAATCCCCCGGCTGCTTACTACCATTTCCGCTGCTCCGCTGATTTCGCACGAAGATAATCGTGCCCCTTATCATTTCGCGCCAATTCTTAGCGGTGATGTTTTTTCGTTGTCCGACGTATTGGTGGCTCCAGTTCTCGGCGGCGAAGGAAATCACACCCGCCCGACGCTGAAGATTCAGGATGGCTGCAACTCGCGTTGCTCCTTTTGCGTCATTCCGTTTGTGCGTGGCAGGTCACGCAGCCTTCCAGCAACCACCGTGCTTTCGGAAATTCACCGGCTTACGGGTTCAGGTTTCCGGGAAATCGTCCTCAGCGGCATCAATCTGGGCAGTTATGGGCGAGACTTGACGCCGCCCGTGGAATTTCTGGAACTCTTGTGTCGCATTTTGGCGGAAACCGCTGTTGAGAGACTGCGCATCAGCTCCATCGAGCCTATGGACGTCACTCAGGACATGGTGGAACTGTTTGCCGCCACCGGTCGCATCGCGCCACATTTCCATATGCCGTTGCAATCCGCTTGCAACCGCATTCTGGCTGCCATGCACCGCTGGTATCGCGCCGAACATTATGCCCGCCGGGTCGAATTGATCCGCGAACGCCTTTCGCACGCGGCCATCGGAGCCGACGTGATCACCGGTTTCCCAGGCGAGACCGAAGACGAGCACGCGCAGACGGTGCGTTTCATCGAAGACCGCCCGTTCACCTACCTGCATGTTTTCTCATACTCTACGCGTCCCGGCACCCGTGCTGCCCCGCTTCCGGGTCACCTTCCTGCGCATATCATTAAGCGGCGAGCCCGCGAACTGCGGGCCTTGAGCGAACGCAAATCCGCACAATTCCGGGAGTCGCAGGTTGGCCAAACGTTTCGCGTTCTGACCCTGCATTCGGACCCGAAAGACGATCCGTCGCACACACCGGCGCTTTCCGGAAATTATCTTTCTGTTCGTGTCCCGGAACGCTTGCCGCACAACCTTTGGCTAACGATTTCGATTACGCGGATGCAGGGCAAACGCCTCATCGGCCTGCCTGTCGAAGGCCAAGCGCGCTCAACCGCTTATCGCGTCACTTAGGCTGGTGTACTATGAAGCGTGTCGAAGCGCCCAGCATGCCCACCGGCGGGAACGATATCTGAAGTTGGGTCGAGGAGGTCGCTACCTGAGACAATCTCCCGCGACCGGGCTCTCGGAAATTAGTAGCAAAAAGTTGCAACGGCGCTAGGATGATGACAAACATAATGCCGCTGTTCCCGACCTAGCCACGCTCATGCACATACTCGGCATCTCCACCTTAGGACGAAGCTCCGCAGTGGCCTTGATCGACGACCATTCCATCCTCTTTGCTATTGAAGAAGAAAAGCTGAGCCGTCAGGAAGCTCCCGATATTCCAAGGCTCGCCCTGGAACGCTGCCTCCACGAGAATCATTTGAGGTTATCGGATTGCCGGGCGATTGCGCTGGCGGAGCGATTCGCCTCCTCCGGGCATGCAAACCGTCGCAAGCGCCCGGCGCGCTCAGCTTTGCAGCAACAACTACACGATTTGTTGCAGGGCGGTCCTCGGCCGGTTCATTTTGATCACCACCTCTGCCATGCCGCCAGCGCGTACTACACTTCCGGATTCGATCGCGCCTTGATTCTTTCTCTCGACGAGGGCGCCAATTCGCTTGCTGGTGTGGTCTTGTCCGGTGATGGAGACGAGATTCGCCCGCTGCACCACCTGAAGTTCCCCGATTCGCTGGGCTGGTTTTATTCCCGTGTGACCGAGCTCGCCGGACTGCGGCCGCACAAAGATGAGCACAAGATTCAATGGCTCAGCAAAGACGGCCAGCCCGAGTATCTCCCCGTTTTTCGCAAACTGTTCACCTGGAAGGCTAACGGTCTTCCTTCCTTGAATCGCCGATACTTCGAAACCGGTCCCGACCGTCGCGGAGTGTTTGCGCCGCAGTTTTATCGTGAATTAGGGTTGTCGTCGCGCGCTCCCGCGCCCAATGCGGTGATTCGCGCCAATCTGGCCCGCAGCGCTCAGGACTATATGGAAGAACTCATCCTTCAGCTGGCCGCCAATTTTCAGGAACAAACCGGAACGCATTCGCTGTGCCTGGCTGGCGGCGTGTTCCTGAACGTGCTGGCGGTGCGGGCGCTGGAAACTCGCAGCGCTTTTGATCACGTGTATGTCCAGCCGGTTTCGGACAACGCAGGAACGGCGCTGGGCGCCGCGTATTTGTCGCGCAAGAAAGTAAAGGGGCACTCGGGCCGCGCGCCACTCACCAGTCTGGCTGTGGGAATGCACGCGAATTCCCAGGAAATGAAGGCGGTTCTGGATAACTGCAAAATTTCGTATCGTTATCTTCCGGGTGAGGAACAAACCGTTGAGGAAACCGTGGCGCTGCTGCTGCGCGACAAGATTGTCGCATGGTGCCAGGGGCGCACGGAATTTGGCCATCGGGCGTTGGGGAATCGCAGTCTGTTGGCTTCTCCCTTTTCCGAATATGTCGTGGAAAACGTGAATCAATTCATCAAGCACCGCGAGGGCTTTCACCCCTTCGCCCTTTCCGTGCCTGCGGAGCGCACCGCCGGCTATTTTGACGCTTCGCCGAATTGCCGCTTTATGGCTTCACTGGGCACGCTTACGCGGCCGGTTCCTGGCTTGGAACGATTCACGTTTCACGGCAATGTTGTGCGTGTGCACACCGTTGAAAAGCAGGCCAATCCATTGTTCTGGAAGCTGCTGCACAGATTCGGCGAGTTTGCGCCCGCGCCCATCCTGGTCAACACATCCTTCAACTTGTTCGGCGAACCGCTGGTAACCGACCCGCGTGGCGCGGTTCGTAGCTTCTATTGTGCCGGCGTGGATGCCCTGGCCCTTGGCCCCTTCCTGCTCGTGAAATAAGCCTCAGATGAAGTTCGATCTCAACCGATTAGCCGCGTGGCGCTGAATTCCTCTGGTTTCTTCAGCCCTCAAAAATTACCTGGGCAAGGGCTTGCTCGGCGGTATGCGTGATGCTAATCGCGATGCTTTTTACGCCTAGGCGGTCAGCGATTTTCTTGGCTTCGCCCTTGATGATCAACGTAGGACGCCCGCCGGGCTGCCGCACCACTTCCAAGTCCACCCAACGCACTCCACGGCTCCAACCAGTCCCCAGCGCTTTCATAGCCGCTTCTTTCACGGCAAATCGCCCGGCGTAGCGCTCGTATCGATTCTTGAATTGTTCGCAGTAGGCCACTTCATCCAAAGTGTATACGCGGCGTAGAAAGCGCTCCTTCTGGGACTCGATGATTGCTGCAATCCTCTTAACTTCCACGATGTCAATGCCCATGCCTACGATCATGATTCACCGTGCTCGCGATTGCTGCGCAGTGGTTCTGCAACGGCTGACTGTTGCGATTATACTGTTTGGATTGTGCCGGGCAGGAAAACATCACTGAGGACGAGCCGCATTCGTCAATGGTCACTGAAAGCAGGTGCGGGTTCACGGAGTGGACAGGACTCTTTGCGTGGGAGCGCCGACTCTGTCTCCACACCTTGGGCGCTTCTTAAGTGCGGCCACCTCCAATTGTTGCAGCTGACGCCATTTGCCGAGTTCTCCTGGCTGGTGCATGGCTTCAGCACTCGAGTGGGGGGCGCCAGCGCACTAAACGGCGAGAATGTGCTGAATCTGAGTTTCACGGAATGGGATTCTCGAGCCAACGTCGTGAAGAATCGCGCGCGGTTCCAGGGGGCGTTAAGGGCCGGCGAATTCAAGCTGCTCCCGCAGAAGCAGTTTCATTCCGATATTGTCCATCGTTACTCCTCGGTTCCGGCTCAGCCGCGCAAAGGCGATGCTTCCGTGACCAGCCAACCGGGCTTGTTGCTGGCCACCCAAACGGCTGATTGCGTCCCGATTTTGCTGCTCGATCCCCAAAAACGTGCCGTGGCCACCATTCATGCCGGATGGCGCGGCACGTTGGCGCGCATCGCCGAAAAAACCGTTGGCCGCATGCAATTGGAATTTGGATGCCGGCCCGCGGATTTGCTGGCGGCAATCGGTCCGTGCATTGGACCGTGCTGCTATGAAGTGGCCGCCGATTTTGTTACGAAATTTACCGCTCAATTCCAGGATGGCCACGAATATTTCGATGAAGCTCGTACCGGAGAGGAACCAAACCCCTTGCAATGGCTGAATATGAGCCCTCCGGGGCACCAGCCTCCCCCCAAAACCGTTCACCTCGATTTGCGCAAAGCCAACCAATCGCAGCTGCGGATCTCCGGGCTGCGGGCCAAAGACATTTTTGTCAGTGATTTGTGTACCGGCTGTCGCACCGACTCATTCTTCAGCTACCGGAAGGAAGGCGCGCTGTCCGGCCGGATGCTGGCAGTGATCGGCATTAGGCCGTAAGCTGGTTGACGCGCTTTTCGCAAAGTGGGGCCGCACACTGTTGCAGGCTCGCATCCTGTTATTTCGCGCATATAAATCGCGTGCACATCAGGTGTGTGTAGCGCTTTCCCTCTGCCCAAACATTTCCTGTTCGACAATCTGCGAGAGTATGTGCCCAATCAGCGTGTGGCACTCCTGGATGCGCGGAGTGTCGTCTGAGGGCACGCACACGCACTCCCTCACTAACGAGCGCAATCTGCCGCCCGAATGCCCAGTCAGACCAATCGTGAACAGATCCGCTTTGTTGGCTGTAGCCACTCCATGGAGCACGTTCGGCGAGTTGCCGCTGGTGGAAATGGCGATGGCAACATCGCCCGGACGCCCCAACGCTTCGATCTGACGGGAAAACACCTGCTCAAATCCGTGATCGTTGGAAATCGCGGTTACCGAGGAGAAGCTTTCGGCCAGCGAAAGCGCGGCGAGCGCAGGGCGATCGAAGGCGAAACGGCCGACCAACTCGGTAGCGATGTGTTGGGCATCGTTGGCGCTGCCGCCATTGCCGAAAAGCAAGACCTTGTTGCCTTGACGAAACGCCTGGATCAAGCACTGCGCAATCCTGGAAATGGTCGCGAGGAAGACCGCGTCGGAGCGCAACAAATCTATGGTTGCAATGGCCGACTCGACAGATTTCCGGATGCGAGCGTCGAATTGCGGAGTTTGGCTCACTTGCTCGCAGTCTATCACGGCCCTCGGAGCACGGGATAACCGGGCGTGATCAGTTAAGGCAATATCGGCATGGGCGACGATTGTAGCTCCTGCAATGCCAGTTGCCCGCAAGCGGCCATGACGTCGCGACCGCGGGAATAGCGCACGAACGCGGGCACACCGCGATCCGTCAAGATGCGCCGGAACTCTTCGACGCATTCCGCCTTGGATTCTTCAAATGGCAACGCGCCGGGATTCCAGGGAATCAGGTTGACCTTCACACGCCTGAGCGGGGCCAGCAGTTTCACGACACGGCGCGCGTCTTCCGCGGTATCGTTTACGCCCCCAAGCATCACATATTCGAAGGTGATGTGTTCCCAATTGCGCAACGGATAGTGCCGGCACGCCGCAATCAGATCCTCCAGCGGGTACTTCCGGTTGAGTGGCATCAACCGGTTGCGTTCCTCATCGTTCGAGGCATTCAGCGAAATAGCCAACTTCGGCCGCACCGGCTCTTTAGCCATTCGTTCGATCCCGGGAATCACGCCGCTGGTGGAAAGGGTGACGTGCTTCGGGGAAAGTCCCACGCCTTGTCTGTCCAGCAGAATGCGCAGTGCCGCGAACGTATTTTCAAAGTTCAGCAGCGGCTCGCCTTGACCCATCAGCACCACATTGGTTTGCGCTGCCAAACTGTTTTCGTCCGCCGATTCCTTTGCATGAGCCGCACTGGGCCCGCTCATCTCGACTAACGGAAGCAGAACCTGCGCCAGAATTTCTCCAGGGGTCAGATTACGGATCAATCCCAATTGCGCCGTCAGGCAAAATTGGCAATCCACCGCACAACCCGCTTGTGTGGAAATGCAAATGGTCTGGCGCCCCTCGCTGGGCATGAACACTGCTTCGACGGACGCGCTTTTCATGCGGCTCTGTTCCGCAGGGGCGGGCAGCGCAAACAAATAACGCACCGAACCATCCGCTGAATGGTATTTCTGCTTGATCGCCGGCAAGGTCAGGGTTGTGGCGGAAACAAGCTTGGCGCGAAACGCAACCGGGAGATTCGTCATCGCCGCCAGATTCAGGTTGCGCTCGGCATACAATCCATGGAACAGCTGCGCGCCGCGATAGGCGGGCTCGCCCAGCGATTGGCAGAATGCCCGCAGCTCGTCTTTGCTTTTGCCTAGCAGCTCCATGGTCGGAGTTCCTCGGTGCCTGTCCATTGTCTCATTCACGGGCGAGTGCTGGCCGAGGTTCGTCAACTGCCTTTGAACCCCCTAAGGAGCCTTACCGT
This sequence comes from Candidatus Eremiobacteraceae bacterium, assembly GCA_035622555.1. Lineage (GTDB taxonomy): Bacteria > Acidobacteriota > Terriglobia > Acidiferrales > UBA7541 > Acidiferrum. Next base: position 22,548 of record DASPVD010000012.1, on the reverse strand, counting down.
AAACACTTGATAATTAAAAGCTTGCACTTTGGCCGACACGTGTCAGACTGCCTATCGCTACAGACTCCGTCGTATGTAAGAATAGCTTATGGTCTCCAACGTGCGGGACATCCATCGCCACGCCTTACCCAACGGTCTGGTGGTCATTACCGAGACCATGCAGAACGTTCGTTCCGTCTCCGTGGGTATCTGGGTACGCAACGGTTCGCGCCGCGAAGTTCCCTCCGAGAACGGCATGGCCCACTTCCTGGAACATATGGTGTTCAAAGGAACCGAGCGGCGTTCGGCCGAGAGCATCGCCCGGGAGATGGACTCGGTCGGCGGGATGCTCGACGCGTTTACCTCCAAAGAGCAGATTTGCTTCAACGCTAAGGTGCTTGACGAACACCTTCCCATCGCCTTCGATGTGCTGGCCGACCTGGTGCTGCGGCCAAAGCTGGATTCCGACGACGTGAATAAGGAACGCCAGGTCATTTTGGAAGAAATCAAGATGGATTTGGACAATCCGGAATACCTGTTGCACGACTTGTTCACGCGCGGATTTTGGCCTGACCATTCGTTGGGCCGGCCGATTCTGGGTACCCCGGAAACCGTACGCAAGTTCGACGGAGAAGCGTTGCGGCGGCGCTTCCACAGTTGGTTTGCGCCGGATCACATCGTGGTGACCGCCGCGGGTAACATCACTCATCAGCAAGTGCTGAAACTGGTGACCAAGGAATTCGGGCATTTGAAGCCTCTCCGCAACCATGAAGCGGATCCGGTGCCCAGGACCGCTGCCCCCATCCAACTGGAGAGCAAGCGCGATCTGGAGCAGGTGCACCTTTGCGTTGGCGTGCCATCCTTGCCGCTCGCGCATGAACGGCGATTCGCTATAGCGGTGCTGAACAATCTGCTGGGCGGCGGCATGTCTTCGCGCCTGTTTCAGAACATTCGCGAGAAGCAGGGGCTGGCCTACGCGGTTTTCAGCGAACTCACTCCCTATTCGGATACCGGTATGCTCAGCGTGTATGCGGGCACGGCCAAGGAAACCATCGGGCAAGTCCTGGATTTGACCATCGTGGAATTCCGGGCCATGAAGGAATCCCCGGTTTCCGAAGAGGAGCTGTTGCGAGCCAAAAATCACTTGAAGGGTTCGCTGATGCTGTCTCTGGAATCGACGAGCTCGCGGATGTCCAACCTGGCGCGCCAGGAGCTGTATTTTCACCGGTTCTCGTCACTGGACGAAATTCTGACCTCGATTGACGCGGTCACGCGGGAAGAAGTGCAATCTCTGGCGCAAGAGTTTTTCCATCCGGACCGTATAGCCGCGACCGTGCTTGGGCCCATCAATGGATTCACCATCGACCGCAACCGGCTGGCCTGCTAACGGTGCGTCTGAAATGCTGCTGCTTGTAGCGCCGCCTTTCAGGGCGGCATGTAGCGCCGAGCTTTAGCTCGGCACACAGCCAGTGTCGGAAGCCAAATGTAACGGGACCTGCGGCGCACTACGCTAGCTGGTTCCGGGGTTGCCAGCGCACCAACATGCCGCATCTGTTGCGTTGGAAAGAAATCCACATAGCGTGCTGAAATCGTTGACGCCTCGTTCCCGCTCTGCCATCATCTGAAAAGTTTCCATCTGTGCGGGACATTCGGGAGCGATTCAATCGGCTTGCGCGTCTCCATCCTTGCGTCCGGCAGTTCCGGAAATCTGACGCTGCTCGAAAGCGAACGCACCCGCATCCTTATCGACGCTGGCCTTGGCAAACGCGAAACCCTAGCGCGTCTTGCGGCGGTGGGGGCAGAGGTTGACCGGCTCGATGCCATCCTGATTACTCATGAACACGCCGACCATTGCAACGGTTTGCCGCAAGTGCTGGGCATGTGGAAGGCGCCGCTGTACGTCACCGAAGCCACCATGGACGCGCTGCACCGCATTCTTCCCGAGACCTTTCGCAAACGGTTGCAGCGCGCCGAATCGATTCGCGCGGGACAGCGCTTTGCCATCGGTGCTATCGACGTTCACGCGTTTGCCATTCCTCACGATGCCGCGGATCCGATTGCCTTCACTTTCCGGACTAACGGCACGAAAGTGGCCATCTGCACCGATTTGGGCTATATGCCCGAACTGGTCAAGGTTCATCTCCGCGAGACCGATTGCCTGATTCTGGAATCGAATCACGACCTGGACATGCTCAAAGTGGGGCCATACCCCTGGGTGGTCAAGCAACGGGTGCTCTCGCGCACCGGTCATTTATCGAATCATGCCGTGAGTGAATTTCTTGCCGACCCGGATGGCTTCGACTCGCGCGCGCGATATCTGGTTTTGGCGCACATCTCGCAAGAAAACAATAATCCGGACTTGGCCCGCCTTTCCGCCGAGGAAGCGCTGAGCCGCCGCCCCAGTGAAGCCATGTTCAGCGGCGAACTGCTGGTGGCCTCGCAAACCGCACCGCTTCGGCCGCTTGATCTGTAAAACCAGTTGTTTCCGAAGTGAAATCCGAGTGTCCGGCTCGTTGGCACTACTTCCGCGCAAAGACCATCTAAGCGCGTAGATCACCACAGCAGTTCCCGACAGGCCGTGGATTAACGGGCTTTATGGCCTGCATGAATTTTTTCTTTCCTCGCTTCCACGCTGCGCGCTTGACATTCCACAGTAAAAGAGCAAAATCTTCCGAATCAGCCATTACACGAGTGGGCTTGAGACGGGTGGTCCTGTCGGGGAGTGTGTCCAGTCTGGAACCCGCCTTTTAACCCAGGTGCAAGTACACGCGGTAGCGAGGGGGGAGTAATGTCTGCTTGTGTCCATAAGCGGTTGTTTATCCTGTTTTCTATTTATCTCGTTTTGTTTGCTTCAGGAGCCTGGGCCCAGATTGGCACCACTTCACTGCGCGGCACCATCACGGATAAAACAGGCGCGGTCATCGTCGGAGCCACCGTTAAGTTGACCGAAACAGGACAGGGTGTTCAGCGTAGCGCTTCTTCCAATGCGACCGGCGCTTACGAATTTCCATCTTTGACGCCCGGTACATATGACTTGCGGGTGGAATCCCCGGGATTTCGCGCCTACGACCAGAAAAATATTCAATTGCTGGTGAATAATCCCACCACCTTGAACATCACCATGCAAGTTGGTTCGACCTCGGAAACCGTCGAAGTGTCGGCATTGGGCGAGACCATTAACACCACCGACGCATCAATGGGCGTTGCCTTTGGTGAGAACCAGGTCAAGCAGTTGCCGCTGGAAAGCCGCAACGTTGGCGACTTGCTGTCGTTGCAAGCCGGCGTGGTGTATACCGGGGATAACCCTACCATCACGCAAACCGAGAAGGACGTCGACACGCGCAGCGGAGCAGTCAATGGCGCGCGCAGCGACCAGAGCAACGTTACCCTGGATGGGATCCCGGTCAACCCCAAAGGCGGTTATGCATTTCAGTCGGTCCTGCCGGTTACTCTGGACTCCGTTGAGGAGTTTCGCGTGACCACCACCAATGCGGAAGCCGACGAAGGCAGCGCCGGGGGGGCCCAGGTGGCCTTGGTCACCAAGAGCGGCACCAACAACTTTCACGGTTCGGCCTACGAGTACAACCGTAACTCGTTCGCCAGTGCCAACGACTATTTCTTGAAGCAGTCGGAACTGCAGAATGGCAACCCCAACAAGCCACAATTCCTGAACCGCAACATTTTTGGAGGTTCTCTTGGTGGACCGATCAAGAAGGACCGCTTGTTTTTCTTCATGAATTTTGAGGGCTATCGCGATGCGGAACAGCAGAGCGCTTTGCGCATCGTCCCGACCGCCGCGCTGCGCGATGGCGTGGTGCAATACGTCTGCGACCCGTCCGCCACTTGCCCGGGCAACACCGTTCAGGGCCTGAGCGGTGCCAGCTATACCGCAGCCGCGGGTAACTATGTACTTTCTCCGGCCCAATTGACGGCCATGGATCAAGCTTCGTTTCAACAGAATGGATTGCTCCCCGGCTACACAGGTTCGATCGGCCCCGATCCGGCCGTCTTGGCCTATTTCAAGACATATCCTTTGCCGAACGATTTTACGCAAGGCGATGGCTATAACACTGCCGGTTACCGGTTCGCTGCTCCCACGCACAACACCAAGAACTGGTACATTGCGAAAATGGACTACAACATCACGCGAGATGGCAAACAGCGCGTCTCGCTGAGCGGCGCATTAGCCAATGAAAATTGGGCCATGGCGCCGTTCCTCCCTGGTGATCGTCCCGAGCAAACCATTGTCAACTACAACAAAGGCCTCATCGCCAACTACAGCTCCGTATTGAGCAGTTCGGTCGTTAACAGCTTTCGATACGGTTATATCCGGGAAAGCGTCGGTACGATAGGTGACAGTAACCAACCCTGGAACTTCATTCGTGGCATCGATCAGGGAATTTATTACTCCAGTGAGTTCCAACGGCCCATTAACAGCTTTTGGGACGACCTGACCTGGACGCGCGGCAGACACAGTTTGCAGTTTGGATTTCAGACCTCGATCATTCGCAATCCCACTTCAACTACTACGAGTTCGTTCAGCAGCAGCTTCATGAACGCGCAATGGCTGAACACCTCGGGCTTGGCTGGTCGTTCGTCGCCGCTGAATCCGGTGAGCGCCGGATACCCGGAGGTCAATTTTGAAGGATTTGGCACCAACTACGACAATGCGGTCACCGCGCTGTTTGGCATGGCCGTGGAAGTCAACGCCCAATACAATTATGACCGAAATGGCGGCACGCTCGCGCAGGGCGCCCCGGTGGTTCGGCATTATGCCGAAGATGGCTATGAGATGTACGCCCAGGATTCCTGGAAAGTAAAACCCAACCTTACTCTCACCCTCGGTTTGCGCTACTCCCTGTTCTCACCACCTTGGGAGACCAACGGACTCGAAGTCACGCCAACCGAAAGCCTGAACACTTGGTTTAACAATCGCGGACAAGGCATGAACAATGGCGTCCCCTCGATTGATGCCCCGCCCATCGCCTTCGATTGGTCCGGGCCAGCCAACGGCGGCAAAACCGGCTATTACAATTGGGATTACCATGATTTGGGCCCACGTGTAGCCTTGGCTTGGTCTCCAGGTTACGACTCCGGCATCCTGCAGAATGTGTTTGGGGGAGCCGGCAAGAGCAGCCTTCGTGCCGGATTCGGCATCGTCTATGACCGCATCGGTGAGGGTTTGCTGGACACTTTCGACCAGAACGGCGCGTTCGGTTTGTCTTCCACCATTCCCAACGCCGCGGGATTGGAGACCTCCTACTGCTCGCCACGCGTCAGCAGCATGAACGTGATTCCCCAATACGACAACTGTCCTACTTCGCAGTATCCCAACGGCTACCCCATCTTCACGCCTTCTCCCCCGGTCAATTACCCCGCGCCCTATCCCAGCAACCCGGCGCCAGGCAGCGAGCAGATTACCTGGGGTTTGGACAGCCATATCAAGACCCCGTACGCCTACACACTGGATCTGTCATTCCAGCGCGACTTAGGACATGGATTTTCACTACAAACCGCATACGTCGGCAGGCTCTCTCATCGTCTGTTAGCTCAAGACGATTTGGCCATGCCCTTGGACCCGTTCGACAAAAAAGCCGGAATCGATTACTTCACTGCGGCTACCGCGATGGCTAAGGTGTACCGCAGCGGCGTAGACACCAATCAGTTCACTCCCAGTATGGTTCCGAAGAACGTCCAACAGTATTGGACGGACATTATTCAACCTGCGGGAGGAGGCGCCTACGCGATAGGGGCGAATAGCCCATACGGTACGTGCGTTAATCCCAACCAGCCAAACGCGCTAGGTGCTACGGCCAACCCGGTCGTGCTGGCCTTCGATCTGCTCTGCGCCAACAGCCTGAACGAATCGCTCTCGATCGAGGAGATGGACGTCAACGGTGTTCCGAACGCCACAGCGACTGGACCGGCTAATTATTTCTTCTCCTTGGGCGGCTACACTGGCCCGAACGTTTTCTACAGCCCGCAGTACACCTCGCTGTATGCGCTGCGAACGATCACCAACGCGAACTACAATGCCTTGGAAATCACGCTTCAGCACAAGATGGTTCACGGCATTCAGTTTGATTTCAACTACACGTACGGAAAGTCCATCGACATCGCTTCCGATGCCGAGCGCGTCGGGGCATGGGGTGGTCTGGGTGGCGCCATCATTAATGCTTGGGATCCCTCCGCGGGCCGGGCTGACTCCGATTTTGACCTGCGGCACCAATTCAACACCAACTTCATCTGGGAACTGCCCTTTGGACGGGGCAAGTGGATCGCCCACGACATCAATCGTGTGGGCGACGCCCTTATCGGCGGCTGGCAATTGTCCGGATTGGCCCGCTGGACCAGCGGCTTTCCCATTACCGTCGACAACGGCGGCCAGTATCCCACCAACTACCAACTGGAAGGTCACGCGGATCAGGTCCAGCCCGTTACCACAGGAACGTATTACACCGGCCCGAACAACAATGGCGTCGGCAATACCGCTCCGAATCTGTTCAGCACCGGAGCTAACACGTATCTGGACTTTGGCTATGCGTTCCCCGGCGAAACCGGGCTCCGTAACAATCTGCGTGGTCCCGGTTTCTTTGGCGTAGACCTGGGCCTGGCCAAGCGCTGGACGATGCCTTGGAGTGAAGCGCAAAGCCTGCAATTCCGTTTCGAGGTGTTTAACGTCACCAACTCGGTCCGTTTCGACGTGCAGTCGCTCAACGGGTTCAACGGGACCATAGGTGGCAGCCTGGCAAACGGCAACTCCGCCACTTTCGGCAACTATAGCGGGACACTCACCAATCCGCGCATCGTGCAGCTTGCGTTGCGCTACGAATTCTAATCTTGCTCAGAGGCAAAAGGGCCCCGGGGATTTTTCCTCGGGGTCTTTTTTTGCTTTACGCGAGCGACACGACCACTTGCTACTGTGGTGCGTCTGAAATACTGCGACTTGTAGGGCCGCCCTTCAGGACGGCATGCCGAGCTAAAGCTCGGCGCTACACAAGCCGGCGGCCTTACGTGAAACGTTGTTCATTGGCCATTCGTTCGTTGACACATCGCGGTTTTTCCTCTAAGTTGAGAGAACCTTGGTAGAGGTGCGGCGGCCATGAGTAGCCGAGCTTTTCCCCCGATCAGCGTCGGGTGCTTGGCGAAAGGGGTCCGGCCCGAAGGTCAGGTCAGCGACGTTTTGCTGATTCGCCGCCGAAACCACAACGAGTGCTGAACCCGGTGTGGTTGGTGTTCCGGTCTAAGGCCGGTCCACTGTCATCGTGGAGTCTGGCTCCGCGATGGAGCGCTATCGAGAGGCAGCTTTCTGCGCATCGCGCGGACCTTCCTTTCGCTTCGCTCTTCTCAATTTCGCAAGGCCAGGATTTATGGACTGTTTCGCATTGACGCGCGCTCTGGTTGACCTGGACTCCACCACGGGCAAGGAAAAACCTGTGGTGGACTTCCTGTTCGCGCGTTTATCGCAGCTCGCGTCGCAGCACCAAGGTTGCCTGGAACGCATCAACGCTGCGCCGAATCGCGACAATTTGTTACTGACTTTCGGCGCACCGGTGGTCACGCTTTCCACCCACATGGACACGGTTCCCCCCTATTTTTCCTCCAGCGAAGACACCACGCACATTCGCGGCCGGGGTGCGTGCGATGCCAAGGGGATCATTGCGGCCATGGTGGCATGTTCCGAATCGCTGCTTCAGAGTGGGACCCGCAATTTTGCGCTTCTGTTTGTGGTTGGCGAAGAACGCGACAGCGCCGGCGCCCAAGCCGCTGCAAGTTCCCCCCGCGGTTCGCGATTCCTGATCAACGGCGAACCAACGCAGAACCGGCTGGCGCTCGGCTCAAAAGGAGCGCTGCGCTATGAAATCATTGCGCGCGGAAAGTTGGCCCACTCCGCGTATCCGGAACTCGGCCACTCGGCCATCCATGCTCTTCTCGATGCGCTTCGGGACATTCGGGAAATCCCCTTGCCCTCGGACCCCATTCTCGGTCCATGCACATTGAATGTGGGAACGATCCGCGGCGGACGAGCGCCGAATGTGGTCGCGGACGAAGCACATGCGGAATTGATGTTTCGGTTGGTTGGCGATGTGGACCCGCTGCGCGCGGCGGTTGGAAAGGTTGTGGGCAAGCACAATGTGGAAGCGCGTGAGGTTCTCTACACGCCAGCGGTGCATCTGGGCCGGCTGGAGGGCCTGCCCACGACGGTAGTCGCGTACACCACGGATATTCCTGCGTTTGAAGGGGCTTGGGGCCAACCATTTTTGCTGGGTCCGGGCAGCATTCACGACGCACACACTTCCGAGGAGCGCATCGATAAAAAGGAATTGGCGGACGCGGTCGGGATTTACGCGCAAATGGTGAGGCAACTGCTGACCACGGGAGAAAGCGCGGCATGAGCATTCCTCTGGCGATTGTCGGGCTCGGCAAGATGGGGCGGCTGGTGCGCGAACTAGCGCCCGAATATGGTTTTGACATTCGCGCGACATTTTCGCGTTCTACCATCGGCGAGCTTTCGCGAGCTGCTTTGCAGGGCGCCGAAGTGGCCATCGAGTTCACTACGCCCACCGCAGCGCCCGAAAATCTGCGGCGTCTGGCGGGTTTGGGACTAAACACCGTGTGCGGCACCACGGGTTGGTACGACGATCTGCCGGCCATTCGCGAGGCCGTCGCGAAAGCACATTCCGCCCTGGTGTTCAGCGCCAACTTTTCGGTGGGCGTGAACCTGTTTGCGGAAATTGTGTCGCAGGCCGCCGCGCTTTTCACGCAACATCCCGAATACGAAGCTTGGGGCTGGGAGATTCATCACTCCACGAAAAAAGACGCGCTCTCGGGCACGCTGAAGAAGTTGGCGGCGGAGATGCGCGCGGCCGGTTTCAGCGGTCCGCTGACACTCAGCGCCAATCGCGCCGGGGCGCACATCGGCACACACGAAATTGGGTTCGATTCGGCGGCTGACACCATCACGCTGCGCCACACGGCTCGCAGCCGCGATGGATTTGCGCGGGGAGCGCTGCAAGCGGCGCGCTGGATCGTGGGCAAGCAGGGGGTATACGAGTTTCGCGAAATCTTAAGCGAATTGCGGCCGGAAGTCGTGGCGGGCGGTTGACGGCAGTTCTTCTGTGGGTTAGCCAATGCGAGTGACGGTCGCAAAGCACTACAAAGGAGCAACACATGTTTACGGGAACAGGAACGGCGCTGGTCACACCATTTCGGCGGGATGGTTCGCTGGATGAACCAAGGCTGCGCGCGCTGGTCAAGCGGCAGATCGCTGCGGGCATCGACTTCCTGGTTCCCTGCGGCACCACCGGCGAGAGTCCAACGCTTACGGAGGAAGAGCGCTGCCGCGTTGTGGAGATCACCGTGGAAGTGGCCAAAGGCACGGTGCCGGTGTTGGCCGGCGCGGGCGGCTACAACACCTGCGAGGTCATCGAGCGCGCGCGCGAATTGGCCAAGCTGGACGTCAGCGGTATTCTGTCGGTCACGCCGTATTACAATAAGCCCACACAAGAGGGACTTTGCCAACACTTTAAGGCTATCGCGGCGGCCGTGGATCTTCCGATCATCCTCTACAATGTTCCCGGGCGCACTGGCGTGAACATCGAGCCCGCCACCGTGCAGCGGCTCGCGCAGCTTCCCAACATCGCGGGGATCAAGGAAGCTTCCGGCAATATGACCCAAATGGCCGCGATTCTGAACAGCGTACCGGAGGAATTTCTGGTGCTTTCGGGCGATGACGCGCTTACTTTGCCGTTGCTGGCCCTTGGCGGGCGGGGCGTCATTTCGGTTGCGTCCAACGAAATTCCGGCGGGGATGAAGCGCCTGACGCAATTGGCATTGTGCGGCGATTTCGCTGGAGCATTGGAGATTCACCGCCGTTACCACCCGTTGATGGAAATCAATTTCGTGGAGTCGAACCCCATCCCGGTGAAGGCGGCTATGGCGGAAATGGGTCTGCTGGAGGCGTGCTGGCGACTGCCGTTAGTGCCGCCGAAGCCGGAAAATCGCGCGAAGATCGTAGCCGTTCTGGAGTCGCTGAAGCTGGTCGAGAAGGTTCATGCTGCAATCTCAAATTGAAGAGCTGTTCGATGCGCCGCCGGAATCTTATCGCGCCGAGCATTTCGAGCTGTTCGCCACATTTAAAGCGGGCTTGAATTCCGGTGAAATTCGCGCGGCCGAACCCGATGCGGATTGTGCCACGGGTTGGCGTGTGAATCCGTGGGTGAAGATGGGCATCCTGCTGGGCTTCCGCATGGGCGCCATCGTGGACATGTCCATCGACGCGCGCCGCCAGCCCTTCTACGACAAGTCGACGTATCCAGTGCGCACGCTGTCACTGAACGATGGGGTGCGCATTGTGCCCGGGGGCTCGAGCATTCGCGATGGAGCGTACGTCGCGCGCGGGGTGATTTGCATGCCTCCGATGTTTGTGAATGTCGGGGCATACGTGGATGAAGGCACGATGATCGATTCGCACGCGTTGGTTGGCTCGTGCGCGCAGATCGGCCGCAATTGTCACCTGTCCGCGGCGGCGCAAATTGGTGGAGTGCTCGAACCGGTGGGTGCGCTGCCTGTGATTATTGAAGACGACGTGATGATTGGCGGAAATTCCGGCGTGTACGAAGGAACGGTGGTGAAGAAAGGGGCCGTGCTGGGGACCGGCACGCTGCTCAACCGGTCTATCCCGGTGTATGACATCATGCGCGATGCGGTTTATGCGGCGAATCAGGAGCAGCCGCTGATCATTCCTGAAAATGCGGTAGTGGTTCCCGGCTCCCGCGCGGTAGCGGTTCCTGTGGGAGCGAAATGGGGGCTGTCTTTGCAATGCGCGGTGATCGTGAAGTATCGCGACGATAAAACCGGCTCGCGCATCCAGCTGGAAGATTTTCTCCGTTAAAGGCGTTCCGCATGGCCGGTGACCTGTACGAAGTGGCCAGCGCGGAGTTGTTTCATCAACACAAAGATAAGAGACGGAGTTAGCGGGCGCTGTGGCCGCGACTACATGGTGGATTCGAGCTGAACGTTCTCAATCATGTCCTGCAGTTGATCGTTGGCTTTATCGCGTTGCGCTTCCGTATCTTGAATAGTTTTGCGCAGGGAAGTGAGTTGGGTTTCTTGCTGGTCCAGTTCTCCGGTGTAGCGCTGCAAAAGCGCCTTTTCTTCAGCGCTTCCCCTTAAGGCTTTCATGTTTTCCCGCAAACGGGCCTGATCGGCAACAATTCGATCGATGTCCTTTTGCCGGTCCTCCATATCCTGTTCGAGTTTGCTGAGCACGGCCTTTTGCGCGGCAATTTTCTGCAAGGCCTGCGCCATGTCCGGGGTGATCGTGCCGTTCTTCGAGAATACCGCGATTTGCGAATCATCCAAATCAGCCAGGCGGAAATTGCTCTGCAGCACCCGCACTTCTTCCACGGGAAGCGAGGCGCTAGCCTTTGCCGGAACCTCGATCTTGAAGCGGTAAACGCCTGGAGCGCGCTCCTCCGGCTCCTTCGAGCGTTTCGCGAGGGAGGCGTCGGGCCGAGCCGGCTGTTCAATCACCAACACGCACGCGGAATCGTCCTGATTGCGGACCGTGTACACGGTGCGTTCGCGAATTTCGCTGGTTTGGGTCATCACGCCTTTGGCGATCTTCACCCGCGTGACGTGCTGAGGATCACCCGACTTTCGCGCTTCCACAAGCAAGGCCAGATCCGTGGCGTAGGAGAGAAGGCGGCGCTCGCCTGGCTTGATTGGGTCGGTCAGGCCCTCTCCGGCGAAGACTTCGTTTTCAAGCACGCTGAAACTGCCGCCATCCAGAGTGAGTGGACTGGTGTTGGTAAGCCACAACGCACGAAGGGGCCGTCCGGAACGGGCTGTGCCGTTCCACAGAGAAACCTTCTCGGCTACTATGTCGGTCTGTACAATGGGCACCAGAGCGGATTGATTTTTCTTCAAAGTGACGCGATCTTTGAGCTTGTAATCAAAAAGGTCGCCCAGATCCTGGCCATTAGCGGCAGAACCGGATAATTCGCGAGCCGCTTCGAGATAGGAATTTGCGGGAACTCCGGACGCGCCAGCGCGGAAACTCCCGCCACCTACGCCCCCGCCCTCGCCTGGCCCTACTCCGGCGCCACTACCCGAGGCTATACGCGGACGGTTGGCAACACCGGGAAGCGCGATAGCGTTTGAAGCCATTTCAGACGATTGGGTACTCGCAGAACCTGCCGCGGAGCTGGTCACCTCGACGGTTTCGGCGGTACTACCGATTTGCAGATTGGCGTTCATTTGATTTTCACCCGGCGAGACGTTCAGTTGCGAGACCAGGATCCTGCGAAACCCGGTTTTGTCCAACTCCAAGCGGTAGTTTCCAATGGGCAGCCCAGAAAACGAATAGTTGCCTGCGCTGTCGGTGAATGTATTTGCGACGGGATTCCCACTTTCATCTAGAAGCATCACCGAAGTTCCACTAACAACCGCCCCGCTAGGATCGGTCACCTGTCCGGCCAAACGCCCATTCCCGCCCAGCAGGGTTGCAGCGTGGGTTTGCGGCGCAAGCTGGACATTCTGGGGCAGCGCCACCACGGGGCGACGGCCGTAATAGGGCTCCGAGAGTTGCTGGATAAACGAATGCGGAGCGCCGGCGACGAGCGAAAGCTCGACGTCATTCCAATCCTCGCCCACGGTGTTGTCGACAACAGCCCAGCCCTGCAAGAGAGGTTTTTTGTCAGGTCTTGTGGGGAGAACGATGCGATAGGTGGTTTTCCAGATGGGCACCTCGCTGATGTAGCTGACGTAGAGGTTGCGTTCGCCGGAGCCGGTCGTGGAAATGCTCATGCGGCGCACGTCCTGTTCGCGAGCAGCGGCGACCAGACCAAGATAGCGGTTCACTTCAACCTGCAGATCGTGTTCGAGAATACGCACCGATGTGGAGGGATTGAGATCGACAGAACGCACCTCTCCGGAGTCCGTGATCAACGAGATTTCGTCGGTCTCGATGGTGAGCGTCGTGCTCGAACGGGTCTTGCGCTCCACGCTCAGAAGCTTGCCGATGATTGGACCGGCGGTTCCACTACGCACCTCGATGCGCGCGCCCCGGAGAGCGGCGAGAAATTCGGATTGTGAGGGCCTTTCTCCCAGCGCGAGACGCAGGGTCGCAAGGCGGCGGGCCAGGGGAGCTTCCGAATTGTAGTCCACAGCCGTGATGCGGCCGCCAGAAAGATCGAGAACGGTAAGGGATTTCAGAACATCGTTGAGCTGCTCACTGGTGAAGTCGATGTGCACATCCTGACTACCACTGACCCGCCCCAAATGTTCGAAGTAACCGACACCGTTCTTGTACAGCACCACACGCCGCACCGGAAGCTTTTCGGAGCCGTCCGAAACAGAAGCGCGCGCCTCGGCCGGAGGGGCAGGGGCCGCTTCATCAGGCGTTCCTGGCTGGGTTGTAGAGGATTTCTTTTGCGCACTGGCAAATGATGAGAGACACAACAACACCGACAGGCAGAGGCAGATTCGGGGCATGGACAATCTCCACTGACCGATCTAGACCCAATACTTCAGGGGACTGAACACAGGGATGCGTACAGTGGGTTGCATGTTGCCCGCGTCGCAAACTGACTCACGAGAAACACGATCAGAGCCGCATCAAGCCTTTCCTGAGCGCAGATTGCGCCTGCAACTCCAGGCTAGACGCAGGATTTATCAGCGGAACTGCGCTACAGGCCGCCACAGCCATGCAGATTCTCTTTGCCAAATCAGCCATTTCTTCACAGAAACCCTCTGTTTCAGCGCAGGCGCCAGGTGATGCCGGTCCGTAGTTCATAAGCGCAAGTCCAGCTCGACCGGTAAGTGACGTCGGCGAAATCGCTGTTTTTCAACCCCTGGCCGAGGATTTCTCCTTTCCAGGTCCACCGCTTACCGATGTTGCGGGAGATCCTCGCCCCTAGCGTTGCGGCGATTTGCCGGTCGAGTCCTGACAATCCGGGCTCGCTGGCCAGCACGATAAAGGAGGGTCCAGCCAAAATGCGAATCTCTAAGCGTGGGCTCCGATAAACCCGCGCCGAGTGCAGAACGTTAAACTCATGGCGAGTGAGAGGCCAGCGGCTGTTTTCTTCGTTGGGTCCGGAAGATTGGAAGCCGTGCCAGTTGTTGGCCTTGGACCAGTCCACGTGAGCGCCGCGGAGCACGAGTTGGGAGTCGGTAGGCGTGCGATCGTAGTCGAGGAGCATGCCGTGGACACCCCAGTCATGCTCATATTCAACCCCGAAGCCCCAGCCGGCATTTTCGGCCTGCATATACGGCAAGCCTGCATTGATGTTCGGTTGGATAAAGTGGCCGGGAGCGGCGCGCGTGCCGTTCTGGATGGCGTAACCGGAAACAAGATCCTGCGCGGATGGCTCGTTGGCTGAACTGGGCGGCGCAAACGCTAGCGACAGCATCAGCGAAACACCGATAGCGCAAAAAATAAGTCTGTGCAACCTTCCGGCGAGCGCAACCACGCCGGCAATTTTCCACGTCCTCATGAGCAGAGATCTCCCGTCGAGTTGAGGTACCTGAGGACAGAAAGCACCGGCGGGGACACTGCATTCTGAGGTTGGGATAACGCAGCTGTGAATCCCTCATTGATTCAAGGACTACCGTCACTATCAGAACTGGACTGCCAGAACTGGCACCGGGCAGGAGATTAAACTGTTCTTATCGAAAAGTTCCTTGGCGCAGCTCCGCGAGGTCGCAGCTTTCGCAGCGTGCAAAAAGAATTGGGATTTTGTGTGCACGTAACGGTGGGTGCAGAGGAAGACACACTAAAGCGAGCGATTCGTCCTCGAGGCGGGCGCGAAACGAATGGAACTCAGAGACTGTAGGCCGGTTTATGCGCCAAGGCGCTTCAGGCACTTGTCGCAGTCGTCCTGCATTTTCTTTACGCGAGTTTCCAAATCCTTATCGGGTTTGGCCTGGAGCAATTTGCTCGCGGAATCAAGATTGCCGCGAACAACCTGGTTGACGATGCGGAACTTGTCAGGGTCGTTGAGGTTCTTGTAGTCGAACATAGCGCCGACGCGGAGGAACGCGTCGCTGAAGGCCACCAGATAGACGCGTGAATCGACGGGGACCTTGCCAGCCTCGTACAATTGGCGACCTTTGTTGAGATCCTGATCGGCGCCCGCAAGAGCAGTGAGAATACCGGCCAGGCAATTGCGGTCCAGTTGGAGTTCCGCGTTCAGGCGCTCGCTGTCGGAAACAGGAACGCCGTCTTTGATTTTGGCCAACGCGGGATTCTCGGTACCCGTGAAGCCCGGAAAAGGCACCTCGATCACAATGGGATTGGCGCCCAGTTTGGACCGCTCGTCCATAACCGATTGCATGGCATCCATCAGGTAGGTGCGAGCGGCATTGTTATAGTCGGAACGCATCTTGTAGAACGAGCCTTGTGCGTGAGCGGCAGGCTGTTTTGCGCCGGCATGAAACGCTTCGGCCATTTGCTGGTCGGCGTCCGCAAGGGCGGTCACCAGCGCGACGTGAAGCACTAAGGCCTGCTGGCGAAGCGCGTCGTCTTTCGTGGTCTTGATGGTGCTCTCGAGATTTTCCAGCGCAGCCTTGAAATCAGAAGCGATGATATTGTTTTTGGCGTCCGCAAAATGCCTGACGTCCAGGGCGGTCTGCGGAGCGCCGCAAGCGAAAACCAGAATGGAAAACGCGATTGCGAGGAACGGTAAGGGACGGAGTTGCATGTTGGTACTCCTGTCTGAAGAAGAGGGAAGACTTCAGGTTGGAGCGCACCCGAGGGCGATAGTAAGACTGAGCCGAGTGGGAGTCAATGACCGATGGACACGTACGGACACCGAGTTGAGGAAGCGCAAACAGGACTGATTTGGTCTACTTTGCCGGCCCGAAGATGACATGCAGGAGATCGTGCCAGTGAGGAAACTGTAGTGGCGGCCGTCGAGCGCTAACAGTTGATCCAGTGAATCTTACCCGCTGACTTCGGTACTGTTTCGGCAATAGCACCCCCCTAGTAATCCTGGAGCACAGTGCTATACTCCGCCCAGGGAGTATACCTGCCGCCGCAGGGCAGGTGCCGAGGACCGGTTCCAACGGGAGGTTGCTATGGAGTCATCGTTTGGATCTGTGTTTGAGGGACCACTGCTGTATCTGCTGATCGCCTGGGGTGTTGTCACCGCCATTTTCCTGATCCTGATTGCTTGGCGCAGCGTGCTTTCCAGCCACGAAGATGACCAGATCTTCATTGATGCTGCCGAATCACACATGGCCAGCGAGCAGCAAGAATTGATCAAGAGGATCAACATGCTTTCCCGGCCGATTCTGACCAGCGGCATCACTTCAGGCGTGCTGCTGTTGTTGATCGCCGGGATCTTTGTGTATCAGGGCTTGAAGAATTTCTAAAAAGCGGCAGCAGGGTCGGCCCTTTCCTATCTGGGGGTAGGGGTTGCGGATGCCGCGGGCTGCGGAGCGGGATTCGCGGGGACACTCGGTTGAGAAGCCTGAACGAGTGAAGTGTGATTGTGCACGATCACCCAGTTGTCATTCTTTTTCTCGAGAACTAAAGTAGTCTGCCCCTCGGCGGCCATTGGGGCGCCGTCGACCAGAGCGCTGAAATCCCACTGATAACAGGCCCAAGCAAACAGGCCCGATGGGGCTATGCGAATCAGCGTATTGCTGCGATCCATGCGCACCTGTTGCATGCGCGCGCGTTGCGTCTGATAAGCGGCCAGATAGCTAGGCCAACCGACCGCGGGAGGAGTCCAGGTTCCAGCCACCACGGAAATATCGTCCGCCAGGTCCTTGTGCATTTTCTCGACGTCACCGAGTTGCCAAGCGCCAAGAAACTCTCCAATCAGGAAATCGATTTTGGTTTCGTCCGGAGCGGAGGACATGATGCTGGGAGGAGGAGTGGGCGGAGTATCGTCTTGATTTTTCTTCTTCTTTTGGGCCGCAGCGGAGGAGGCGCAGGCCAGGCAAACGGTCAGAAAGACAATGACGCCAACGAACCGCTCGAGGCGATGGCTGGTCTTCACTGCGTCGCGCTGCATGTTCATACCAAACACTCCTGCAATAAATTGGGCGCCCAATCCTCACCAGAGAACAGTGCCCCAGAATGGAAACATTAAGGACAGCAACGAGGATAGCGCAGTGTGGAGATTTCAGCAGCGCGATGTGCCGTGAAAGGCAGAGGGCCGAACGTGCATGGCCCGAGCCTACGATCACCGTGGTCAGAAAGTTGAATCATTTTTTCGAGCTGGACACGCACAGAAGATTGACGAACAGCCGGTAGGCGCCCGGAATGCCTTCAGGCAATTCGCGGAAGAAAGCCAAGCCGGTGTAAATGTACACGCCCTTGCCATATTTGGTGTAAACCAGGCCGCCGTTCAGGTCTTTTTCCCCGGGGTCGTGCATCGAGAGCAGCGCGGTATAGCGCGAATCGAAATCGCTCCAGAAATACAGCCCGCGTTCCTGAACCCAATTCAGGAAATCGGCTTCGGTAATTTTATTGGGTTCATTGAGCAGCGGGTCATCCGGCTTGAGGAACTTCACTTCGGCGGTTTCGTCGGTGATGCGCGGGGTAGGAGTACCGATTTTGGCGGAGTAGGGAGCAGGGAGAAGGCGGTCCCAGACAAAATCGCGATTGTATTGGACGATTAAAGTACCGCCGTTGGAAACGTAGTCGAGCAGGCGCTTGTTGGCGCCGGCCAGCTCGGGGCGGAGCTCATAGGCACGCACGCCAACGACGATGGCGTCGTACTTCAGAAGATCACCAAAGGCCAGCGCGGCTGTGTCCAGCATTTCCACATTGATGCCAAGACGGCGGAGCGCGTCGGGAATGGGCTCGCCTTCCGCGGAAATGTAGCCAACGTGCAAATTAGCTGGAACGTTGATGTCGAAAGCGTGGACGATTGTTTGCGCCGGCTCGCTCCAAAGGATTGTGGGCATCGAGGGAAGAGGCTCGAGAGAAGTGGAGAACTTTTGTCCATCGCACATGGCGTAAGCCGTGATGCTGAAGTTGCCAGGATCGAGCCTTGCGGGCGGGGTGACGGTGAGTTTCGCGTATTGGTCGCCGGCCCCGTTAAACGTGAGCGCGACGGGAGCGCTGGCAGTGAGCCCATCGGGGACATCCAGGCCGACGGAGATGGCGTTAGGCTTCGTGGAATAGGAGTGCACTCGCAGAAAAATGTCGAAAGGTTTGTGGGGCGCGGCCAGGACTTCGATCAATTGCTTGGGATCCACAGAGACCGTGTACTCGGGCACGATGCGAAGAGGAACGCGAGCGACAGCGGTGGAGGTGGCTTCGACATGCGTGACTGGCTCAGCCAGTGTCATTTTGTGCCCGGCAACGGTGACGTCTTCGTGCGCGGTGAGCAGCGGAGGAGGTTCAGGAAGAAGGGCCAAGAAATGATCTTGTCGAACGGCGTCCGGATAAGTGTAAGTGCGGGGGTTTGTATTGGGCTTAGGAGCCAGTAATACCGTGAACTGATAGCCCTTTGCGGTGTCCCCTTCTACGGCGGTCTGTTGCCAGATGGACGGCAGGTCCAAAGAGATTGGCGAGAGATTGCAGTCAATCTGCTGGCGGCAGGAAGTGTGCGTGGAAACATGAATCGTGTTTCCGGGCGCAAGGTTGCTGGCATCTGCCTCAGCCGTTAAATGCAGTCCGGCCGCCAGGCTCAGCGCACGCTCGACACGGAACCTGCTAAGCGCGACGGAGTCTACAAACTGCAACTGTGCAGGATTCGAAAGGCTGATGGCATAACCGCACTTGCCCGTCCAATCATTGAAGTCGTTGGCAGCGCGCGCTAGCTGATTTGCGGCGCCGGGGAAATCCTGGCGCAGAGCAGCTTCACGAGCCTTGCCAAGGGCGTCGGAAGCGTCATCGAACGCTTTGCAGCCCGGAAAGAGCGTGGTGAGAGGTTCAGCCAATTGCGCGGGATCGATGGCGCTGCCGTTGTCCGAAACCAGCCCAATGGGCCGCCGCAGGAATGGCGAATTCAAAAATCCCGCGATCCCCTGGGTGTAGTGGTTCACGAAGGCGTCGAGACCAATTTCCCGCCAACTCTTGCCATACAGTGCAGAAATGTCCTCGAGCGGCACAATATAACCTTTAGGAGTGTCGCTGCGGTCCAGATGCACAACCAGCGTGGTTTTCCACGGAGCCTCATCGGGCGATGTCACGCCGCCCGCTCCGGAAGAGGCGAGCTTATAGGACCGGTCCGCCGCCAGAGCGACCGCTTTAGGCGTGAGGATCCCCGTGGCCTGATGATGACCGTGGCCGGTGTGGACGCCGCCCCAATGATTGATGACGATGTCGGGCCGGAAAGTACGAATCACGCGGACCATGTCATCGAGAACCTGGTCACCCCAAATTTTTTCGCTTTCTTCGGGAGTTTTGGAGAAGCCGAAGTCGCGGGCACGCGTGAAATAAAGTTTGACTCCGTAGCCACGCGTAGCCGCCAGAAGTTCCTGTGTGCGGATCAGGCCGAGTTGCGGGGCCTGTTCCGGGCCCAGCGCGTTTTGGCCGCCTTCGCCGCGGGTAACGGAGAGGAGAGCCACATCAGCATGAAGGCCGCGCGCGAGATAGGTGAGCACGGCGGCGGATTCATCGTCGGGATGCGCGGTGACGTAGAGAATGCGGGTGACCACGCGAGCGCGGTCGATGGCTTCGACGGTTTCGGGCAAGCCGGGGCCAGTTCCGGGTGCCGGAGGAAATTGTGCGAAGGCGGGAACGGAAATGAAGATCGCGAAAGCTGTCCGTGTCAGCAGAAACCGCGAAAATCGCACGTATCCTCCGAAGTTGCTTGGCACCGCGAAGACTGTGCCTCCGCCGTAGCTCACTAACTCGCCATACTGCCCGCTATTCCCCGACGGATTGCCGCTCCGCCGGCGGAGCGAATGGCCATTGTCGCATTTCCCTGGTCCAAACCAAAAACGCGATGATGCCCAGGGCGACTTCCAGAAGGCCCCACTTGCGAATCGGGCCGGTTTGCCAGAAAAGCCAGGCCCAAGCGATGGCGGTCAGGGCCGCGGGTGCGGGATAGAGCCACATCTTGAAGGGCAGTCTCTCTACGCCCCAACGTTTTCGCAGGAGGACGACGCCCACGGCCTGGCCAATGAATTGCACCAGCAAACGCATCGCTAAAATGGCAGCGATGACCGTGCGCAATCGCAAGGTGAGGCTGAAGGCAAAAGAAAGAGCGCCTAGAAACAGCAAGGAAACGTGGGGGAAATGCTTGGTGGGATGAACGCGCGCAAACACCGGAAGAAAATTGCCATCGAGTGCCGCAGAGTACGGCACCCGGGAATAGCCGAGAAGGACGGAGAAAACGCTGGCCAAGGCGATCCATAGAACCATCGCCGTGACCACGTGCGCCGCGCCGGCTCCATACAAGCGTTGAACGAATAAGCTCGCCAGAAAAGGCGTATTTTGCGCCTCGCGCCAGGGAATCACGCCCAGGATGCTGGTCTGCATGGCCAGGTACAAGGCCGTGATGCCCAGGATCGAAAGGAAAATGCCTCGAGGAATGTTTCTTTCGGGATCGCGGATTTCCCCGCCCAGGTTGCAGATGTTGTAGTAGCCGAAATAGCTGTAAATGGTGCTGACCATGGCCGCTCCCAAGCCGGCGAACCACACCGAAGACAGCTGGAAAGCGCCGGGAGGGAAATCGAAAGCGATTTTTGCGTCGAAGTGGCGGATGCCACCCCAAATGAGCCAAAGCATGGTGCCGACCACTCCAGCCCACAGAAGCACGGAGATTTTGCCGATGGTGGTGATGCGGCGATAGAGCAGAATCACCAGGAAAACGACTAACGCGCCGGCGATGATTTTGGATTGCCACCAGTTGAACGGGTAGATGAACTTCGCGTAATCGGAAAAGCCGATGGCCGCAGAAGCGACTGAAAGCGGGGCTTGGATCAAGGTTTGCCAAACGAACAGGAAGGACATCAGGCGGCCCCATTTTTGTGGGCCATAGGCTTCCCGCAAAAAGACGTACGAGCCACCGGCTCTGGGCATGGCGGCGCCAAGTTCGGCCCAAACGAAGCCGTCGAGAGTGGCCAAGAGCGCGCCAGCCAGCCAGGCGATGAGCGCCTGCGGTCCGCCCATGGCCTTGATCACCAGTGAGCTGACCACAAAGGGGCCGATACCGACAATTTCGATCATGTTGAGCGCAACTGCCTCTTTCAGGCCGAGGCCGCGCTCCAGTTGTGCTTGCGTTGTGGCAGTGTTCTCGACTCGGACAGGATCGCCCATGACCTGAAGGGAGAATAACAAAGGAAGCGGCGCGAACCTAACGGCAGGTGCGGTGGGATTGTCTGACACAACACGACACGCTCAGCGACGCAGGTTTTGGCCAGCGCGGCGGAACAGCTTAAACTCGACCGCAGGAAGGTTTGCCGCGCCGGAGTCCTTGTCCGGCAGAATCTATGGTTCGAATCTTACGGTGGCTCGCAACGGTATGGGTGTTCCTGGCGGCTTCGGCGGGCGGGCTGGCAGAGCCGGCCTCCAAGCTGACTTTGCCCCCTAACATTTCTACGATCCTCGATCACATTTATTCCGGTCGCCGGGATTTGGCAGTGGTGGAAGCCCGGCAGTTAGAGGCACAAGCGCCCGACGATCCACTGGGATACTTGCTGGACGCAGAGGCGGAGTGGTGGAAGATCTGGTGCGACTCCGCCGAATTCAAATATGGGATGAGCATGGCGCGACACCACGAGAAGGCGCCCGGAGATCAACACTATTTGGAGTTGACCAGCAAAGCGTATGCGCTAGCCGAAGCGAAGCTGCGAGAACGCAACAGCGGGGAAATGCATCTTTATGCCGCCATGGCCGATGGCCTGGCCGCGCGCTTGTATGCCATGCGATCGGAATACCGGGCGACCGCACGGGCCGGCGTTCGCGCCAGGCAGAATTTCCTGACCGCATTGGAACTGGATCCGAGCCTTACCGACGCTTACACCGGTCTGGGCTTGTACAACTATTACGTGGATACGCTTTCCACACTGGCCAGAGCGCTGCGCTTTCTTATGGGCATACCTGGGGGCACGAAGGAGGAGGGGATTCGGCAATTGCGGCGAGGCATCCAGGAGGGGCAAATCAGTCCGTGTTTAGGACGGTTTTATTTGGCCATTAACCTTCTGAATTACGATCAGAAGTATGAAGAAGCGCTGGAGGTCATTACCCCGATGGCGGAAAAATATCCGCACAACCCGCAATACCAACTGATGATGGGCGATCTGAACGCCAAGCTGGGGCGAAAACAACAGGCGGGGAGTCATTACCACGCGGCGGACGCGGCCGCGGACCAACTGCCCGAACCGGACTGTGCCGCTAAGGCGAAAGAGCTGGCACGGCAATCCTTGGAAGCACTGCAAAAAAGGTGACTACCTGTTGATGTCCGCGGACAGACGGCCCGAGATGCGGTAGTGCGTCAGTTTCCGATTTGTCCGTTTGAACGTAGCCGCTGGCGCGGCAGACGCTTCGCGTGCTATGCTCAGCACGTCATGCCGCAAGGTGGCGCTTTTAACTGCGATTTGCGCTTTTCTCTGATTTTTGTAAGTCCTGCAAAATCACTAGACTACAGAAGAAAAAAG
>DASPVD010000011.1:0-79834 GCA_035622555.1 Candidatus Eremiobacteraceae bacterium | reverse complement strand
AGGTGGCCGCCCGGGTTTGCGGCGGACGCGGGCAGCTATGCAGATTCAATTGTGGATAAGAAGCGGTGTAAGCGGCGGCGAAGCTGTGTCGTGGAGCATACCCGCCGGACGCCGCGTGTCCCGAAAGTGGCCAGGGCGATGAACAGTCAGCACCGTTGTCGTAGAGGAGACTGCGAGAGTGGGTTTGTTTCGTAGCGAAGCGGACCGGTGCAGAGTGTCCGGATGGGGACGACGGTGTTGGATGGCGAAGAGTGGGTTCATGCGGCCGGCCGGAGCCCTGGGGGAGAGCGAAATAGAATTTCGGCGGCGGTGAGCCGTTCGATGACCTTCATGGGTGCACCACACTTGGGACAGCGATAGAGATCCGCGGGACCTTCAGCGGAAGAAGGTTGCGCTTGGTCAGTTGGTTCTTGGGTTGCACCTAACAGCTGGAAGCACAGGGGCAAGGTAGTGGCGCGTCGCCGGCACGCCAAGAAACCAAAGTGCCGGATGCGTACGAAGCCTTCTGGGAGCAGATGCACAAGGAAGCGGCGCAGGAATTGATCGTGCGACAAGGCGGTGAGTTGCTGTTGGTGGGTGGAGTCACGCCAGCGGAAGGTCACTTGGCCATCGGCAAAGGAGACCAAGCGATGGTTGGAGATGGCCACGCGATGGGTGTAACGGCCCAGATAGTGCAGCACATAGCCGGGACCACCGAAGGGACGTTTCAAGTAGACCACCCAGTCTTGCCGAAATAGGGGTCGCAACCAAGCCGCAAAGATCTTGGGTTGGGAGAGCAGTTTTAACTTTTCGGGAAAGCGCAGCTGGCGGTCTCGGAAAGCCCGCCGCAGAGCAGCCACGAACTTGCCGCGAAAGACCTTGCGGAGCACCGCTTTGGGCAAGAAGTAGTTTTCTCGAGAAGGCACCCAGCGGGTGTGATCGGGCGAGAGGCCGCCGGCGGGAATGATGATATGGAGGTGCGGATGGAGCTGGAGCTTTTGATTCCACGTGTGCAGCACGCTAAAAAACCCGATCTCCGCGCCGAGGTGCCGCGGGTCGCGAGCCACTTCGAGAAGGGTTTCCGCACTGCTACGGAACAAGAGGTCGTAGAGGACTTTTTTGTTGTGCAGCACCAAGGGCGCCAGGTAGCGCGGCAGGGTGAAGACCACGTGCAGGTAGCGGGTGGGCAAAAGTTCGCGGCGACGAGCAGCAATCCACCGTTCGCGAGCGGCGATCTGGCACTTTGGGCAATGGCGGTTGCGACAGCTGTTGTAGGAAATCGCGGTTCGATGGGCACAGCGCGTGCACTCATCGAGATGGCCGCCCAATGCCGCGGTGCGGCAGCGCGCCATGGCCAGCAGCACTTTGACATGCCGCCAACGAATCCACGGATGGTTTCGCTCGACGAAGGCGGCTCCCGCGGAGCGGATGAGATCGCCAATCTCCAGCAGCGGTCGGGTCACTGACGAACCTCCTCCCAAATCGTGACCCACACTTATATCAAAACCGCTCGGCCTCACTGCTCCGCTCGACATGCGTAGCGTCTGCCGCACGGGCGGCTACGTCCAAACGGGCAATCCGGAAAACAAGGGAGCAGAGCTGCTTTGTCAAAGAGTGGGTCTGAATCTCGAGGAACACCCGAAGGCTGCCAAGCTCGTCGATCCCCAACACAGGACGCCGCATTGTCAACTTCGAGTGTTGCGGGTTCTCTGATCAGAGCGCTTCAATGCGCCACAACAGCCGCGCCGAGAACGCGGTCTTATCGGTAAGGTCCGGCCGCCACAGCGCCAGAATTTGTGAACCTTGGTACACGCGCTCGAACCCGCCTTCCGATTCCGACACCGTCTCGATTGGCGCGACCCAGAATTCGTCGATTCCCGGCGCATGTAGAATCACCCTCATGCATTGCCAACCATCTTCCATGCGCAGAATCGGGCCGGGCAAGCTTCCCGAGAAACGCAAATTGTGGTTGCCGTGAAACGTTTCGAAAAACCGGTTGGCCTCAGTCGGCGCAAGAAGATTCACGACCGATTCCACGCCGACCCACATCGGTGCCTTCAAAGGCGCGGACAACTCCACTGAAAAGTCGCAGCTCACCTCGCATCCCTGGGGGGCGGGTCCAAACAGAAAGTGTTTGGTGATGACTGCGTGGGGCGGACTTGCGGCAGCGGCAGCAAAGTCGGGCAAGGCCTGCTCACGGACCACATTGGCATAATTCGCGGAAGAATCGCGAATCTCGAATTGCCCTGCCGCCGGGCCGCTGAGCTCGTTGAGTTGCAGCTGCTCGTAATCACCGAACGTCCGTGAAGCGTCGAAGAACAGCAGCCGGAACGAGTTCCGCGGGAACCGGTCGTAACGCAAAAATCGTTCCAGATTCGGTTCCTTCACTCGCACCTGCTCATGGATGGAAACCGCCCCATGATGAGGTGAAGCTGATGCCGCTTCGCGTAGCCGGGTGTGATATGCCTCCGGCCTCCTTTGGACTGAGTTGATCAGCGTAGCGCCACACGGACGAAAATCGAACGCGCTTATCGTGGCGCCATCGGATGGTTTCAGCAACGCTTGATATTCGGGAGCGCTGAAGAGCAGTTCGGTGTGTCCATCCACGTCGTAGTCCAGGAATTCCACGCGCGGCAGCGAGCCGCCAGGAGTGAGCTGGTCCACCAGGGTCTCGGCGCGCACCAGGTTGCGCCACACTTCGGTACGCAAATGGGGAGCGTATAAGCCGCCAAACACGCCGTGCCAATAAGCATCATTGCCCTGGCCACGCAAAAGCTGGTCGCGCGCTTCCTGAACATGCGCGGTGTGCTCCGAGCTGGAGCGTCGCGGCGGTACGGCCGCGACACAGGCGGAAACCCGCAGCATTTTTTTGTGCAGCAAGTTGGATTCGGGATACTTGCGAAAGAATCCGCGCCATCCTCCACCGCGCAGAAAATGCAGCAGGTCCGGCCGTCCCGCGAATTCTCTGCACAACCCGTAATACTGCTGGCGCGTATTGGTCGGCAGAACCCATTCCATCATTTCGGCGTAAGAAGCAGTAGGCAGGTCAGCACGACCCAACGGCGCGTGCGAAGCAATGCACTCGCTGGGTGTAATGATCTTCAGCCACTCCCGGTTGTCCTCCAGCGCCTGGAAAAAATCCTCCAGCCAGTGGTTCGTATAACAGTGCTGAAACGTCCCTGGCCAAATCCCGAACTTCTCCATATCGTCGCCAAATGCGGCCGTTCCGCCGGGACGCGCCTTCGCGGCGTCGCGAAAATACGCAATCGATTCATGCACCTGGCGAAACGGGATCAGATACCGGAGTTCTTTCAGCCCGGGGAATAACCACACCGACCTGCCGCAGTCTTCGGCGATATACGGACCATAAAGTTCCTGCGCTTCGAATCCAGCCGCTAGAAACGGAAGATCATCCACCAGTGTGTAACTGACATTGGCGTTGGCTAGCGAGGTCGGCAGTTGCGGTTCCCATATCCGCTCGGCCACCCATGCACCCGTAGGCCTTTTCCCGAAGTGCTTCTCCAGGTAATCGGCCAAACGGGTGATTTGCTCGTAGCGATCCGCCTCGGGAATGGAAATGAGGATAGGTTCGTAAAAACCGCCGCCCACCAATTCCACTTGCCCCAATCCGACGAGCGCCCGAAGGCGTTCGAAATATTCCGGACGATGCTTCTCGATCCACAGGAGCAATGGTCCGGAATAGTGCAACGCCACACGAACGTGCGGGTGCTTCTCAAGCAATGACAGAAAAGCGTTGTACGAATTCTCGTAAGCCTCTTCCAAAACATGTTCGAAATTGCCGCACGGTTGATGCGCGTGAATGATGAATACCACGTGGAACGAGGGGACATTCGCGGTCATGAAGGTCACGTTCTATGATAACTCGGTAGGTAGGGAACCAAACCATGGCCGGCCCGCCGCGGCATACTCACTTGGTGCCGTTGCGGGCCAGCAACCAGTCTCCGACCACTTGTAGCGCTTGCGGAGCAAACGTTTCATCGATGGCCGCGTACTCGGTCGGCGATCCCGTGTAGGCGTGCTGGAACAGGTGATTCAGCTCCGGCAGTTGGCGTAATTCCGCCCGGCTGTTTCCACTCTCCGCGAACGCTTTCTGCAGCATCGGCAGATTGATCTTCGGCGGCACCTGCAGATCCTTTTCTCCATACAGCGCCAGTACCGGACATTTGACCTTTTTCAAATCGGGCATGGGGTCGTAAGTAAGGAAGAAGCGAAACCACGGGGTGGTCATCATGTGCAGTTGCGCATCCAGCGCACTTTGCGGAAACGCTGTGTCCAAGCCACTTTCCTTCACCAAAGCCTTCAACTTGTCCGTGACCACCGCGGAGTCCAACTCTTTTTCCAGTAGCTCGTAAGCCTGCTTGTCGAAATTCAAGCTGGCCAGAACCTGCGCGTCGCTCAGCCCTCCCGCACGGGCAATCAAATCCGACTGGTTCAACAACGTGTCTTCTCCCTTGGTGGCAGGAGCAGCCAGCAGAACAATCCAGGGAAGGTCGTGGGAAGTGGCGGCAATCGCCGGGGCGATCATCGCGCCTTCGCTATGCCCAATCAAGCCGATTCTAGCCGGGTCAATTTCTTTCCGGGACTTCAGATAGGTGATGGCGCATTCGGCATCGCTCGCTAAGTCCAGTGTTGTGGCGGTTTCCGATGATCCCGTGGACTCGCCCACCCCACGTTTGTCGTAGCGCAGGACCGCAAATCCTTTTCGCGTCAAATAATCAGCCAGCACCAAAAATGGTTTGTGATTCGCGATGCTGCCATCACGATCCTGGGGCCCTGAACCGGCAATCAGAATCGCAGCGGGAAACGGGCCAGTTCCGTTCGGGACGGTTAGGGTGCCTGCCAGCTTCACACCTGCGCGTGCGTTGAGGAAGGTGATGTCTTCTTCCCGGTAGGGATACGGTTTGACGGGGTTTTGTGGACGCCGTAGTTCCAGAGGCTGGTCGGAACGCCGGAAATCCAGCTTCTGCGTTAGTTCACTCTGCGACCACTTTCCATCGATGAGGCTCTTAGTGACGTCAAGAGTGCCATCGTAGGTACTGGCTAGCGCGGGAATCTCGAAGTGAAAGGCGTTGTCTTTTTCTGTGACCTTTGCCGCCGGCAATCCGCTTACGAACTGGTCCAGACTATCGAGTGCGGCGATCAGTTGACCCTGGTGGTCGTGAGACACATGCAATTGGAAGCGCAACCGCAGCCCGTTCACCTCCAGGGCACCCTGCCAAAGTCCTTCCACAGCGAATTTCGCGCCTTCCGGCTGGTGTGCCGGGGAATCGCGGTGAAACACCAGCGGCAGCGACGCGCTTCCCTGTTTCCAATCTCCGTCAATCGTCTGACGGTCCACGGAGACTCGGCCCTCATAGCTAACGCCAACAGTGCGAATTTCGAGCTTCAGCGTTCCCGCGTTCAGCGAAGCAGAACTGGCTTCCACCGCGAACACCGCGTTTTCCAGGCTGTCGAGCGTGGCGTGCAGCGCCCCTGCGGAGTTTTGGGACAAGTGCAGCACAATGTGCAATTGCGCTTCCCCGGCCTGCAACACGCCGCTATATGTGCCTTCCAGCGTCGGAGGCGCCTGGGCGGCACACCAACGGGTGCTGGCCGGCAGCGTCACCGCAAACATCACTGCCAAAAGCAGTCTGAATGGACGCAACAGCAACTCCCTTTTGATCGCTGCCAACAAACGGCAGGGGATTGGATGTGTTTAACCGGAGAAGGGCCGCCTGAGACACAAACGGCGCCACGACGAATCGCAGCGCCGGTCCAATACGCGCAACAAACCGCGCACCGTCAGGTCTGTTTCTTTTCGTACCACTCGGCGTTGATCGCCGTGAATTTCTGCCATTTTTCGGGCAGGTCTTCCAAGGCAAAAATCGCCGTTACCGGGCAGACTGGCACACACGCCCCACAGTCGATGCATTCTACGGGACTGATGTACAGCATGGTTTCGCTCTGGTAGGCCGGCTCGTCCTTCCGCGGGTGGATGCAATCCACCGGACACACATCAACACACGCGGTATCCTTGGTGTTGATGCAAGGTTCGGCAATTACGTAGGCCATTCACAATCTCCTTTGAGCAGCAGCGAACCGGGAGTGGACAGCCACATCTAACCGGGGTTAGAAGATACCATGGCGCTACCAGGTCGCAAGCGTCCTTCCATTTTACGTGGGACCCGGTAGATTCTCAACCGGCCTTCAATTGTAGAATGAGGGCGAAATTCAAGTAGCCATCGGCCACTCATTGCAAATGGCGCGGAATCCGGGCGCTCGGCAACCCACCACTTCACAGGAGGCTGTCATGTTGGATTTGAAAGGAAATAAGATCACCTACTATGGCCACAGCACCTTCAGCCTAACCACACCCAGCGGTCAGGTGGCCATAATAGATCCCTGGGTAATGACCAACCCTCGTTGCCCGGACTCGCTGAAGAAAGTACAACGCCTGGATGCTATTTTCCTGACCCACGCACATAGCGATCATTTGGGCGACCTGGTGGCGCTCGCCAAGCAACACAAACCCACAGTCGTAGCCACGTTCGAGACCTACCTCTGGTTCGAATCGAAAGGTACGGGTGGACAAGGCCTACCGGGGAACAAGGGCGGCTCGCAGAAGGTCGGCGATTTCGAAGTCACTATGACTCACGCCTTTCATTCCAACTCCATCGATGAAGATGGCGTACGAATTTATGCCGGTGAAGCCGGAGGCTACATCGTCAGGTTACCCGGCGGCGTCGCTCTTTATCACGCCGGCGATACCAACGTGTTTGGCGATATGAAGCTCATTGGTGAAATGCACAAACCAGACCTGGCGCTGCTTCCTATTGGGGATGTGTTCACGATGGGGCCGCGCGAAGCGGCCATGGCCATTCGCCTGCTCGGCGTTAAGCACGTCATCCCGATGCATTACGCGACTTTCCCAATGCTCACGGGAACCCCCGAACAGTTACGCGCCGAGTCTAAGGACATTGCCGGCTTGCACATACATGCCCTGAAACCAGGGGAAACGCTGAGCTAGATCGATGACGGTGGGACTTACTTGCGGAGGAAGTTGCGCACGAAAAAGCCCAGGTTCGCCGGTCGTTCCGCCAGCCGCCGCATGAAGTATGGAAACCATTCCTGTCCATACGGCACATAGATGCGCACGCGGTAGCCATCGCGCACCAGTCTGCGTTGCAGATCGCCGCGCACCCCATACAGCATCTGGAATTCGAAATCGTCCTTGGAGATTCTCTTCTCTGCGGCCCAGCGGATGGTCGCTGCAATCATGCGCGGGTCATGGGTGGCGATTGCGTGATAAAAGCCGCTGGAAAGCAATAAACTCATCAGTTTCACGTAATTGGCGTCCACATCTTGCTTATGGGGAAACGCTACCTCGGGAGGCTCCTTATACGCGCCCTTGCATAACCGGATGCGGCATCCATACGCCAGCAAATCTTGAATGTCTTTCTCGCTCCGGTACAGATACGCCTGAATCACTGTGCCGACGCATGGCGTTTGCGCGCGAACCCTTTTGACCAACTCCACCGTGCGCTGGGTGTAAACCGAGCTTTCCATGTCCACACGCAGAAAACTCTCATAGGCCCCGGCGCGT
Source organism: Candidatus Eremiobacteraceae bacterium (assembly GCA_035622555.1). Taxonomy (GTDB): domain Bacteria; phylum Acidobacteriota; class Terriglobia; order Acidiferrales; family UBA7541; genus Acidiferrum. The sequence continues at coordinate 72,252 of DASPVD010000011.1, read as the reverse complement.
TCCGCAATCGAAAGCACCAAGCCTTCGCAAAATTCCACCGAAAGATCCAGCCCCAATTGCGTCAGTTTGCAGGATACGTTGGCTTTCAGTTTCTCTTGCCCGATGCGGTCAAACATGCCCAGGTAGGTGTCCCGGGCTTTCTGCGCTTCCGCGGTGCTGCTAACGTTTTCCCCCAGGCAGTCCAGCGTGACCAGCATTCCCTGGTCATTCAATTCGCGCGCCGCCTGCACCACCTCGTCCAGGCTTTCACCTGCTACGAAACGATGAGACATCCGGCGGGTTGTCCCGTTGGTGGTGACCCAGTGGCCCAGGGCTTTGCTTTCGGACAGCTTCAGAAGCGTCGAGCGAAGCATGTATGAGCTAATTATCCTTGTACGGTGGGAAAGAGACCAGCCACAACTTAGTCCTTGTGTTCTGCAAGAAACTTTTCCGCATCCAGCGCCGCCATGCAGCCCGAGCCTGCCGCCGTGACCGCCTGCCGGTAACGATGGTCCTGCACATCCCCAGCAATGAATACTCCCGGAATATTGGTCAGGCTGCCGTGATCCGCGATCAAATAACCGTTTTCGTCCATATGCAACTTCCCGCGAAACAACCCACTATTCGGGTCGTGCCCGATGGCCACGAACATTCCATCGATCGACAGTTCCTTGTGTTCGCCGCTGTTCACGTGGCGCAGCCGCAGACCATTCACCAGTCCCTCCGGCGCCAGAATCTGCTCGACTACGTACGGCGTAACGAATTCCACCTTGGGATTGGCCTTGGCCCTATCGATCATGATCTTCGAGGCGCGAAATTCGTCGCGCCGGTGAATTACGTACACCTTGCTTGCGTGACGAGTCAGGAAATTGGCCTCCTCCATTGCCGAATCGCCGCCGCCCACTACCGCAATGGGTTTCGTCCGGAAAAAATAGCCGTCACACGTGGCGCATGTGGAGACGCCGCGCCCGATCAATTCCTTTTCACCTGGCAGGCCCAGCAGTCGCGCGGAAGCTCCCGCAGCCACGATCAGAGCCCGCGTTTCATACACCTCTTTTCCTGCGGTGATTTTGAATGGCCGCTGGGACAGGTCCACTTCCGATACGCTGCCGGACCGGAATTCCGTTCCGAATTTCGCGGCCTGTTTGCGCATGTTTTCTATCAGTTCCGGACCCATGATGCCGTCGGGGAAACCCGGAAAATTTTCGACGTGGGTGGTCAAGGAAAGCTGTCCTCCAGGCTCGTGGCCGTCCAGCACGAGCGGCTTCAGGTCGGCGCGCGCCGCATAGATCGCTGCGGTCAGACCGGCGCACCCACTCCCAATAATGGTTACGTTGTACATGCGGATGGAACTCCACGCATTAGATTCTGTAGTAAGACTTGGAGGTACAGAGAGCGAATCTCATTGTAGCATCGCTGTCGAACATACGCCGTTGCGCCTTCATTCTGATAGAGTTACCAGTGAGTTATCAGAAGGCGTTTCTGAAGGCCGGTTCCGTCCAATTTGGAAGGCCGCCGGTCCTTAGAGCGCTGGACCATTGCCGTTCATCTATTTAAGCTGCTTGTTCATCGACACTCTGATCAGGAGCACCTTATGGACCCGCGTTACCCGGTTGGGAAATTCGCAATGCCCGCAGACACTTCGCCCGCGACACGAACTCAGGCCATCCAGGATATAGCCGCCGTTCCGCAGAAAATTCGCGCTGCCGTGAATGGTCTTAACGATTCCCAGTTGGACACTCCTTATCGCGACGGCGGCTGGACCGTGCGGCAAGTCGTTCATCATCTGGCCGACAGCCACATGAATGCGTATGTTCGCTGCCGCCTGGCTTTGACAGAGATCGAGCCAACCATTAAGCCATACGAAGAGAGCGCCTGGGCCAAACTGGAAGATGCCGCCCACGCGCCAGTGGAAGTCTCCCTCAGACTTCTGGAGCCGCTGCACGAACGCTGGGTGCGCCTGCTCAACTCCGTCAAGAATGACGAGTTTGCGCGCACTTTTCAGCATCCTGAGCATGGCGTGCGCACCCTCGAGTGGATGCTGTTCCTCTACGCCTGGCACGGCAAGCATCACGTTGCGCACGTCACCGAGTTGCGCAAACAAAAGGGCTGGTAACCGCGCCCTCCGAACGATCGCTTTCCAGCGCCGCGCGAGTGGCCGAATATCATGGCCTCGTGTACGATGAAACCGTATCTCAAGGAGATCACATGACCCGGCCTGCCGGTACTTACGCTGTTTTCGAAACCAATATGGGGAATATCGTTGTCAAGCTACTCGAGAAGGAAGCCCCCAAAACCGTTGAGAACTTCATCGGCCTGGCGGAAGGCACTAAGGAATTCACCAATCCCCTCACCGGCAAAAAAGAAAAGCGCAACTTCTACGATGGCCTGACCTTCCACCGTGTCATTCCGCAGTTCATGATCCAGGGCGGATGCCCGCGCGGCGATGGCCGTGGTGGTCCTGGCTACAATTTCGCGGACGAGTTTCATCCCTCCCTGAAGCATTCGAAGGCCGGGAAGCTATCCATGGCCAATGCCGGACCCAACACCAACGGCAGCCAGTTCTTCATTACCGTCGCTCCCACCCCGCACCTGGACAATCGCCACACCATTTTCGGCGAAGTTGTCGAAGGTCAAGATGTGGCCGACAAAATTTCGAAAACACCGCGCGACGGCATGGACAAGCCGCGCACCCCGGTAACCATGAAAGTCCGCGTCGAACGCGTCTCCTGATTCCGGATCGCCATGCTCTCGCCCGCCCGGCTCACGCAATTCACCATCGAGATCATTTTTGTGCTTCTCGGAGTCTTGGTGGTATGGCTAGGTCTGCATGGTTATATCAATTTCAACCCACGCAGTGTGACCTGGCTAGGCATCAGTGCCGGCGTTATTGCCTGGGGCGCGCTGGCCCTTGCCAGGCCGGGCGAATGGTGGGCCCGCTGGCAAAAATGGAACCGTGGCGGGTCCTTGGTTCTGCTTGGCCTGCTGATGCTGGCGATTGGCCGCGTTCCTTTTGTGCTGGCTGGAAAATTCCTGGCTCTTTGCGGGGTGGTGTTGATTCTACGCGGCCTGGTTGGCTCGTTGTTGATTTTGCGGCAACATTAAGCATTCTTCCGCTATAATTCCCCCAAACTCACCCGCTCCGGCCAGAGGTTTCGCCCAGACCGGACGTGAATCACCATTCCTAATTTTGAGGAGAATACCCGTGCTGAAAGAATTCAAAGAATTTGCCATGCGGGGCAGTGTGCTGGACCTTGCTGTCGGCGTCATCATTGGTGCGGCGTTCGGAAAGGTAGTGTCGTCGCTTGTTGACGACGTCATTATGCCGCCTATTGGACGGCTTCTCGGACACGTTGATTTTTCCAATCTGTTCATCAACCTCAGCGAGGCCCATTACACTTCGGTGGCCGCCGCCAAAGCTGCGGGCGCGCCTACCCTGAACTATGGAACCTTCCTGAATACCATCATCAATTTCCTGATTGTGGCTTTTGCGGTGTTCTTGCTGGTTCGCTCGGTGAATAAATGGTTGCCCAAGCCGGCTGCTCCGGTGACCACTAAACCGTGCCCGCAATGCACCATGGCCATTCCGATCGGGGCAAAAAAATGCCCGCATTGCACCAGCCCGCTCTGAGCGTCGCCGATTCGGCTGGAGCAGCAAGCACCAACATTCCGGGGGAACCGCTCGCTGCGCTCGAATAGTCTGCCGGAGTTCTGATATTCTCAGCTTTTTTCGGGCTTTTTCTTCAGGTTGGACTCGACGTGTGCCCGCAGGCGCTCCACCAGACCGTCTTCTTTGCCCTGATCCAGCTCCTTTTGCACTTCTTCCAGCGCAAAATGGACCACGTCGTGATGGTGCAGTTCCATGGGCGCAATGCTCTCGTTGAAGCGCAACCATAGCCGGTGAATCAGGTTCACCTCATTCGCGGTCAAGTTGGGCGCATGGGGCCCGAGCACCTTGTAGACTTTGTCGCCATTCGGCAAGTGAATTTCCAGGTTGAACTGGGGCTTGGGATCGCCCAGCTTCTCCCAGGCATCTCCAATGTGACGCGCCTGCTCCTCGGTGCTTTCTTTGGGCGAATGGCCCAGCACCATGGTGCTGGATTGCAGCGCAGTTGCCGCGCGCAAGATCCCGTCCCACAAATCGCTGGCCGCCACGATGGCCAGGCGTATGCTCTTGCCGCGTTTTTCGGCCATGGACAGCGCTTGGGTAAATAATTGCTGCTCGATGCTGCCAAAGAGCTGCTCGGCATCCAGGTCGTATTCACCGGAGGCTGAGCGCCGCAACAAGCGAACGTGCAGCACCACCACGTCGCGCCTACCAGGTTTCACCCGATCCAGCACGCTGCCCAGATGGTAGAGCGCATGAATATTGCTCACCGGCACCAGGATGTTGCCGGGGCGCGCTCCCACCGCTTCTGGCGTGAGTTCCCCCTCCATGGCCAAGTGGAACTGGTCCATCTCTTGATGCTGAGTGGCCTGGTGGCCGCGATGGGTAATCCTTTCAGAGATGGTAAAAACGATGAACAGGCCAACTGAGAATATGCCGCCGGCAATGGTCGCATCTTTCTTGGTAAACAGGTTGACGACGGCAATGCCAAAAAGCGTAAGGGTGATCAGACCCAACCCGACGGGAATCTCCACTCCAAAGAGGTGGAAGTTCAGCGGCACGCGGTATTCGCGATCCCCTGGATGCGTGTAGCGCAGCACCAGCACCGCCATACCCTTCATGGCGAAACTCCAAATCACCCCGAAGGCATACAGATTGGCCAGGAAAGTCACGTCCCCACGGCTGATGACGATGGTCAAAATCTGCAGCAACGCAATGATGTTGATGATTCGATAGGAGGTACCGAACTTCCGGTGCGGCTGCCGGAACCAACTCGACAGCACTCCATCTTCCGACACGCGATTCAACACCCCATTCGAACCGACGATTGCCGTGTTCACCGCTCCGGCCAGAATCAATGTGCCCACCACCACCACAAATCCGTGGAAAACCAGCCGCAGAAGAAACGGGCCTTGCAGATTCATCGCCAGGCCACCGATCAGGTTTTCCAGGAAATGCTGCCGCTCCTGGTCGGGAATAATCATCACCGCGAAAAACGAAACCAGCGACGTGAAAACCAGGCTGTAGATGAATATCACTAAGCCGGTCTTCTTCAGGTTCGGCAATTTGGGATGCTCGATTTCCCGATACACCTGGGCCAGCGATTCTTCGCCGCTCATGGCCAACACCGAATGGCCCAGCCCCACGAATATCGCGATCAGTCCCGCAAAATGCGTAAAGTGCATTCCGTAGAGCCAGCCCAGGGCGTTGGGACCGAGCTTCAGGTTCCTGGGATGGGGGAAGGGCGGCAGCGCGGGATGTCGCAGCCAAATGGTGTACACGCACCAGCCAATCAGGATCACCACCATAACGGTGGTCACCTGCATGATTCTCATCGCTTTTTGGCTGGATTCGTGAACCCCTTTGATGTTGTACCACCAGAAATAAACGGTGCACAGGACCGCAAAAGTGGCGGCCCCGAAATCCGGAGAAACGTGGAGGCCCAGGTGAATGTAGTCGCTGGTCTCATTCAATAGCCCGACGATGTATTGCCCCGCGGACACGCCGCTGATTGGCCCGGTCAGCACATAATCGAACATCAGTGCGGAAACGCTGAACTTTGCCAGCGTGCCCCCCATGGCCTCCTTGACCACGCGGTAGACGCCGCCACGGACAAACATGCTGCAGCTTTCCACGTAGACTGCCCGCACAGCGTATGAGAACAGCATGATTCCCAGGATGAACCACGGGGCGGCCTTGCCAATGTACGCTTCCGCTTCGCCGCCCGCGTAGTAAGCCGAGGAAGCCAAGTCGTTCAGGACGATTGCGGCGGCACGCCAGAAAGAAATGAAGCTTAGCAGCGCGGTGGTCGCAACAAGGACGCGCGGTATTCCGTTCCTCTGGCTGCCTGGGACAGCCAAGTTTTGAGAACTGCCACTCATGAGAGGGTTATCAGATTTGCAGAATCAAATGCTCGCACCTTTCATCCTGCAAGTCCAGTTGGTCCGCGAGTACCTAATCGATTTTCCGTGCTCGGTCTTATAAGGGACTGAAAGCTACGGCACCGAGGGTGTGGATGCGGCGCGAAAGGTCTTGGCGCACTCCTCGCACGGGCAGATTGTCCGCAGGTAGTCATAACTGAAAATCCCGGTGAAATGGCCGTCGTTGAAGGTGATCTGGATGGCGTAGTTTCCGACCTGCGTGGCGGCTTGGGCCCGCGCTTTTGGTTTGTACATGGGCAACGGCGATGTTGGCAGGCTCATACCGGCCATCGATTCCTTTTTGGCTCGTTCGTCATTGCAGGTCGCGCACGGACAGTGATCGCGCAAATAAGGAAAATCGAAATGGCTGGAATGGCCGTCCGACCATTCGATGTCGACACCGGCTCCGGTCTTTACGTGAATCTTTACGCTTGTCGGTCTTTTTCGCTGGTCGATCGGTGCGGGCATAGGCCGTGTCAGTTATAAGTCCTTAGTTCTAAGATCAGTTTAACGCGTGCAGTGCGTCCTCGGAATCACCTGAACCTCAAAGATGGCCTCTTCATCCTGAAGCCCATGAACCGCTATTGCCTGCCTGGATCACTTCCCGCCATCTTTGTGGTTGCAGCAACTCCCCGGCGGAATCGGATTGCCGTGCGGGCAGGTCTTGGGATGGCCCAGAAAGCTGCAGATACGCTCATCCAATTCCGGGCTGATGATGTGTTCGAACTTGCATGCCTGCGTATGGGCCTCGTGTTCGTCGATGCGAAAGGTGTCCTTGAACAACCGTTCCGCCAAGCGGTGCCGCCGTACCACGTCGCGCGCCCGGCTTTTGCCGCGATCGGTCAGTTGCACTTCATGGTCCTCCTGCACCTGAACGAGCCGTAGATCTTCCATTCTTGCCAGTGTCCGCACGGGATCGACGCCGCCGGGCGTGCGAATGTGCTCCAGGTCCGCGCGATGACCTTCTTCGCCGCAAACCCAAATTTGCTCCAGCAGGTGATCGAAATGGATGCCATCGTCCATCGAGATTCGCTGATCGATGGCCAGGTGACCGTGGGCCAATTCGATTTTCCGGTCGGCCTGCTGCGCGATCTCGGGATCATGTGTAACCATCAAAATGGTATGGCCTGCGCTGTGCAGCTCGCGGAACAAACCGATCACGATTTCTTCGTTCGATTCGTCAAGATTTCCCGTGGGTTCGTCGGCCAGAATCATTTTGGGCTGATTGATCAATGCCCGCGCGATGGCCACGCGCTGCTGTTCTCCACCCGAGAGCTGCGAAGGCAGGTGCGTCAAGCGGTGTCCCAGCCCGACACGCTTTAACGCTTCCACCGCCTCTTTCTCGTCGGTCACGCTGTGAAAATACTGTGCCAGCATGACGTTTTCCAGCGCGTTCAAGTACGGCACCAGGTGAAACTGTTGGAACACGAAACCGACTTTCTCCGCTCGGTAACGCACCAATTCGTTCTCACTCAGTTTCGCCAGATCCACACCATCGACGATTACGTGTCCCGAAGTCAGCGTATCCAATCCCCCCAAAATGTTAATCAGCGTGGTCTTGCCCGAGCCCGAAGGCCCCATCAACGCTATCCATTCACCCGCCTGAATGCTCAACGAAATGCCGCTCAACGCGCGCAGATTCCCGTAGTCCTTCACCAGTGAATCAACCTTGACCTGGGCCGTCACTCTTCACCTCGGAACACGTATGCGGGACGAATGCCCGCTAGACGCCGCAACGGAAACGCGCTGGCAATCGAAACTATGATAGTGAGCGCCACCGAAACAGGGTAGACGATCCAGCGCGGGTGCGCCGCAACGCCAAATACCGCTTTGCCCAACCACATGGATACAAAAATCCCTACCGCCGACCCCATCAGGCCCGCGCCTATTCCTAACAAGATCGCTTCCGTAAGGAACAGCCGCACCACTCGCCGGATGGAACCGCCTATCGCCTTCATCAAGCCCACGTCGTTTTTCCGTTCCACGGCCACATTACTCATGCCTGCCATCACGCAAAGCGATGTGAGCAACAGCACCAACAGCACCGTTGCATTCAAGAGCCCGCTGATCCGCTTGTAAATCCGGCCTTCCGCTTCGGCGAATTGCTTGATGCCGCTTACTTTGGCGTCCGGCAACTGCTGGGCCAACGCGGAAATAAACGACTTCACCGAATCCGGTGTGGCGGTCACACTGAGTTGGATTAAGCTCAACCGTCCTTTAAGATCGGCTAAGGTCTGGGCCGTATTCAGGTTTGTGAATACCTGACTATCCTCAGCGCCTCCCGTCGCCACCACCGCAAAGATCTTGCACGTTGCGCTCTTTCTTTGATTCCGGAGTTGCAGCGCATCCCCGGCATGCACTTTGAATTGAGCTGCTGCTTTCGTGCCCACTTCGCATGCTTCCGGGTCGTTCTCCGGATTGGCCAGATACTCTGTGCGACGTCCCGGACGAACCTGCGTCAACCCGTGTCCTTCGGTACCCGCGATCACCGCGGGCTCAAAGTGCGCTGTGCCGGTCTTGGCTACTTCTCCAATCACGTACAGGAACCCGACGGCGGGAATTGCTTTGCCTTCGTAGTCCTGTGGCAGTTGGGCCAGCAATGTCTGATCGATGGTCGCACCCGAGCTATCTTCGGTGTTCGCTTGTTTGGGGGTAACGATCACGTTTGCGCCCAACGCTCGAAACTCGGTGGTCAGCCGCCTCTTCGCGTCGATCTGCAAATTCAGCAGCGCGCTGGTTACCGCTGCGCCCGCGCCCAATGCCAGCAAAATGACGAATAAGCGCCCGTAGTTGGTGGTCAGCAGCCGCCGCTCAATGCGCCAGAACATCGAAAAGCCTGCCATCATTCGCCTCGCAAAATCGGCGCAGGATCGTATCGCGCTGCCTGGCGTAGTGGGAATACGCTGCCGATCAAAGTGATCGCCGCGGCCAGAACAAGGATTATCAACAGCACGAACACTTTCGGTTCGGGTGTAAATCCAAAGATCCTTTCTCCCAGCACGCGCGCAAACACTATGCCCAGGGCATAGCCGAGCCCGCCGCCCACAAAGGCCAGCAGCAACTGTTCAGCCGCCAGCAAAACGCCCACCAATCCGGAGTTTGCGCCCAGCGCCTTCATCAAACCTATTTCTGTGCGCCGTTCAATCACCGAAGCTGCCGCCGAAGCGCCCACCGCCAACGCTGCCGCCAACAGCGACGCGAACGTCACCAGCCACAGCAACGTGCGCACTCGACTCAATACGTTGCCTTCTCCTTCCGCGACCCGCCGGATCACTCGAACGTCCGTGCCTTTCAATTCCTCGCTGATTTGCAGGGCAATCGCGGATATATACGGCGTGCAGTACCACTTGTCGAACTCCGCCGGCGTCATCGTTTTCGGATCCTTGCGCGCAAAGGCGTCCTCCGGCTTGGTCAATGCGCTCACGTACAACCGCCGGTACATGCCCAGTTTGCCGGCTACCTGCTGCGCGATCTTCAGCGGCACCACAATCGCCTCATCTTCCGGCCCGCCAGTGGACAGCACTCCCACCACCCTAAGCGGGTGCCAGGCCGTCGCGTCGCCGGCATGCACGCTGATGGTGTTGCCGGTAGTGATTCCCGCGCGCTTGGCTAGTCCACTGCCGATCACGCACTGATCCGAACCCTCGGCGAACCAGTTCCCTTCGACATGCCACCACGGATTTGTTTTCTCGATCCCGGTGACGTAGGTCGTGCCATCCGGTACGGGCACCGCGTGATTTGACCACGTGCCCACGAGCGTTACATTGCCTACGATTCCGGGACTCGACCAGTTCTTCGACGCTGGCGACCACGCCTGCACCGGAACATCCAGAATCGGCGCAAAGGCCATAATATTGAAGCGCCAGAATATCGTTTTGAGCTTTCCGAGATCCCCTTCCGGCAAATAGCGCCCTGCATTCGCCGGCCGGTAGTCCACTCCGCCAATTTCCAGGGGCAATGAGTCTTCCTCCGGCGTAACCAACAAATTGGCGCCCAAGCTGCGAAATTCCTGCGCCAGCCGGTCGCCCACGTCCAAAGACACGCTGAGCGCCGCCGTGGCCACCGCCATGCCCATGGCCAGGGCCGCCATGCTCAGTATTTTGCGCCGGGGTCGTCGCGTGAAGGAATCAGCTACGAGTCGTAGGAACATTTCTGGGTTTGCAGCCAGACCCTCCTATTGCGGAATTTCCTCTGCCGCCTTGGTCACCGAGGACACGTCGAATACGATGTCATCCCCTTCGATTTTCGACGGAAAGCCGATGGGATTGCAGCCACCCTTTTGTCCGATCGACGGAATGTAAATGGCCGAAGCACAATGCCGGCAAATTACGTTCTGACCCTCTTGCCGGTACCCTTCCGCTCCGCAGATCAAGCAGGCATCCAGCGCCGTCCCATACCCGTTCGGCTTCTTGATGACCATGAAGCGAATCGACTGCGCGCCGGCCGTAAGTGTGAACAGGTGCAAATTGCCGTCTTGCACTTCCGCAACGGGAATCCGAACCTGATTATTGATGGCTTGTACCGGACGTGCTCGCGGCGGCGCGGCGTTCACTTTGGCATAAATGAAATCGGCGGTGAGTGCCAGAATGACCCCGAGGCTGGTCGTAGCAGCCGCCATCATCCACAGCCGTTGCCGCCGGTTCTTGGATTCCAGCAAACGCCTCTCAGCGTCGTTCAGCGGAGCGGCGGGTTGCCGCGCCTGCGTGGCGTTTTGCCATTCCCGGAAGATCATCACCACAACTGCGCCAAACACAAACACAAAAAAGAACAGTTCATTGCGAACGATGGGCCCTAGAATGGCCATTTCCGACTTGCTCGAAGGAATCCAGCGCGCCTCGCTCAACTCATGCAATCCGGTCACCGCCAACTGGATCGCCACCAGAATCAGAATCGCGCTGGTCACCGCGAAAAACCGATGCAACGGCACTTTCAATGTGCCTTTAAAGAAGAACAGTCCCACCGCAACTGCCGCCGCGATTCCCACGACTGTTCCAATCCAGGTCTCCAAGCCTTCCGTGGACATTTCCACCGCACGCAAGATCAGCGCCAGTTCCGCGCCTTCCCGCAGCACCATCAAAAACACGAACAGTCCAATCCCCCAGCCGGCCGCCGATGCACCACGCCCGGCATACTTCTCCACTTTTTGCTCGATTTCTTTTCTCAGATGCTTGGCAACCCTGTTCATCCACAAAATCATGGTGACCACAAAGAACGCCGCCACCAGATACATCAGCCCTTCAAAACCGTCTTCGCTGATGTTGAAACGATCCAGCGCAATAGCCACCGCGAGACTCAGGGCTACAGCCGCCGCCACCCCGCCCCAAACGTACCGCGAAAGATTGCTGCGACCGGTGCGGGACAGATAAACCAAGACGATGCCGACGACCAAGGCGGCTTCGACCCCTTCACGTAGCGCGATCAAAAAAGCGGAGAGCACGAGGACTCCAGTTGAAAGTTATTTGCAACTACGATAAGTCTACCCGCTCCCCCTCGCACACGTCAAGCTTATCGGTCACGTCCGCCTCCGATTCGGCATCTTTTCCCGCGCACTGTAGAATGAAGGGTTGCGTCCAAAGGTTATATGTATTCTCGTTTTCTTCAGTCGCTTTTTGCATCGCTGCTGGCTTGTTTACTCGCCTGGCCAGCGCTGCCAGCGCAAACCCGCCAAGACTCCGCTGTTGCGGACGATTCACACGCCATGGTCAAGCCAGATCCCAAACGTGCCAAGAAGCTGATGGAGCTGGGAGCCAAGGAAGAAGCAGCGGGAGCGGATGAAGCGGCGTTGGCGGCCTACGACGAGGCGGTCCGCTACGCGCCTTTCGATGTGATGATCCTCGGCAAGGCCGCCGCGTTGCGCTCCAAACTGGTTCATGCTTACGTCGATCGTGCGGAAAGTTCGGCCGTGGAAGGCAATCTGCTGGGAGCCACGCAGGCTCTCGCGGCCGCTTTGCAGATCGATCCTTCCAATACCACCGTGCTTGAGCGCTTGAAACAGATGGAATCTATGCGCGCGGAAAACAAAGGGGTGCAGCCACACGAAGCCATTCAAGGTTTGCCTCAGCTCAATCCCGACAAGGGCAAGAAAAATTTTCACTTTCGCACCGACCTACGCACCGCCTATCAGCAAGTGGCTGCCGCTTATGGTTTGAAGGTGGTTTTCGATGCCGATTTGCCGGCCCGCAACGTGAAACTGCAGTTGGACGACGTGGACTTCGAAACCGCTATGAAGGTGCTGACCGCCGAGACCGCCACCTTTTGGAAGCCGCTGAGTTCCAACATGCTTTTCGTCGCCGCGGACACCACCGAAAAGCGCAGAGCCTTCGAAACGGTCATCGAGCAGACCTTCGTCCTGCCCAATTCCACCACCTCGACGGAGATGGCCGATATTGTGAAAGCCGTTCGTGAGCTAACCGGCGCACAACGCGTGCAACTCTCCTTGAATGCTCACAGCTTGACCATGCGTGACACCATCCCCCGTGTTCACTTGGCCCAAGCCATCATCAACGATTTGGAGAAAGGCCACGGCGAAGTGCTTCTGGAGATCGAGTTTCTGGAAGTCGACCGCAACACCGCTGCTCAACTGGGAATCACCCCACCCGCCAGCTTGTCGGTCTACTCAGTACCTCCAAACCTGATCAGCGCCCTGCGCACCGCTCCCAGCTACACGGCATTGCTGACGCTCCTCGCGCAAGTGTTCGGCACCTCCGCAAGTGGCGGCCTCACCAGTCTCGCCTCCGCCATTCCTCCGATTGCGGCGTTCGGGGGCGGCAAATCGACTTTTCTAGTGACTCTGCCCACGTTCTCCGCGCAATTTTCGAAATCACTTAATCTGGTCCGGAGCGGTCGCCAGGTGCTGCTCCGAGCCCAGGAAGGCCAACCGGCAACCTTCTTCGCTGGGGAACGCTACCCGATTACACTTTCACTGCTGTCCGGAAGCTTGGGCACTGGCGGCTTGACTCCTAGCATCGGCGGAGTTTCCACCACGACAATCGGAATGCAACAATTCACAGTCGGCCATGCGCCTGTCGCCATGACCACCGCCGATTTTCGCGGCATCAGTAGCCAGGACCTTGCCGTGGTCAATCAGGGAGACAACACCCTCAGCATCCTGCTGAATCAAGGCGCCAACGCGCCCTCGCAGTTCGCCCAGGCGCCTGGTTCGCCAATTTCCCTGGGTCCCGCTCCTTCCAGTTCCACATCTGGGATCGTGAGTTCCCCGGTGTCGTTGACTGTCACCAACGCGACGCTCACATCCATCGCCATTACGCCGGGCACTGCTTCGCTGGCGCCTTCAGGGACGCAACAGTTTACCGCCGTGGGCATTTTCAGTGACGGCACCAGGCAAGACATTACGCCCGATGTGACCTGGGCCTCTTCCAATACCGCTGTTGCCATAATCGGAGCGCAAACTGGTTTGGCCATCGGTCAAGGCGCGGGCGCAACGCAAATCACCGCTACATTCGGAAACGTCAGTAGTCCTGCGGCAGTCCTGCAGGCCACTTCAGCCGCTCTTCAATCGATCGCCTTGGCGCCCGCAAGCGCTTCCGTCGCCAGAAATGGCACGGTGCAAATCCAAGCGATTGGTACCTTCAGCGACGGTACGCAACAAAACGTCACCACCAGCGCAACTTGGACCTCTTCGAACACCGGCATTGCCAGTGTCGGCGTCGGGTCTGGCTTGGTGCGCGGCATCAGCGCCGGATCCGCACAAATCTCTGCAATCATCGGTACTGTGAAAAGTACGTCCACTCCGCTGACGGTAACCTCCGCAACCTTGAAATCCATTTCTGTTTCCCCGGTGAATCGCTCGGTTGCTGTTGGTACTTCCGTGCAATACACCGCAACGGGCACATACAGCGACGGCAGCACGCAAACCGTGACTTCTGCGGCGGCCTGGGCCTCTTCGAAAACTTCCGTCGCCGAGATTGGGGCCAGCTCCGGCCTGGCCACCAGCGTGGCCGCGGGAACAACTTCGATCACCGCGTCGCAAGGTGGCGCAGGCAGTCCGGTCGCCATTGCATCCGGTGCGGTGAACACGCAAACCAATAACATCCCCGCCCTGCTGGTCGCCTCGCAAATCAACAATTCGGTGATGGTGCTGCTGGGCAATGGTGATGGCACCTTCACCAATCCCAAGCAGGCGGTCACTTACACCGTCGGCAATCGGCCCAGCGGTATTGTTCTGGGAACCTTCAACACCAACACGGATTCCAATCTGGATTTCGTGGTCACCAACTTCGCGGATAACAGCTATTCGGTGTTCACTGGTAACGGCAATGGCACCTTCAACGAAGTCAAAGGTTCCCCATTTCCCTTGCCTTCCGGGGAAATTGGCCCAATCGCAATCACCAGCGCTGATTTCAACGGCGACGGCAAGCCTGACCTCGCCATCGTGAATCAGACCAGCAAAAACGTCACCGTTCTCAAAGGCAACGGCGACGGCACTTTCACGGAATTTCCCAAGTCGCCCCTGCCCGTCGGTAATTTTCCGGTGGCCATCGCTTCCGGCACTCTGGATGGCAGCACCGGGCCCGGACTGGCCATCGCCAATCAAAATGACGACAGCGTGAGCGTCTACTTGGGCAATGGCGACGGCACCTTTGCACAATCTTCCCAATCGCCCTTGTCCGTAACTTCTTCTCCCGCGGGAGTCGCCATTGCCGATTTGGCTGGCACCTCCACCGGCGGAATCGCGGTTACCAGCAAGGGCTCCGGCACCGTGGTCGTTTATGTTGATCTGGGCAGCGGCCTTTTCACCGAGGTGCTCGAGCCCGCCGCCGGCACCGACCCCGACGCCATCCTGGTCGGCAACTTCACCGGCAACGCGCTTCCCGACATTGTGGTTACCAACGACATTAGCGGCGCCGATGGCTCTGTCACCCTGCTGGTCAGCCCTACAAGCGCTGTTGGCGTTTCGTCAGTGGCCCAAACGCCTTATCCTGGGTCGGAGTATGTGGACATTGGCCTGAAGGTTAAAGCCACTCCGTATGTTCATCCTGACAACGAAGTCACGCTTCAGATGGAATATGAACTCAAAGCCCTCACGGGCGCCAACAACAACGGCATTCCCATTATTTCCAATGAATCGTTCTCGCAGACGGTCCGGTTAAAAGAAGGGGAAACTTCCATCGTCAGCGGCTTGCTGGATCGCGAACTGACCAAATCGTTGAGCGGCATCCCCGGCTTGGCGAAAATCCCTTATGCCGGTTACCTGTTCGGTTCGGAAACCAGCAACATGACTGACAATGAGCTGCTCATCCTGATTACGCCGCGAGAATTGCGTGTTCCCGATCATGAATTGCATGAAATCTACGCGGGTCGCGGCGACGCCACCGGCTCTGGTTCCGCGGGTGCGGTTACACCCGGTGTTCCGCCTGAGGCCCGGCCGGAAGAGCGGTTCCCGACTGCCCCTCCTGCGCCGGGCAACCCTCCTCCTCAAGAAAACCAACCGCAACCGGCCGCACCTCCGCCTCCCGAGCCCCCTCCACGGCCAGAGTAATCACGGCTACAAGTCTGTGCCTGATAGAACTTCGTCGCGGCAAGGCTCTGCGATTTTTCAGTCAGCAACTTCTCATCAAACCGTCAAGCGCCGGCCCGCCAGCGACTCCAGTATGGCCAAAGGCGAACGCTGCGGCTCGACCAGGGCGGAGTGCGGCACCAGGAACGTCTGCTCCAACGCGTATTGCCCCGAAAGCACCGCATGGCTCACGCAATCCGTGAAGACCATCCACGATGAATTGGGCGGAAATTCCCAGCGATTTTTCGGCGTGTCCTCCTGGAATTGCGCATCTTCCTTCATCAGATTGTGACAACGATGCATCAGGTCGTCGTACGGAGAACGGTGCGCGCCGCGCAAATGTAGCTTTCGAGCCACTGTATATGCCGCTCGACGCACAGGATTATTCACCGACGCCGTTAGCCGCCCGGCCTTCACCATCATGGGCCCGAAAGCTTCGAAGGTTTGCGAGGTCAGCCACACGCGGCCTTGTGCCGGATTAATGTTGGTGAAAAATCGCAGAATTCTCGCGCCATTGGTCGGCCTCGTCGGAAATGAGTCAAAGTGGAGTAAATCGTTTCTGGCGTGGACTCTCGCTTGCCGGCCCTTTTCCTCGATCGGCCGGAAGCTGGCAAGTTCCTGCTTCCAGGTTTTTGCGTAAGGACTTAGGAAATCGCTCAGGAACTCCACCGAGCGGCGCGAGAAATCCCGCATAATCCGTCGCAGTTTCTCGGCGTCCCCGGCTTCACTGCTGTCCAGCCCGGTGACGCGGTCCTCCAGCGGCCGGTAGGCGATGTTCTTATGATAAGCGGAGCTGGATTGTTTGCGGCCCAGCAGCAGTTCGCGGTCTTCCCATGGAATCTCGATCGGCGAATTGGGAAGGAACACGATGTGGCCGGATTCCAGATCCCGGCATGCTTGCACCGCCAGGTCCCCGGTCCAGTTCTCACGCCCGACGGGCCCTGGGATAGTCACAAGCCGGCTGAAGCCCGGCGCGCCGGCTTTTTCGGTGGCAACGGAATTCATCGGCATCTCTCCACGGTCACCCGCAAGAGCTTCCTGGATTCACGACTTCGAACTCGCAGCGCTATGGCAGCGGATCGAAAACCACCACAGGCTGGTAGGTGCGCGGCACCACCGCCTCCGCAATGGCCAGTAGTTTATTCTCGCCGCTGAACACACGCAATCGCGGAGCATGCACGGCATCGCCATTCAGCTGAGTGGTCGCTCCCGGCGGCAACTCTGCTCGTCCCGGCTGCAGTTGCGACGCCATCACGTTGAATTTGGCCCCGTGCCGGATTTTCTTCTCTACGATTGGCAGCACCGTGGTCTTCGGGTAATCCGGCAGCAGATTCTCCAGCGGGATCACCCAACTCTGGAGCTTCCCTTCACGCGCGGCCGTGGCCAACTCTTCCAGTTCCACTGCCTGATCCAGCGAAAACTCCCCAACTGCGGTCCGGCAAATCTCGCTCAAGTGTGCGCCGCAGCCGACCTGCCGGCCCATGTCGTGGGCCAACGACCGAATATAGGTTCCGGAAGAACATTCGATCGAAAAACAGGCCACGCAGCCCTCCACTCTGGTCAGTTGATATTCGAACACCTGCACACGGATTGGCTTGAGCTCCACAGCTTGGTTCTTGCGCGCCAGCTCATAGGCTGGCCGTCCATGAATCTTTTTGGCGGAAAAAATCGGGGGCATCTGTTCGAATGAACCCACGGACTGTCCGGCTAATCGCTCGATCAGTTGCTGATCCAGCACTGGGCATGTGTCCGGGCCTGCCGCTTCGCCCTCGGAATCGTAAGTGTTGGTGGCGTACCCGAACCGGAAAGCCGCATTGTACCGTTTGCGTCTTCCCGCGTAGAAACGCACCAGCCGCGTGGCTTTGCCCAGCAACAACACCAGCACGCCCGTCGCTAGTGGATCGAGCGTACCCAGGTGCCCGATTTGCCGGAATCCCGCCAGCCGCCTGATGGCATCGACAATATCGTGCGAAGTCTTTCCCTGCGGCTTGTTGATCACCAGCGCGCCATCGAACGCTGCGGGTTGTGGTTGCCGTGCCATGAAAAAACGGTCCGATCCTCAGGCCCAATTCGTGGAGTTCAAGGAACGATCATACTTCGAGTATTCACACCAGAGGCGCCCCGGTTCGCTACGAAACTAACCATATCGCCTGCAATTGCAAAACGAAGGCGCTAGGAACCCGCCTGGGGTTTGGACGTCTTCTCGGTCTTCATCTGCTTCAAAAGTTGTTCAATCCTCTCCACATGCTCCTGAGAGAGGTCCAGCGTGAAATGCAGGTCCGGCAAACGTCTCAGCTGCAGCCTTTCGATCAATTCGTGGCGAATGAATCCCACGGCATGTTCCAGCGCCTTGATCGCATCGGTCTGCTCTTTGGTGTTTTCGGTTCTCACCGTGACGAATACCCGCGCGTGTTTCATGTCCGGCTGCACGCGCACTTCGCTGACACACACGTTTCCTTCTAAACGGGGGTCTTTCAACTCCCCCGCCAGCATAGCGTTGATCTCATGTGCGATTTCTTCGCCGACTCGCTCGTGACGATGATGGTCAGGGCTCATGATGTCTACCTACGCGCCGGCATAGCCAAGCAAGGAGTCACAGAAAATCGATGGCATGCGCAATCAGCAGCGGTCCCAGGATTTTGTCGGCTTCCGCCAGCACCTTTTGCAGGGATTCCTCCACGTGCTGCTCTTCGTTGCTCAGCGTCACTACTCCGACGACCGACCTTTGCCAAGTCTCCTCAAAATCCAGTTCCGCTACCGCCACGTTGAAATGCCCGCGCAACCGGTCCTTCAAACTGCGTAACACCTGGCGCTTGTCTTTCAGGGACTGCGCTTCCGGCAGGTGCAGTTCCAGGGTCAGCAATCCTATCGCCATGGCGGTTATTTTCTCGGGCTGCTACGCCCGGGTCTCAGTCTGCAGCTATTTCCGGGCGGGAACGGCCCCTTGTGCGGCAGCTTCGGCAGCGGATAACTTGACGACCTGGAAGCATTCCAGAGCGTCGCCGACTTTCACGTCGTTGAAATTGGCGATCCCGATTCCGCATTCAAATCCGGTGCGCACTTCATTCACGTCATCCTTGAATCGCTTTAGCGAACTCAGCTTGGAGGTGTACACCAACGTCCCGTCGCGCACCACACGGACCTGTGCATCGCGCTTCATAATTCCGTCCTGAACGTAACACCCGGCCACGGTCCCGGCGCCCTTTACACGGAACGTATTCCGGACTTCGGCGCGGCCCAGATAGGTTTCCTGGACCACCGGTTCCAACAGGCCTTCCATAGCCTTTTTGATTTCGTCGGACACTTCATAAATGATGTTGTGCGTGCGAATGTCGACGTTTTCCTGTTGCGCCAAGTCCGCCGCTTTGCGATCCGGGCGGACACCAAAGGCGATGATGATGGCTCCGGACGCGCTGGCCAGGAGCACGTCGTTCTCCGTTACCGCGCCTACTCCCGCGCTGATGATCTTCAGTTTCACCTGCTCGGTCGAAAGCTTCGGCAACATCTCTTCCAACACTTCCGCGGAGCCTTGCACATCAGCCTTAATGACAATCGGGAGCTCTTTGACTTCCCCAGCTTTCAACTGCTCGTGCAGTTGATCCAGGGTAATGCGCGCACCGGCGCTGGCCCGTAGCGCCGCATCGCGTTGCTTCGATTGCCGAAACTCCACCACGTGCCGCGCTTTCGCTTCATCGGTAACCTGGAAATGATCACCTGCTTCCGGCACGCCCTGCAGGCCGAGCACTTCCACCGGCGTCGAGGGTGGCGCGTCCTTTGCGCCGCGCCCGCGATCGTCGAACATCGCGCGCACTTTGCCGAATACCGATCCAGCGATGAAGAAGTCGCTGGTATTTAGCGTTCCGTTCTGCACCAGGATCGTCGCCACCGGCCCGCGCCCGCGGTCCACTCGCGATTCCAGTACTGTGCCACTCGCCGGCGCGTCGGGATTCGCCTTCAATTCCCGCAAATCGGCCACCAGCAAAATAATTTCCAGCAGCTTATCCAGATTCTTCCTTTGCTTTGCGGATACTTCCACGAACTCGGTTTCGCCGCCCCATTCCGCGGGCATCAGCCCCAAATCCGACAATTGCCGTTTCACTCGCTCGGGTTGCGCTTCCGGCTTGTCGATCTTGTTGATGGCCACGATGATCGGCACGCCTGCGGCTTTCGCGTGGTCGATGGCTTCCCGTGTTTGTGGCATCACGCCGTCGTCAGCCGCAACCACCAAAACCACAATGTCGGTCACTTTCGCCCCGCGCGCGCGCATGCGCGTAAACGCTTCGTGACCCGGCGTGTCCACAAACACCACGCTGCGATCGCCCACCTGCACCTTGTACGCGCCTATGTGCTGGGTAATTCCCCCAGCCTCTCCGGCAGCCACATCCGCTTCGCGGATGCCGTCCAGCAAACTGGTTTTCCCGTGGTCCACGTGACCCATCACCGTGATTACCGGCGGCCGAGGTTTCAGGTTCTCCCTGGTCTCTTCCTTCGCCACCTCCAACACCATTTCCTCTTCGAAAGAAACCACGTTTACGATTCCGTTGAACGCCTGCGCCAGCTCCGTGGCGGTTTGCACGTCCAGCGCCTGGTTGATGCTGGCGAACACTCCCCGGTCCAACAAGGTCTTCAGCAAATCTTTTGCCCGAACGTCCAGCTTCTCCGCCAGTTCCCGAATGGTGATTCCTTCGGTCAAGGTCACTTCGCGGGGCGGACGCGGTTCGACCGGTGCAGCCGCTACCGCAGCTACGCCACGCCCGCCAGCACCGGGACGCTGCCGCGTCGGATGCAATTTCCGTTCGCCTTCAATCTCTCGTTTGTCGACCATCGGCCGCTGCCGTTGGGTCGGCCGTCGCGTATACAGCGGCTTGCCCGGCTCGGCCTTCGGCGGCATTTTGTCAGGCAAGGGCGGCAACATTGCGGGTCGTCCGGGCGTTCGCGGACCAGGTCGCGATCCGGATGGCACCGCTCCAGGGCGCGTGCCCCAGGGACGCTGTGCTCCGGGTCCGCCTGGAGCGCCGGGTGCTCCGGGGCGCGGCGTGAAAGGTCGAGGACCCTGTCCCGTTTGCTGACGCATGGGTTGGCCTGGACGCGGCCCGCTGGGCCGTTCCGGGCGCGGCTCGGTACCAGGTATAGGCCCGCGATTCCCACCAGTCGGCATCGGTGGACGCGCTGGCGCTGTAGGCCGACCTGCTGGGGTCGTTCCGGCAGCCGGACGCGCAGCAGCCGGCGGCGCACTGGGCTGTGGGGGACGAACTCTTGGCGGTACAGCCTGAGGAGCACGTGCGCCGATGGGTTGTCCCGGTGTTGGTGAACCGGCATGCGGCGGCGGCGCGGGAGGAGCCGGCCTTGGTGCCGCAACTCCGGGTGCTGGCGGCGGGGATACTGGTGGTTTTGCGGTCGAGGCGGGAGCCGCTGGAGCAGGCCGCACCGCAGGCGCGGGAGTCGCAGAGGCTGGAGCGGGAGGAGCCGTGCTTGGGCCAGCAGGTCTCGCCACCGGCGCGGCGGGAACATGTGCGGCCGCAGGCGGAGCGCTGGGCAGCGCCGGTTTGGCTGGTGCATGAGCGACGGGAGCCGCTGCCACTGGCGGTTTCACGGCGGGCGCGGGCTTTGGCGTTTCTTGCACCGCGGGCGCCGGCGCAGCCGCTGGCGGTTCCGGAGTGCCTTGTAGTTTCCGGCGAACCTTATCCGCTACGTCGATCGGGATCGAACTCGAGTGCGTTTTCTTTTCGGTTACACCAAACCCCGGCAGCAGGTCGATGATGGCTTTCGCCTTGACCTCCAGCTCACGGGCTAATTCGTTGATCCGAACTTGTGATGCGTCACTCATACTTCTTAGGAGCTTTTCTCTTCCTGCTGACCCTCGGGAGGATGCTCCGTAGACTCAGCCGCCGCCGCATGGTGCTTGGCGGGAATTTCTTCGCTGGTTTGTTCCGCGTTTTCCGGCTCCGGTGCGGCCTCTTGTTCGGGAGGCTCGGCCAATGCCGAGCTTTCTGCGGTCTCCGCGGTGTCCTCGCGTTCGGCGATTTCCTCGGTGGATTCTGTAGCTGCCTCAGCAGTCCCTTCTGGAGCCTCAGTACCTTCGACAGCTTCCGCCCCTTCGACAGTTTCCGCTCCTTCAGCAGCCTCGGTCTCGGTTGCGCCTTCGGCTGCACCTTCTCCACCTTCATAGAAGCGGTTCACAGCCTGGTAGATTTTGTCGACCATCTTTTCGCCGATACCCGGAATCTCCATCAGCTGTTCCGGAGTCATGCTCGCCAGTTTCTCCAGCGACGTAATCCCGGCCGCTTCGATCTTCTCGATGGTCTTCGGCCCGACTCCCGCTAACACTGTCAGCGGTGTAGCCGGAGCCGTCAGCGCGGTCATTTGCTCTTCGATCTCGCGCCGCTTCTCTTCTTCACTCTTGATGTCGATGTCCCAGCCGATCAGCTTGCTGGCCAGCCGCACGTTCTGTCCCTTCTTGCCAATGGCCAAGGACAGTTGCGAATCTTCCACAATCACTTCCAGCTTTTTGTTTTCCGGGTCGGTGATTTGCACCCGCGTGACCTTCGCCGGGCTTAGCGCCTTCTGCGCGAACGCCACGGTTTCCTCGTTGTACGGAATGATGTCGATTTTCTCACCGCGTAATTCGCGAATGATCGACTGCACGCGCATGCCCTTCATTCCCACGCATGCGCCGACCGGGTCGACGTCCTTGTCCCGGCTGGCCACCGCCACTTTGGTCCGCTCACCGGCTTCTCGTGCCGCGGCGCGAATCTGCACTGTGCCGTCATAAATTTCCGGCACTTCCATTTCGAACAACCGTTGCACCAACGCTGCGTCCGCGCGCGATACGATCACCTGCGGTCCCTTGGCTGCGCGATCCACGGTTCTGATGACCACGCGCAAGCGCTCGCCAATGTTGTAGGTTTCCAACTTCGATTGTTCGCGCTTGGGCAGCCGCGCTTCGGTTCGTCCCATGTCCACGATCAAGTCCGGACCTTCGGCGCGCTTCACAATCGCCGTCACCAGTTCACCCGATCGCGTGTGGTACTCGTTGTAAATCGTGTCGCGCTCGGCTTCGCGCACTTTTTGTAGAATCACCTGTTTCGCGGTCTGCGCCGCAATGCGCCCCAGCACATCCGTGGGTTTGGATGTGCGAATCTCCCCGCCCACTTCCAAGTTCGCGTCCTTCTTCTTCGCGTCGGCTATGCTGATTTCCCGCTTCGGGTCGGTCACCTCTTCGACCACCGTCAACACCGAAAACACGTCCACTTGCCCGGTTTCAGCGTTGAACTTTCCGCGCAGATCTTCCTCGGTCTTGTAGTATTTCCGCGCCGCCACCACCATGGCGTCTTCAATCGCGGAAATCACCACTTCCGGTTCGATGTGCTTCTCCCGGCTGAGCATTTCGATTTGTTGATAGAGCAGACTCGCCATTTTCCTTCAATCCTAAAATTCAATCGCCAGGTTCGCCTTACGGATCGTCTCCAGCGGTATCTCCACCATCCGTGCTTCCTTGCCTTTCAACTCCATCCGGACCCTGCCGTCGGTAAAACCTCTCAGTCTTCCTTCGAAGAACTTAGCCTCGCCTATAGGCTCGATCGTGGAAATATTCGCCAACCGCCCCGCAAACCTTTGGAAGTCCGCTGGCGTTTTCAACGCCCGGTCCATGCCAGGCGAGCTGATTTCCAGAACGTATCCCGGTCCCGGAACAAGCTCTTCCACATCCAATATCACGCTGAGCTGCTGGCTAACCCGTTCGCAGTCCGCATGGCTGATGTTCGCGTATCCACTGGCAACCTGCTGGTTTTCAGTCGCTTCCACGACTCCAGTGGGCGGAACCCGGTCGATATACACCCTCAGAAACCGTTGCTTCCCGACCTTCCATTCGACATCCACGACTTCCAAGCCTTCGGATTTTGCAACTCGCTCCGCGGCCTCGCGGATCTTCTCCAAATTCACTCAAAGACTCCCCGGGCTAAGCCGGTTTGAAGCTCGGTTCATCCGGCGGCAACAAAAAAGTGGGCTTGCGCCCACCCTATCGTGCGACCCATAACAGAGCGAAGAGATAGTATATTCCGCTAACCCGCTAAAAGCAAGCTAGGGGCCGTTTACCGGTCAGAGCCCGTGCTCGGCGTATCTTCCGCAGTCTAGCACCAGCCACCTCGGGTCCGCGGCTGCAGAACCCTGCGACAGCTGCGCCTGACACCCCAAACCAATTATGGTTTAGGAGCGGGTGGAGTGCTCGTGGCTGGTCTCGCGGCAGGCTTCGCTGCCGGAGCCGTTGTTCCGCCCGCCGCCCTCACCGGATAAGCCTGATCGTACAGCTTGATGATGTCTTGTGTGATATCGATGTTGGTGGATGCAAATAAAATCGGGGAGTTCTGCGCCGAGGAATCAAACACTGCCACAAATCCATTCTCACGCGAGTAGCGATCCAGCACGTCCATCATTTTCCGCCCGATCCGGTCCACCACTTCGCCTTGCGCCGCTTGCACGTCCTCATTCAACTCGTTCTGTTTGCGATCCAATTGCTGCGTCAAGCGCTGCCCCTGCAGGGTCAGCCGGCCTTTCTCGTCATCGCTCAGCGTGGCTTGCCCGGCATTCAACTTGGTGCGCAGATCGTTGATCTGCTTGTTTAAATTCTCCATCTCGTTCTGCCTCGGCGTGAACTGCGCCTGCAATTCCGCGGAGGCCTGTTTGCCCTCCCCGGTGCTGACAATAGCTTGCCGCACATTGATCACCGCGATTTTCCCGGCCGCCGCGGAGCCCGCCGCGGCTTGTGCCCGAACGGTCGTTGTTCCGGCCGCGCATAGAAGGCCGAGAGCAACCACACGAATCATGTTTCTCGAATTCACTGTATTCTCCTTATTGATCTCCGGGCACGCTCTTCTCTATCCTCTTCGCGAACTGAAAGCGTAGCCCTAAACTTTTTGTGCGATTCGCTTGTTCGTTCTTCGTGATTCCTGCCGAAATACTCGCGTAGCGGGTGTCGGTCTCTCATGCAGCCCGAACCAGCGTGCAGACCTGTTCTATCGCCGAATCACAAACGCTTTAGTATATCCGACTCGCCGATTTCCCCGCAATCTTGCCGTGCAGGTGTCCACCAGCAATCACCCGCCTTACTCCGGCATCGGCAGCAACAGCACCCGGTCGTTGTTCTGATCGACCACCACCGCCGTATTGGTGAAATGATCGATGGCCACCGCAAATTGCGATTGGCTGCTGATCCCCAGCGTCGACCGCGTGGCAAACGAGGAGTTGGCCGCATTCACCGCGTCCACTACCGATGAGGTGTTCGACGTCGAGTTGATGCTCACCATCGTTCCGGTCTGGTAGTTGTACGCAATCGAGTAAGGATTGATGCCCACGCGGATCAACGAGGTCGAGCCGCTATCAGGGTTAAACGAATAGATCGCGTTCTGCTGCGTGGACGTCGCGTAGAACAGCGCCGGGCTGGGCACTGGGTCGAACACGATTCCCGTCGGGTTCGCGGTTAGTGTGCTGATCGACGCGGTGGTGATCTTCGTTGGCGCGCTACCCGACAAACTGATCACATCCAGACCGCCGGTGATACTGGTTGTTCCGGCGTTCTGTATGTTGGTGACTACCGCTTCCGCGCGATTCGGGTCGATGGCTATCGCCGTGGGGGGCCCACTGGTGGCCACCAATTGCATAGGTGCGCAGGGAATGGCCTGGCAAGTAGTTCCATTCCCCGTGTAGGTAGTTAGCGCCAATGTCGTCAAATCGATGGCGGAAAGGCTGTTGCCCCCGCTGTTGGCTACCAGGGCCAGCGCCCGATCCTGGTCGATGTCCACCCCCACCGGAGAAACCCCGGTGCACACATTCGTAGTTGAAGTTGAACCCGAGCTGGTCGTGCAAACCGCTGAAGCAAAGGCCAGTTGTGATGCCGCAAACGGACTGCCACCGTATTTGACAATGGATGCGGAACTGTCGGCATTGTTCGCCACCACCGCGTAGCCCAGCCGCGGGATCACATCTACTCCAATCGGATTGTTCCCGACGTTCACCGTGGCCAGCAACGAACCATACGGCACTCCGTAATTGTGCGCGTTCAGCGAATCCATGTTGATAAACGAAATGCTGTTGCAGCCATAATTGGTGATTACTGCCACATTGGCCATTTCGTCCATGGCCACGCCTTCCGGCATCACCGCCGTACTGCACAGCGAAGACAGAGAAGTTACCCCTACGGCGTAGAGATCCTGGGTATTCGAATTTACGCTGCCTGATATCACATCCAGCGTGAAAGTGTGCGCCCGCGTCAACCGCGACGCCGCGATGGTCACGTCGACTTCGGAATCGGTCGCGTTGGTGACGGTTACTCCGGTCGGGTCGGTGTCCAGCCGTGCGACTGGGGTTCCGCCGCTCAGGAAGCCCTGCCCCAATATGCGAAGCGTCGCCGACTGGCCAATGGTTACGCCTTGGTATAAGCACGACGCATAAACGTTGGTGGGGCTAGTCGGATCGCAAACCGCCTTTGGCAGCGGATTCGGAGCGTTCGCGGTGCCCGCCAATGGTGGCTGGGCGCTGGCTACTCCGCCGGAAGTCACCAGCACATCCCGAATGCTCACAGACTTGAACGTAGTCGTCGGATCAATGTCCAAGTAACTCAGCGTATTGGAACCGGCGTTAGCCACCAGCACCAGATTGGTCTTCGGGTCATACCCCATGGCGCCGTATACCGTCACTGCCGAGGTGCTGCCCGCGGGCGTGTAACTTCCCGTTCCCGTTTGACCCGTTTGGATGGACTGGATGATGCGATACCCCACCGCGTAGTTGCTGACCGCCGTCGGGCCCCCGGGATTGATCAGCGAAATGTCGTTATGCGTCTCCTGCGGATTGTAGGCAACCAGCACATCGGTAAACGGATCGAATGCCACGTAGCGGATTCCCGGTTCCGGAGCGCCCGATGGAATTGGGGTGCAGGTGTTGCAACTGCCGACCGTAAGAGTCAGTGAACTGACCGTCTGGTCCAAGCCAGTGATGAAACCAATTTGCGGCGTGCCGCTGGGATTCGCAAACGCGAATGTCCTGGTGATCGGATTGATCGCGCCCCCCACCGAAGGGTTGATCTGAAACGTGTAGTAAGGGTTGCCGTATGTAATCGTTCCCCCGCCACCGGTTGCGGCCGGACAGGTGGTGCTGCCGGTGCTACTCGTATACGTATACGTGAAGGCGTAGGTGGTGACCGACCCGGAGTTGACGTTGTAACTTCCGTTGAAAGCAGCGGGTGTTGCACCGGCGATCAGCACGGTTCCCGGCACGTTCTGGTTCAAATTATTTGGATCTACGGTGCTGACCGTGACCGTTCCATTCACACAGGAAATCCCGTTGGGCGCTGCGGCGATGGCCACAGTATTGTTGGTCAACAGCAAATTGACCACGGACGTCACCCCAGTTTGGCCCGTCGGGGAGGTTCCGCCCGTTGTGACGTAAGCCAATGGCACATCCGGCTGCATCACCACCTGCGGATAAGCGCCCGTGTTCATCGACACCGCCGCAATGGCACACGGCACGGTCTGCGTCGACACGAAGCAAGTCGGCTGGGTGCTGGAAGGATTTGGATTCACGTCCACGATATATCCGTTGTAGGCGTTACTGAACGCCACTACCGCATAATGCGTAATCGGATCTACCCCGACCGCATACGGCATCGGCGTGTTCGGTCCCGACTGCCCCGCTATCAATCCTTTCAAACTGACCGGCGAACCGATCACCTGTCCGGAAGGCAGCGCCATCAGCGTCAGCGTGGAATCGGCGCTGTTCACCACCACACCCAAATCCTGTCCTGGATAATTGGCCAGGTTAATTTGGTCATCAATGGCCACACTGGTGGGCTGATTCCCGACCGGCACCTGAATTCCCATTTGCGGTATGTATCGGCCGGATATGTTTGGATTCGCCACAAAGTTCACAATTTGGACGGCATTGGCGCCCTGGTCGGTGATCACCGCGTATCCTTTTGCGGAATCGATCGCCATGCTGCTGGGCGCGACGTTCGCGTTCCCGCCCACCCCAGGGAATGCGATGGTAGGAGGAAATTGTATTTGCGTCGGATTGGTCGTGGTTGTGCCCGGGGTGAAATACGAGGAGCTTAAACCCGCGAACGTCGGCTGGACCGCCACATCGGTGGTCACCACTGGGTACGCAGGCTGGCTGCCTGGCGGCAGGTTGCTTACGATCGAAACCGGATATAGTCCCGGGCCATTTAACGGACCGCTGCTTCCCGGAAGATAGCCGGTAAACTGCCGTGGATTGAATGCGGTTGCGATACTTAACTGCCCATCGAACAGCAGGCTCACGACGGGACTGTTTCCCCCGCCATAGTAACCGCCGTCGGTCGCAAACTGCGTGCTAGTTCCCTGGGGATAGCTGTACGGGACTGCCGACACGATCGCAGGGCTGGGGTAGGCCAGGTTGATGGGGTAGGAAATCGAGGACACTGCCCCAGAACCGTTGGGAATACCGCTGACCGTGATCTGACCGGTTCCGGCGTTTGCCAATTGCGATGCCGTCAATCGAATGCGCGTTGTCATCGAGGCATCGCACGTAATCACCGGAGTTACACCAGAAGCGGTCGGTGTGCAATACGCCGCGGAGATGGGAACTGTAAATATATTCGATGGATCAATCTTCTGTGGAACCTGGCCGGTGCCTGGCGGCGTAAAAGTGATAGCTGTAGTGTTCAGCAGGTTCCTGGCGTCCAACCAGATGTCTTGCAACACCCCTCCCGCGGGAATGGTCGTCGGGTGAACTCCCGTAAATGTGATCGGGTTACTGCTGGCCGGCACCAGCGTGATGGTTGCGACGGAGTAGTGATTGATATCCGCAGCGGCCCACGCCACCACGTACACAATCGAAGCAGCTGAGGTTGTGCTGGAAATTGGATAGGTTTGTGTCGGTTGCGTCGCCGGTGCCGTATACACCCCTTGTGCACTGATGCTGCCGCATTGCGGGCTGCAGGCCGCATCTTGCGGTTCAGGCGTGGCTCCACCAGGGAAGTCCGTTGTGTTTCCGCTGACCGGCTGGACCAGTCTCCATTGCGCATTGGCGCTGGCCGGCGAGACGTTCAGAAAATCCGCGGTGAACTGCACTTGCTGAGCCGGGCTGACTTCCGTCGGCACGGTTGCCGTTGAGGGACTGATCGCCGTACGTATGCCGGTGTCCAGGGTCACCACGGCGGTGCCTTTTTTGTTCTTGTTCGCGTCAGCCACTGCGGTAAATGTGATCGTCGGTATCGGATTCGGGAAACTGCTTAACGGGGGAGCCGTGTAGGTCAGCACGTTGTTCGTGCTGCTGGACGTGATGGTCCATGTCCCCAAACTGCCATTTCCCAGCGCCGCCACCTTCTGTCCTGACGTGCAATTCCCACCATTCACCTGCGCCGGACTGGGTTGCTGGGTGGTCGGATTCGGCGTGTACACGAACGTGCATTGCCAGGTCGAGGTTAACGTGGTCGACCCTGTCACCGTCGATGTAAAGGTCGCCACGGTCCCCGCGATCACCGTCTCCGTACCCGGCGATACCGTATCAACCACCGTATTCGGGCCGGAGCCTCCGCACCCGTTCTGCCACAATATGCTCCCCGCCAACAACAGCATTGCGGTTGTTTTGATTCTCTGCAACCTCATCGCTGACTTCTCCTCACTCCTTCTGATACCGGCAACCTTGACGATTCCCCCGGGAATTTCTCCATCTTCTTGCCGGCTCGCGACCCCTGCTTTCCTCGGATGGCTCGACCTTCTCGCCCCGTTGCTCCGCCTAGAACGTCCGGCTCACCGTAAACCGGAAGGTGCTTCGGGGTTCGAAATAATGCAATCTCCCTGGATTCTGCAGTAGCGGCTGAATCTGATACAAAACCGTCGGGTCGCACCGGTTGGGATGCAACGGATCGAGCAGCCCCAAGGACTGGCAGGTCGCCGTCAAGTTATACAAATTGATTTTGTCGAACGGCGCGGTGATGGTTTCATACAGGCGCAGCGGGTTATACGCCCAATAAATGCGGAAGGGCGCCTGCACGATCGGAATATTCACGTTAAACTCGATGCCGGTGGAATCGCGCAGGTGGAAATTGGTATTGGGCGCGATTTGCAGTTGTTGGCTTTGGTTCACCAGTGGGAACTGCTGGTTGATGTTGGCCACACCGGCTGGGTTCAATTTCAGTGCGCCCTTGTTCAAAATTCCATCGGTCCCGACGTCGTTGAACAGCGTCATGCCCACCGGCCCGGCAATGGGAATGCGGTATTCGAAATTCCCGACACTCTCGATGTCGGCTCCGGGGAAGGTAATCGTGTACGCCACCACCGGAACTGTGAACGTCCCTTGCGTCGGAAATCCCGAACCCGACAGATGCCGGTTGTCGGTATACGTTACTGCCTGGTTGACTACGCTGGGGATGTAGGTCACCGGAGAAACCGCCCGAATATCGAAGCCGCGCAGATCGTTTTCCCCTCCCATATAGAAGCGGCTGTACGGCGGCACTTCTCGTCCGCCATATCCCGTGGTCCAAGCCGTCAGAAACCGGAAACCCAAGGCATTGCGCCTGTGATTCACAGGACGGAAGTACTTGAACTCCCCGGTATTGGTGACGGTTCTTACGTTGCCGCCTAATCCCGCGACGGACACGGAGTAAAAATAGCTGTGCCCTCGGGTGGCGTTGATCGGATTGTCCAGCGTGTTCTGGGTGATCGACGTGGTGATGCTGCTGGCCAGAATTCCGCTGAGCGCGCTCGGCCCGGCAATGCTCAGAAACTGCAATTGGGTGAACAATAACTGCGAAGCTTGGTTAAAGGTTTGAATGTTGGTGCGCGTTAAACCATAGGTCACGCCCACGCGGGTGAACGCGTAACGCTTCAGCGGATAACTGGCATACACGGTGAATCCCGTGCTGTTCTGGTTGTAATCCTGAATGTACTGAGGATTGATGCTGACCTGCTGGCCACTGTACAAGGCCGCTTGCTGGGCCTGGTTGAACTCATATTTTGTCGAGAATATCGTGAACCCTGTGGCAATCGGCCGGTCAAACAAGTACGGCTCGGAGAACCCCAACGAGATGTTCCGACTGTATTGGCCAACCTGCGCCGAAAGCGTGAGCGTCTCGCCCAATCCCAGGAAGTTGTTGGTTTGATAGGTCAACCCGATGAAACCGCCCGCCAATCCGCTGACTCCGCCCTGCAATCCGATTGACTGCTTGCCCTTTTCCTTCAGCTTCAGAAGTATGTCCACCGTCCCGTTCTTGGTGTCGCGCTTGATTTCCGCGGACTTGTCGGCTTCGATTTTGTCGAAGTAATTCAACTGATTCAGCCGCAGAATGCTGATTTCCCACAGGCGTTTGTTGAACAGTTGCCCTTCGTCGATTAGCAATTCGCGGCGGATGACCTTGTCCCGAGTGGTGGTGTTGCCGCTGAATTCGATTCTACGCACGTAATATTGCTTGCCCTCGTCGAACTTCATGGTCAGGTCAACGCGCTTGGCTTTGTCGTTAAAGTCCATCTGCGGCTCGGGAACGAAATCGATGAACCCATACTGGCCGTATATTTTGGTGTAGTCTTCCATGGCCTTGCGGACCTTGGCGGCCGAGAATACATCGCCTTGCTTCAGCGGAAATACGCTCTTCAGGGCGTCCACCTTCAACGACAGCGCTTTGTCCGGATCCGAGCTGGCAATCTTCAGCGTTCCCATCGTGTACTTGTCTCCTTCTTCGATGGGAATGGTGATGTTCACCGCCTTGCCCGCGGTCCGGCCGGCGAACGGAATTCCATATTTCCAGCCTTCCGTGTCCACGTTTTCCACGATGGGGTCCGGCAAGGATACCTTCATGTAACCGTTGTTCTGATACAAGCCGCGAACTCCGACTTCCTGGTCCTCGATCAATTTGTCGTGGTCATAGGTCTTCGACATCACGTTGATATTGGTGATGTATAGCGGGATGGCGTACGGCCGGTCGTTGTGCATGGCGCGAATCAGCTTACGGTCGCTGAACGCGTGATTGCCGGTGAACTTGATCTTCCCGACTTTGACCTTCGGTCCTTCGTCGATCTTGAACACCAGAATCACCGCGTTGCTGGAGGCGATTCTTTCGTACTGCGGTGTGACTTTCGCGAACTGCCGTCCATGCTCGCCCAGCAAATCCTTGATCACCACTTCGGCTTTTTTGATGCGTGTCGGATCGAACTGGCTTTCCACTGTCAGCCCGACTTTTTTCTCCTTGAAGCGGTCCAGGATGTCCGATTCGGAAATGGAATGGATGCCTTCATAGCGAATGCGCCGGATTACCGGCCGTTCTTTCACTTCAAAGGTAATGATTTTCCCGCCGGGCTTCGCGCCGTCCTCGACCCGCAACTTCACGTCTTCGAAAAACTGGGTGTTCCACAGCGCCTGAAAATCGCGCCGCAAACCTTCTTCGTTGTAAGGATCGCCGGGTCGGGTGAAGATTCGGGCCAGCAATGTGTCTCTTCGAATTCGACGATTGCCGTCGAACTCGATGCGCTCAATGAATGGCTGCCCGATGTTATCCTGCGCGCCGCTCGCCAGCAGGTCCCCCGGAATCTCGTCAACTTTTTCTTCCAGCGTGTTTTCGTTCAGTGAAGCGTGAAATAGAGTGAAACCTTTGGTGGGTGCCACGCCGTCTTTCTCTTCAGCGGGGAGTGTGGCGGAGACGCGGTTCGCGCTCGCCAGCAAAAACATCATCACCGCGGCAAAGATATAGAACCGGCGAGCACACCAGCTTTCTATATCCGGTCGAAAACAGAAGATCCTTTGAGCGGCCAAGCGGATCAAGGCCGCGCCCCCAAACCCAATTTGTTATTCTCCCGCCGGCACCGGTACGGTCCGGCATTTACTTCGCGCGACGGCCCACACTCCGGACCGCTCCGCGCTCACGCTGCGTCAGATTCACTAATGAACTACTGGGGTTGCCTCACCAACGGGTCGGAACGCCAGACCTTCCCCCGCAACATACACTTGCAATGTTGCCGGTCTTTGAATTCCTCCCTGGATCAACGCTTCGCTCAACGGGTCTTCCACATACTTTTGCAATGCCCGCCGCAACGGCCGCGCACCGTAACTCCGGTCCGCGCACGTCTTCTCCAGGATCCATTGGCGCGCTTCGGGCGACAACACCACTTGCACCTGCCGGTGAATCAACGTGTCGTTCAATTGTCCGACCAACAGGTCGATAATTCTCAGCAGATCTTCGTCGCCCAGCGGGTTGAACAGTATGATGTCGTCCAACCGGTTCAGAAATTCCGGATTGAACGCCCGCTTCACTTCACCCAACACCAGGTCTTCCATGCTCTTTAGGCTGGCCTCATCGAGGCCCGCCTGGAACCCGATCGTCGTGCGCTTCTGCAAATGCCGCGCGCCGATATTGGAAGTCATGATGATGATGGTGTTGCGGAAATCGACCGTATTGCCCAGTCCATCCGTCAGCTGCCCGTCCTCAAACACCTGCAACAGAATGTTGAAGAGGTCCGGGTGCGCCTTCTCGATTTCGTCCAATAATATAACCGAATACGGGGTCCGGCGCACGCGTTCGGTGAGTTGTCCGCCTTCCTCGTAGCCCACGTATCCTGGAGGCGCTCCGATCAGCTTCGAGACCGAATGCTTCTCCATGAATTCGGACATGTCGAACCGGATGAGCGATTTCTCGCTGCCGAACAGAAACTCGGCCAATCGCCGCGCCACTTCCGTTTTTCCGACGCCGGTTGGGCCCAGGAAGAAGAAGCAGCCTACCGGCCTCAGCGGGGACTTCAGTCCCGCGCGGCTCCGACGGATCGCGCGTGCCAATGCGGTAATAGCCTTGTCTTGACTGATGACTCGCTTATGCAGTTCCGGCTCGATGCGCAGCAGCTTCTGCTGTTCGTCTTCCTTGATCGAAGTGACCGCCACGCCCGTCCAGCGTGATACCACTTCCTCGATGTCCTCGCGGGTCACGATGCCCGTTGAGGCATCATCCAGCTTGTAGCGCTCCCGCAGCACTCGCAGGTTTTCTTTTTCTTTGCGTTCCTCTTCGGAATAAAAGCGCGCCTTTTCGAATTCGTGCGCCGCAATCGCCGATTCCATCCGGTGGGTGATGAACTTCACGCGCTTCTGCACTTCGCTGACTTCTTCCGGCACCGAGGCTTGCCGCAGTTTCACGCGGGCGCCGGCTTCGTCAATCAGGTCGATGGCCTTGTCGGGCAGGAAACGGTCGGGAATGTAGCGGTTGGAGAGGTAAACGGAATAACGCAGCGCTTCATCCGTGTAGCTGACCGCGTGAAACTTTTCGTAACGCTCCCGAACGCCGTTGATCACCTGCACCGCTTCCTCTTCCGTGGGGGCCGGCACCTTCACGGCCTGGAATCGGCGTTCCAGCGAGCGGTCCTTTTCCACCGACTTGCGATACTCGCTGGGGGTGGTCGCGCCGATGCACTGAATCTCCCCGCGCGACAGCGCCGGCTTCAAGATATTTGCCGCGTCCAAAGAGCCCTCCGCGGAACCCGCGCCCACCAGGGTGTGCAGCTCATCGATGAACACGATGGCGTTCTGGCTCTCCATCAATTCCTTCATGATGGTCTTCAACCGTTCTTCGAACTGCCCGCGGTATTTCGTGCCCGCCACGATCAAAGACAAATCCAGCGATAGGATCCGCTTCTCCGCCAGGAACGACGGCACGTCTCCGTCGCTAATCCGTTGCGCCAACCCCTCGACAATCGCGGTCTTTCCTACCCCGGGTTCGCCGATCAGCACCGGATTGTTCTTGGTCCGCCGGCACAGGATCTGAATGACCCGTTCCACTTCTCCTTCGCGTCCGACCAGTGGATCCAAAGTGCCTTCCGAGGCCGCTTGCGTCAGGTCGCGACTGAATTCCGCCAATAATGACGTTTCCTTGGGCCGCGCCGCGGTATTTTTCTCTCCCGTGGTGCGCGAAAGCTCCTCGCGCAACGCCGAAAGCCGCAACCCGCGTTCCATCAGGATTTCCGCTCCGAAGCACTTCTCTTCCCGCAGGATTCCCAGAAGCAAATGTTCCGTGCCGACGTGTTTGTGCCCCAGCCGCTCCGCCTCTTCCGCCGCGCTGTTCAAAATGCGCTTGCATTCGGCGCTGAGCGGTACTTCGACCGACGTGGAAATGCGCTCCCGAATGGTGATGCGTGCTTCGATCTCTTTTCGAATGGATTCAATCGAGCCCTGCTGCCGCAGGAAACGGTTGGCAAGTGCCTTGTCCTCGCGCATCAAGCCCAGCAACAGATGCTCGGTCTCGATGTACGGGCTCCCGTACTGGCTGGCCTCGTACCTGGCAAAGAAAATCACACGACGCGCTTTTTCTGTATATCGTTCAAACACGTTGGCTCGCTTCTCCCCCTGGGGTACCCTGCGCAGCATTCCTCACGCTACGGACGTGCAGAACACCATGTTCAAGCCCTACCACCCGGTCACACCGTTCGGCCAGCGCCACATTGTGCGTCGCGATCAGCGACGTCAGGCGATGCGTGCGGTGCAACCGCTGTAACAACTCAAACACAGCCCAGGCATTCTGCTCGTCTAGATCTCCGGTCGGCTCATCAGCGAGCAGCACCCGCGGCCCGGTCACCAGCGCCCGCGCGATCGCCGCACGCTGTTGTTCACCGCCCGAAAGTTCTCCTGCGCGGTGCTCGGCCCGGTCTTGCAGGCCCACTTCCCCTAGCCACTTTCGCGCTTCCGTCCGCGCATTTGCCTGTGGCTCACCACGCACCAGTAGCGGCATCGCTACGTTTTCTGTCGCCGTAAAATCCGGCAACAACTGGTGCCGCTGCCAGAGAAACCCCACGGCGCGATTGCGATAATTGGCGAGCGCCGCGTCTTCCTGCGTTTCTATCGCTTTGTTTTCAAAGTATACTGTACCGCTTGTTGGAGTGTCTAGCGCGGCCAGCAAATGCAGCAAAGTGCTTTTCCCCGCTCCTGATGGCGCCACCACTGCGACCATCTCCCCTGGCTCCAATTTCAGATTCACATCCACCAACACTTCCAAATTCTTTTCGCGCGCTCCGTACGTTTTCTTCAATCCGCGCGCTTCCAGGATCGCTGTCTCATTTGTTGCTTCGGTTTCCATCTATTCTCCCGCGATCCTTGTTCTCGACATTCCCCTAAATCCGTCTCGGTGGCCCTGCGCCGGCTTGCTCTGACTTACCTCGGTCT
The DNA here is from genome assembly GCA_035622555.1 of Candidatus Eremiobacteraceae bacterium. Classification (GTDB taxonomy): domain Bacteria; phylum Acidobacteriota; class Terriglobia; order Acidiferrales; family UBA7541; genus Acidiferrum. Next base: position 36,572 of record DASPVD010000011.1, on the reverse strand, counting down.
CCCTCCCGTATATAACCCGCATATAAATAAGATGCGCGGTCCTTCCTTTTGTGTCCAACCGCACGCTTGCCCCACTGCTGCGTCTTCTGGCCCAACCTTTTCCTATTTGTTCCCTAGCGTTGCCGACGCCATTTTTTGTCGCGTCCTTACAGCTTCCAAATCCCGGTAACCCTCCTGTTTTCTGTGCCTTCTAAACCAGCTCAGCGCTGGAAAGCAACAGCAAATCTTCGCCTCCTGCTCCGGCCTTGTGGATACCATAACAGGAGCAAATCAAACGCCAAACCCGGTCCCGCAAAACCCTCAACTCCCGCTCAATTTCACATCATTCGAATCGAAGAATTTCTACCGGCAGCAGTCGCGATGCCTCTCGCGCCGGAATCACCGTCGCCAGCACGGCGATTCCCATAGCCACCACCGCAATCCACAATCCATCGAAAAAACTTGGATGAAATGGAACGTATGGCACCGCATAAACCTGAGGGTCCAACGGAATCACATGGTAGGTCCCGGCAATCCAGCTGAACGTATATCCCACCGCCAAGCCCGCCGCCGTCCCTGTCGCGCCAATGGCCATTCCCAACAACAGAAAAATGCGGCGCACTTGTTCCCGCCGCGTTCCGAACGACAACAGCACTGCAATGTCTTTCGCTTTGTCGGTCACGGTCATGGAAAGAACCACCAGAATATTTAATCCCGCCACAAACGTAATGAGTCCGATAAAAATGGCGGTCACTAACTTTTCCAGCCGTAGTGCCCGGAAAAGCGCCCGGTTCTCCTCCATCCATGTTGTAGTCGTGAACCCTTCGCCGGCCTCGCGCTCCACCTGGTTCGCGATGCTCGCTGCTTCCCCCGGACTGAACAACCGGAATTCCAGCACATTCACCACGTCGCCTGTGCCTGCCAGCGCCTGTGAGGCGTGCAGGGTGACGAAGCACCAGTTCTCGTCATAATCATAAAATCCCGAATAGAAGATTCCCGCCACGCGGAATCGTCTGGTCCTGGGCATCAACCCAAAGGGTGTGAGCCGTCCTTGCGGGCTCGTGAGGGTTACGTACTCACCCGGCTGCAGCTTCCACTCGTCTGCCAGCTGCTTGCCCACCATCATTCCCTCGATCCCATCCGGATCCGGCGAGAAGTCGAGTTTGCCGGCGGAGAGCTTTTGCAGCGCTTCGTCGCTTTTCCTTTCCACCGGCAGATCAATGCCCTTCACCACCACGCCGCGCGCTTCGCCTCCGAACGATAACAGCATGGTCTCGTAGATCGCCGGTGTGACCGACTTGACGCCCGGAATCTTCGCCAGTTTCTGCGCCAGTTCTCCATAGTTCCTGATTCCAGCCGAGCCCGGCTTCGTTAAGGAAATGTGCGCGGTCACCCCTAACAGACGATCCTGTAAGGTTTCGCGAAAGCCGCTGTTCATCGACAAGGCGATCACTAACGTGGCCACGCCTGCGGCCACTCCGAGCACGCTGAAAGCGGTGACCAGGCGTAAAATGACTGGCCGGTTCGGCGACCTCAAGTATCTCTTGGCCACGAACCATTCAAAGCTCATGCCTGAATTCGTCCTTTACGCCTGGGTGCTTTCTGGACCGGTTTCTTCCTGTTTGGTCTCGGGGCGTAGTTGCGGAAACAGAATCACGTCCCGAATGGAGTGCGCATCCGTCAATACCATGGTCAATCGATCGATGCCGATCCCTTCGCCCGCGGTGGGCGGCATTCCGTGACACAGGGCGCGCACATAGTCCACATCGAGTTGCTTTGGGACTTCTTCGCCACCCCGGGCGATTTGCGCCAAAAATCGCCTTTCTTGTTCCCCCGGGTCGTTCAACTCGGAAAATCCATTGGCGATTTCCATCCCGGCTACATAAACCTCAAACCGTTCCACCAACGATGGGTCTTCCGGCTTCTGCTTGGAAAGCGGCGAAATCTCCAGCGGGAAATCGTACAAGATGGTCGGTTGAATCAGCTTATCCTCGGCAATCGTTTCGAACAGCAGTCCGGTCCAGTCGCCATCCGCGAGTTTCCCTTTCGCCGCGGCGTACTCCGCGTGGTTGGCCTTGGCCCAGACGTTGTACCGCTCCGTAGCCCGCTGCGCTCCCCCCGGAGCTGCCAGCTCCCCCTGTGTCGGCGCCGGCCCGGCTCCTTCTGGCCAGTACTTCACGATGGCTTCCCGCATGGTCAGCCGTTCCATCTTCGAGAAGTCCAACTCAACGTCCCCGTATTTCACGGTGGTCGAGCCGGTTATGTTTTTCGCTAGAAGCGCAAACAGCTCCTCGTTCATGGCCATCAAATCGCGGTAATTGCTATACGCTTCGTAAAACTCCAGCATGGTGAACTCGGGATTATGTTGCGTGCTGATTCCTTCGTTGCGGAAGTTGCGGTTGATTTCATACACGCGATCGAACCCTCCCACGGTCAGCCGCTTCAAGTACAATTCCGGCGCAATCCGCAGGTACAGGTCGGTGTTCAATGTGTTGTGGTGTGTCAGGAACGGCCGCGCTGTCGCTCCGCCGGCAATGGGGTGCATCATCGGCGTTTCCACTTCCATGTAACCGCGGCTTTCCAAAAACTGCCGCAGCTCGCGGATGATCCGCGCGCGGGTTTGAAACACGTGCCGTGATTTGTCCGACACGATCAGGTCCAAATACCTTCGCCGGTAACGCAACTCTACATCGCTCAACCCGTGCCACTTCTCCGGCAACGGCAGCAACGCCTTGCTGAGAAAAATCAGCTCCTCCACCCATACCGAAAGCTCGCCGGTTTTTGTTCGAAACATGTGTCCGCGCACGCCGATGTGGTCGCCCAAATCCAGCAAGTGGAACAGTTGAAAGCCCTTTTCCCCAACGACGTCTTTTCTTACGTAAATCTGGATGCGCTCTCCCGACCCTTGTATGTGCGCAAAACCGGCCTTGCCCATCAATCGATAGGACACCATCCGGCCTGCCACCCTGGTCTCCGTCTTTTCCGTTTCCAACTCATTAGTGCTTTTCGCGCTGAACTTTTTCACTAGCCCGGCGGGCGTATCGGTCCACCGGAATTCTCGGGGAAATGCTTCGTAACCAAGGGCTTGGATTTGTTCCAGTTTCTTTTCCCGCTGCTGAAACTGTTCGTAGGGTTCAAATTGCAAGAGGACTAGAATCCTTTCCGAATTCGCTCCTCAGGAGTATAAAGGCGCATTCGGCAGCAGGGCAAGGAAGGCAAGGCGCGAGCGTCGCCACTCGTTTCATTTCGGGACTCTTGCCGAAAAATCCTTCTTTCTTCTTGCCAATTGTTAATTCTTTTTCATCTGCTCCACCGAATTTGTTATACTTTTGTTGACCTCACTCGCCACGGAGGAAATCCTCAGTGCAATCCCGCCCGGCTCTTTCCCGCCACGCTCTGGTGTCTCACGACTGGCGCCAGCCCCTTTCAGAAAGTAAATCTCGCGCCTATCAGCAATGCATTCGGCGCCTCGAAACCGCTTATGGCATGTTCAGTGTTAATTTCGATGAGGCTTTAGGCATGCGACGCAAAGGCAGGGATTCCCAAGCCTGCCAAGTTCTCTCGGTTGCGCCGGCGCTGTGCGATCGGTTGGCCCATCCGTTGCGTTCCTTGCTCGGCGTCATGCTGGACTATTCAAAGCACTTCGGCATTGCTCCCAATCTGGTTCCTCTGGACGCCCAGAATTTTCAAAATTCCCGCAGCCAGCGTATTGCTCTTTTTAACGACCTGCTGACCCGGGTTTTGCTCACCCGCAAGTCCCAATTCGTGCACAAGATTTCGGCCCTGGCCGATCTGGTTGATGACCTTTATTCCAGCTTTGAATCCACCGCCGAAGCGCTGGCCTCCGGCGAGTCCCTGCGTCCGGATGATGATTGGAAGTTGCTAGACTGCGTTCACTATGATTTGAATACCTGTCTTCGCGAAACAGTGGTTCTCTACAAGTCCTTCCTGCATGCCCTTCCCGAACAACAGCTCGCGGATTTTCTGGCTCCTCTGGACGACGAGATTGTTTGTTCTTCTTCGCCTCTGGCCGCCCGCGCCCACCATCTTGCCCGTAGACGGATTGCGTTCCTAAAGGGACAATAGTTCATCCCTGCGGATGGCCGCAGACTGATGCAACCTATTAAGGCTTACACCCTTCTATAGGGGCATATGTGCTCCTCGACCTCCGTTCTCGGGACAACTTTGAAGGGGACACGGCGCATCGCATTTTCTAGTGGCGCCGCCATTGGACTGTTGGCCCGATCCAGACCAACCGAGCCGATTGCGTGGACCGAAGCGGAAGCCATCCGCCGCTCTCAGGCGGGGGATCCCGCGGCCTTTGATTTTTTGTATCAGCTGCACAGCCGTCGTGTCTACGCGCTCTGCTTGCGTATGGTCAATAATCCCGCCGATGCCGAAGACCTTATGCAGGAGGCTTTTCTTCAGCTCTTCCGTAAGATCGGCACCTTCCGCGGGGAATCGGCCTTCTCCACTTGGCTGCATCGCATGACCGTGAACGTCGTGCTCATGCGCCTGCGCAAAAAGTCGCTTCCGACTGATTCCTTGGAGGAGACCTTGGATCCGGATGCGGAAAACAGTAGTCCAAAGCGAGACGTGGGCGCTCCCGACCTCCGCCTTTCCGGCGCCGTCGATCGCGTCAATCTGGAGCGCTCTATCGAGCAACTCCCCCCGGGTTACCGCACCGTTTTCGTCTTGCACGACGTTCAGGGTTACGAGCACAACGAGATTGCAGAGATCATGGGCTGTTCCGTTGGTAATTCGAAGTCTCAGTTGCATAAAGCGCGTACTCGCCTCCGCGAGCTGCTCCAGGAACAAATCCGCGATCAGGCTCGTCAGGAGCGTCAGTCCGCAAAAGCTCAGTCCGGTTCCAAGGAATGAGTTAGAATGAACTTAACGTCGAGGACGGAACTTCGCTCTGTACTGCTTTTCGGGTGTGTTGCAGGGAGAGCCATCCAGCGCTGCGCCCTGCGGAGTTGGCTGTATGCAGTGTAAGGAACTCGAAGCCGTCCTGGAGTCCGAGGGTCTTAGCCCTCTTCCACCAGAGGCTCGCGAACATCTGGCCGGCTGCTCTGATTGCCAGCATTTGCTCGCGGACCTTTCCGCTATTGTTGTAGCCGCCAAACGCATTCCTGCGGAGGTTACTCCTCCCGACCGCATCTGGGTTTCCGTTCGCGCCCAGTTGGAAGCCGAAGGCGTCATTCGCGACGCCGCTCCTGTTCCTGCCGTTTCGGCGCCGTGGTGGCACGCCTTTGCGGAGTTCTTCCGCCCCCGCGTGCTGGCCAGCGTCGGCGCAGCACTCTTCCTGATTATCGGCACTGTTTATCTCGTTCAGCATCGTAACGTTGGCAACTCGCCGCAAGCCCCTTCGCCAGTGGCCGCACAAACCGAACAGCCCGTGCATGCGGTTACGTCTGAGCCTTCGGGTTCGCATCCGGCACTTCCCGCTACCCGTTCAACGCAACCCACCGAATCCGCGCGAGTGCCTGCGCATTCTCGCTCGCGCATCACCGTGGAGGGCTTACGGCCTTCGCCTTCCGAGGAAGCCTATCTGGGCGACAGCGCCGCGGTTCTTACTCAGACTGAAGATGCGCTGCCTCGCCGCGAACTGGCCAACAACCCCGCCGTCGACGCCTCGCTCCGCCAGAATCTGCGCACCCTCAACGACTTTATTGCGGAATGTGAATCCCGCTTGAAGCAGAATCCTCACGATCAGCTGATTCGCGAATATCTCAACATGGCTTATCAGCAAAAAGCGGAATTACTGAACGCAATGTTGGACAGCGGAAGGAGCGAACACTAATGTTGCCCCAGCACAAATTCGTTCTTGGCGTTCTCAGCGCTGGCCTGTTCTTTGGCGCGGCCTCCTTGGCGATTGCTGCCACTACCGAACAACAGGAAGAGCATCATTTCATCGTCAAGGACCGCCCCGTCGTCATCATCGACAACATCGTCAACGGTCGCATCGAGGTCAAGTCCTGGAAAAACTCCGAGGTGGTGGTCACCACCACTTCCGTGCCCGGCAAAGTCGCTATCGACTCCGAGCAGGTCGGCGATCGCATCGACATTAACGCCACTTCGCTGGTCAATTCCTCTTCCGAACCCCACGAAGTCGAAGCCAATTTTCAGCTTCTCGTTCCCGAACAGACCGAGCTGCAGCTGCGCACCCAAACTGGTCTGATTCTGGTCGAGCAGGTCAACGGTGACATGAAGCTTCAGAGCGTCGCTGGCGACGTGCACCTGAAAGAGGTTTCCGGCTACATCATCGTCAAGACTACCAGCGGCTCGCTGATCTGCACCCTCTGTTCCGGCAAGCTCGACTACAACTCCATCAGTGGCGGCGCTCAGATTCTTCAGCCTTCCCTCACCAACCTGAACGTCATGACCACCACCGGTAACATCCTGTATGACGGCGACTTCATCCGCACCGGTCTTTACACCATGAATAGCGGGCGCGGCTTGGTGGAAGTCCGCTTTTCCGGGACCGATTCCTTTGACTTGAATGCCCAAACTTATCGCGGCGCCGTCGATAATCAAGCCGCTGACTTCCTGAAGCCCGACACCCATTCCAAGCATCACTCGCAATCGCGATTCAGCCACAGTTTGTTCGGTACGGTTGGCCAGGGCCTCGCCAAAGTCGAACTCTCCTCCTACAGTGGTACAATTCGGATTTTGAAGCGTGATTAATCACGCTTGTTCCGAATCGTGAATCAAACTCCGACTGGCCGCGCTTCGCCATCGCGCGCTTCCATCATCTGTCTGGCTGGGTTCATGGGCGCCGGCAAAAGCACCGTAGGCACTCGTCTGGCCCGGCAACTTGGCTGGCGCTTTGTGGATCTCGACGAACGCATTCAGGAAGCCGCCGGGATCAGCATCCCTGAGTTCTTCGAGCATCACGGCGAGCCCGCGTTCCGGCAACTGGAAGCCGATCAATTACGCGCCGCGCTTGGCCGCGCTGTGGAGTTCCGTGAATCGACGGTGGTCGCTCTTGGAGGCGGCACCTACGCCCAGCCCGGCGCTCCCGAATTTCTGCGCAACGCCGGCATCCCGGTGATCTGGCTCGACACGCCCATCGATGTCCTCCTATCTCGCTGTATGACTATGACCGGCCGTCCGCTGTTTCGCGATGAAGCCGCTTTCCGCGCGCTGTATGCCCAGCGCCTCTCTTCGTACCAACTCGCGGATTATCGCGTTGACAGTTCCGCTGACGCGGCGGCCGTCGTAGCTGAAATTCTGCGCCGAGGTATCGCCGGTATTCCGGCTGATGAACCTGCTTCGCGATGGCCCGCTGAAACTGGCAACAGCAACGAGGTTTGATGCTTAAGCCACAGGTCCGCTCAGGGGATTTCAGATTCGCCGCCCAGGTCAGATAATACTCTCGGGACTCGCTCGTTCGTCAGCTGGCTTGAAGTAGCTTTACGGCTCGCTGCTTTGCGATTAAGGGTAACTATGAACTCCTTCAAAGTCTGGGTTTCGCTGCAATGATTCGTGAACGAAAAACTTCGATTCAACAACACCTCGCCTTCTCGCGTCTGCGCTCCACCTTGCAGCTGGCGGCCTTGCTGTCCCTGATTGTTCTGCTGTTTCTTACTGCCGTAGTTCTCGCGGATGCCGGGCAGAAAAAAACCACGGGTTCCGTGTTCGTCAACGACAAAGGCAAATTCAAAATTCTTCTGGACGGCAATCCCATTGGCAAAGAGGACTTCGAAATTGTTCCCAACGGCAGTGGCTGGATCGCCAAGGGCAGCACTCATGTTACTGCCGAAGGTTCGGCCGCCACTGTCACTGGTGATCTTGTTCTCCAGCCCGATGGCGCTCCCGTCTCCTACCAGTGGAATTCGCAGTCCGACAAAACCAATGGCGCCAACATCCTTTTCACCAACGGCGTTGCCAAGATGAGCGTGCAACTGCAAGGCTCTCGCCCTTTCGAGCAAGACCTCACCTTTAACTCGCCGTTGATCATCGTTCTCGACAACAACCTCTACCACCAATACGCCGTACTCGCCCGCGTGTACGACTGGAGCCATCGCGGCACCCAGACTTTTCCGGTGCTGGTTCCCCAGGAATTGTTGCCCGGCACCATTACCGTCGATTGGGCCGGGGCCGTCAGCGCCGAAGGCAAAACCTACGAAGGACTAAAAGTGGTAACCAGCGACATTCAGGTGGTTCTCTATCTTGATTCCAACCACCGCCTGATCCGCCTCGAAGTGCCCTCTTCGAAAGCCGCGGTCATTCGCGAATAATCCCTTCGTTCCTCGCATAGCGCCCTATGTGCTGCGGGGACACTCTCTTACTGCTCTTTTGGCTTCTCAACATTCTCTTGAATCTCGACAGAAAATACTCTGAAGTCGCTGAAGGTATGGTACAGCATCGTACGACGGTCGCCGATCTCCCAGTAAGCCTCGATTCTCTCGGGCAGCCACAGTTCCAATTTGCGCGAAGCAATCCGCACCGGCGCGTAATCGATCGACGTCGCTCCGCCATACAGATTTATTGCCGGAATCGTCTGCATGATATTGGTCTCCAGGTGAAGAACTTGTGCATTGTCTATGGAGATCCACGCCCGCCCTGCCAAGAGCACTCCATACACGCCTTTCGTCGCGCGTAACTGGAACGTTCGAGCCGGTTTGCCTCGCCGTTGCACAAAATGAACCACCCAGGCTGGTTGCCCGTTCCATTTGTCCAAACCTTCGCAACTCATCTGATAGTCGGTTTGCATGGTCGGCAGAAAAATCAGAGCCAGCGCCGCCTCGCCGGTATCTTGCCCGCTCGCCGGGAAATTATGCCCGCCCTTCGCCGGGGTACGATACTCGCGCGTCCCTCTGCCTTTACCGGTTTCTTCGAAGGCGAACACGTAATCGAACACGCTGGAGTCGCCCTCTTCCCACGCGCCATTTCTGTCCAGTCTTTGGTATTCGATTTTTTCCTCTGCCGTGAAATTCTCCAAATTCGCCGTCAGCTCTTCCGCCCGAGCCCCGGCATCCTGTAGCACTTTGGAGAGGTCACACGGTGGCGTCGAGGCCAGCGAGGGCAATGGCGCATTGACATCCGGGGGTGCCCAAGAAAGCTGCTTATGTTTCGGGGCCCGGTCCGCGTCGCTACTCTGTGCCACTGCCATTCCCCCGAACGCAAGTGTCGTCACGCAGCACAACACTACGACCTGAGCCACTTTCAAGATAAAATTCATAAGTGACGCCTTCGAGTTTTGCGTGCCCCACTCCAGTCTACGTCAGTGGAGTTCATCTCGACTCACCCATTCTATGCGTTGTCCCGTGGGTCCGCCCAAGTGGCCATGCTGCTCCCGATTCTCATTGATGTTCTTTTAACATCAAAACGGTTAGTCTTAGGTTCCGGCATTTCCCGCCCGGTGTCGTCACTCCATCCGTAGCAAACTGCTGGAGGCCCGCAATGCCCGTTGCCACCGAACTCGCAACCCCGCTCTCCACTGAAGAACTTCACAAAATGGACGCCTACTGGCGCGCCTGCAATTATTTGTCCGCGGGCATGATCTACCTGCGCGGCAACCCGCTTCTCCGCGAGCCGCTCAAGCCGGAGCACATCAAGCGGCGCCTGCTGGGCCATTGGGGCTCCGATCCCGGTCAGTCGTTCATCTGGGTGCATCTGAATCGTCTAATCAAAAAATACGATTTGGACGTGATGTATGTTTCCGGTCCCGGTCACGGTGCGCCCGCTACGCTTTCCAACTCCTATCTGGAGGGCCACTACTCCGAAATTTACCCGGATAAAAGCCGCGATGAAGCAGGCCTGCTCAAATTCTTCAAGCAGTTCTCCTTCCCCGGCGGCATTGGTTCGCATTGCACCCCGGAGACTCCCGGCTCCATTCACGAAGGGGGAGAACTGGGCTACTCGCTCTCGCACGGCTACGGCGCCGCTCTCGACAATCCCGGCCTGATCGTCGCCGTGTGCGTTGGCGATGGCGAATCGGAAACCGGGCCACTGGCCACTTCCTGGCACTCGAACAAATTCATCAATCCGATTCGCGACGGCGCGGTTCTGCCCATTCTTCATCTCAACGGCTACAAAATCGCCAATCCCACCATCCTGGCGCGCATCCCGCATGAAGAATTGGAGTCTTTGCTGATCGGCTACGGTCACCGGCCCTTTTTCGTTGAGGGAGACGATCCCGCGGAAATGCATCAGAAAATGGCCTCCGCCCTCGAGCAGTGTGTTTTGGACATTCGCGCCATTCAGCAGCACGCCCGCTCGCAACGCGACGCCACTCGTCCGCACTGGCCTATGATCGTGCTTCGTTCTCCTAAAGGTTGGACGGGCCCCAAGGAAGTGGATGGCCATAAAGTCGAAGATTTTTGGCGCGCTCACCAGGTTCCTGTTCTCGATCCGGCCACCAATCCGCACAGCCTGAAGATCGTCGAGGATTGGCTGCGCAGCTACCAACCCGAAGAGCTGTTCGATGCCAATGGAACGTTGCTTCCCGAACTACAGGAACTCGCTCCCTCCGGCTCGCGCCGCATCTCCGCCAATCCTCATGGCAATGGCGGGCTGTTGCGCAAGGAACTGGATCTGCCCGATTTTCGCGACTTCGCCGTGGACGTGAAGTCTCCGGGAACCGTCTACGTCGCTCCCACAGACGTGCTGGCCCATTTCCTCGCCGAAGTCATGCGGCGCAACATGCACTCCTTCCGCGTCTTTGGTCCCGACGAAACAGCTTCGAACCGTCTCGCGGCCATCTACGCCGCGTCGAAAAAAACTTGGCTCGCCGAGTACAAGCCGGAGGACGCCGACGGCGGCGAACTCGACGTTGCGGGGCGGGTCATGGAAATGCTCAGCGAGCACACCCTGGAAGGTTGGTTCGAAGGCTATGTCCTCACCGGCCGTCATGGCTTCTTTTCCAGTTACGAAGCTTTCGTTCACGTGATCGATTCCATGTTCAATCAGCACGCCAAATGGCTGGAAAAGTCCAAAAAGGAGTTGGACTGGCGCGCCCCGGTTCCCTCCATTAACCTGCTGATCACTTCGCTGGTGTGGCGCCAGGATCACAACGGCTTTACCCACCAGGATCCCGGCTTCCTCGACGTGGTTACCAACAAGAGCGCCGATGTCGTGCGCATCTATCTTCCGCCGGATGCCAACTGCCTGCTCAGCGTCGCCGATCATTGTCTGCGCTCGCGCGATTACGTCAACGTCATCGTTGCCGACAAGCAGGATCACCTGCAGTATCTGGCCATGGACGAGGCAGTGACGCATTGCACCAAAGGTATAGGCATTTGGAATTGGGCTTCCACCGACGATGGGAAGGATCCCGACGTGGTGCTGGCTTGCGCTGGAGACATCGCCACCATGGAGTCGCTGGCTGCCGCTGCGATTCTGAAGCAACGTTTCCCAGATTTAAAGCTGCGCTTCGTCAACGTCGTCGATCTTTTCCGCTTGCAGCCCGCCACAGAGCACCCTCACGGGCTTTCCGACCGCGACTTCGATTCCCTATTCACCACCGATAAGCCGGTCATTTTCAATTTCCATTCCTATGCCTCGCTCATCCACAAACTCACTTACCGCCGCACCAATCACGCCAACATTCATGTGCGCGGCTACAAAGAAAAGGGCAATATCGATACCCCGCTCGAGCTCGCCATCCTCAATCAAGTCGATCGCTTCGATCTGGCCATCGATGTCATCGACCGCGTGCCCCGTCTGACTTCCGTTGGTGCGCACACCAAGGAATGGCTCAAAGGACAGATCATCGACAGCATCAATTATGCGTACGCTGAAGGACTCGACCGCGACGAGATTCGCAACTGGAAATGGCCCGGCTAGACTCGAGGTTTGCCGTCAACCGGGCGTTCTCGCCGAAGATCACCGCCCTCGTTGCGCCAAACGCCTTTACCGCCGGTTCCATCCGCCAAGCCGTAAAGCACTAACGCGAGAAAAAATATGCCGGAGCAAGTGCCCCGCAATCACGACCTGATTTTCGTCATCAACAGCGGCTCGTCCTCGTTGAAGTTCGGCCTGTATTATCGGGGTTCGAACGACGAAGAGCCCCTCCTCACCGGCAGTGCGGAGGGCATCGGCAAAAGCAACGGCTCATTGCACGTGCGCACTGCCGCGGGTAAGTCGCTGGTCAGCCGCGAATGTGTCCACGAGTCGCAGCGCCAAGCCTTGTCCGTGGTGGAGCGCGCCATCCGCGAGCATGTCCAAGACACGCCTATAGCTGTAGGCCACCGTGTCGTCCACGGCGGGCCTCGTCTGGTAACCCACCAGCGCATCACCCCGCAAGTTTGCGAGCAGCTTCGCGCAGCCCTGCACTTCGCGCCGGTACACATCCCACAAGCGCTTTCGCTCATCGCCGCAGCGGAAGCAACTTTTCCCGAATCCGCGCAATTCGCCTGTTTCGACGACGCCTTTCATTGCTCCATGCCGGAAGTCGCGGCGCATCTCTCTCTTCCCCAGCGCTATTACGATGCCGGGGTTCGCCGCTACGGATTCCACGGTCTTTCCTACGAGTCCCTTGTCCATTATTTCGGCGCGAAACTCCCGCAACGCGCCATCTTCGCGCATCTCGGCAATGGCGCCAGCCTTTGCGCCCTTCGCCACGGCGTTTCCATCGACACCACCATGGGACTCACTCCCACCGGCGGCATTCCCATGAGCACGCGTACCGGCGATCTCGATCCCGGCGTCCTGCTCTATCTTTTGCGCACGGAAAAACTGGATGCTGACCAGGTAGAGGATCTCATCAATCACCGCAGCGGGCTTTATGCTTATTCCTGCGGTGAAAGCGACGTCAAAGCTCTCGAAGAGCGCATCAGCCACGACCCTCGCGCCACTCTGGCCCTCGATGTCTTTGCCACTTCTGTTCGCAAAGTCATTGGCGCCTACGTGGCCCTGCTCGGCGGCATCGATCTGCTGGTCTTCACCGGCGGTATCGGCGAACACAGTAGCTATGTTCGTGAGGCGGTGACTCAAGGCCTCGAGTGCATCGGCGTGACTCCCGACAAAATCCAAATCGTCTCTCCGCAAGAAGAAAAACAGATCGCTCGCCACTGCCGGAGCTTGCTCGCGCAAGCGAGTCATCCGCAATAGGCCGCGACCGGGCGAAGGACGTCCGCAAACAGCCGATCAGCCTGGGTGAACACTCTCGTAATCCGTCGGCAAGCACGATTTGAAGTATCTTGTTACCGCCAAGCTTGCGGGAGGACACGCATGCGTCTAGGTTACACTTCAGAAATGTTTTCACGCTGCTGGTGCCTTCCTCTGTTGCTTGCCTGTTTGTTTGCCTTTGCATTTCTCCCCTTAGCGGCCGCGCAATCCTGCGGCTCGCAAGGCATTGCCGTCCAAGTGCTCGGCTCCGGCGGGCCGGAATTGCAAGACAAGCGCGCGTCCAGCAGCTATTTGGTGTGGCAGAACGGGCAAGCGCGCGTGCTGGTTGACGCCGGAGGTGGCAGCGCTTTGCGCTTTGGCGAAAGCGGGGCGCAAATGTCTCAACTGGATCTGCTGTTGTTCTCACACTTTCATGTCGACCACAGTGGGGACTTCCCCGCGCTGATTAAGTCCTCGTGGTTTGAGGATCGTCAGCGCCCGCTGCCGATTTATGGCCCACCCGGAAACGATTTCATGCCCTCAACTACCGAGTTTGTTTCTGATCTCTTCGGCGACAAGCACGGCGCTTATCGCTATCTCAGCGAGTTGCTTGTGCCGGAGGAAGAAGGCAGCTACAAAATGCAGCCCCATGACGTGGTCGCCGGCTCCACGCCCTTGACCGTGTTTCGCGGGAACGATCTTGTCGCCTCGGCCGTGCGCGTTGTTCATGGCGCAGTCCCGGCATTAGCCTGGCGCATCGAGATCGCTGGAAAGGTTGTGGTGTTTAGCGGCGATACCAACGGCGAAGGCGAGGGGCTCGTGCGGTTGGCCACCAACGCCGACCTCTTCATCGCTCATAACGCTGTACCCGAAGGAGCCACCGGCATCGAGCGGCGCTTGCACATGCCTCCCTCGGTGATCGGCCAAATCGCCGGCGATGCCAAGGTTAAGCGGCTGGTTCTGTCTCATCGCATGCTGCGCACCTTGGGAAAAGAAGAGCAAACTCAATCCGAAATCAGGAAACGTTATTCCGGCCCAATAGCCTTCGCCAACGACCTCGACTGCTTCCCCATACAATAGCCGTTCCAGTTTCAGACTTGATCGCGCGCAGTCCAAAAGCACATTGGCGCAAGGTGGGTAGGCCTACCCAGGAGGAAACCACGATCCAAGACTTTTTCGTCACAACCCCGAGCTCGCTCTGAAGCGGCTCCGCCCTACTTTACAATGCTGCTTGCCGCGTTGGCAACCAGAACAAAACTGCTTGCTCCATCCACCACATACTCGTTCTCGTACCACAAGAACGGCCAATCGCTTTTCAGCTCGGGAAAGTCGGGTTGCAGTATGGTCACACCAGGAATCATCCCGCCGGGAATGAACGTGTAATCCGCGCGATTGTTTCCATACCCGATCAGTTTCGATTGCGTTCCCACGCCCGACACATAGGAAACGTTGGAAACCGGATGCATCCCGAGCAGGTAATCCAGCCCGCGCAGCGTGTACTCAGGTCCGACGACATCCGGGAAAGCTTGGTGAAGGAAATACATTTCCGACGCAAACCGGGCAACCATCCCGGCCCCACCCCACGTGCCCATCGCAATCGGTACGCCGTAAGGATTTTTCGTCAGGCTATCATCCAGTTTCGATTTATAAGCCACCACCGCGTTGCGCAACGTTGCTTTATACTCCGCGTCCATGAACGGAATAGCGCGTACCGCGGTGCCACCCAGAAATTCGAATCGTTCCTGAATAGTCGGCACAAGCTCCGCCAACCGCTGCCGGTAAATGGCTTTCCCACCCGTGGCGATCAACAATTCCACTGCGGCATTGGTCTCTTCCTCGCGCAGCTCGCCTCCGGTCGTGTTGAAGGAATGAAACAGTGCAGGCGCGTGCTGGTGCTCCTCTTCCGACACCCTCTCGGCCGTCTGCAAACATTCATCAGCCATTTTTTCATCGTATCCACGGAGTGCGCGGCTGGCCGCAGCGAGTGCCGATGCGGCATCGTAGTTCAGCGGAGTAGTGTGCGTAGTGAATGCCCAGCGATCGTCCGGCACACCCGAATAGATTCCGTCCGATTCCAGTGGCGACATCTTGCTCGAATAGATCTTTCCATCGGTTGCCGAAGCGGCATCGCCCAGATGAGTGTATTGCTCCAGCGTTGGCGCAATCACTCCGGGAATGGCATGGCCGAACACGTGATATTGCGCCAGCAAATACAAAACCCCGTGAATGATCTGCTGGATCGCATCCGGCACGCCGTCAGGCCGTCGAATCTGCACGTACCGCGCATTCTCGTCCACACTGGTGTCGTCCCAATCCACGCCAAAATATTCGCGCGCCAATACCAAATCGGTGATCACTCGCGAATGTGTTTGCGTGCGCAGGTCAAAATCCCCGGCATCGAACCACCCACCAACGTTAATCCCCGGAATGTGCTCTCCGGGAGTGAAACGGGAGTCCGTCGTAGGTCCCTGCGAATAGCCATCAAAATGCTTGTAGTTCACCGGCGCTTGTCGCGCATCGTCCAGGTGCGAAGCCCCGTGCCAAATGCGATAGCCCTCGCGCACCTTCACGTGGTCCATCTGCTCGGCCATGTAAGTGTCCAAGCTGGCATGCCAGATTCCGTCATACACGTGATCGCCAATTCGAAACGGCGCGCCGATCTTGCCGCCATACTCGATCGCGTACACTCCCGGCTGGCGCACCGCGGAAAAATCAAAATGTGCATACTGGTAGCGCAGCCACTTGCCCCAGGGCTTCACTTCCCCTCGAAAAACTTCCCGGTATTGGCCATCCGGCGCGACTTGTAGCACTCGCGCGCTGGTTTGCGCTCGATATTCAGGATCCAATTCCAGCACCGTCAGCTTCTCGCGCTCCGGCGTGTACCCGACCTGGTTGTATCCCACAACCGGGGTGCGAACCCATCCTGGCATTACCTGCGCTCGAATATGCCAAACAATCGCTTCGCCACTCTTGCCCGCCGGAATGACGCTGCGAACCACAAACCACCCGTTTTGCGCTTGGTTGCGGCCGTCAAAAAGCATCACCGGCGCAGTCTCAGAAGTGATGCTCACACGCGTCAAGGGATCCTCCGGCGAAACCACGATGGAGCGGCCAGTGGCCATCGCTACGGGCTCCATAGCGCCGTCCGTAGCCTTCTCCATCGGGCCACCGGGATGTCGAGGAAAGATCCCCGGCGCGTTGTCCACCATGTACGACTTCCCGAAATACGCGCTCGGCAAAAACTCCAGATTGAACCCCGCTTTTCCCGCCAGCGCCGCAGGCAGTGCGTTGTCTAGCAACACGGCCACGCGGAGTCCATCACTTTCCGGCCGCACATCGATCTGATACCGGAAATCCTGAGCGGGATATTCGGCGGCGGCAATCAATTCGTCGGGCAATGCGCCACGTTTGCGATCCTTGAATACCGGAATGGCATCCCATTGCGCGGGAGTGGCCGACAGACGCACATCTCCATTCGTGGCGATGCGCTGCTCATGCAGAACGATTTCCAGCCCGCTCATCTTTTCGTCGCCGAAAACCCCGTGATAAGAGTTGTGGAACAAGAACACACTCAGACCGTGGGTCTCCAGCGCATCTTGCGCGGTCAGGTGCAGCGTCGGTTCGGGTGGATCGGCGCTACTCAGCCAACAAACGGGAACAAATATACATAACGCGATCAGCGCAAAGCGCATGGCCATTCGCCTCAAGATTCCACCTCAGATCCCGACCGGTTTCAGCCTTGGCGCCAGTGCTTGAATCACCACCATTGCCAGCAGGTACGCGCAGCCCGCCAAAACAAAAGGAATCGCATAGCTGTGGGTCAACTGCAGTAGGTAGGAAACAAGTTCCGCGATGATCATTCCCGCGACCGCCCCGGCCATTCCTCCAAACCCGACCACCGACGCTACCGCTTTCTGAGGAAACATATCCGACGGCAGTGTCAGCAAATTCGCGGAAAAGCCTTGATGTGCCGCTGCCGCCAAGCCAATCAGCAACACCGCATTCCACGTGCTCTGCACCTGAGATACAAAAACTATGGGAATCACCGCAATGGCGCACGTCAACAGGGGAATTTTTCTCGCCGCGTTCAGGTTATAGCCCCGGCCTACCAGGACCGACGACATCCACCCCCCCAGCACGCTTCCCGCATCGGCAATCACGTAAATCACCAGCACCGGCAGTCCCACTTGCATCAGCGCCAAACCATGTTTACGTTGCAAAAAATCCGGTATCCAGAAAAGGTAAAACCACCAGATCGGATCGGTCAGGAATTTTGCCAGAGAAAACGCCCAGGTTTGCCGGTATTTCAGCAACTCGATCCACGGCGTCCGCTCCACAGCCTTCTCGCCGTCGCCTCGAATGTACATGAGTTCTTCCGGTGAACATCTCGGGTGATCTTCCGGCCGACGGTAAACCATTAACCAAACTACCAGCCACACGAAGCCCAGTGAACCTACCAGCACAAAAGCCCACCGCCAGCCCCAATGTACCGTGATCCATGGCACCAGCAACGGTGTGAGCACCGCTCCTACGTTTGTTCCGGCATTGAATATGCCGGTCGCCAATGCTCTTTCTTTCTTAGGGAACCATTCGGCGACCGCCTTTAGGCTTGCCGGAAATACGGCCGCCTCGTTCAGGCCCAGCACAAAACGTGCGCTCATAAACCCGGCTTGATCCGTGACCACTCCCTGCGCCATCGCCGCCAAGCTCCAAAACACCACCGCCAACGCATACCCCAATCGTGTCCCGACTCGATCGATAAACCAGCCCGCAGCTACCAGCCCAAGGGCATAGGCGGTCTGGAATGCCAACACCAAATTGCCGTAATCAATTTCCGACCAGTGCAAGTCGTGTTGCAGGGTGTTCTTCAGGACCCCGATCACCTGGCGGTCCATGTAGTTTTTGGTCACTCCCAAAAACAGCAAAGCACAGATCACCCAGCGAAAATGGCTGGCCAAACGAATTGGAATTCGTGGACGCGATGGAGAAGCTGTCGGTGACTCAAAACCGGTTATGCTATTCTGCCCCTGCGTCATTATGGCTTTGGCCTGTGAAAGCTGGATGATGGCGATAGTCGTTTTTGTAATGTCTGCACCGGGCGAGCCGCAGTTGAAAATTGTCAGCAGTACTGCCGCCATCCCACGCGACCGGATGATATCACGTGTATTTGCGCTTGTTTTTGTCCGATACAGCTTGAGCAAATGCACCTTGACTCCCCGATCAGGACTGAGGTTTCGCAATGGATTTCATTCACGATGACTTCCTGCTGAGTTCGCCCACCGCTCGCCGCCTGTATCACCAATACGCCGCAAACCAGCCAATCCTGGATTACCATTCGCACCTTTCTCCGCGTGATCTTGCCGAGGATCACCGTTTTCGCGATCTCTTCGAAATTTGGCTGGAAGGCGACCACTACAAGTGGCGTGCCATGCGCGCCAACGGAATTGCCGAGCGTTTCTGTACCGGTGATGCGCCGCCTTACGAAAAATATGTGGCCTGGGCTCGCACCGTTCCTGCAACCTTGCGGAATCCCCTGTACCACTGGACGCACCTGGAACTGAAGCGTTACTTCGGCTTAGGAACCCTGCTCGACGAAAACTCCGCGCAAACGGTTTGGGAATCCGCCAATGCCCAGCTACAACAGGGCAACCTGACCGCACGCGGCATTCTGAAGAAATTCAGCGTCCGCGTGCTCTGCACCGTCGACGATCCCTGCGACGACCTGCAACATCACCAAGCCATGTCCGCTTCGCAGCGCGATTTCCTGGTTCTTCCAACGTTCCGGCCAGACAAGGCTCTGCGTGTGGATTCCGCTGAGCAATTCAATGCTTGGCTTGGCCGGTTGGAGGCCGCCAGCAATCGAAGTGTCACAACGCTGCGCGATTTCCTGGACGCCCTCAAGCAACGCCACGACTATTTCCACGCAAACGGTTGCAGGTTGTCCGATCATGGACTGAACTACTGCTTTTCTGGGGCCACCAGTGAACCGCAAGCCGCACATATCTTTGCCAATGTTCGTGCCGGCCGTTCAGCGACCCCGGAGGAAACAGAACAGTTCGCTGCCTACCTAATGCTTTTCTTCGGCCATTTGGACGCGGAAAAAGACTGGACCAAGCAACTGCATTTGGGCGCTCGTCGAAATTCCAATACGCGAATGTTCCGGCAACTCGGCCAGGACACCGGCTTCGACAATATCGGCGACTGGCCGCAAGCGGCATCTCTTTGCCGTTTCCTCGATCAGCTTAATCAAGAACATGCCTTGCCGCGAACCGTCGTGTACAACGCCAATCCCTCCGACAATTACGCCATCGCCACCGCGATTGGTAGCTTTCAAGAGGGTCCCGTGGCCGGCAAGGTGCAGTTTGGCAGCGGCTGGTGGTTCCTCGACCAAAAAGAAGCCATCGAATGGCAGCTCAACGCCCTCTCGCACACCGGATTGCTGTCCCGCTTCATTGGCATGCTGACTGATTCCCGGTCCTTCATGTCCTTCCCGCGCCACGAGTATTTCCGCAGAATTCTCTGCAACTTGCTCGGACAAGACGTGGAAAACGGTGAACTGCCGAACGACGAGAAGCTACTCGGCACCATGGTGGAAAACATCTGCTTTCGAAATGCTCAGGAATATTTGAAACTCGGGCCGGAATCTACCGCCCCAGCGAAATCGCCTCCCGTGGCGGGTCACTCCACACACAAATAAAACCGTCATTCACCAGTTGTGCATCGTGCCGTCCATCTTGCGATTGATCGGCAGATACGCCCGCTGGTACGGGTAGCGCGCCGCCAACGCTTCGTCGATGTCCACGCCCAGCCCCGGTGCCTCGCCTGGATGCATGTAGCCGTTCTCGAATCGATACGAATGCGGGAACACCGCGTCCGTCTCGGCGTTGTGCCGCATGTATTCCTGTATTCCAAAATTGTGGACGCTCAAATCAAAATGCAACGCCGCGGCCATGCACACCGGACTCAAATCGGTGGCGCCATGCGAACCCGTGCGCACCTGGTACATCTCCGCTAAATTGGCGATCCGGCGCAAATGAGTGATCCCGCCCGCGTGCACCACCGTGGTTCGAACGTAATCAAGCAGCTGTTCCTGAATTAATGCCTGGCAATCGTAAATGCTGTTGAACACTTCCCCTACCGCAATCGGCGTCGTGGTGTGTTGCCGGATGATCCGGAACCCTTCCTGAAGTTCCGCCGGAGTGGGGTCCTCCAACCAAAATAAGTGCGACGGCTCCAGCTCTTTCCCGAGCCGCGCGGCCTCCATCGGGGTCAGTCGATGGTGCACGTCATGCAATAAGTGCAAATCAGGGCCAAACTCCTGGCGCAAGCGGCTGAACAGTTGCGGCACGAAATTCATGTAATGTTCCGACGACCATTGATTCTCCGGCGGCGCATCCTTCTCGGCAGGTTCGTAATACATGTTCCCGCGCCCTACCCCATACGTGCTGGTTAATCCCGGAATGCCCGACTGCGCCCGGATGGCCTTGTAGCCAAGCGCCACGTAATTTGCCACCGCCTTTACTGTGTCTTCGATGTCGCCGCCGCTGGCGTGCCCGTACACCAACACCCCGTCGCGCGATGCTCCCCCAAGCAACTGGTACAGCGGCACGTTCAAGCTTTTCGCTTTGATGTCCCACAACGCGGTGTCCACGGCCGCAATCGCGCTCATGGTCACCGGCCCGCGCCGCCAATACGCCCCTTTGTACAAGTATTGCCAGGTGTCTTCGATGCGCCGCGCGTCGCGTCCTTTCAGCAGCGGAGCCACGTGATCGGTCAAATAGCTCGCCACCGCCAATTCCCGCCCGTTCAGCGTCGCATCACCCAGACCCCTGACTCCGTCTTCGGTGGTGATCTTCAGGGTCACGAAGTTGCGGCCTGGACAACAAACGATCACCTTCGCGTCCACTATGCGCATTGCTGGTTTCTCCTCGAGAGTAGCAACAGAGCACTGTATCACCAGTCTCGACGCAACGTGTTCCTGATGTGTTCCAGCTCTTGAAAGAGCACGAATTTGGAACAGTTCGCTGTTCCGTCCACCGCAAAACCAACGCTATTAACAGTCGTTCTCTTCTACCTGATGGCCGCTAACGTGCCTCCATTCTTCTGGGGGACACGGCCCTGATGACCAATCCCGACGAACAAGCCATCCTCCGCATGGTTCTCGAAGCCCTGCCCATGGGCGTCTACGCTATTAACCGCGAGGGCAAAATCACTCTGTGGAATTCTGCTGCGGAACGGCTCAGCGGATATTTGCGACAGGACCTTCTCGGGTGTGTCCGGGAAGAAGAGCTGTGGGAAAGGGCCGAGCACGAGCATCACCTTCCACCAGAACAGTCGTTCTCAACCAAGCCAGCAGGCGAAGCATCCCCGCCCGTCACTCAATTCTCATTGCGCACCAAGACCGGCCGGCTCATACCCGTCGAACTCCACACCGTTGTGCTTCACGACGAATCTGGAGACGTCGTCGGCGCCGCCAAGGTTTTTCAGCCGCTTGGTGAAGCGGAAACCGGCCCGCGCCGCCAACAAAAGCTCGCCGCATTTGGCGCGCTGGACCCGCTCACGGGTTTGCTCAATCACAGCATGATTCAGGCGCATCTGCGAGAAAGCCTGAGCCTGCATGCCCTGTATCCCGTCCCTTTTTCCATCTTGTGTTGCGCCGTCGACGACCTCCCCAAAATCCGCGAGCGCTACGGCCAGGCCGCCGTCGACGCCACCTTGCGCACGGTGGCCCGGACCCTGGAGAACGGTCTGTTGCAGACCGATTTCGTCGGCCGCTGGCTCGACCACGAATTTTTGGCAATTCTGCCGGAGTGCGGAGAGGCCGACATCGTGAAGGTCGGCGAGCGCATTCGAAAACTGGTGCAGCATTCCGGCTTGCATTGGTGGGGCGATACGCTGCACGCCGCCATTTCCATTGGGGCAACCGTCGTTCATAGCGACGACACCGTCAGCACTTTAGTGAATCGCACGGAACAAGCCCTGCGGCACAGCAGCGCTGCTGGAGGCAATCGCGTGACCGTACTCAGCGCCTCTGGCGCCGAACCATTGTAAGGATTGGTTATGCCATGTTCGTGATTATCGGCATCGTCGTGGTAATTGGCGCCATCCTCGGCGGCTACCTGATGGAGCATGGCAATGTCCGTGTCCTGATGCAGCCCGCCGAATTGCTGATCATCGGAGGCGCCGCTCTCGGCACGCTATTGATCGCCAATCCCCTCCAGATCTTGATAAAGATTGCCGGCGGACTGGCCGGTCTGTTCAAAGGCTCGCCCTATAACAAGACCAAGTATATGGACTCGATGAAGATGCTCTTCGAGCTGTTCTCTCGCGCCCGCAAAGAGGGCCTGATGGCCCTGGAAAGCGACAGCGACCACCCCGAGCAGAGCCCGGTTTTCTCCAAGTATCCGGCCTTCTTAAAAGATCACCACATGCAACAGTTCGTTTGCGACACCATCCGCATGGCCTCCGTCGGCGGTATCGAACCTTTCGACATGGATCAGATGATGGAGTTGGATATGGAAGTCCACCATCGCGACGCCTCTGTGCCGGTGGCTTCCCTTTCCACCATGGCCGACTCGCTCCCGGGTTTGGGAATCGTCGCCGCGGTACTCGGAGTCGTTATCACCATGGGCGCCCTTGGTGGTCCCCCGGAAGAGATTGGCCACAAGGTAGCTGCTGCGTTGGTCGGGACGTTCCTCGGGGTGCTGCTGTGCTATGGATTCGTCGGCCCAGTAGCCTCCAATATGGCCAAGATCGCCGAAGAAGAGCACGCCTTTTATCACGTACTGCGCGTGGTGATCGTCAGTTTCATCAAGGGCTCACCTCCGTCCATCGCCGTGGAATTTGGTCGCCGCGCGATTCCCGCTCATCAACGGCCGCCCTTCGAAGAACTGGACAAATTCATCAAGGATAAAGGGGAAGCGCCACCCCCGGAGGCCTGACGCGTGCCTTCACCTCCGCCAATCATCATTAAGAAATCGCCGGTCACGCCGGCCACCACGGAGGCGCTTGGAAGGTGGCCTATGCCGACTTCGTGACTGCGATGATGGCCCTGTTCATCGTGTTGTGGCTGATGAACGCCAGCAAACAGATCCAACAAGCCGTCGGTGGCTATTTCAAGGACCCCACCGGCAACGCCAAAATGGTCGGCAGCGACATGAAAGGTGCCGGCGAAAACTTCCTGGTGTCCAAGGACAACATGAAGAAGTTGAAGGAGCAGCTACAAAAAGCCATACGCGAAATTCCCAAATTTGACCAGCTCCAGAATCATATCGACATGACCGTTACCAACGAAGGCTTGCGTATCGAGCTAACCGAATCCGCCACTGGTGTCTTTTTCGAGAGCGGCAGCGACGTGATGAGTCCCGCAGGCGCTGACCTGGTGAAATTGCTGGCGCAAGAATTGGGAAAGCTCCCGAACTCCGTCGCTATTGAAGGACATACCGACTCGAAACCTTATCCTCCCGGAGCCACTTATACCAACTGGGAGTTGTCCTCAGCTCGCGCCAATTCCGCCCGCCGGCTTATGCAGGATAATGGCCTGCGCTCCGACCAGGTCATTCAGGTCCGCGGATTTGCTGACCAACACCTGCGGAAACGAGACAATCCCCAGGACCCCTCAAACCGCCGCATTTCCGTTATTGTCGAGTACCTGCAGAAGTCCGCCGAGCCCCCGGTACCACCGGAAAATTCAAATTCCCCTGAACCCCGGCCGGACACTGCGCAAAATTCGAACGGCCCGCGGTGACCATCTTAGGGAAACTTTTCGCCGCTCTCCGGGTTTTCATCTAGCGGCACAATCAACGCAGGCTGTCCTGCTGCCGTCATCCGGGCCGGCGCTTTCGCCTGCATGGGGCAAACAGCGAGCGCCTCTCAATTTGTAGCGTCCCTGCGATTCCGTAGGCGCCAAAGGAGAACTCGTTCATGAACCGTATACTCTGGTTCGCAGCCACCGCGGTTTTTTTCCTTGCCGCCCTTCCCGCCCATGCTCAGCGGCGATTCGAACTCGACCCCTTCGTCGGTTATGAGACCAGCGCCTCTTATCCCGTGACCACCTACAACGGCCCCCTGGCCGCTGGAACCATTGACCAATTGCGGGTCAACGGGGCAACTGCTTTTGGCACCTTCATGGATTACGGCTTGACCGAGAACTTCCAGCCTGAATTCATGTGGAACCGCAACAATACCTCTTACAGCGCGCACAACGCCGTTACCGGCATCTACGGTCCCGCGTACCACTCTGTCATCGATCAGTATCAGTTCGGCGCCCTATACCTGTTTCGCAATAGCGCGGTAAAGCTTCGGCCTTACGTCGCCGCCAGTCTCGGATTCACTCACGACGAAAATGGCAATGCCACGCCAAACCGCACCGAGTTCGCCTTCAGCCTCGGCGGCGGCGTCAAGTACTACCTCACCCGGCATTTCGGATTGCGCGCCGATGCCCGCTATCTCCCTACCTACGGCAGTTCCTCTGCCGAGCTTTTCTGCTACTTCGGCTGTTACTACGCGAATGTGTCTCACTATCTGAATCGCGGGAGCTTCACCGGCGGGTTCATCTTCAATTTCTGACAGGTCCCGTAAGGCTGGGTTTTTGTTTTCCCGGACCTCGGGCTGCACCGGTACGGTATTCTTCGTGTTTTGCGCGAATCTCGCTGGGTCAGAGTATTTAGAAGCGCATCCTAACTCTGCAGTTCCCCGCTTTTTGCCAGCGCGGTGATGCGGTCCGCCGCACGAAACGCCAGCGCTTGAATGGTCATTGTGGGTTGTCCGCGTCCTGAGGTCACCAGGCTGCTGCCGTCACACAAGAACAAATTCGCAACGTCGTGGGCTCGATGGTCGGCATTGATCACCGAAGTCTTGGGATCCTTGCCCATGCGGCAGGTGCCCAGTAGATGCACCGCGAATTGCTGCTCCTCAATCGCTGCGTGCCACTTGGTCTTGGCGCCCGCGGCGTCCAGCACGTCCATCGCGCGCTCCACCATCCACTGCATCATCTTCAAATCATTGGGATGGTCCCGGTAGGTCATGCGCAGAGCCGGCAAACCCCAGGCGTCCTTCACCTCCGGATCGAGTGAAAAACCGTTTGACTCTACCGGCAGGGAGGTGCCGTGGCAGAAAATCTCGAACGTGCGCGTAAAGTTGTGATGCAAGGCCTTCTTGAATTCCTTGCCCCAAGTGGGCGTTCCCGGCGGCAGCCCGGACAACGCAAAGCCGGCCGGTGTCCAATCGAACCGCGCGTCTAGCCCGCCCCCTCCATAGAAACCATACTTATCCGGATACAGTTCGTAAAAATCGTGAAAAACCCGGCTAACCGCAAATCCCTTGTAATCGTTGATTGGTTCTTCGAACAACCCATACGCCATGGCCCCGCTGTTCGGCATCAAATGCTTTCCAACCATGCCGCTGGAATTCGCCAAACCATTGGGAAACTGCGCGCAAGCCGAGAGCAGTAGCAGCCTCGGAGTTTCCGCGCCATTCGCGCAAACCACCACGGCTTTGGCCTTCTGCAGGTGCGCGTTTTTCTGCTGATCAAAGTACACCACCCCAGTGGCGCGTCCCCTTTTATCGATTTCAATGCGATGGGCATACGAGTTGGGGCGAATTTCGCAACGGCCGGTCGCTTCGGCGACCGGGATCATCGCCGCCAGCGAACTCGATTTCGCGCTTACTTCACAACCGAATCCCAGGCAGAAACCGCAGTTCACACACGCATCGCGGCCGGCCCGCGGTTTCGACAGAATCGCCATCGGCGCCGGAAACGGGTGATACCCGAGCTTCCACGCCGCCCGTTCGAACAGCACTCCGCAACCTTTCACTGGCAGCGGCGCCATCGGATACGGCTTGGATCTCGGTGGATCGAATGGGCTGGCTCCCGCCAGGCCCGAAACACCTACTTCCCACTCCACTTTTGTGTAATACGGCTCCAGGTCGTTATAGCTGATCGGCCAATCCGCCAGACTCGCTCCGGGAATCTCGCCCACCTTGCTGCGTTCCATGAAGTCAATCTCGTGGAATCGCCAGTAATTCGCCGTGAAATGCACGCTGCTGCCGCCCACGCACCGGCCGTACAGCACGCTTTGCTGCAGCCGCGCTTTATCCTCGGGCGTTTTGCGAAATGTGACCGGTTGCAATTCCGGTTTGTTGGTCAGCTGATGGTTGATCCATACTTCCACTTCGTCATGCGAGAACTGCTCTGGCGTGATATACGGACCTTGCTCCAGCACTACGACTCGAAAACCATTGCTGGACAGTTCCTTCGCCAGCACTCCTCCCGCCGCTCCCGAACCTACGATGACGAAATCCACTTCGTCTGAAGGCTTGTAGGCAACTTTGGCCTGCGTCATTTCCTTTCCATTTCCGCCTTGACGGCCTGCCACCCGGCATAGTCCTTGTCGTAGTAGCCAAACGGCGGAGAAAAACTGGGAACCGCATCCCGTTGAACAACCTTCCATCCGGCGTAGTCCTGATTCCCTCCCGCGGATGGGTCTGCCAGAAACCCTAATACCACGTCCATGCGAATGGTTTGGAAGAAATCCCTGGAGCCTTCCGGGCCGATTGGCCGCCGGCGCTGGCGAATGCGCTCGTCGGAGGTCAGTTCCGTCAGCACCGCCTCTTGCTGCTCGGGCGTGGCATCCGCAAAGCTTTTCGTGCCGGGAAATTTCTCGCCGGTCAGCTCGTTCAACTGCGCCAGCCCTTCCACATACGTGGGCAAACTATCCTTAGCGAACGTCTTCAAGGCATGATCGATGAAATAAACCACGCCGGCTTCTCGCGCCCCCGGCAATTCGTCCGAAGGGATGATTTGCGCGGCAATCGCTTCCACTTGCCGGGCCTGTTCCGGCGTCAAGACTTCGAATTTGGCCGTGCTCTTGCTATGAACGGTATTGTGTGCGTGTTGCGCCGCGGCAACAATCGCTGGCCACTGCGCGTTGATCCATGCCACTCCCGCAGCGCCGCTGATCTGTAATAGAAAATTCCTTCTTGTCCCTTGGTCAGGCTTCATGGAGTCCTGAGCAATCTACGGCGTGTCCGTCCAATCGTCAAGTTTCTCTTCACGGAAATAGCAGGCAGGCGGGAACTTCAAAACAGCTGTCTTCTGGCGGCTTACTCCGACTTGAGCAGCCTCATGAACTCCGCGGCGGCATGCGGCAATCGTGCCCCGCGCCGTGAAACCATATACACATGGCGGGGCATGTTCAGTTGGCGGATCTTCACTTCCTTCAACGTGCCGTGGTCGATTTCCCAGCTCACACACATACGCGGCACAATCGCTACTCCCAGACCCATCTGCACGATGCGTTTGATGCTTTCGATTGTCGGCATCTCCAACGGCATGTTCAGCGCCGTGCGGTGCTTGGCAAACAGTTCGATCACCCGGCGTCGAAAAGGAGACTCCACGATGTGGGCGATGAACATCTCGTTCCCCAGTTCCTCGATGTCCACTTCTCGCCGTTTTGCCAGCGCGTGCTTCGGAGGCACTACAAACGTAAGTTCGTCTTTCAGGATTTCCGTGGCCTGCAGTTGCGCGTCTCGTGGAATGTACGACACCGCCCCCAGGTCCAGCCGGTAATTCACTACCTCATGCGGTATATCCCGCGAAAACATGCGATGCAGCCGGACATGTACGCCGGGATGCGCTTCCCGGAATTTCGCAAGGGACGGCAACAGCGCATGGATCGAGCTTTCGTTGACTCCCAGCGCCAATTCCCCCCGTTCCAGCCCCTCCAGGTCCATCAGGCCTTTCTTCACTTCGTCCCGCAGGTTCAGCAAGCGCTCCGCATACTCACTGAGCAAGGTCCCGGCATCGGTCAGCCGCACCGGGCGGGCGCCACGCACGAACAAGGGCTGTCCTAACGAATCCTCCAGTTTCCGGATCGCCAAACTGACCGCGGGCTGGGTGCGGTACAGACGCTCTGCCGCGCGCGAAAAGCTGCCCTCCCGCGCCACGGTAAGAAATACCTGTAATTCCGAAAGATCCATGATCAGCAACCCTTAATCCAGGCCGGTGGTCGGACCATTGCACCTTTTACCTGCGCCAGCCCGCAAGCCTCCGCGCCTAGTATAAGACAGAATTATCAATTACAGAATCAAGATAAATTGGACTAAAAACCCATTCTATGCCTAACTGGTAGAACCACTGGGAGGTAGCGGCATGAGCCACGTACGCATCTTCGACACCACGCTACGCGACGGCGAACAGTCCCCCGGATTTTCTATGAATACTCAGGAGAAAATCCGCATGGCCCGCCAGTTGGCCGCACTCGGCGTCGATACCATCGAAGCGGGCTTCCCAATTGCCTCCAAGGGCGATCTCGAGGCCGTCGTGGCCGTCTCCAAGGAAGTGCGCGACGTTCCTATCGCCGCTCTGGCCCGCGCCAGGAAAGATGACATTCTCGCCGCCGCGGAAGCGTTGAAGCCCGCCAAAACGCCGCGCATGCACGTCTTCCTGGCTACCAGCGACCTGCACCTGAACGTGAAACTCCACATGACTCGCGAGCAGGCCTTGGAAGCCATCGAATCCATGGTCACTCTGGCTAAGAATTTCGTGGAAGAGGTCGAATTTTCGGCTGAGGACGCTGGCCGCACCGATATCGCTTTTTTGTGTAAGGCTTGCGAAGCGGCGGTCCGCGGCGGCGCAACCGTGCTGAATTTGCCGGACACCGTCGGCTACGCGGTTCCGGAAGAATATGGGCAAATGTTCCGCAATGTGCGTGAGCATCTTGGCGATCCCGACCACATCATCCTCAGCGCCCATTGTCATGATGACCTCGGCCTGGCCGTGGCCAATTCCTTGGCTGCCGTAAAAGCCGGCGTGCGCCAGATCGAATGCACCGTCAACGGAATTGGCGAACGCGCCGGCAATGCCGCTCTCGAGGAAGTGGCCGTGGCCCTGGCGGTGCGTAAGGAAAGCTTTGGTGTCGCCACCAAGTTGAAGCTCGACGAACTATACAAATCCAGCAAGCTGCTCACGGAAATCACCGGCGCTGCTGTAGCTCCCAACAAAGCCGTAGTCGGAGCCAATGCCTTCGCTCACGAAGCGGGCATCCACCAGGACGGCATAATCAAGAATCCGTTGACTTACGAAATCATTTCGCCGGAAACGGTTGGCGTTCCCTCGCGTTCCCTGGTGCTCGGCAAACACTCCGGGCGGCACGCGCTTCGCGAATCGCTCAAGGAACTGGGCTATCATCCCACCGATGAGCAATTGTCCGAGTGTTACCGCCGGATCACCGCCTTTGCCGACAGCGCCAAACATGTCCGCCCGCGCGATCTTATGACCATCGCGCACGAGGTGATCCGAAGGAACGTCGTGCCCACCACGGCGTCACCTGCAGCTTAACGGCAACTTAGGTTTTCGAGGGACCCATGAAGTTGAAAAAGAGTATCGTGTTTTTACCCGGCGACGGAATCGGCCCGGAAGTGGCTCGTGCCGCTGCCGCTGTCTTGCAAGAGTGCGCCCGCGAGTTCGGCCATCAATTCGACATGACCGAACTGCCCATCGGCGGCGCGGCTATCGACCAAACCGGAAGCCCCTTGCCCAACCAGACTCTGGACGCTTGCCGCAAAGCCGATGCCATATTTCTCGGCGCAGTCGGCGGACCCAAATGGGATTCCTTGCCCGTAGGCAAGCGCCCGGAAACCGGACTGCTCGCCTTGCGCAAGGGCTTGGGCTTGTACGTGAACTTGCGCCCGGTCCGTTTGCTCGAACCACTGCGCGGCATTTCCCCGTTACGTCCGGAACGCCTCGGCGACCTGGACATCGAAATCGTTCGTGAGCTCGCTGGCGGCATGTATTTCGGCGAGCGCGGCAATGTCGTCGAAGGCGGCACCGAACGCGCCTTTGATACCGAGTCGTACTCTACCGCGGAAATCGAACGTATCGCCACTTTCGCCTTCCATCGGGCCGAACATCGTTCCCGCCGGCTCTGTTCCGTCGACAAGGCCAATGTGCTCAGCAGTTCGCAATTGTGGCGCCGCACCGTCACTTCCATCGGTGCGGTTTTCCCGGCGATCAAACTCGAGCACATGTATGTGGATAACGCCGCGATGCAATTGACTCTGCGGCCAACGCAATTCGACGTGATGCTCAGCACCAATATGTTTGGCGATATTCTCAGCGACGCCGCCGCCGCCCTGGTCGGCTCCATTGGCCTGATCCCTTCCGCTAGCTTTGGTACTGCCGCTCCTTTGTTCGAACCCATCCATGGTTCCGCGCCGACCATCGCCGGCAAGGATATGGCCAACCCGGTCGGCTCAATACTCAGTGCCACCATGATGCTGCGCGACGCTTTTGGCTTGGGCCTCGAGGCCGACTGGGTCGAGCAGTCGCTCCTTCGCGTGCTCGCCGCTGGTTTCCGCACCACCGACATCGCGGAACCCGGTACCAACACCGTAAGCACTTCCGGTTTTCTGGAAATTCTCAACCTGGAACTGCAACGCACCTTCGAACACGCCGAAAAATACGGCTGGGGCGTTTAAGCTTAGACAGAGGTACGCTGCAGAATTTGCGTTTGCGAATTGCCATTGCTTGCCACATCCGTCCAGTTCACGCCCGGGAGAAGCATCATGGAACACAATCTGGACCAAAGCATTGCTCTGCTCGCCCGCACCCCTGCGGCTCTGAATACCCTTTTGCGGGATCTCCCGGATGCCTGGACATCCGCAACGGAAGGCGAGAACACTTGGAGCGTGTTCGACGTCATTGGCCACTTGGTCCACGGAGAACGCACCGACTGGATGCCGCGCATCCGGCGCGTGTTGCAATCCGGTGAGTCTCGGGCTTTTGAGCCCTTCGATCGTCTGGCCCAGTTCCGTGAAAGTCAAGGCAAGGCGCTGCCGCAATTGTTAGACGAATTCGCGCGCTTGCGTTCGCAGAACCTCAACGAATTGAGGAGTCTGGGTTTGCGCCCAGAAGACCTGGCGCGGTGCGGGCAGCACCCCTCTCTCGGCGCAGTTACGCTCTCCGAGCTATTGGCCACTTGGGCCACTCATGACCTAACTCACCTGCACCAGATCTCCCGCATCATGGCTTACCAATACCGCGACGCCGTCGGACCCTGGGTCCGCTACCTCGGTGTGCTGCACTGCGCCGGCCATAGCGCCCAAGCATGAATCGCCGCTGATCCTTGAAATCACGCCCCGCCCACACCCGCCATTGCCGCGATCGGCTGCCGATCACTGTGACCCGGGTCACCGCTAAATCGTTTCAATAGGGCTATAACACTGCTGCTTGTCTTTCCGATCTGCGCTTTCCATCCGTGGGACTCCAAGTTCAGAGACAAGCAATCGGCCTCCGGCTTCTCCCTCACAGTTTCAGGTCAGCATCGCTGATTCGCCGCCGGATTCCGATGAACCCCCGCGGAGTTTCGGCTCTCCGCATCATCCAGGAGGATGCCATGCACACTGTTTCGGCTCCCACCAAGCTAAAAGTTCCCTTTTACGGTCATGCTCGCCAGTATCACGCCATCAAGCGCGAAATCGACGACGCCTTCCACGCTGTAATGGAAAGCGAAGCCTACGTCATGGGCCCCACCCTGGCCCGCTTCGAAAAAGAACTCGCTCATTTCTTCGGCATGAAACATGCCGTGGGGGTGAACTCCGGAACAGATGCGCTCTGGCTCGCCTTCTTCGCTCTTGGCATCAAGCCTGGCGACGAAGTCATCACCACGGCAAACACCTTCTTTGCCACCGCGGAAGCCATCTGGATTACCGGCGCCAAAGTGGTGTTCGTGGACTCCGACCCCGCTACCAACAACATCCATCCAGACAAGATTGAAGCGGCCATTACTCCGCGCACGGTTGGCATTGTTCCCGTGCACCTGTATGGCCACTGCGCGGATATGAAGGCCATCAGCGCCATCGCCAGGAAACATAGACTCTGGGTCGTCGAAGACAACGCGCAATCCATCGACGCCCACGGAGACGGCTTCCAGCAAGGTGAACTCAGCGACGCGGTCTGCACCAGCTTCATCATCCAAAAGAATCTGGGCACCTATGGCGACGGCGGCGCCCTGATCACCAATCGCGACGACATCGATCAGGTGGTGCGCAGGCTCCGCAACCATGGCTCGGTCAAGCGCTCTGTGCACTCCTTCGGGTTCAACAGCCGCCTCGACGACCTGCACGCCGCGTTTCTCAGCGTCAAATTGAAGCACATCGCCCGCTGGACCGATCAGCGCCGCGCCTGGGCCAAGCGTTACACCGATGGGCTGAAGGGCTCCAGCTTCAAGCTTCCCAGGGAATTGCCAGGTTACCGCCATGTCTACCATCTGTACGTCATCGAGCATCACAAGCGCGACCACCTGATCCAATTCCTCAACGATCACGGCATCGACGCCAAGCAGCACTATCCCATCGCCATTCACCAGCAAGAAGGCTATCCCTGGGGCAAACTTGCCGACCCGCATCCGCGTGTGCCAAACGCCGAGCGCAATGCCGCGCAGTGCGTCTCTCTGCCGATGTTCCCGGAATTGACTGCTGAAGAAGTCGACTACACCATCGCAAAACTCAAGGACTGGGACGCCAAGTTCGGCTGGTGAGTTTAACTGCGAAAGGCGTCTCCATGAACATCAACAAAATTTACAAGGTTCTGATTGTTGGCGTTGGGAAACGGGGCAAGCACCACGCCATCGCTTTCCAGCGGAATCCGCGGTTCCAGCTTGTCGGCTTGGCCGATTCCAGCCCGGAACAATTGGCCAAAGCCAGTGCCGAACTCGGGGTTCCCAAAACTTCGCTTGATCCTCTTTCACTTGCCAGAGAAGTCCAGTCGGATGTCTTCTGTTTCTGCACTCCTCCGTCCGTCCGGCTGGAGCTGATTCGCACCGCAATCGCCAGTGGCGCAAAGCTGATCGCTTACGAGAAGCCGATGGCCCTCTCGATGAATGAAGCCATCGAAATTCGCCGCGCCGTGAACGCTGCCGGCGTGAAGACTGTTGTGTCGCACCAACACCGCTATGGCCAGCACTACCAAAGAGTGAAAGAAATCGTCTCCAGCGGAGAAATCGGCCGCGTCGAAACCATCCATGCGCATTCCAGCGGCTGGTTCCTCCATCTGTTCACTCATCTGGTCGATTACATGCGCTGGTACAACGGCTGCTCGCCTGCCCAATGGGTCATGGCCCAAGCCGCAGGGCCCGGCAAGCTCGCCGACAATCATCCCTCCCCGGACTATATTGGCGGATTCATTCAATTCGCCAATGGCGTGCGTGGCATCGTCGAATCCGGTGCCGGCGCCCCGGATGTTCCGGAAGTGGACTACTGGTGGCGCAAAAACAAGATTGGTGTTTATGGCACGCACGGTTTCGCCGAGGTACTGACCGGCGCAGGCTGGCGAGCCGTCACCCGCGATCATGGCGTGATTTTCGGACCCGGCTGCATGAATTACGAACTCGAAATGCCTCCCTACGTCGAAGACATGGTCCGCTGGCTGGACGACGATCAATGCGTCCATCCTTGTAACGGCGAATCCGCCTATGCAGGGTTCGAAATCGCCATGGCCATGCTGCGTTCCGTGGTGCAGCGTGGTCAAATCCAGTTACCACTGGGTCCGGGCCAGCCAGAGCTCGAGGCCCTGAAGCAGGTCTTGCCCGATCGCCCCGTGCTGCTCTCCAGCGAGGTACATCAGAAGGAGTATCCCGGAGCTGTGCTGAGCACGCCAGAAACCTTAGCTCCGGTCGGCTAACACCGTATCCGAAATACTCTTCTGGCTCGCCGCCTTGCCTAGGAATCGGCGACAATCGCGGCAAGGGTAGTGGATCAGTTTCCGGTTAGCGTTTACCGGGACCAAGTGTTTAGTTTGTCGCCAAATCACTTCGATTCGTGTCACTTCGATTCGTTGACTTCGTCGAAGTACGCAAGCGCGTTCCTGAGCTCGTCACCAGGCGCCCCGATAATTCCTCCTTCATGCCGAAACGTGCAGAGGGACTCGTCGGCGTTTGCCACGATCCACACCTGTGTGTCACGGTTTGGACTGGACGATGGTGGGTTTCTCTTTCTGCAGCGAGGCCATGGTCTTCTCGTCCAAGTTGAGGTGGGCCTCGACCAGGTCGGGAGGCGTCAACGCCATCCATTGGTTAAGCGAGATGTCGGCGAAGTACGAGCTGCGGAACATCTCCAGGAAGCGAACCGGCTCGTCGCCGATATTCTCGACGTAATGGCCCATCGCGAATGGCACATAGCCAACATCTCCAGCCTGGTAGTTGAACGTCCGCGCCTTGCCACCGGAGGCGAATACCGTCATGCGCGCACGCCCACTGATGTAGTACTGCCACTCATCGATATTGGGATGCCAATGCATCTCCCGTAAACCGCCAGCATCGATCTCGACGAGCGCCGCAGCGATTGTGGTGGCGGCTGGAAAGTTGGATGAATCAACGATCCGAACCTGACCACCTGCGGCCTTGATAGGTGCTTGGGCAAGCAATCGGTGGCTATACGTCACGGGAACGGCACCGGCGGGAGACGAAACCGGTGTAAGTGGGCCGGGGACCTTTCCGGAGAAGATGTACCGCGTGTGATCGACATCTTTCGGCAGGTTGGCGAATGCAACCTCAGACACTCCGAAGTTCTTGCCAAGAATCTCGCGCGGTGTGTGTGCGAACCAGTCTGTGATGAGGAAGGTCTCGTTTTCCGAGAAATTGCCGTTGTCAAAAACGAGAAGAAATTCGCAGCCATCCTTCAGACCCTGAATGGAGTGGGGGATTCCTGCGGGAAAATTCCAGAGGTCGCCGACATTGATGTCGTCTATGAAGTTGCGGCCTTGAGGATCGATGGCCGTGATTCTGGCGCCCCCGGCAAGCATATAGGCCCACTCGGCTTCCTTGTGCCACTGGAGTTCGCGCATGGCACCGGGTTTTAAGCGCATATTCACGCCGGCGAGCGTAGTTGCCACAGGAAGCTCGCGGGCCGTCACTTCGCGTGCCCAGCCGCCTGTCAGAAGGCGATTGCGGGCTGCGGCGAAGGAGAATTTGAGATTCGGGACTGTGCCAGCGTCGGCATCGGGCGACGCCAGTTGGTCCGGGTTTTCAGACTCCAGAGGTATGTTCCTCGGGCCTAAGATGGAAGCGCCTGTGTCACCACGTACCGGCCCGAGCTCGGTCTCCTTCGACCTGAGCTGTTCTTTCTTGGGTTTGGGAATAGCCATCCGAAACCTCCTCAAAAAGTGTAGTTTTCATGCTCATCCAGGGCCGTTCGTCGGCCGTTGAGATCAGCCTGTGTGCGCCACGCACCCGGAATTACGCGGCGATTTCGTGGCGTTGAGCACCCAAATTAGTAATGCCGCACTCTAAGATGTCGCCGACAGCCAAGTAGCGATTCTTGCCCATGCCCACACCTGGTGGAGTCCCAGTTGCTAGAACATCGCCGGGAACCAATCGCATGTGGCGAGAAAAATAAGCGAGCATCTCGGAGACGGGAAAAAGCATGTCACTCGTGTTTCCCTGCTGCTCGTAGTGGCTGTTGACCTTCGTCCAGACGTCCAGGTTCATGGCATCAATGTCGGTCGCTAGATAAGGCCCAATCGGGCCATAGGTGGGGCGCGACTTCGCGCGAACAAGATGCTGCTGCTTCTCCGCATCGAGTTGCGTTGAGCGGTCCGAGACGTCGTTGATGCAAACATAGCCGAAGATGTAGTCGACGGCTTCGGAAGCTTTGATGTCCTGGGCTTCGCGCCCGACCACAATGCCAAGCTCGGTTTCCCAGTCCAGTTTGACGCCATTATTGGGGCCGCGGCGGATTGGATCGAAAGGTCCAGTCAAGCAGAGCGCCGATTTCAGGAAGACCTCCGGCTCCGTGGGAGTCGGGACCTTCATTATCTTCAATGTGTTTTTTGTAGTTGAAGCCGGTTGCCGGAATCTGGCGGATACCTTGAATCGGCGCTAAGTAACGCACTTCTCCGGTAAGGGGTTTGAGCGTGGCGGCACTCACTTTCGTCAAGACGCCACTTGCAATGCTTTCGGGCGTAATATCGGCGACAAGCGGGCGGAGATCCAAAAGCCCCGAGCCGCTGACGAGTGCAGGAATCACAGCATTGCCTTGTTGAACGCGTACGAATTGTTGCATGGCCTTCCTTTCCCATGCCTTAGATGTACGGTTGAGCAAAAGAGAGAAATTTTTCTGCCACTCGCACTTTGTGAACTCCAACCGAACGTGATGGAGGGGACCGGTGCGCCTCCGGCAGGCGTAGTAGCGCGAAGATGCTCCCCAGCTGTTGAGGTTGTCACGAACTCTTTGGGACGACGGCAAGGAAGTGCCGGGTTTATGCCCAACTTCCGACAAATCAGACCCACTCCCGATTTGTCGTGCCGGCTCAAACGGTCGACGCAACACTTGCTTGAAGTTTGCTCGCTGGAGTTTGCAATCCCAGAGTTTTTCTTGGACGTTGTCCGAGAAGCACGTTAGAACGTAGCCGCTGGCGCGGCAGACGCTTCGCGTGCTATGCTCAGCACGTCATGCCGCAAGGTGGCGCTTTTAACTGCGATTTGCGCTTTTCTCTGATTTTTGTAAGTCCTGCAAAATCACTAGACTACAGAAGAAAAAAG
>DASPVD010000010.1:0-47681 GCA_035622555.1 Candidatus Eremiobacteraceae bacterium | reverse complement strand
TGAAGCCATACCCACTCATTCTGTGGATCAACGATTTTCCCCATACCGCCGCGCAGCGCGCCGCGTTCCAAACCTATATGGAACATGGCGGTGGCTGGCTGGGCTTCCATGTTGCCGCGTACAACGATGCCTCCACCAATTGGCCCTGGTTCGTGGATTTTCTAGGCGGCGCTGTCTTCTTCACCAACAATTGGCCGGTCCAACCTGCGAAACTGGTAGTCGATGATCACAATCATCCCGTTACTCGTGGCATGCCGGAAGCCTATCAAGCCCCCTCCAATGAGTGGTACCAGTGGAAACCCAGCCCACGCCTGAACAAAAATGTTCGCGTTCTGGTCACTCTCGATCCATCGAATTACCCGCTTGGTGTGAAAGACGTGATAACCCAGGGAGATATGCCGGTGGTTTGGACCAACACCAAGTACCACATGGTCTATCTGAATATGGGACATGGCGAAGACATCTTCGGAAATCCAATTCAGAATAAACTTTTCGCCAACGCGATACTCTGGCTGGGTGAAGGAGCCAAAGTCTCCGAACCAAAGGATAGCCACAAATGAAGCTTTTCCATATGACAGTCTTTTCTGTTTTCGCTGCCGTCCTGTGCAGCAACTGCTTCGCCCAATCCGGCGTACAACTCAGGAAGCATCTGCTGGTGATCGGCGAGGAAAAGGGCTACCGCCATGACGCCGTTTCTCATGCCATGGCAACGATCGAACGCCTCGGCCGGGAATCAGATTTGTGGGACACCGTCATCCGCACCGACACTGAACCGCTTACCAAGAAAAAACTCGAGTTCAACGCGAAGAACCTGAACGATTTCGACGCGGTCCTCTTTTATACCGGCGGCAACCTGGAAATGGATGATGAGCAGAAAGCCGCTCTTCTTTCGTTCGTTCACGACGACGGCAAAGGGTTTGTCGGTGTTCACAGTGCCACCATCACATTCACTGACTGGCCCCAATACGGTGAAATGATCGGCGGCTATTTTGACGAGCATCCCTGGGGCACCTTCGACGCTCCTATCATCGTGGAGGATCCCAACTTCCCCGGCATGCAAGCCTGGCCCAATTCCTTTGTCCTTCGCGATGAGGTTTACCAGATCAAGGATTTCTCCCGCGACAAGCTGCGCGTGCTCATGCGCCTCGACGCCTCCAAATTAGACCTGAACAATCCCCATGTGCATCGCCGCGACCA
The DNA here is from genome assembly GCA_035622555.1 of Candidatus Eremiobacteraceae bacterium. Classification (GTDB taxonomy): domain Bacteria; phylum Acidobacteriota; class Terriglobia; order Acidiferrales; family UBA7541; genus Acidiferrum. The sequence goes on along the minus strand of DASPVD010000010.1, from coordinate 46,484 downwards.
TGACTTTGCGATCACCTGGGCCAAGATGTACGGCAAAGGCCGCGTCTACTACTCCACCCTCGGCCATGTCGAGCGGAACTGGGACGATCCTCGCTTGCAACAAATGTATTCGCAGGCCATTCAGTGGGCCCTGGGTCTCGTCAACGCGGACGTTACTCCGCGGCCGCTTCCCAATCAGTCAGCTAGCACCGCCAGCCGCCAAAATCGGCCAACACAGGCGGTTCGCTGAACTGAAATTGGGGAATCAAAAGAGGTGGCGCGCCCGGCGTGATTCGAACACGCGACCTCTTGCTCCGGAGGCAAGCGCTCTATCCAGCTGAGCTACGGGCGCACAACAGCTACGGCTAACTTAGTTTAGCGTTTCTTCGCGCTCACTACTAGTGGCGGTCCACTTCAGCTGCTCGCACAAGCTCCAGCGCCGAAGCATCAATACTATCGCCGACATGAACCACGGAAACCAAGCTGTTTTCAGTTTTGCCGGAATCGCGCTCACGCCGCTGTGGCCGCGCGCTGTCTGCGCTTGGGCGCCTCTTCGCCTTCCCACTTGACGCTGACAATCTTCGACACGCCCGGCTCTTGCATAGTCACCCCATACAACACGCTGCCGGTCTCCATGGTTTTGCGATTGTGCGTCACCACAATGAACTGCGTCTGCGCGCTCATCTCCCCGATCAGTCTCGTGAACCGCCCCACGTTGGCTTCGTCCAGCGGCGCATCCACCTCGTCCAGAATGCAGAATGGGCTGGGTTGATACCGGAAAATGGCGATCAACAAGGCCAGTGCGGTCATGGCCTTTTCCCCGCCTGAGAGCAGCAAAACGTTCTGCAACCGCTTTCCCGGAGGTGAGGCCACGATGTCGATGCCCGCATCGCCTGAGCTGTCCGGTTCGGTCAAGCGCATCTCCGCCGTCCCGCCGCCAAAAATGGTGTGAAACGCATTGGTGAAGTGCGCGTTTATCGACGCAAATGCCTGTTCGAACTTTTCCTTGGTGATCTCATCCAGTTCCTTGATGGCTTGCTGAGTGTCCGCGATGGACTGCAGCAAATCGTCCCGTTCCCGTGTAAGGAACGTGAAGCGCTGCTCGCACTCGTTGTATTCCTCCAGAGCCATCATGTTTACCGCGCCCATATTCTCGATGCGCTGCTTCATTTCGCGGTAATTTGCCTCGGCTATGGCCAGCTCTTCACCGCTCATGAACGCGGTTTCCGAGGCGATCAGGTCCTCGGGTTGAGCGTTCACCTCGGCCTGGCAGGTTTCGCGCAAGTGTTGCCGGTCCGAATCGTTGCGGGCCTTCTCGATTTCGAATTTGCCCCGCTCCTCGCGCATTTCCTGCAGCGTCTGGCGGGCCATCCGCAAGTGATCTTCCAGTTGAGTCACCCGGGTGCGCGCGGTGTCCCACTCCTGCTCGAATTCCTTTTGTTGCTCCGCCAGCCGCGCCTTCTCGACGCGCAGCTTCTCAAGCTGCGCCGATAGTTCTTCAGACTGGCGCGTCATCGCCGCGTTCTCTTCGCTAATCGAAACTTCCTGTTCTTGCAGCGTTGCTTCGCGCCTTACCAAGTCCGCGCGCTCTTCTTGCAGCCGGCCTGCGATGGCTTCTGCCGAAGCCAGCCGCTCATTCATGGTGGCCAGTTCCGCCTTGGCCGTAGCCAGTTCATCGCGCTCGGACTGCACCGCGTTGCGCAATTGCGCCACTTCCTCCGTCAAGCGCGCCATCTCCGCCTCGGCTTCCGCGCGGCTGGTGGCCGCCACTTGATGTTCCGCCTGCGCCAACAAGGCCCGCTGCTGCACCGACTCAATTTCTCTGCGCACCCGGCTCAACTCATTTTGCGCTGCCGTCAGATCCAGTCCCAGTCGCGCCAACTCGCTTTGCATCTGCTCGTGCCGGTGGTTCGCGGCAAAATGAATGCGTTCGCATTCGCGTTGCCGGCTCGCCAATTCTTCTTGCGCCTTCTCGCTGGACTGCAATTCCGCCACAATCGTTTCCAGCTCCGACTGCATCGCGCTGGAGCGCTGTTCCAGGTGCATCAGCTCCGCATTCACCCCTCGTAACTCGCGCTTCATACCCAGCGGCCCGGCTTCGTCCGGACGTCCGCCGGTCACCATGCGCCCCTGGTAGCAGGTTCCGTCGGGAGTCACGAATGCGTACTGCGGGTACTCACGTGCCAGTTTTTCCGCCGAAATGGTCTGAGCCAGGTAACCGTTACGGAGCCGCGGCAAGAACTGTTTCGCGGCTGCGCCCAGAGGATCGCGAAATTCCACCAACTTGTCCAGCCGTGCGATCACGCCATCTTCCGTCCGGAAATGGATGATCGGTTCGTATTCGTCCAGCTTCAAATGGCGCAGTGAATCGACGAAAAACGTGGCCCGCCCGCCCACTTCTTCGCGCAACATGCTTACCCCGGCGCGCGCGTGATCGTAAGTCTCCACCACCACGTATTCCAATTCATCGCGCAGATACTGTTCGATCGCCGCTTCGTGCTGCTCCTGCACTTCCGCATAATCCGCCAGCACCCCGACAGCTCGAAAGCCCTGCCCGCCATTCCGTTCGTTCGCGGCGAACAATTTCTGCACCGCTTCGCCGGTGTAGGAATGATCGTTCAGAATGCGTGTCAGTGTGGAATGACGCGCCCGCACTCCCGAGAGCAAATCCCTCAATTCTTGCGCTTCCTTCGAGATGCGCTCGCGATTCTGCCGCAATTCGCTCAGTCGCGCCTGTACCCGTGCGGCCTGACTCTGCGCTTCCTCCAGATCCGTAATCGCCGACTGTAAACTCTGCGCCGCCTGTTCCGCGTCCCCACGCACTCGCAACGAAGATTCCAGCAATTCATTCTCGCGAGACTCCAGCCGGTGTAATGCTTCGCTCTGGTGCACCAGCGCTTCTTCCGCTTGTTTCTGCTCGCCATGCAGCCGCAAAACGCTCTCGCTCGCTTCCGAAGCTGCCCGCCGCAGCGCTTCCGTGCGCGCTTCCGATTCAGCGATTTGCGAAACGCGAGTCGCCGCGCGCAATCCCAATTCGTCCACGCGCGCGTTCACCGAGACCGACTCCTTCCTTGCTGCTTCTACTGCCTGCTGTTGCGCGTTATTGCGGAATTCCCATTCCAACTCCTGCGCCGTGACCATCTCCCGTTCTCGCGCCAACTGCTCGCTGCGCCCGGTTAGCTCCCCGCTCCTGGTCCGGTTGAAGGTGATGCGATTCTCGCAGCGGTCTACCTCCAGCGCCGTCTGGTTCAGCAAATTCTGGTTCTGCCGCAATTCCGCATCCAGCGAATAAATGCGTTGACTCAGCCGGTCCTGCTCCGCCTCCTGCTCGTGAATGGCCTGTGCATATTGTGTTTCCGTGGCCGTCAATTCCTGCAGCCTTTGCCCCACGCGTTCGGCTTCCGCATCCAGTTCGCGCGCCTTCCCCGCCAGCATCTGCCGGACGATCCCGCGCATCTGTTCGCGTATTTCCGAATACCGCCGCGCCTTCGCGGCCTGGCGCTTCAAGGAACCCAGTTGTTTTTCCACTTCCACAACAATGTCGTTCACCCGCGCCAGATTCACTTTCGAGGATTCCAGCTTCGCTTCGCTCAGCCGCTTCTTGGTCTTGAATTTGGTGACTCCCGCGGCTTCTTCGATAATGGCCCGGCGTTCCATGGGTTTGGTGGCCAGAATCTGGCCGATGCGCCCCTGTTCAATGATGGCGTACGAGTCGGGGCCCAGGCCCACTCCCATGAACATCTCCTGGATGTCACGCAACCGTGCCACCCGGCCATTAATCAGGTATTCGCTCTGCCCACTACGGTAGAGCCGTCGGCTGACCACCACTTCGCCTGGCTTGGTAACCATCGCCGGTTTTTCGGCTTTTTTGCGCTTCTTGGCCAGAAACCCGCTCTGCGTCGGCGAATTCTGTTCCTCGGCAGGCGCCCCGGTCGCGCTGGACTGGTCCACAGCATCCCCACCAGTTCCCGTCTCAGCCCCAGCCGCGGCCGTGCCCTCTGCCGCATCCACTTCCCCAGGTAGCCCCTCCTGCTCGTTCGTTGAGCCCGCTTCTCCGCTACCGGCTAAATCCGCGCGATTCCCCGATGTCCCCTCCGGTTGATCGGGCCGCTCCTCCGCCTTCGCACCCTCCATCACGAATCGAGCCGCTTCTGCCAGTTCCGGGTCTTCCAGCGTGATGGTGACCTCCGCCAGCCCCATAGGCGGCCGCTTTGTGGTCCCATTGAAGATGCAGTCGGACATGCGTTCGGCGCGCAGCGTCTTATGGCTCTGTTCCCCCAGCACCCAACTGATGGCGTCCACAACGTTCGATTTGCCGCACCCGTTCGGCCCCACGATGCAGGTCGTCCCGTTCCCGCTGAACGTCACGGCCGTTCGTTCGCAGAACGACTTAAAGCCCACGATTTCCACTTTTCGCAGCTTAAGCAAGGTGTCCCCTTTTGTCGTGAACTTCCGCTTCGCGATGCACTCTTAACTCTGCTGCAGGTGCTACACCCAGTTCGGTTATATCTGGGGCCAGGTTCTTACCGCGCGAAGAGAGACGACTTTCCTTTCCTCGAGGGGAGGTTCTTCGCCGCGACATCTCTGCCCGTGACAGGCAGATTCCACACACGTATGGCAGGTGCTCTTTCAGAGGCCCAGCCCGCCTGGCGCTTAGAATGGCGGTACGGAAGACGAGGTTAGCATGCGTCCCTGTGGCTGTAAAGCTCTACCCCATCTATTGTGTCTTTTTTTCCACAACCACAATACGCCTTACTTTCAGGCTCCAGCGGGTGGTGGCGCAATCGGTCGGGCGCGAAAATATTGCCTGGCCGCCGGGTGGAAAAGAGCCCAGGCAATCCCCGCACAGAACACTCCGTGAATAGCTAATTTGGGGAATGGATCAAACGCGCTGATTGCCACGTGGAAAGCGATCCAGGCCAGCGCCAGCCAGCGCGCCCAATTCTGCCCTTTCAGCAGAAACACTCCACTGACCAGCGCGACAAGTTCGGTCACTTCGATTGCGAGACCGTCATAGTGCAAGGCATGCGTAGCCAAGATCTCGCGTAGGTGAAAAACAAGCCCGATGCACCCAACCGCTATATATAGGCACGCGATGATCGTCACAGACAGCGGGCGCCGGTTCGCATTCATGGCAGCAACTCCAGAACCGCCTCGCTGGGTTCCAGTTCCTCCGCGTGCGGCGGCACAGCGGCTCCAGCAGCAACCAAAGCTTGAATCACTCCGACGAAATCCCCGGTGTTGCGATGCCAACTATTTCCGGACCCATAAATCGCCCAGGACACCGCGGTGCCTTCATACTCCTGTGATTTTAATTCTAGGTCCGGATGGAATCGCAGGATCTCCCGCGTCATTTCTGCGTTGCCGTTGAACCCGGCCCAGTGCAGCGCTGTCGCGCCCATTTCGCCTCGAGTATCCACCGGCCAGCCCGCCGCCAGCATCAACCGAACCGCCTGTGTGTTGTTGTTCTGCGCGGCTTGAGGCAGCTTTTGCGCGTCCTCATCCGACAGTCTTTTTACTGTATCGGGATGCTGTGCCAGAAACTCCTGGAACGTTGCTTCGTCGCCGAGTTCGCAAGCTAACGCCACCTTCAGGTCTTCCGGAGTCCGTTCCATAAGCAACTGGAAAACGTCTTCGTGACCAAAATCGCGCGCTACCACGTGGGCGCCACGATTCCAGCCCAGCGTCCATATGTAAATGGAGCCCCCGGCACGGGGATCCTGCATGGGAAACCACTTCCCGGATACATTCATTCGAATGCAATTGGGGTCACGGTCCAGGTGTTGCCGCACCAAGTCCCGGTCACCGAGCGCCGCGCCCATCAGGATGTCCGTGCGGCAGCCGCGCGACACCAGGTAGCGGGCTACTTCTTGCCGGTCACTCGGGTAATGGCGCTTCTGCAGCACGCGCAACATGTACTGCGCCGCTGTCGATTCGTGATCCACATCGCGCACGTCGATTCCAGCGCCGTTGTCCAACAGGAACTTCGCTACCTCTACCGTGGAGGCAAAGTGCAGCGGCGTCTGCCCGTCCCCGCCGCGGGCGTGGATTACGTTGGGATCATCGGCCACGAACTTTCGCAGCTCCGGCATCATGCCCAGGCGGGACGCCGAGTGCGCGTCTAGCACCGCGCCTCGTTCGATCAGAAAATCCACCAGGCTTGGATCACAGTCATCCAGCACGCCGAACCCGCCCGCCCACCACTCGGTGCGCTTGTTAATGTCGGCACCGGCTGTCAGCAGTATGTCGATGGTTGCTCGGTCGCTGCGCTGTACCGCAGCAAACAACGCGTTCTGACCAAAGCCGTAGTTCGGCAGCGGTTCGTCAATGTGCTCACGCAGTTTCCGGTGACTATCCAGGATCTCGCGCACGCGAGTTGCGTCGCCGTCGCACACCGCCGCCTTTAAGGCTTGTGCCGGGGTCAGGCTCAGCGCTTCTACGTGGGACTTGAGCTTCGCCCAGGTGGCGTAACCATATTCGTTCGCCACGGCATGCTGGGCATCCGCCAATTTGCTCCTCGGCATAGTCCTTTGCAGTTGCTTGGCTTGCTTCTTCAAATACTCGAGATTGGGTTTTTCAGGTAGCTCACGAGGCATGAATCACTCCTTCTTTACGCCCGTGGTCCGCTTCGCCGGGCAGAAGTGAGTGAATTTTAGGAACAGCCGGACTGCAAGGTGGGATAATCCCTTTCCGCGGACGGGGTGCACCCTTGACGTGCCGGGCGAGTATAGCACCTGGCACGTGCCCGCAGCAATTTCGCATTCGTTCCACGCAGTTCGTGTACGGGCTTTTCTTCCACACCACCTCAAACCACCGGATGACGCTTGATCATCGCTGCCAAACTAGCGCGCGGCGCTGCGCGCCACCACCCGCAACCGCCGGTAGTCCATCACCCAATGGTCGTCATGGAACAACGCCACCCGCGCCTCACGCTCCACTGCGGAAATCACTCCTTCGCGTTCTTCCGGCTTGACGCTCTCCAGGAACACTCCGCCGAACATTTCCAACCAGTTGCGCAAACCCTGCGCGCTATCCTCCAACGGCGTCGGCCGATCGAACAGCACCGCGTAGGTCACTTCCAACTCGTGCTTCTCCAGCAGGCCCGCATACTCGGCGACGCTCGGGTAATACCAGGGCCTCGGTACCGCTCCCTTGCCCAGCTTGCGCCATGCTCGTTCGACCGCATCCATTAGGGCGGCAATGTTGCCTTTCCCTCCGAATTCCACAACAAATCGCCCACGGGGCCGCAGCACTTTGGCGATTCCGGCAATCACTCGCTCCGGCTCGCTGATCCAGTGCATAGTCGCATTCGAAAACACCGCGTCAAAAGGCTCCGCGAAGGCAATCTCGCGCGCATCCATTACCTCAAATTGCAAAGCCGGATATTGCTTGCGCGCCTGTTCGATCATTTCTGCCGACCTGTCCACTCCCACCACTTTTGCGCCAAGCGTCGCGATTTGCGAGGTCAAGTGGCCGGTTCCGCAACCAACGTCTAGGATCCGCTCCCCCGCCTTTATTTCCAGCAGGTCCACCAGTCCCGCCGCCATCTTCCAAACGAACGAGTGTTTCTCCTCGTAAAGCTCGGCATTCCATTCCGAATTTGGCTCCGCGTTCACGCGCCCCCCATTTCCAAAACCGCTCCACCGGTCGTCTCCAGAAGATCTTCCTGGTTCCCAAAACGCACGGTCGCCCGGGCAAAGCTGGCGTTCGACACCGGAAAGGTCCCCGAGCAGTCTGTCTTCATGTAATTCACTTCGTGAATTCCCGGCGACCGCGCTTCAATAGATGTTTCAATGGCCACGCCCTGCTCTTCCCTGCCGCTAAAACGCCAATGAAGACGCTCCGGTCCCCGCTCCACTAAAATCTCCTGGAACGCGCGCAATACCACAGGTTTGCCATTGTGCCACCAGACCGCTTTGCGAAAGGTCATGCCCAGCGGCATGTCGTAGACCAGCGCCTCTAGCGTGCTTGGCGCTTCTTTCCTGCTTCCGAAATACGCGTGCATCCATCGCCAGTAGGTTCGATGCCGGTATCCGCAGTTGTGACCCTGCACTCCATAGCCCAGCGGTTCGCCCGAAAATCTCTCTCCATCGAAGACCACTTCCCCGTCAAATTGCGCGTTCGAATGCGGTGATTTGGAAAAGCCAATCCAGCCCTTGTCGCTCAGCACCATGCCGAAATCAGAGCGATACCGCAGCTTCCAGGAAATGGCGTGGCCATCCACGTGAAGATTGCCCCAGCAAGTGTTTTCTTCGATTCCGTTTTCCGCGATTCGCAAAAAGAACGGCAGTCGCACCCGCCCGCTCAGTTCCAGTGTCTTCGTCGTATATCCCTGGACAAAACTCTGTGGCCTGCCCTTGCTGGGAAACCAGGTCGCCCAAATTTGCACCGGCAATCCCCGCTGATCGGCGCTGCAGCCACCCTTTCCCACATTCATTAGCAAATAGCGAAACCACCACGCCCCGCGCCCATCTGCCAAACCACAGCGCAGAAACCACACCTCATACCGGCGCTTCATCCCCGGCGCCGAATACACCTGGTTCATCGGCCGCGTGTCCACGTTCCAATCCTTCGTACGCCAATCTAACACGCCGCTCCTAACCAGGCGCGGTCAGCCGTTCCGTATCCGTGATCCCGGAAAGCGCGACGCCGTCGCGTCCCGAACGGCCCAACTCCACAGGCGGACTGCCCACATCATTGCGACACCCGCAAACCCTCGGATACAATCGAACGTTTGCTGGCCACTCGAAAAGGACAACTGACGCTTGATGCACGAAATCCAGGTTCACAACACTCTTTCCGGAAAAGTGGAACCGTTCGTGCCCCTCAAGCCCGGCATCGTCCACATGTACACCTGCGGGCCCACCGTCTACGATTTCGCGCACATCGGCAATTTCCGCACCTTCATTTTCCAAGACATCCTGCGGCGTTTTCTGAAGCTGCGTGGCTTCAATCTCACCCATGTCATGAATCTGACCGATGTCGATGATCGCATTATTGCCAATGCGGCTGCGGCGCATGTGAGCATCAAGGATTACACGGAGAAATATATCCAGGCATTCTTCGCCGATTGCAAAACCCTCAACGTCCAGTCTCCGGAACACTGGATTCGCGCCACCGAGAACATCGATTCCATGGTGCAACTGATTCAAACCCTCCAGAAAAAGACCTATACCTACAATTCCGATGGCTCGATCTACTATCGCATCACTAAGTTCAAAGACTACGGCAAATTATCCAAGGTCGACCTCAGCGGTATTCAGGCAGGCGCGCGCGTCGATAATGACCGTTACGAAAAGGAGAGCGCCCGCGATTTCGCGCTTTGGAAAGCGCCCAAGCCAGGCGAGCATTTCTGGGAAACCGCCATTGGTCCCGGCCGCCCCGGTTGGCACATTGAATGCTCCGCCATGGCCATGAAATATCTCGGCGAGACCATCGACATCCACACCGGCGGCATCGACTTAGCTTTCCCGCATCACGAAAACGAAATCGCTCAAAGCGAGGCCGCGACCGGCAAGCCCTTCGTCCGCTATTGGCTGCATGCTGAACATCTTCTGGTCGAAGGCGAAAAAATGTCCAAATCCTTGGGCAATTTCTTTACCCTGCGCGACCTGTTCGCCAAAGGCTACAAACCTTCGGCTCTGCGCTTCGCTCTAGCCAGCGTGCCCTACCGGCGCCAGCTGAATTTCACCTTCGATGGACTGCAGCAAGCCACCAGTTCTGTTGAGCGCTTGCGCAACTTCGCGGCTCGCTTGCAGAACGAGAAATTCCCGTCAGGAAAACAGAAAACCATGGCCGAACGCCTCGCCAAGGCGGCCAACGATTTCGACGCCGGCTTGTCTGACGACCTGAACACTGCACAAGCGCTCGCCGCCGCTTTCGATTTCGTTCGCGGAGCCAACATTGCTATGGACAAACGCGAATTTCGCGAGGATGACGTGAAACCCGCTCAGGAGTTCCTGGCCACCTTCGACAAAATCTTCGCCGTCTTGGAAGATGACGACGCGAAGAAACTCGCCGCTCTTGGCTACAGCACCGTTGCAGCCGGTCCGGACGACGCCGAAATCGAAAAACTGGTGGCCGAACGTCAAGCTGCGCGCCAGAAACGCGACTTCGCCAGCTCCGATCGCATCCGAAAGCAACTCGCTGATCGTGGTATACTGCTGGAAGATACCAAGGACGGTGGCGTTCGCTGGAAACGCAAGTGAACTATTTGCACGTTCTAAAGCATGATCGAGTCGCCGTGGGCCCGCGTGTGCCCCGGAAATTCCGGCCCTCCAGCCTTCGTCCGAACCTCTTCAGCGTAGACTAAGTACCTCCTTTTCAATACCTTACGGCGCTGCACTCAATGATGGTGCTGCCGCTTTTCCCAACCGCAGTTCTTATCAACGCACAACCGGTTTTAAGAGTTTTGGAGGACTCCATGATCACGGCCGCTGAATCCAAACTGCCTCACATCAAGACCGCCCTTCCCGGCCCGAAGGGCATGCAAGTCATCGAGTACGACGCCAAATACATTTCGCCGTCGCTCTCGCGTTGCTATCCGCTGGTTGCCGAACGCGCCAACGGTGCCATCATCGAAGATCCCGATGGGAATACCTTCCTGGACTTTTGTGCCGGCATCGCGGTGTGCTCGACTGGCCATTGCCATCCTAAAGTCGTTGAGGCCATCCAGAAACAAGCCGCGGAACTAATCCATATCGCCGGAACTGACTTTTATCATCGCCACATGCCGCAATTGGCCGAGCGCCTGGTGGCCACCATGCCGCAATCTCATCACTGGAAAGTTTTCTTGGGTAATTCCGGCACCGAAGCGGTGGAAGGGGCCATCAAGCTGGCCCGCTACGCCACTCGCCGCGACAAGCTCATCGCCTTCTACGGCTGCTTCCACGGCCGCACCCTCGGTTCCCTCTCTTTGACCGCGTCCAAGAGCACACAACGCAAGCATTTCGGCACGCTGCTCGGCGGCGTGGAGCACATCCCCTACCCCTACGCTTATCGCTGTCCACTCGGCCATGCCCCCGAGCATTGCGGTGAGGAAATCATCGACCTGCTCGAACAGCAAATCTTTAAGCGCTTGTTTGCCCCTGAAGAAGTCGCCGCCATTGTTGTCGAGCCTGTTCAGGGCGAAGGTGGTTTCATTCCCGCGCCGCCGTTTTTTTTGCAAGAGCTCCAGCGCATCTGCAACAAGCACGGAATCATGCTGGTCGTGGATGAAGTGCAGTGTGGCATGGGCCGCACCGGCAAAATGTGGGCTTACGAACACGCCGGCATCACCCCGGACATCGTGGTCACCGCCAAAGGCATCGCCAGCGGCATGCCCATCAGCGCTTTTATCGCTAAAGACAGCATTATGCAGTGGGAGCGCGGTTCTCATGGCACCACCTACGGCGGCAATCCTGTTTGTGTCGCCGCTGCTTTGGCCACCCTGGACCTCATCGAGGGTGGTCTCATGGCTAATGCCCAAAAAGTGGGCAGTCATATTCTCAGCAAAATTTCTGATTGGCCCAAGCGCTTCAAGATCGTCGGCGATGTGCGCGGAAAGGGCTTGATGATCGGTGTCGAAATCGTCCGCAACCAGCGTACCAAAGAACGCGCCAAGGATCTGCGCGACAAGGTCATCGTGAACGCCTTCCATAAAGGCCTGATCACCTTGGATTCCGGAGAGAATTCCATCCGCATCTCGCCGCCTCTCATCGTCGATGAAGAACAGGCCGACTGCGCCATTCGCATTCTCGAAGAATCCATCCACGACGCCGAGCAGAGCCTGTAATTCGCTGGCAATTGTCCGCGCACGGGCCCCCGCCTCGCGCCTATCGCGCAGCGCCCACACGCCTCAGGCCGCGCAGCAAGTACCCGGCAAGGGGCTTGCCTATACTCACCCGTGTAGTATCATTGCAGTAATATGTTTAGGCAACTCGTCGCGCGCATCGGTTTTGCCTGGGTGCGGTGGCACTCACGCCAAGGTCTGCGTGAGACAGGAGAAACCACTGCTCAGGCAAAAAAGCATGAGGCGCTGCAGATCGGCGTGCGCGGGGAAACGTATGCTTACTGGTACCTGCGGCGCCTCGGCTATATCTTCATCGCGCGCAATTACCTGCCGGCCCGCGCCAAGGGTGAATTGGACCTGGTTGGGTATGACGGCCAGACGCTGGTCATCGTGGAGGTGCGCACTCGTCGCGCCCGCAAGGACCAGCCGGCTCTACCCGAACTAAGTATCACCGGCCAAAAGCATGAACTCCTGCTACGCACCGCCCACTACTTCCTGCGCGAGCGTCACCTCCAGCCTTGCCCGGTGCGCTTCGATGTCGTGGCCATCGAAAACACTCCCGGCCGGCCACCGCTCGTGCGGCTCCGCAAAGCCGCGCTCAGCCCGCAATTCCCTCCTCGCAGCTGTTAGCACGCAACGGCTTTTGTCCCCTCACTTCCATTGAACGCCCGGAAGAGTACAATACAATCCTATGGGCCGCTATTAAAACGTTTACGTTACTAGCCACTTTGGAGGATGTGCTTTGCCTGAACTACGCAAGGATCCGATTACCGGACGCTGGGTGATCATCTCCACCGACCGCGGAAAGCGCCCCATGGATTTTCTGCGCGAAAGCGTTTTCCCCGGCCCGCCGCGTAATTGCCCGTTCTGCCCCGGAAATGAAGGAAAGACCCCGCCGGAGATTCTCGCTTACGGTCGCAATGGTACCGGCCCCAACTCCGCCGGCTGGAGCATTCGTGTGGTTCCCAATCGCTTTCCCGCTCTGGGTATTGAAGGGGAACTCGATCGCGAAGGCGAGGGCCTGTTCGATAAGATGAATGGCATCGGTGCGCATGAGGTCATCATTGAAACTCCCCAGCACCAGACCACCCTGGCGCAACTGCCCCAGAAGGGCGTCGAAGATGTCTTGTGGGCCTACCGCGACCGCATGCTGGACCTGAAAAACGACAAGCGCTTCCGTTATGTCCTGATCTTCAAGAATCACGGCGAAGCCGCGGGCGCCTCGGTCGAACATCCTCATTCCCAGTTGATTGCTCTTCCTATCGTGCCCCGGCGTGTGCGTGAAGAGGTAGACAACTGCTGGCACTATTACGACGAAAAAGAACGCTGCATCTTTTGCGACATCGTTCGCCAGGAGCGCGACACCGGCGAGCGCGTCATTGGCGAAAACGATCATTTCATCACTCTGGCCCCCTACGCTTCCCGTTTTCCCTTTGAGATGTGGCTCCTACCCAAAGTGCATGGCTCGGCCTACGAGAATAACCAAAGCTCCATCTACGCCAGCCTGGCCCAGATGCTAAAAGACACCCTAATGCGCATGGACGCCGTCCTGGATCGTCCGGCCTTCAACTTCATGATCCACACCTCGCCCATCGGCGAAGAGATCAACGATCATTATCATTGGCACATGGAGATCATTCCCAAGCTGACCAAAGTGGCGGGCTTCGAATGGGGCACTGGCTTTTATATCAATCCCACTCCGCCGGAAGAGTCCGCGCGCTTCTTGCGTGAAGCCCAAATCGAAGAACCGGCCAAAAAGTAATCCGTCGCCCTAACGACCAGGATTGCTCTGGGCGTCCAAAATGCTATATACCTACTTTCGGTGACGCTGACATACGTCCCAGGGGTTCGTTATACTAGTAAGGTTGAGGCGCGGTACCCAAGTGGTAAGGGAGAGGTCTGCAAAACCTTTATGCGTGAGTTCGATTCTCACCCGCGCCTCCAAACACGTCACGCAGTTTGAGAGTCTCTCTCGTATACCTGCCGAACAGCCTACCAGGTAGCCTTCACAGCTTTGCCTAAAGCCCTCCGCCGCTCCGTAGCCACTTAGCGTAATTGCGTCTGCCCCTCATTTTAGGGCGGCATACAGCGCCTGTTTCCAGCGCGCGTTATCGATGGTCCACACGATTCTCACTTTGCGGCCTGACGCCAGGCGCGCGGCCCACACTTCGCGGTTGCGTTCATCCGCGGCCACGTCTAACTTGTCGACCACGGTCATTCCTCGCGTGAGTTCGCTTTGCGTCTCGACCCTCAAGAAATGCTCCGATTGCGCTGTCACGATCGAGGGATGCAGCGCGACAACCATGGCCACTGGATCGGGAAGCGCAATGCCATGCTCGCCAGTCTGCTTCAAGTACGCATCCTGCGCGAAGCTGTTACATTCAATCGCAAATTGCGCGAACGGCGTGCCGAAACTCAGCACCTGCTGAATTTCAGCGCCATTTAACACCGCTTCCCCGCGGCAAAGGTGCCAGCCCACTACTTCCATCGGCATCGCACTTTCCGCCACGATACCCGCCGCTTCCGGATCGCACCACATGTTGTACTCCGCGGCGGGTGTGACATTTCCCTCGCAGCATGGGTTGCCACCCATGATCACGCACCGGCGCACCTTAGCGGCAATGGACGGACGCGTCTGCAGAACGCGCGCGATATTTGTCAGTGGCGCTAACGTTACGATCTCGAGGCCGGGGTGCGATTCGGCGATGCGGATTATTGCATCCACCGCGCTTTCCCTCTCCGCCGGGCGTCGCGGGGCGGGGTAACCGTGGCCGCCAAGGCCGTCGCAGCCGTGATACCAGGTCGCGTCGACGTGGCCGCGCTCCAGCGGCTTTTCCGCACCAACGAAAACCGGTGTGTCCGCGCCGCACAGTTCCGCGGTGTACAGCGCGTTGCGTGTGGCCTGCTGCACATTCACGTTGCCTGCCACGGTGGTAATCGCGTGGACTTCGACGTCAGGCGAGCGCAGCGCCATCATCAGCGCAACGGCATCGTCCGATCCAGCATCCGTGTCAATCAGAAATGGGCGTCTCACCGGCTCCTTCGTAACGCCAGCTTCGAGCTGCTGAGCCGCGCAGTCTGACACAAACTGCCCCTTGTATCCACTGCGCTGTCGTTGCTGCCGATCTCTATCCCCTCCGGCGGCTCCCAATTAACGATTCCCGGTATCCCGACCGCTAGCCAAAACTGAACCTTCCCTGATTGACATGTGCCGATCTGGAACAGCTCGCTCTCCTGCCCGCGATCTTCCTTTGCAACCCCTTTGCCTTCTATCCCTTAGGCGCGACTCCCCAACGCCCGTTGGCGTCTTTCGTGCTCATCTTCTTCGGAGCATCCGTGTGGCAGTTGAGAATCGAGTGAAGCCATGAACAAACCTCTAAGCGATGCGCCACAATCCAAAAACGCCGTTTCCGTTCAGCCGGACTGGGACGTACAGGAACTGCTCGAGCGTCTGGAGCAGGATCGGGTCTTCCTCATCGAATTGCTCACCATCTTTCGTCAGGACAGCGATAAAAGCATAACCGATGCTCGCACCCAGCTGGCCAATCACGATTTGCCGAAACTCGAACGCACCGCCCACACGCTGAAAGGCATGATGCGCAATCTAGTGATGCACCGCGCCGCAGCCGCTGCCAGCGATCTCGAGTCGGCTGCGCGCGAACGCAATCTGCAACGTGCCACCACTGCCCTGCAGCAGCTTGACCTGGCCATGCAGCAGCTCTTGCCGGAAGTGGAGGCGCAACTCACCGAGGTTAAGGTATGAAAATTCTCGTCGCCGAAGACGACACCCTTTCTCGGGTCATGCTCCAAAAAAGCCTGGAACGTGCCGGCTACGAGGTGATCGCCGTCAATGATGGAGCGCGCAGCATTGCCGCCTTGCATGCTGACGATCCTCCCCGGTTGGCCCTGCTCGATTGGGTCATGCCCGAAAAGGATGGCATCGAGGTGTGTCGCGAGGTTCGCTCCCATCGCGATCGTCCATACACCTATTTGATTCTGCTCTCCTCGAAAGAGTCCAAGCGCGAAATCGTTGAAGGCCTGGAGGCCGGAGCCGACGACTACCTCACCAAGCCCTACGACGAAGAGGAATTGAAGGCCCGCCTGCGCACCGGCGAACGCATCCTGGAACTCGAGGATCGTTTGGTCGAGGCCCGTGAAAATATGCGGTTTCAGGCCACTCACGATCCGCTCACTTCACTTTGGAATCGCGGTGTAATCGAAGAATTGCTGGGCCGCGAGATTCGCCGTTCCCAGCGCGAGAATAGCTGCACCGTAATCATTCTTTGTGACGTCGATCATTTCAAACAGGTCAACGATCAATACGGGCACAATATCGGCGACGACATCCTGCGGGGCCTCGCTCGACGTCTGCAACGCTCGGTCCGCTCTTATGACATGGTGGGCCGCTTTGGTGGCGAGGAATTCCTGGTAATCCTAAATCGCTGTGATCCCGACAGTGCCATGACCCGCGCGGAGAATCTTCGCGCCGTGGTTGCCAAAAAACCTTTCCCGACCCGCGCCAATCCCCTTCCTGTGACCATCAGCGTCGGTGTCGCCCTGTCCAACGATTTCCAGCAACACAATCTCGAGGAAATCCTCGCCGCTGTCGATGAAGCCCTGTATTCCGCAAAAAACGCCGGACGGAATTGCGTCCGAAGGGCTCAAGTGACCAAGCCCCAGGCCACCAACGAAGCCCCGCAGACCGTCTAACCATCCCTTCCGCAAACTCCGCCTGCCGCAGCCCTCACTTAAATTTCATCCGCATTTGCTCCATCATCTGCCGCATCGCCGCTGTCGACCCGGGCGCCCGCTTCTCGCGCCACGCCTCCAGCCGCTTGCAGGTCTCTTCGATTCCCGCGAACAGCGTGGGATTCCGGAATGCCGCTCGCCAGGTAGGCACGATTGAGCGCATGCGATCCCACACCACCCAGATTTCTCCATTGCTTTCGAAAAAAAGCTCGTCGTTGATCAGCCCGCGATTCACAATGCTCGCCACCATTTCCCAGTAACTAATGACCATGCGAATGTATGTGTTTTCCTGGCTCCCCGGTGGGTACTTGCCCATCAACTCCTCCGGCGTCCCCGCATGGAAATTCTCCACGAACCACGCGCGAGCTTCTCGCAGCCGTGGCTCCCGTCGGAGGTCGTACAACCGCAACATTAAATTCACTTCGTCATAGCTGACCTGGGACATCGCCAATCCTCCTTCGCCATCAGGCGGACCTACGCGGCTCCGGCGAGTGCGATCCCGGTAAGGGAATCAGCTCCACCCGTTGCACGCTCGACAAGGCAATCCCCTGTTTTTGAAACTCTCGTTGAATCCGCCGCCGTAATTCCCGCGTCACATCTTCGTGTCGCCCCGGTGCCGTGCGTACCTGCACTCGCACTGTCGACGCGCTCTGGTCATAATTTTGCAGCCCCAAGATACGCGGTCCATCCACCAGGGCCTGGGACCACGACGCATCGTTGCGCAGCTCCGTGGCCACCGCGTCCAGCGCTTGCAACGCCTGTTCTTGCGGCACTTCCGGCGAAACTCCCACATCCACGTACGCTTGCGACCAGTCCCGGCTCAGATTCCCCACCGCTCGTATCTCCCCATTCGCTAGCGTGACCAGCGCCCCACGCCCATCGCGCACTACCGTTCGCCGTAAGCTTAGATGCTCCACGCGACCAAGCGTCTCGCCCACTTGAATGGTTTCGCCTAACGCATACTGATCTTCCAAAATGATGGAAAATCCGCTGATGACGTCCCGCACCAGATTCCTCGCTCCCAATCCCATCCCCAGCCCGATGATGGCCACCACCACCAACACCGGTGTGATGTTGATCCCGAATTCTTGGGCCGCCATCAGCACCGCCACACCCCAAACAACTTTGCTGCCTGCGTTGGAGACTAACGCCGCTAGCGTGCGCGCCTGTTGCTCGTATGCCTGCGCAGCCCGGCTTTGAGACTCCCGCGGCTTTACCATCTTCTTGGTCATCAATTGCCACAGCCGGCTAATCAGGAACGCAGTGACGAAAATAACCGCCAGGCGCAACAGGTTCGCAACCGAAAGCGTGGGAACTTCCGACAGGAGACTGGACATAGTGTTATCGGGAGGCGAGTATAACATTGGTGTAGGCGCGGCGCAGCCTTGCTACCTAAGCTGGCCAAGGAGGGGCCCATGTCAATTCGAGCTCGACGCACTTTTCTCAACAGTCTGATCTTGGCCGGACTCTGTGCCGGATTTGCCGGCGATTCCACTCACGCCCAGAATCCCAGGACTCCACAAAACCCTTCTGCTCCCGGCTCCGATGAAGACTCCGAGCGGCCTAATAGCGACAAAAAGGTCCTGGAAAGCAACGACAAGGACATGAAGAAAAAAGTCGAACAGCTCTATCAATTGGCCTCCGAGCTCAAGGCCGCGGTGGAAAAGACTGACTCCAGTAAAGTCTTGAGTCTCGATCTGGTCCGCAAGGCCGAAGAGATCGAGAAGCTCGCTCACGACATCAAGAATCGTTCGAAAGGTTAGCGAAACAATTTTTTGCCCCCCAAAAATCGTACCTTCGTCACATTGACTTCGCACTGCCGTGCGTTAGAATGCTGAACGCTTCTTTCAGGGGCAACTTCTCGTGAGCACAACTTCAGCAGCAAAAGTTATCCGCGAAACTCATTTTGCCGGTCTCACTCCCATTGCTCGCGGCAAAGTCCGCGACATTTATGACCTCCAGGACCGCCTCCTCATCGTCGCCACCGATCGCCTTTCCGCTTTTGACGTGGTCATGGCCACTCCCATTCCCGACAAGGGCCGCATCCTCACGCAACTCTCTCTGTTCTGGTTCCATCTCCTTGGCGACATCCTTCCCAACCATGTCTTGAGCGCCACCGATTTTCCGCCTCCTTTCGACCGCTTTGCCGACGATCTCGCTGGCCGTTCTATGCTGGTTCGCAAGACCCGCCCTCTTGCCATCGAATGCGTTGTCCGTGGATATCTCTCCGGCTCCGGTTGGAAAGAGTATCGACAAACTGGTGAAGTCTGCGCCATCCCCTTGCCGCCTGGCCTCAGGGAATCCGATAAACTCCCGGAGCCCATCTTCACTCCCGCCACCAAGGCAACCACCGGCCACGACGAGAACATTTCCTTCGATCGCGTGGTGGAAATTCTGGGCGGCCCTCTTGCCGAAACCGTGCGCGATCTGACTCTGACTATCTATCGCCGCGCTTCCGCCTATACCGAGCCTCGCGGCATCCTGCTGGCCGACACCAAATTCGAGTTCGGTCAATTAGCTGACCAGCTCATCTGGATCGACGAAGCTCTGACCCCCGACTCTTCCCGCTTTTGGCCCGCCGCACAGTACCGCCCAGGCGGCCCTCAACCGTCTTTTGACAAACAGTTTGTTCGCGACTACCTGGAACGCATCCGTTGGCCCAAGACTCCTCCCGGCCCTGATTTGCCTGCCGATGTCGTCGCCGGCACTCGCGCCAAATATCGCGAAGCTTTCCGCATTTTGGTGGGCCACGATTTGGATTAGCCGTCCTTACAGATTTCTATTCTGCAGTGGGGAGTGCCGACGTGAGAGATCAATTAGAAGGGCTAGTTTCGCTGATGGTCGACCGGGGCATTTTGTTCGATGAAGCGGTATGCGAATTCGAAAAGCGCTTTATCAAACGGGTACTCGACCGCACCAACGGTAACCAGTCTCGCGCCGCCGAACTTCTCGGCATTCATCGCAACACCTTGAGCCGCAAAGTGGTTCAGTACAAGCTCGATCATCGTCGCGGTCGCACTCGCTAAACCTTTTATTTCGCCGCGCCTCGCGAAATCGCTGGATTTTGCCCTCTTCAACGAAACAACCACACATTGTCCGAACCGAGTCTGCGCGCATCAGATCGCCCTTCACGCCCAGGAATTCTCGCATGGCATTCTGATCCGGACCTGCCGGTCTCCAAAAAAGAAAACGGCCCCGGTTCTCCGGGGCCGTGCTGATTTTAGATTTTTGTATTGTCTTACCGCTACGGTTTTGCCCCCGGCCTCTTCGTTGCCGGTTTCTTTCCGGGCTTCGGCAAATCGTCTCCGTTCACCTTCGCCTTGTCCCAATGCAACAGGAAGGCCGGTGGCGGATCATAGCTTTCCAATGTGCCGGTGAAACGCACCGCATTGCCTTTCTCCAGCTTTTTGGTTAGCTCGAAGTTATCTTTGTCCTGAGCGCTGGCGTCGGCGGCCGGGGCCGCGATGGTGACCTCCATGTCGGGAGTGGTCGCTGCTTCAAATTCCGCATCGCTGGTCACAAATGCGTTCTTCAACACAACTTTGTCCGGTGCCGCGGTAACATCGATGATTTTCCCCGGAACATCCGGAAACTCCAGCCCGCAAGCCGCGGTCCAGGTCAACTTGCCCTTGTCCCCGCCCGCTTTCAGGTCCGTCACCACCGACGCGATGGTCATGTCTTTGCGCGCCGCATCCAGGTCGGCGGAACTCGGCAGCTTATAACTCGCCGGACGATCCGGCGTGGTCGCCGCAAGTTGCAGCAGTTCGTTCAGCTCCGCCTGCGTCAGTGCGTCGCATACTGTGCCGCCCTGATACGCCGAGATCACCTTCGGCATATACGCCTTCACTTGCTTCGACTGTTGATCGGTGGCGCTCTTCGAAGTGGCCGCCCGCGCGAATGCCCACAGCGCGTCCACCTGTTGCGGCGGGTTCATCGCCAGGTCCGCTCGCCCGATGTTGAAATTGGAAATGAAATCGTCGGGGTTGGTCGTCAGGATGGTCTTGTACATGCTAATCGCGTTGGGATAATCCTTCGCAGCCATGGCCGCATTGGCTGCGGTACCGTTGAAGTTCAGAATTGCCTTCTTCTTCTCTTCATCGAACTTTCCCGGGTCGATTTGGTCCGGTTTCGGCAGCGCCTCCACGGCCTTCGCACCGTCCTGCGCCGCTTGATACGCCGCCTTCGCTGTCGCCGGATCCGGGTTCGGCGTGTTGTTGAACGCATACGCCAGCGCCAAATAGGCTTGATAGCGCTCCGTGGGCGATATCTTGCCATCCAGCGCCAGCTCCTTGTTCGCGTACTCCACTACCTTCGGAAAATTCTTTTGCTGCGCGTAATTCTGGTAATACAGAGGATACACGTAATTCAGCAGCGCTGAATTCGGGTATTTCGCCACAAAATCATCCAACAACTTCTGCTGCGCCTGCAAATTCTTCTCATTCGCAGCCGCGGTGTACGCGTTGTACTCCGCCATCGTGTACTTCTGTCCGCCGCCTCCACTCCCGCTGGTATCCTGTGCCACCATCGGCGCTGCTTTCAAGCTGAATAGGCAAAGCGCGAACAGGATCGTAAGGCTCTCCATCCGTCGTCTCGCGTTCATTCCCTCATCTCCTCGCTCTCACCACTTTAAAGTAACGCACCCTGGCAGCCACCGCGGTGCTCGCCAGTCTACTGCCTATCCCTACGAAGAAGTATAGCTCTATCGGAAGCGTTACGAATTATAGGGTTGGCCCCCGCGTATTCGCAAGTCGCTCCAATTTCACTCACGTACCCGGCAAGTACAGGCGCGCCTCGCCTCTCCAACGGCTTTCCTCCTGCCGCACCTTTAGCCGTTTCAAGTCGGGCTGCATCCCAGGAGTATCATGAGTTTCGCATAAAATCTGTACTTACGGCGAGGAAGAATCATGAACACTCCAAGTACCCCTGCAACCCAAGACCAGCCTCTCTCCCAGCATGTCGCGCTGATCACCGGGGGCAGTCGTGGTATCGGTAAAGCCATCGCCACCAAGCTCGTTCAACTCGGCGCCGCTGTTTCGCTCTGTGCCCGCGATTCCCACGCCTTGCAATCAACCGCCCATCAGTTGGAGCAACTTTCCTCGCGGGTCCTCGCCCTCACCGCCGATGTGACCAATCCCCGTCAAATCGCCGCCGCCGTCAAAACCACCGAAGATCAACTTGGCCCTATTTCCGTGCTGGTTAACAATGCCGGAATCGGCAATCCCGGTTTTGGGCCGGTCCACGAGAAAAACGAATCGGATTGGGATCTCGTCCTCGACAGCAATCTGAAGAGCGTCTTCCTGGTGTCCCGCGTGGTTGCCCCGCTAATGATCCAGCGCCGCCGCGGCGACATCATCAACATTAGTTCGCTGGCCGGCAAAAGCACTTTTGCGGGAGGCGGACTCTACTGCGCCTCCAAATGGGGCCTGCAAGGATTGACCGGCTGCATGGCCGAAGACCTGCGTGCTCACGGCATTCGCGTCAGTGTCATTTGCCCGGGCAGCGTTTTTACCGATTTCTCCGGCCGCGGCCCAAAAGATCCGGCGAAAGTGCTCACCGCCAGCGACGTTGCCCACGCGGTTGCCATGCTCTTGCTGCAAGGACCGCAAAGCTTCATTAGTGAAGTACACATTCGCCCGGTTGCCAAACCCTGACTTCCCTGGCGCCCGTTACACCTTCGTAGACTATCCTCTTGACAATAGTCGTTATAACGAATTACAGTAACTGGTCGTGGGGCCGCGGGCCAATTCGTCGCATCTCGAAGGTCAGCTCTTCGTCGCCATCCTCAAAACCGCTGACTCTCTCTCCCAACGAGCCGAGCAACTCTTCAAAACTGCCGGCCTTACCGCCGCCCAATACAACGTCCTCCGCATTCTTCGCGGCGCCGAGCCCGATGGCCTGCCCTGCCGCGGTGTCGGTGAGCGCATGATCTCTCATGACCCCGATATCACCCGCCTCCTTGATCGCATGGAAAGCCACCAGCTGATTACCCGCGAGCGCCAAACCCAGGACCGCCGGGTCATCATAACCCGCATCACCCCCGACGGCCTCAAGCTCCTGAAAAGATTGGATCGACCGGTGCTCGAACTGCACAGAAAACAGTTCCGCCACATGTCCGCCGCCCGGCTGAAGCGGTTGGCCGCATTGCTGGCGGAAGTGCGCGTGTTTGAACCTGGTTAGTCCGGTCGCGCATCCAATCAACCGCTTACGGAGCTTCGCCAGATTTCATGGGCGGTCCTTGGCACTAGCGAGATGCGCTGGCAACGCACCCCGTGCGCCATCGCCGCTGTGGCCACTCAGTCTCGTATGGCTGAAACATCAGGAGATACTCATGCATAAAGCCGCTCTCGCCGAACATCCGATTAACGACATCCTTCGCCACCGCTGGAGTCCTCGCGCCTTCGCCGATAAGCCCGTGCCCGCTGAGGTGCTGCGCAGCATCTTCGAAGCGGCTCGCTGGACGCCCTCCTCCAGTAATGAACAGCCTTGGGCCTTCATCGTTGCCACCAAGGACGACCGTGCCACTCACGCCAAGTTGCTCGGCACACTTGTCGAAGCCAACCAGGTTTGGGCCAAGCATGCTCCGGTGCTTGGCATCGCCGTCTCTGAGCTAGCCTTTGCTCAGAGCGGCCGCCCGAATCGCAACGCCTACTACGACACCGGCCAGGCCGTTGCTCATCTGACCTTTGAGGCCTCCGCCCATGACTTATTCGTTCATCAAATGGGTGGCTTCGATCCGCAAAAGGCCATCGACTTTTTTTCCATCCCACCCGGTTGGCAGCCGATTGCCGCCTTCGTCATCGGTTATCTTGGCGACCCTCAGTCCTTGCCCGACAATCTCCGCGAACGCGAACTCGCCCCTCGCGCCCGCAAGCCATTAACCGAATTTGTCATGACCGGAAACTGGGGCCAACCCGCCTCATTTTTGAGGTAACCTCTGAACGCTATGTTATATAAGGTCACCTGATGCCTGCTCTGCTCGACACTCTCCTCCGCCACGGCTATCTCTTTCTGGCCGGTTGGGTGTTCCTCGAGCAAATCGGCCTCCCGCTCCCCTCGCTACCTCTCCTGCTCGCTTCCGGCGCACTGGTCGGCGCCGGCCGCATGAACTTTGCCGCCGCCTTGTTCTCCTGTGCCGTCGCCAGCCTCACGGCGGACGTCCTGTGGTATGAGTTGGGCCGCCGCAAGGGGATCCGGATCGTTCAGTGGCTCTGCCGCATCTCGCTCGAGCCGGATTCTTGTGTCCGCCGTACTGAAGGCATCTTCGAAAAACAGGGTGCCAAGTCTCTGCTCATTGCCAAATTCCTTCCCGGTCTTAATGCCGTCGCCACCCCGCTTGCTGGCATCTTCCAGATGCGCCCGGCCAGGTTCCTGCTGTTCGACCTGCTCGGCGTGCTGTTCTGGGCCGGCAGTTGCCTGGGACTCGGCTACTTTTTCACCAGGCAAATCGAAGCCATCGCCCGCCGCGCCCAGTCTCTCGGCAGTTGGCTGGTGGTTGTGCTCGCTTCCGGCTTGGCCCTGTACATCCTTTACAAATTCCTGGCACGCCAAAAATTCCTTCGCGATCTCCGCATCAGTCGCATCAGCGTCGACGAACTCAAGCAGAAGCTGGATGCCGGAGAGCCTTTGTCCATCGTCGATCTCCGTCACTCTCTCGATTTCGAAGCCGACCCGCAGACCATTCCCGGCGCCGTCCACTTGGATTCCAAAGACCTCACCGAAAAAAACAATCTTCTGCAGCTCGATCGCGAGGTGGTCCTTTACTGTACTTGACCAAACGAAGCTACCAGCGCCCGGGTGGCGCTGCTCCTACGACGCCGGGGTGTCCACCGTATCCGCCCTCTTCTGGGCGGCCTGGAAGCTTGGCGCGAGCGCGGCTATCCCCTCGAGACCGTGGTGGTGCCGCCGGCAGACACCCTGGTCAGCAGTGACTTCGAGGCTCGCAGCCATTGATTTACGGCTGCCACGCACCAACCGCCTGATTCGACAATAGTCTTATCAACTCTCAAGGAGAACAACGCATGAGCATCAAAGTCCAGGTCATTTTCTACAGCATGTACGGTCACGTCTATCGCATGGCTGAAGCCGTCGTCGAAGGCGCAAAGCAAGTGCCCGACGCGGAAGTTTCTCTTTATCAGGTGCAGGAACTCATTTCCGACGAGGTACTGGAAAAGTACGGCGCAAAGGCCGCCAAGGCTGCTTTCGCAAAGGTCCCGGTTGCCAAAGTCGATCAGCTTCCGGATGCCCACGCCGTCATCTTCGGCACGCCCACCCGCTTCGGCAACATGGCCGCGCAGATGCGCAATTTCCTCGACCAGACCGGCCAACTGTGGGCCAAGGGTGCCCTGGTCGGCAAAGTCGGCAGTGTCTTCGCCTCCACCGGCACTCAGCACGGCGGTCAGGAAACCACCATTACCAGTTTCCACAGTACACTGCTTCATCACGGCATGATTATCGTCGGCGTGCCTTACACCGAGCCTGGCCTTACTTACATGGGCGAAATTTCGGGCGGCACTCCTTACGGCGCCACCACTCTGGCCAGCGCCGATGGCTCGCGCCAGCCCAGTGAAAACGAATTGAAGATCGCGCGCCATCAAGGCAAGCACGTCGCCGAAATCGCCGCCAAACTCTTCCGCTAACGCCGTCGCGCGAGACCCAGCACCTCGCATGGCGGTCTCAGTCGCCACTCGTGCAGCACTCCGCGTTCGCCTAGCAACTCAGGGTTCGCGATTGCACGTGGATAGGTTCTCAGCCACGAACAGTTCCGCGCTGCTACGCGAACATCCTGCCAGGCTCACAGCCTCGGCAGCACAATCCCGCCCTGCGCCTGATACTTCCCTTTCTTGTCCTTATAGCTCACTTCGCACTGCTCGTCGCTTTCGAAAAACAGCACCTGGCACAGCCCTTCATTCGCATAAATCTTGGCCGGCAACGGCGTGGTGTTGCTGATCTCCAACGTCACGTACCCTTCCCACTCCGGCTCGAACGGGGTCACGTTCACGATGATTCCGCAGCGCGCATACGTCGATTTCCCCAGGCAGATGGTCACCACATTTCGCGGTATCCGGAAATATTCCACCGAGCGCGCCAGCGCAAACGAGTTGGGCGGGATCACGCAAGTCTCGCCCTTGTATTCCACCAGCGATCGTGGATCGAAATGTTTCGGGTCCACGATGGTCGTATTCACGTTGGTGAAAATCTTGAACTCCTCGGCTACTCGGATGTCATATCCATACGAGGAAACGCCATAGCTGATCACCCCTTCCCGGATTTGCCGGTCAGTAAACGGCTCTATCATCTTGTGCTCCAGCGCCATCCGGCGGATCCAATGGTCTGGCTTTACGGGCATCCATTCCTCCTGTTATAAAAAACGTGTAGCATCAAAAGGATAGAGTTTAGTTGACCCCAGCACGTCTTGACAACCTGGACGGTAGCCAATAGCATCGGGCCACGGATTCCTGGAGGGTGGTGTGATCAAGCTCGACATTGTTAATGCTGTGGTCTCAAAAACCAACATCAGTCGCACCAAGGCGGAGCAAGCGGTCGAGACCGTCTTCGAATCTCTCAAAAACGCTCTCGGCCGCGGGCAGCGCATCGAACTTCGCAAGTTCGGCGTCTTCAGCGTTAAACCTCGCAAGACCGGCATCGGCCGCAATCCTCGCACCGGTGAAGAAGTCAGCATTCCCCCGGGCAAAGCGGTTCGCTTTAAGCCAGGAAAGGAACTCCAAGGCTTGGAAGACACCACCGCAACAGCCGCCAAGTAAAGTTTTGTGAACCCTCCGGAACCCGAAGAACGCTTTCCCCCGTTTTTAGAGCAACCCCCTGCCTGGCCGCGTCGCCACGACCTCGGCATTGCCTATCGTCTTACTCCCGCGCATCCCCCTGTGCGTTCTTTGCTTCTTGCTGCCCTATTGTTTTTCGTCACCCTGCTCACCTGCCTGGTTGCCGGCGCCCACTTTGCCGCCGCCTATGCCCACAATCAGGCCGCATCCTTCGATGCCCTGCTGCGAGCCTTTCCGGTCGCGTATCATCACCCTTCTTTGCTTCTCTCCGGACTGCCCTTCGCGATTACCCTGCTCACCATTCTTTTGGCTCATGAACTGGGCCATTACTTCGCCTGCCGTCATCAGCACATTCGTTCCAGCTATCCTTTTTTCATTCCTGCTCCGACTCTCATCGGCACTTTCGGCGCTTTCATTCTCATTCGTTCTCCCATCCGCTCCGCTCGTGCCCTCTTCGACGTCGGCGCCTCCGGCCCGCTTGTCGGATTCCTGTTCGCCTTGCCGCCGCTTGCCTATGGCGTTCTTCACGCCCGCATCATTCCCGCGTTCGCCCTCAATCCAAACGCTGACGTGGTCTTTGGTGTGCCGCTGATCTTGAAATTGATGTGTGCGATTCTGCAGCCCAACGCCCACGCGTCCGACGTCCTGCTCGATCCCGTCGGCCGTGCCGCTTGGGTCGGGCTCTTTGCCACCGCGTTGAATCTGCTTCCCGTCGGCCAGCTCGACGGCGGTCACATCGTGCGCTCGCTTAGTCCCCGCGCGCATCGCTGGATTTCCCTTCTGCTCCCTATGGCTCTGCTCCCGCTGGGCATCTTCCTCTGGAGAGGTTGGTTGCTTTGGGCCGTCATCCTTTTCGGCCTGCGCTTCTTTCGCATGGCTCCCATCTACGATCCCACTCCTCTCGACCCCAATCGCCGATTCGGAGCCTTTCTCGCTTTGGTCGTTTTTCTGCTCTGCTTTATGCCCAGCCCTCTTTGGGTCCCCACCTGACGTTCCAGCCAAACGTGCCGACTGTTCGATTTCAAGAGGCTAAAAAAGTCTGAACCGTCATTCCGAACGGAGTCTGCGAAGTGAGGAATCTCTCTGTCCGGCATTTTTGCGCTGATCCCACGACGTGGAGCATCTCTCACAACAAGCTTAACGGGTCCATGTCCACCAGCACCGCCGTCTGCGGTATTTCCCTGGCCTCACAGAACGCCAACGCCCTGCTCAATATCCTCGTCAACGCCGCTTTTTTCGGCGATTTCAGCAGGAATTGATAGCGATGCTCCTTTTTCAATCGCGCCAACGGGGCTGATGCCGGACCTAGGATCCGCACTCCCTTGCCGTCCTGCGGCGAAAAATATCCCGATAACTCCCGGGACCACTCCATCGCCTTCTCTAGCCGGCTGTCTCTCACGATCACGTTGGCCAGCGACGCGAACGGTGGGTACGCCATCATTCGCCGAAAATGCACTTCGCGTTCGTAAAAAGACACATAGTCCTGCTTCACCGCGTCTTGCACCGCATAATGCTCCGGATAATACGTCTGGATCAGCACTCGCCCCGGCAATTCTCCCCGTCCAGCTCGCCCCGCCACTTGCGTCAACAACTGAAACGTTCGTTCCGCCGCCCGAAAATCCGGCAAGTGCAACGACGAATCCGCCGCTATCACTCCCACCAATGTCACTCGCTGAAAATCGTGCCCCTTGGCCAACATTTGCGTGCCCACCAGTATGTCCAACGCCCCGCTGGCAAACGCCCCCAGCGTCTCCTGGTACTGCTGCTTGGTTCGTGCCGTGTCCCGGTCCAGTCGCGCAATCCGCGCCCCGGGAAATTCCTGGCGGAGCCGCTCTTCCAAGTGCTCCGATCCTTCTCCAAAGAAATACACATACTTCGACCCGCACTTCGGGCATACCTTCGGCACCGCTTGAATCGACCCGCAATAATGGCACTCCAGCCGGTTGCGGCTCTTGTGATACGTCATGGAAATGCTGCAATTCACGCATTGCACCGACGCTCCGCAACTCCGGCACAGCACCGACCACGAATAGCCGCGCCGGTTAATCAGCACCAGTGCTTGCGTCTTCAGCGACAGGCACTCCTCGATTGCCGCGTGCAGCGCCTGCGAAATCGGACTGGCCTTCTGCGTCTGCTGAAAATCCGCTCGCAGGTCTACAATCTCCACCTCCGCCAGTTCGCGGTTCTCGACTCGCGACCCCATCGTCAGCAGTTCGTATTTCCCGTTCACCGCATTGTGGTAGGTCTCCAATGACGGTGTGGCTGATCCCAGCAGTGCCAGCGCGTTTTCGAACTTCGCCCGCATGATGGCCACGTCTCGCCCGTGATACCGTGGCGTCTCTTCCTGCTTGTAGCTGCTCTCCTGCTCCTCGTCCACTATCACCAACCCCAAATTCTCCAATGGCGCAAAAATGGCTGAGCGCGTCCCCACCACCACCCGTGCTCCTCCATTTCGCACTCTCCACCATTCCTGCGCCCGTTCCACGTCGCTCAACGCGGAATGCAGCACCGCCACGCCTTCGAATCGCGCTCCGAACCAGGCGCGGCATTGCCGCCCGACCCACAGCGTCAACGCAATTTCTGGCACCAAAATAATTGCTGTTTTCCCGCGCGCCAGTGTGTCCTGCACGCTTCGCAGGTATACCTCCGTCTTGCCGCTTCCGGTCACCCCATGCAGCAGTTGCACGCCAAATTCGCCCAACTCGAATCGCGCGCGTATCGCCTTGAATGCGCTTTCCTGCGTCTCGTTCAATGTGTGTCCTGGCGGCGTGTAGCCCGAATCGAACGGGTCTTCCACTGGATCGACTGGCTCTTCCCAACTCTCCAGCCATCCTTGTCGCAGCATCCGTTCCACCAGCGCCCGCGAAACATTGGCCAGCTTCAACAGCCGCGGCATCGGTAAGGGTCCGCGTTCCCTTTCCAACAGTGCTCGAACCCGTTCTTCTTTTTCCCTCTCACCTGTGTTGCTGTTCCGCTGCGCCGGAACTGGCGCGCGGTCTTTTTCCACACCGCCGCGGCCGGTTCCCTTCCAGGCCACCACTCGCTGCATCTTGCGTTTGCGGGCCTGCAGGGATTCGCGAATTTCCACGTAACCTCGATGTTGCAATCGCTGCAGTGCGTCCGGTGTGATTCCCAGTTTGCTTGCTGGCCCCAGCGCCAACTCACCATTCTGCTTCAAGAGCCGCTGCAGGAATCCTGCCGCGCTTCCATCCAGATCCGTGAGCGTTGTTCCGCTCTTTAGCCTTTCAGCCATTTCTCGACCCGTTTCGGTCAACACCATTCGCCGCTTCCGCGATACTTCCGTGGTCGGCGGCAGCATGGCCCGAAACACTTCCCCAATTGGCGCCAGGTAATAACCGGCGATCCATTCGCCAAGCTTCAACAGGTTTGCGGGCAGCGCCGGGATCAAATCCAAGACCTTCTCAACGTCGCGCAGCTTCGTTCCTGCCGGCGCCGTCGCCGTCAGTTCCAGCACCACGCCCACCAGCGCTTTCTTCCGGAACGGCACCAGCACGCGGCTGCCCGGCCGCACTTGCTCGCGCAAGCATTCCGGCACCACGTACGTGAAGGTCGTGCGCAACGGCACCGGCAATGCCACATTGCAGTAGGTTTCCGTCATTCGTTGTGTAGTGTAGCAGTTGGCGCTGGCCGGGAAAGAACTCAGCCAGTAGTGATTCAGTTCAGTTCGCGATGCAGCAGCCCGATATTATCTCGCCCCCCGCAAACTGCACGCAGCGATCAATTCGCGCATCGGCCATCGCACAAACAGGTCACAAGCTAATCAGCACAATCCCACCAAAAATCCCCACAAGCCCCAACCACTGCGTCCTGGAAATCTTCTCCCCCAAAACCGTGGCTGCCAATCCCACCGTCACCGCTCCGTACAGCGACGCCAGCACGCTCACCACCGACACCTGCTCCAATCGCATCCCATAGTTGTTAAGCACGTATGCGCTGGTATCCAGAACTCCCATTCCCAACAGGAATCCTTTCGCTCCACTCCTCCGCAGCGTTAACGGCTTCCGTAACGCCAGCATCACCGCCAACGTCAACACCGCCGACGTCAACCGAATCACCCACACCGCCCGGACACTTCCCAGCAGCGGCACCGCCCTCACTCCCAGCACCCAAAATAGCAGCCCGAATCCCACCGCTGAAAACAGCGCCCATTCCACTCCCAAACGTTTTTTGCCCGGTTGTTTCTTCGCGTCAATCACGTTCGCATCACCGGGGATCTCCTCACCTCTGGCCACAATCGCCACTCCAACCAGAATCAGAATCAGTCCTACCATGCGCTGCTGCGTCAACCGCTCTCCCGTTATCGCCGCCAGTACCATCGTCAACGCCGGATAGCTCGACGAAATCGGCGCTACAATCGACAGCTTCCCAATCTCAAACGATCGGTATAGCGCCAGCGAGGCCCCTGCGTTCAAAACGCCGGCGAAAACTCCCCACGCCCACGGCCGCCACCCAAACCCACCCGCCGCTAGTCCCCATCCGCCTAACCAATGCAGCGCCACGGTCAGCAACAGGAACCCCGTCACCTGCATGTACAGCATCGACCGAAATGCTCCGATTTTTTGCGCGGCAAAACGGGCTAACAGGTCCGAACTGCCCCACGACAGCGCGGTCAATAACCCTAACAGGATGCCCATGATTTCCGACTATCAGGACTTCTTCCTGGGCTGCAGTCCCAGCTCCGCCATCACTTTTTGCAAATCCTTCCACACCTCACCCTTGGCATTCGGGTTGCGGAGCAGATACGCCGGATGATACGTCGCGATCAATCTTCGGCCGCGCCATTCTTGCCATTCCCCGCGATACTGTGAAACACCGCGGTTGGTTTGCAGCAGCGTTTTGGCCGCCACCGCCCCCAGGCACACGATCACCTTCGGATTGATCACGTCAATCTGCCGCAGCAGGAATGGCGAACAGGTCTGCACTTCGTCTGGCTCCGGTGTGCGATTCTCGGGAGGCCGGCACTTCACCACATTGCAGATGTACACGTCTTTGCGCTGCAATCCCATTGCCTCGATCATCTGCGTCAGTAATTTGCCCGCGCGCCCCACGAACGGCAGCCCCTGGGCATCTTCATCCGCTCCTGGCCCTTCCCCTACAAACAACAGCCGCGCCTTCCCGCTTCCGTCGCCGAACACCAGCTTGTGCCGGCCCTTGTGCAGCTTACAGCGCGTGCACTCGCCGATATCCTCCAAAATCTTTGGCAACGTATCGTCTTTCACTTTGTCCATTTCGTCGAACAGCGATGCTCCGGGAGATGTGATTACCGGCATGGCTCGCTCGGCCGCCTCGGTTCTCGATGGAGTGGTCACATTGATCTTTGCTGGCGCAGGCGTGAGCTGCTGCGCAATGGAGCTACTCACATCCTCAACCGCCGCCGGCCAGCTCTCCGCGGAAGAACCCTCTTGACCGACGCGGTCCCGGTAGAACAAACGGATTCCCAGGTCCTGGTAATACCGCAAACGCTCTTCAATCTTCTGTTGTAGGGATTCTGGAATCGCCTCAGGCATGATTTTCAGTCGCCGGCTCGCTGCGCTGCGGGTTTGGTCTTCAGCATATGCCGCAACCGCAGCGCTTCATCCAGGATTCGCTGTGCCACTTCCGCCTTGCTCAGCTTCGGCAACGGCAGATCGCGCCCGTCCCGCGAAAACAGTGTCACCACGTTGGTGTCGTGGTCGAATCCTGCGCCTTCTTTACTCACATCGTTCGCCACAATTAAATCCGCGTTCTTTCCCACCAATTTCTTTCTCGCGTTCTCCGCCACGTGCTCGGTTTCCGCAGCAAATCCTACCACCACCCGATCGCCCTTCTGGTTCGCGATGCTGCCCAAAATATCCGGATTCGGTTCCAGCCGCAATGTCAGTGCGTCCTTTCCTCGTTTGATCTTCTGTCTCGACTTTTCCGCCGGCCGGTAATCCGCTACCGCCGCCGCGAACACGGCTATCGTGCAGCCCGTCACTCGCTCTTGCACCGCCCGCTGCATCTCCTCGGCGCTTCTCACGTTAACGCGTTCTACTCCCCTCGGTGTCTCCAGCGACGTTGGTCCACTCACCAGCACCACTCGGGATCCGCGCCGTGCCGCTTCTGCCGCTACCGCGTACCCCATCTTCCCCGACGACCGGTTCGTTAGGAACCGCACCGGATCGATGTCCTCGCACGTCGGTCCCGCGGTCACTAGCACCGTTTCTCCCGCCAAATCCTGTACCCCACCCAGTACCTCGCGCACCGCCTTCAAGATCTCTTCCTGCTCCGCCAAGCGCCCGGCCCCGGTCATCCCGCATGCCAAGTAACCTTCGCTAGGCTCCACGATCCGCACCCCACGCTTTCGCAGCGTCGCCACATTCTCCTGGGTGGCCGCGTGCTGCCACATGTTCACGTTCATCGCCGGAGCCACCACCACCGGCGCGGTCGAAGCCAGATACAGCGTGC
Organism: Candidatus Eremiobacteraceae bacterium; assembly: GCA_035622555.1. Taxonomy (GTDB): domain Bacteria; phylum Acidobacteriota; class Terriglobia; order Acidiferrales; family UBA7541; genus Acidiferrum. The sequence goes on along the minus strand of DASPVD010000010.1, from coordinate 13,760 downwards.
TCAGAAAGTCGTCCGCGATTCCCTGCGCGAATTTCGCCAGCACATCCGCCGTAGCGGGCGCTACCAGCAGCAAATCCGTGCGTTGCGCCACGGCAATATGGTCGATTGCCGACTCTACGCTGCCTTCCCCGCCGGTCTGATTCGAAAATAAGTCGGTGATGACTCGCTGCCCGCTCAGCGCCGCGAACGTTAAAGGGGTGATGAATTCGCGCGCTGCTCGCGTCATTACAACTTGGATAGAATGCCCTTCGTCTTGTAGCCTGCGGACCAGTTCCGCGGACTTGTACGCCGCGATTCCGCCTGTGACACCCAGGGTGATGCGCATACTCGTCTCGTCGCCGCGCTATTTGCGCTTCTTGCCGTCTTTGTCCTCGTCCGTCTCCGGCGACTCCGCAAAATCGTACTCAATCAACCCGTGCGACACCTCTTCGCACGCGATTCGCGTGGCTTTTTGCGTCCGCACGTTCTCCAACATCGGTGGGGCGCCCGCCATGATCTGCCGCGCGCGTCGCGCAGCCAGCACGACGTAAGCAAACTGGCTCTCCGGAGCTTTGGTTTGCACGGTCATGAGTCTCTTACCCTCCAAACGACGCCAAAACTTGTTTCACCCGACCCCGACGGCGGAGGCTTGAGCATCGCAGCGCCACCACAATCGCCTGCGCCTCTTTCCCCGCTCGTTCCACATCATCGTTGACGATACAAAAATCGTAAAAGCTCTCGCTGGCCTCAATCTCATCGCGCGCCTTGGCCAGCCTCCGCTTTATCTCTTCGTCCGCGTCCTGCCCCCGGCTCCGCAGTCTTCGTTCCACCTCTTGCCGCGAGGGTGGCAGTATAAAGATCGCCACTGACTCCGGCAACTTCTCCTTCACCTGCTTGGCGCCCTGTACGTCAATCTCGAGGACCAGGTCCAAACCCCGCCGCCGCGATTCTGCTAACCACTTCTTCGGCGTTCCGTAGGAATATTTGCCAAATACCTTCGCGTACTCCAGGAATTCCCCGCGCGCCACCATCGCCTCGAACTCGGCTTCAGTAACGAAATCATAACATTTTCCGCTCGACTCGGTCGCCCGCCGCAACCGGGTAGTACACGATACCGACGGCATGGTCCCGGGCAACTCCAGGATCCTCTGCACCAACGTGCTTTTCCCGGACCCTGACGGGCCCGACACTATCAAGATCAGCGGCTCTACCCCCGATCCTTCGTTCATTCGATGTTCTGGACCTGTTCCCGTAGTTTTTCGATTTCCGCTTTGATCTCCAATGCCAGACCGGTGATTTCCAGCGCTTCGCTTTCCACTCCCGGAGTCTTCGACAGCATGGTGTTCGCTTCTCGATGCATCTCCTGCAACAGGAAATCCAGCTTCTTCCCCAACTCCCCGGCCCCGTCTAACAATTTCGTGAACTGTTGCAGGTGACTGCGCAGCCGGTCTAATTCTTCACTGATGTCGCTCCGTTCCGCAAGCAGCGCCGCCTCCTGCGCCAGCCGTGCCGGCTCAATATTGGTGCCGTTCAGCAACTCCTTCAGCCGCGCCTCCAGCCTCCGGGAAAACGCCGGTCGCAGCCGCCCCACCAATTCTCGTACCTGCTCGGCTTCCTCGTCGATTTTCGCCACCCGCGCTCGCAACTCGTCCGTCAGGTGCCGTCCCTCGTTCCGGCGCATCTCGTCCATCTTTGCCAGCGCTTCCACCAGGAACGTTTCCAGCATTTTCCCAAGTGCTTCTTGTCCGCCTTCCGTTTCCGGCAACGCCGACGCCAGCCCAGTGATCACTCCCGGCAGTCGCAACAGCGACACGGTGTCCAGTTCGCCTTTTCCCCCCGTCTGTTTCTGCAATTCCGTCGCCGCGCTCAAATACGCCTTCAACAGCTCCCGGTTCACATGCACCGGTGCCGCGTCGGTCGGGTCCATGCTCACATGCACGTCCACGTGCCCGCGATGGATGCGTGCGCGTACCACCTGCCGCAGCCGGTGCTCGTACGGTTCCAGCGAATCCGGTATCCGCAACTTCACGTCCAGAAACCGGTGATTCACGCTTTTCACGCTGACCCGCACGGCCCATCCTTCGAACTCGCCGCCCACCAGGGCGTATCCGGTCATGGACCGGCATTCCGCCTTGCTCGTGGCGCTGATACTCGCTTCCGTTGTGCTATTGGCGTTCATTCTGATTCACTGGTCCTTGTGGCCTTGGGAATCCGGGCGTCCGCGGGAGCCAACATGTCTTCCTCGGCGAACTGCAATTCGTGTAATCGCGCGTAGCTCCCGCAATTTGCCAGCAACTCCGCGTGCGTCCCGCTCTCGCGAATGCATCCGTCTTCCAGCACTAGAATTTTATCGGCTTTCCGCACCGTACCCAAGCGATGCGCGATCACGAACGCGGTCCGTCCGGCCATCAGGTTTCCCAGCGCCTTTTGAACGTACTGCTCCGATTCAGAGTCCAATTCCGATGTGGCCTCATCCAGGATCAGGATAGGCGAATCCTTCAATAACGCCCGTGCAATCGCGATTCTCTGTCGCTGCCCGCCGCTCAGTCGTGTGCCCCGCTCGCCGATCACCGTGTCATACCCTTGCGGCAAACCCATGATGAACTCATGCGCTAATGCTGCCGTAGCCGCGTGAATCACCTTCTCCTTCGGCACTTCGCTCATCCCATAACAAATGTTGTTCAGCACGGTGTCGTGGAACAAGATGTTTTCCTGCGTCACCATGGCGATCTGGTTCCGCAGCGATCGCAAATTCAGTTCCCGTATGTCGACTCCATCGACCTTGATACTCCCTCCGGTTAACTCATAAAACCGCGGTATCAGGTTTACCAACGTCGTCTTCCCTGCTCCGCTCGACCCTACCACCGCAACCACTTCGCCCTTTTTCGCCGCGAAACTCACTCTTTCCAGAATTGCCGCTTGATCCGGCTCATACGCAAATGTCACGTCTTCAAACCTAATCTCCCGCTTCAGCCCTTCCAGCGCTTTCCCGCCCTTTTGATCGATCACTTCCTCCTCCCGGTCCAGATACGCGAACACCTGCACGCTCGCGCCTTGCGCCGCTTGGAATTGCTGGTACACGTAACCCATGCGTTTCAGCGGTATATACGCGTTGAACATCACATACAAGAATGAAATGAATCCGCCCAGCGTAATCTGCTGATGTTGTATCTGCACGCGCGCGTACCAAATCAGCAGCGGTATCACTACCGCGCTCACCAGATCCATCAGCGGCGACGTCAGCACCGCCGCTCGCACCCAGCGCATGTTTTCCCGCAACAATCTCCGTGCCACTTCATGGAATTTCTTCACCTCGGCGTCTTCCATGCCGAAGGCCTTCACCACCCGGTTCCCGCTGACCGTTTCTTCCAGGATCTGGCTTAAGTCGCTCAGCCGCGTTTGGCTCTTTTCCGCCGACAGCCGGATCTTCCTCCCCAATTTGTTCACCGGAAGAACCACTGCCGGCAGCAGTAGCGTGGTGGCTAGGGCCAATCTCCAATCCAGGATCACCATCGCCGCCACGAACGCCACGAACGTAAAACTCTTCATGAACAAGTCGGCCAGGTAATCGCTCAGCGCAAAGCGCACCCGGTCCACGTCATTGATCGCCACCGAAATGATTCGTCCGGTGGGATTGTGTTGAAAGAACCCCATGGGCTGCTTGATCACTTTTTCGTAGAACGCGTTCCGCAGGTCCCGCGTCGCCGCCAGCCCCACATACTCGATTTCCGTCATTCCCAAATATTCGGCAACCGCCTTGCTCACGTACAACACCAGGATGGTGATCGCAAAAATCGTCCACACGTTGTGAATACTGGGGGGAAAGAACTTGTTCAGGTAGATGATTTTCCCGTTCCACGGCAGCGTCACCAGCGGCAAGCTCGACCCGAATTTCGCCGGGCTCAGCACATAGTCCACCGCTGGTTTCACCATGAATCCTATTACCGCTTCCGCAGCCGCCACAAACGCCACCAGCAATACACCCGCCCCCAGCCGTACCAGATACGGTTTGGTGTAACCCAGTAACCGCCTCAAATGTGCTGAAATCAGCGGACCCACACCTACGCCCTTGTGTTCAGCTACCTACGCTATTCGTGCGCCAACCCGCGTGTTACCTAGCATGACAGCACGCACCGTTCTTTTCAAACCTCCAGCGGCCAGCCGGAATTCCCGCCGGGAATTCCACTCGTATGAGAGTTGCAAAGAAGATTGCTATCGCACGCAGCCTCTCGATTCTCCCGGAGCCTATTTATCGATGTCCCGGTGCAGCACCCGCGTCGCGAATCCCTTCTTTGCCAACGCTTGTCTCATCCATTCCGCCATCATCACCGAACGATGCTTCCCTCCGGTGCATCCGAACGCGATGGTCAGATAACTTTTCCCCTCTTCGATATAGTGCGGAATCAAGTACGTCAGCAGGCTCTGGATTCGCCGCAGAAATTCTCCGGTTTGCGGAAATGACTGAATATACTCTTTCACTTTGGAATCTCTGCCGTTATAGCGCCTTAATTTCGGCACAAAATGGGGGTTCGGCAGAAAGCGCACATCAAACATAAGGTCCGCATCCGCCGGCACACCGTACTTGTACCCAAAGCTCACCAGCGACACTAATAACGGCCGCTTGCTCTCGGTTTTGAACCGTTCATTTACGAATTGCCGCAGTTCATGCACGTTGAACTGCGTCGTATCAATCACCACGTCCGCCAACTTCCGGATCGGTTCCATCAGTGCCTGCTCGTGCCGCAGGCTTTCGCGCACCGAAAAATCCCTCCCCAACGGATGCGGCCGCCGTGTTTCGCTATAGCGACGCAGCAATGCGTCTTCGTTCGCCTCGATATACACCAGGACAATTGGATGCATTCGGCGCAGGTGTTTCAGCAATCCTGGCAGTTTCTCCAGTTGCGGCCCTTCCCGCGCGTCCACCAGCAGCGCCGCTCTCCGAAAGTCCCCCTCCCCCGCGGCGTGCAGCTCCGCGAAAATCGGGATCAACTCCACCGGCAGATTGTCCACGCAGTAGTAGCCCATGTCCTCAAACGCTTTGAGGACCGTGCTTTTCCCGGAGCCGGATAATCCGGTCAGAATCACGAGTTGTCGGCCTGGATGTCGCGCGTCGAGGGAATGGCGCTTGGGGCTCTTCACGGTGGCGTTTGGGCTCAGCTCTTCACCCGCCGTTGGTGCGTGCTCGGGATTCTCATATCCTCCCGGTATTTTGCCACTGTCCGCCGCGTCACATGAATCCCGTTCTCTTCCAATTTCTTGGCGATTTGCTCATCGGTCAACGGCTTGGTCGTGTCTTCTTCGTCGATCATCTTCTTCACCAGACGCTTCAGCGTTTGCAGCGACATTCCGCTGCCCTCTGGCCCATTCACCGCCTCGCTGAAGAACGACCGCAGCTCGATCACGCCCTGTGGGGTATGCGCGTACTTGCTGGCTACCGCCCGGCTCACCGTCGATGGATGTACCCCCACTTCCTCCGCCACTTCCTTGATCATCATCGGCTTCAGCGCATCCGGGCCCTTGTCCAGAAACTCACCCTGCCGGGCGATGATCGACTGGCACACCCGCAAAATCGTGTGCTTCCTCTGCTCGATGTTTTTCATTAATTGGATCGCCGCCGTGAACCGTTCCTTCACGTAGTTGCGTACGTCCTTGTCCGCCGCGTCCCGCACCAACAGCCGCCGGTACGTCGGACTCAGCCGCAATTGCGGCATATCATCTTCGTTCAAGAACACCTGCCACTGATCGTCCACTTTCCGGAAGTACACGTCCGGTTCTACCAGCCGCGGCTCGGTTTTGTTGTAGCGTAGCCCTGGCCGCGGGTCCAGCTTCTTGATCGACTCGATCGCGTGCTTCACGATGTCGATCGGACGGTTCAGCGCCCGCGCAATCTCTTTCAACTGGTTGGCTTGCACCTGCTTCAGGTGGTCCGACACGATTTGCTGCGCCAACGTGTTTTGCGGATCAAACGCCTTCAGTTGCAGCAGCAGGCACTCCCGCAAGTCCCGTGCGCCCACTCCGATCGGATCGAAATCCTGCACTACCGCCAGCGCGTCTTCCAGGTCGTCCTGCGAATATTTCCCGTTCTGTGCCAGCTCTTCCGTCGACGCCATCAGGTACCCGTTCTCGTCCAGGTTCCCGATGATGTTCTCGGCGATTTCCTTCACCGTCTCGGAACAGATCGTCACGCTCAACTGCCAAGTCAGATGGTCCGTCAGGCCCGCCGGCGACGACAAAAACTTCTCGAACGATGGCCTTTCCGAAATCTCCCGTTCCTGCGACTGCCCTCCGTCTCCCCCTGTATCCAAGTACTGGTTGAAAAACGTTCCTACATCAAATTCGTCGAAAGGATTCGCTGCTTCCTTCTCTGGAACTTTCTCCGTTTCCGCCTTCAAAAAAGTTTCGTCGCTGTAATTGTCTGTCGCGGTCGGCTCTTCGGTGAGTTCTTCCAAAACTGGGTTGGCTATCATCTCTTGATTGATCATCTCCCGCAGTTCCAGACGGTTCAGCGCCAGCACGCTGACCATCTGCACCAGCCCGGGCGTCAGTATCTGCTTCTGCGCCACACGGAGATTAAGTTTGAGTCCCTGCCAAGCCATTTCTTCTTTGCCTAGGTCTAAGTCTAGCTCTAATTTAACCGGAAGTTATCACCCAGATAAACCCGCCGCACCTCCGGATCACTGCTCAAATCCTGCGGCGTGCCCTTCTTCATGATTTTCCCATGATTCACGATGTACGCGCGGTCCGTCACGCTCAGTGTTTCCCTCACGTTATGGTCCGTGATCAACACCCCGATCCCCGACCGGCTCAATTCCCGGATCAGGTCCTGTAAATCCTTTACCGTCAACGGATCAATCCCCGAAAACGGCTCGTCCAGCAGGATGAACGACGGCTGTAGCGTCAGCGACCTCGCTATTTCCAGCCTTCGCCGCTCTCCGCCCGAAAGCATGTACGCCCGGCTGTGCCTCACCGTCTCCAAACCCATTTGCGCCAACAACTCTTCCAGCCGGTCCCGCTGTTGTTCGGGCGTCAGCGGCAGGGTCTCCAACACCGCCAGTAAATTCTCTTCGCTGGTCAATTGCCGGAAAACCGATGGCTCTTGAGGCAGATAGCTGATTCCGCTGCGCGCCCGCAGGTACATCGGCAGGTCGGTAATCTCTTCCCCGTTTAGCAACACCCGTCCTGAGTCCGGGCGCGCCAGCCCCACGATCATATAAAAAGTCGTGGTCTTACCCGCCCCATTCGGACCTAGTAAGCCCACTACTTCTCCTTGCCCGATTTCCAGTTCGACGTTATCTACGACTTTGCGTCCGCGGTAGGACTTACTCAGATCGACGCCTTGGAGTGTTGGCATTCCGCTTCACGCGGGATCGCTCTCACGGTCCCTGCTATCTCTGGACGCGGTGTCTGGTCATTGTCCGTGGTCCATTCCCCGAATCCACGATGATCGTATCATCCGCTATATTGAAGGTCAATTCGCGCCCCGTCGTCATTCCTCCATCCTCGTCGTACAGTGTCGGCGTTCCTCCGCTCAACACGAATTTGTCGTCGTCCGCCGTGTACACTCCGCGTTCCGCCGTGCCTCGCTTATCGCCCTGCACCACTTCCACGCCTCCCGTTCCCACTGCCCGGTTGATCTTCGATGTGCCTTGGTTCCCCTGCTCTCGTGTAAAGTACACATCCAACAACGGCGCTCTCATCCGCTCGTCCGCCGATTGCACCACCACGTTCTTCTCCAAATGTGCCCGGTTCTCCAAGTCCCAATACGTTAGCTTTTCCGACGACACCCGCCACACCACCGGTTCTTTCCCATTCGTGGCTTTCCCGTTTTCATTTTCTTCTTTCGGGAACACCGCTCGCACATTGCCTTTTGCGTTCAGCACCCGCGTTTCTCTCAATAGTTCGATCGAGTCCGCTTCCAGCACCGACGGGCCTTGCCACAGTCTCGCATGCCCGGTATACAGCGCCCTTCCCGCCTTCGAATTCCCCACCATGTGATCCGCAATGACATTCGAAGGCGACGCGCTGAACTGGATCGCGTCATTCCTTTTTCCCAGGTCCGTGGACCGCACTTTCCCTTCCGCCTCAATATCACCCGTTTGTTGATTGAACGTAATCTTCGTCGCGTGCGTCTCGCTGCTCTCGTCTCGCACCACCGGCTGCCCCGTCAGTACGGTCGTCTGGGCCACCCGTGCAAACACCGCTTTCTGGGCCTCCGCGCTTCGCTCTCCCTCCTTCATATGTACGTTCCCCCGCAGTGCCATCTCCGCCCAGGTTCCCCCGGCGTCCAGTTGCGCGTCTCCGTTCATCGCTGTCGCGCTCTGCGTCGGCCGTCCCTCCAGTTTTCGTTCCGTCTCCACGTTCCCCGTGGCCGCCAGGTCCTTAGCCTTGCCTGCGGCTCCAAAATCCACCGCCAATTTATCCGCGCTCAACTTGGATTGTGAGGTTGCCGTGTCGCTCCATTCCACTGTCCCCCGTTCCAACGTTTCTGCGTGTTGCGCAGGATTCGCCCCGCCCGGCTCTCCTCCCGCAAAGCTCACTTGCAAGACCGCTGTCGCCAGCTTCCTTTGCGTTCCCGTTTTCGGGTCACGCTGGTTTACGTGTACGTTGCCCCGCAGTGTCAGAAACTTTGCCTGGTTCACCTTCGGCCACATCTCCACGTTTCCGCTATCCGCCTGCTCGTCTCCGCTGGGCGACGTCCCTCGTACATTCCCCGTTGCCTCCAGTTCGCGCACCCAGCCTTCTGGCGCGAGATGCGCGGTCATCAAGTCCGCTGTCAGGGTTCCCGACCCGGTCGGCCCTTTTCCGCCCGTTGACACCACCTCCGGCGACTGCTTCAGCTCACCTGGCTCTGCCAACATGGTTTGTGCCCGGTTCTGTTCATCCAGCAATACCGTCATTCGCCCGGCTCGTAGCTGCTGTGTTGGTGTTGTGGCCGTAGCCGGTCCCGCCAGCACCACCTTCCGCGCTGCTTTGAGCATTTCCATACTGCTCCCGCGCAGTACCACATCCGTCGTCGGCGTTTCCGCTTTCTTCCCTGCGGCCAGTGGTCCGGTCTGGTGCAATGTCACCCGCACGTCCTTCTCCAGCCTCAACTCGCCCTGCCGCGACGAATACGTTCCGCCCACTCCTTCGCCACTCCCATTCGGCAAGCTGAACTTCACCGGCTGTGCCGTTCGCGCCTCTCCAGTTTTTGGATCGAAGCTCACCAAGCTGGTTTCCACTTGAATGATGTTCGGTTTAACTCTCGGGTCGCTCTTCACTTTCTCGGCATCCGCCGCGCTCTGCAAATCAAACTGCACTGCCCCACTGCACTCGATCGCACCGTTGACTTTCGCGTACCGGCAACTTCTCGTGTGCAGCACGTCATGCCGGTCGCCCAGCTTACCGAATACCGTGACCTTCACATCCTCCAGTAGGCTGATGTCCTGGCCTTTTAAGTCCGTCGATTTTGACGCTTGGATCGTGAAGATGGTCCGGTCTCCTTCGTTCTTCGAGACCGTCAGCCCAATGGATTGTCTTTCCTTGTCTTCAGCCAGTGGCGGGGGAGCTTTTTTCCTTTCCACATGCGCCACCCATTGCCGGTGCAGATAGATTCCCCCGGTGATCGCAGCCAGCAACAATGCCGTCAGCGCCGACCAGCGCGCGTAACGGGCGGCTTCACTTCTCTTCATGTCTCCAGTTAATCAGAATTTGTTTAGGGCGTATAGGGCGGGTCTGGCGCCTCGCCGGAGTGCGGCAGCCCGGCTGCCGCTGTGCAAAATCTAAGTCACCATTAATCGATCGGCGGGAGCCGTGCTCCCGCAGGCAACTACTTCCGAGGATCAACGGAGAAGGTGCTTCTGGAACGGAAGACTTAGAACTTACAACTTAGAACTTACAACTTAGAACTTACAACTTAAAACTTACAACTTAAAACTTCGCACTAACAACCCCTCACCCCGCCGCTTCTCCAGCCGCTTCTACCCCGGGTTGCACCGGCAATATGCCCACGTTCGCCGCCGCCACATTGTCGCGATTGGTGTTCTTCACCAGATACATCGCTTCGTCCGCCAAGTGCAGCAGTCCCTCTTTCGTCTTCGAATCCACTGGATACGCCGCCAAGCCCACGCTTGGCGTAATCTTGATATTCAAGCCTTCGTTCCTTAGCCACACAGTTTCCCGAATCAATCGGTGCAACCTCCGCGCCACGTTGATCGCGTTTTCCTTCGAAGTCTGCGGCAGCAGAATCACGAATTCGTCCCCGCCATAGCGAAACGCAAAATCAATCAACCGGCAATTCGTCTTCAGCGCCTCACCCATTTCCGCCAGCAGCCGCGACCCCACCAGGTGTCCATGTGTGTCGTTGACCAGTTTGAAATGGTCCAAATCGATGAAAACGATCGAAAATTCGTAGTTATACCGCTGTGACCGGTAAATCTCTGTGTCCAGAATGAAGCCCATGTGCCGCGCGTTGTACAGCGATGTGCAATCGTCTTTGATCGTCAGCTCGTGGATGCGCTTCACGTGCCGCGCGTTTTCCAGCGCAATCGCCGCAAAGTCCGAAAGTGCTTCCAGCAGTTTCAGGTCGCGCGGGTCAAACCCGTCTACGCCCACACAATTGATCAGCTCGATTACTCCCAGGCAGGTATCCCGGAACTTTACGGGCACGGCCACAATCGACCGCGTCTCCATCTTGGTCTTCTCGTCTACTTTACCGAAGAACCTGGTGTCTTTCGTGGTGTCCGGCACAATCACCACTTCCCCATGCTGCGCTACCCACCCGGCGATCCCTTGTCCCAACTTGATGCGCACATCTTTCAGCGCCTGCGACGCTTTTCCCACCGCCAGTTCGAAGTACAACTCCTGCTTGGCCTCGTCCAGCAGCAGCAGCGACCAGTTGTCCGGCCTCAGAAACTCATCGATCTTTTCCATGATCGTCCGCAGCACCTGATCCAGCTGCAACGACGACGTCAGCGCCTTCCCTAATTCCTGGAATACCGCCACTTCTCCCGCTTCTCGCCGTTCTCCCGGCACACCCGCATTGCGCCGTCGGTCCACCGTTGGAAACTGCTTGATTTCGTCCAGGCTCACGAAAGCACGCTTCTCCACCACGATTGGGACCTCAAAGGCTCACACCAACACCTGCTGCCCTTGAGCACACCCATGCCTTTCAGTCCCGGCCAGTATAGGCGCCTCGGAAAAACCTGCGCAACCGCCGCGTGGTACAGGCGTTTCCTTTTCGCCATCCTCCGCCTTCGCGTTGACGGCCGGTTTGTAGCCCTGGCTTTTAAGCCAGCATCTTTGCACCCTCCACGTCGCGAGAATCAGCGAGGCTCGCGCCGCCTTGACCTGCCCGAGACCCCCAGTCTAGTATCAAACCCCTATGCCCGTTTCTGATTCCCTCATCGGACAATCCATTTCCCATTACAAAGTCCTTCGAAAACTGGGAAGTGGCGGCATGGGCGTGGTCTACGAAGCCGAAGATTCCCGTCTCGGCCGTCGCGTCGCCCTCAAGTTCCTGCCCGACACCATGGCCCAGGACAGCCAGTCCATCGAGCGTTTCCAGCGCGAGGCTCGCGCCGCCTCGGCCTTGAATCATCCCAACATCTGCACCATTCACGCCATCGAGCAACTCGGCGCTCAGCACTTCCTCGTCATGGAGCTGCTCGAAGGACAAACCCTCAGTCAAACAATGACCAACCATCCCTTCCCCATCGAAAAACTGTTGCCGATTGCCATCCAGACTGCCGACGCCCTCGAGTCCGCTCACGCCAAAGGTATTGTTCATCGCGACATCAAGCCCGCCAACCTGTTCCTCACCGATCGCGGACAAACCAAGGTTCTGGACTTCGGCCTCGCCAAAATGGAGCGCAGTCAAATTCTCCAGCCCGACTCCGCTTCTTCCAGCATGGATACCATGCTCGGCGCAGAACTCACTTCCCCTGGCGCCGCCATCGGCACCGTTTCTTACATGTCCCCCGAGCAGGCTCGCGGCCAACTCGTCGACGCTCGTACCGACCTGTTTTCCCTCGGCACCGTCCTCTACCAAATGGCCACCGGCATGCTCCCTTTTCGGGGTGAAACTTCGGCTATCGTCTTTGACGCCATTCTCAACCGCGACCCCACCCCCGTCGTGGACCTCAACCCGGCTCTTCCCCTGGAATTTGGCCGCATCCTTTCCAAACTTCTCGAAAAGGACCGCACCCTGCGTTGCCAGTCCGCCACCGAACTCAAAACCGATCTCAATCGCCTCAAGCGGGACCTGGACTCCGGCAGCAAACGCGCGGCCGACTTGCAAGACAGCAGGTCCGGTCACGCCAAACCCACCACTAAATCCATCGCCGTCCTCTATTTCGAAAATCTCAGCGGTGTCCACGAAGATGAGTACTTGCGTGATGGCATCACCGAAGACATCATCACCGAGCTTTCCAAGATTCGCGGCTTGAACACCTATTCCCGTCCCACCGTCCTGACCTTTCGCGACAAGCCGGTCACTCCTTCGCAAATCGGTCAGCAGTTGAAGGCCTCTTATGTCCTGACCGGCACCCTGCGCCGTTCCGGCAACCGCCTGCGCATCACCACACAACTCGTCGACGCCAGCACCGATTTCCCTCTGTGGAGTGAGCGCTACGATCGCGAGATGAAGGACGTCTTCGAAGTCCAGGACGAAATCGCCCGCAAAATTGCCGAAGCCCTGCGCGTCACTCTCTCTCCTCAGGAACTCGAAGCTCTGGCCATCAAACCCACCGAAAATCTGCAAGCCTACGATTTATATCTCCGCGGCAAGCGCTATGCCCGCCGCCAGACCCGTCAGGACCTGGAATTTGCTCTGCAAATGTTCGAAAACGCCGTCGCTATGGACCCCAGTTTCGCTCTCGCCTACGCCGCCTGCGCCAACGCCTGCGCCATGTTTTTCTGCAATTACAGCCGCGATCCCGTTTGGGTCGAGCGCGCCCGCAACGCCTCCGGCAAAGCGGTGGCTCTGCGTTGGGATCTTCCCGAAGTGCAGGTCAGCCAGGCTTGGGTGCTTTACGCCACCAACCTCCACGACGAAGCTGTCCGCATGGTTCAAAAAGCCATCGAGCGCAAACGGGATTGTGAAGGCGCCTACTACCTGCTCTGCCGCGCACTGTTCTCCGCCGGCCGCTACCAGGAGGTCGCCGACATTTTCGAAATCGCTCTCGAGGCCAGTGGCGAGGATTACAACGTCTACGTTCCCATCATCAACGCGCTCGGTGCTCTCGGCAAAGAGGACATCCGCCGCAATGTTTTGCTTCGTCGTGTCGGCGCGCTCGAAAATCACCTCAAGCAAGTTCCCGAGGATGCCCGCGCCCGCATTCTGCTCGCCAAAAACTACGCCGAACTCGGGCGGGTGGACGATTCCCTCAAGGAACTACAGCTGGCCCTCACTTTGCGAGCCAACGAAGCTTCCATTCTCTATAACGCCGCCTGCACCTATGCCATGTTGCGCCGCAGGAAGGAAGCGCTGGATACCTTGCGCTCCGCCTGGGAAACCGGGTTTAAGGATTCCATTTGGGCTCGCCGCGATCCCGATCTCGCCCTCCTCCACGACGACCCCGAATTCAACCGCATGTACCCCGAGACCTAACCGCCGCAAGGTCGTTTCTCGCTAGTGTCCTCTGTCACCCTCCCCCGCACTCGATTGCTGTTACACTGTTGCGGGCACCGCGCATGGCCAAAGGTAATTTCGGAGAGCGCCTCAAACGTGAGCGGGAATTGCGCGATGTGACCTTGGAAGAGATCACATCCGCCACTCGCATCGGCCCTCGTTTCTTGGAAGC
>DASPVD010000009.1:0-3069 GCA_035622555.1 Candidatus Eremiobacteraceae bacterium | reverse complement strand
GATATCGGCTGGAAAATGTGGATCAGGCCTGGAGCGAGCCGACGGCAGTGAGGGAGGTCGACTACACCAATGTTCCTCCAGGACGCTTTACCTTCCATGTTCAAGCCCGCAATTCGGATGGGGCCTGGAATGGACAGGAAGCCGCGATGACCTTCGATATAGAGCCGGCATTTTGGCAAAACCGAACGTACCGGCTCTTCGGTGTTGCAGGCGTTCTGCTGCTCGGTTGGAGTTTCTACCGGCTGCGGCTTCGACAGCTAACAGCCACGGCAGATCTGCGCTACTCCGAGCGTCTGGCGGAGCGGACGAGGATCGCACGCGAATTACATGACACGCTATTGCAGAGTTTTCAGGGATTGATGCTCCGCCTGCAACTGGTGGACGAGTTGCTAGTACTACTGGGTCATAAAAGAACATTTTGGTGTAGAATTGTTTTGTGGGATCACGCCTATCCGCGCCAGGCCCACAAGAGAAACGCTTCGCGGCATATATGGAGGGCCTGGCGAATGCTGCGGGGCACGAAGACCGGCAGATACCTTTGAAGAACTACTGCAAAGGATTGCTGTTACCTGGCGAGCGCAAAAGTATTGAGCCCATGGCTGGCCGTCTGGATCCTCAGAACATCCAAGCCATGCGCCAGTCGCTACACCATTTGGTGGCCAAGGCGCCTTGGAGCGATGCCGTAGTTCTGGAACAGGTGCGTAACTATGTGTTACCCGCCATGCAGAAGCAAGGACCCGTGGTGGCCTGGATCGTGGATGACACCGGATTTCCAAAGAAGGGCAAGCATTCGGTCGGGGTCACTCGGCAATACTGCGGTCAAGCAGGGAAACAAGAGAACTGCCGAGTCGCGGTGAGCCTCTCGGTAGCGACGTGGAGTGCGAGTCTGCCGGTGGCGTATCGTTTATATTTGCCTAAGGAATGGGCCGCAGATGCCGAGCGGCGGGAACAAACGGAAGTGCCGAAAGAGATCGAGTTTCAGACCAAGCCGGACATCGCCCTGGATCAGATCCGCGCGGCGGTGGCGGCCCACCTGGAGCGGGGCGTGGTGCTGGCTGACGCGGCTTATGGCATGAACACCGCGTTTCGGGACGGGCTCACCGCACTCGGCCTGCTATATGTCGTGGGCGTGCAAAGTTCGATGACGGTCTGGGAACCGGGCAAGCGGCCCTTGCCGGCCCAGCCCCGCGGAAAGATGGGACGACCTCCGCGACTATTGCAGCGGTCTAAAGCTCATCAACCCATCTCGGTGAAGCAGTTGGCGATGCGTCTGCCTGCCACGGCGTTCAAAGAAATCACTTGGCGGGAAGGCACAGACCGGAAGTTGCGCTCCCGCTTTGCCGCCGTGCGCGTACGCCCGGCGCATCGGGATTACGAGAAAGCGGAACCGCATGCCGAGGAATGGTTGCTGATCGAGTGGCCGCGCGGGGAGGCCGAACCCACTAAATACTGGACGGCGACGCTGCCTCCGCACACCCAGCTCAAAGCTTTAACCAAGATGGCCAAACACCGCTGGATCATCGAACGGGATTATGAGGAGTTGAAACAAGAGTTGGGGCTAGGGCACTTTGAAGGTCGCCACTGGCGTGGGTTCCACCACCATGCGACGCTCTGTGTTGCAGCCTATGGGTTCCTGGTGGCCGAGCGGAACCGTTTTTCCCCCTCCGCCCGCGCCGGTCATCTTGGATTCGTGGCCCCCCGGCCGGTACCGGACTTCCGCCCGCGCGGGTCGCCGGGTGCGCCCCGAGCGGCATAATCCGCGCTCGATCGCGACGCTACGAACGATCCTGGCGCGTCTTTTGCTGCGGCAGCTCCCTTACTGCCCCGGTTGTGGATCTTCTTTCGGCTGAGCGTCGATGTCGAAATCGATTTCATCGATACACGTCTGTCGGGGGGAGCGTGGCTCGGTGTGCCACGCATCTGCGCTCAACTCGACTTGGCTGAGCTTCTCCACGGCGAGGCAGCGCCACTCCCCCATGCGTTCTGGCACCCTGGGCAGGCCGCTATGACTGCCTCCGCCAAACTGATAGCAGAACGCCTGGAGCCGGCCTGACTTGCGGCCCAACACATGGGGACAAAGCAATCGGAGCAGGCCATCATAGATCGCCGCCACCGGCCGCCTGCCAGCAGCTGCCAGACGAAGGAGGTCATAAATCTCGCTCACGGCCTTTCCTCTGGCCGGCTGCGGAGTCATATCTCCTCAGGATACGCCCACTCCATGGAGGTCGACTGGAACTTCAATGTTTATGACCCAGTAGTACTAGGATCGCCAGGAAAATCTGAATCCAACCATCCTGTTGCCGGGGCGAATAGAGCGTTAACGCGATCCAGGCTTCATCGAGGCAAGCCACGGTTCCAATTACGGGCGTCCATAGACCCGCAGCCAGAAAAATGCCGCCTACGGCCGCAATCAAGTATTGTGCCAGCGTGACTACTCCAAAAGGCCGCCCGGCAAGACCAGTAACTCCGAAATAGATCAGAGCGAGACCCAGGCAAGTTCGGAGCAGCGGCAGACCAATACCAGGCCAGCTACCAGGAAAAGTTGAGAATAACCGTTGCAGAGCGAGCCCCAATTCAATCTTATGGAGTTCGCGCCAGCATCCGAGTCACCCAAAGGACGCCGCCGGCGTCCCTCTTTCGAGGGATCTCGCGCAAATCATCGCATATCTAGAGATCGATGATTCCGCGCTTTAGTCCGATCGCTACGGCGTGGGTCCGGTCGTTGGCTCCGAGTTTACCAAGAATGTTCCTAATGTGGGCCTTCACGGTTTCTTCGGTGAGCGAGAGGCGCGCAGCGATTTCTTTGTTGGCATTGCCGCCCCCAACCAACCGCAGCACATCGATTTCTCGCGGGGTCAACGTAGAGTCGGCAGAGTGCTCGGCGATCTCGGCGGCCAGCTCAGGCGAGACGCGCTTGTGGCCGGCATGGACCGCGCGAATCGTCTCCAGCAGCTCCTTCCGCAGCAAGCCCTTCAACAAGTACGCGCGTGCGCCGGCTTTGAGAGCGCGGGAAACCAGAACGTCGCCCGCGTGGGTTGTCAAGACAACGATGCGCGCGTCCGGGAATTC
>DASPVD010000008.1:0-27588 GCA_035622555.1 Candidatus Eremiobacteraceae bacterium | reverse complement strand
GAGCCCGCCGGGCATCTTCGGCCCGTCCCGTCCGGCTCGTGGCTCGCCGTGTCAATTCCTTAAGCTCCGAATTCGTTAGGGTGATCGCGTCTCTCATGGACACGATTATAGTCTATAAATGGTTGTTACAGTCAACTAGTGATCGTGGAGGCGCTCGGTTGGAAACGGAACGACGAGACCTGGGTAAGAATCGGGAAATTCTTTGCGAAGATTCTGGCGCTGACGTTTGCCGTGGGCACCGCCAGTGGAATCGTGATGGAATTCCAGTTCGGAACGAACTGGGCGGAATACTCCAAGTTCGTTGGCGACATTTTCGGCGCACCGCTGGCGGCGGAAGGTGTTTTCGCGTTTTTCCTTGAGTCCGGATTCCTGGGCTTGTATCTGTTTGGCCGTAACTGCGTCTCGAAAGGCATCCACTGGTTCTCTGCGCTGATGGTGGCGGTTGGGTCGACGATCTCAGCGTTCTGGATTCTGGTGGCGAATTCGTGGCAACAGACGCCCGCGGGGTTTGTGGTCCGCAACGGCCGCGCGGAGTTGACCAGTTTCTGGCAAGCGGTATTCAATCCGTCGACTCTGCCGCGCTTTTTGCACACTGTCGACGCGGGGTTAATTGCCGGCGCGTTCGTGATGGCTGGTGTCTCCGCCTATCTCATTCTGCGCAACAAAGAAACGGAGCTCGCCAAGCCAGCGATGACGCTTGCGATCACGTTCGGGCTGATTGTTTCGCTCGTGGAAGTTTTTCCGTTCGGGCATATGAGCGGCCAGCAAGTGGCCAGAACGCAGCCGGAAAAGTTCGCGGCCATCCAGGGGCTGTATAGCTCGGAAACGGGTGCTCCGATTGTGTTCTTCGCCTATCCCTCAACGCCGCCGCCGCAACTCAAGGCCAAGCTGGAACTGCCCGGCCTGCTGAGTTGGCTGGCATTCGGCGATGTTCATGCCACCGTGCGCGGTCTGAACGAGTTCCCGCCAGACCAGATTCCGCCGTTGTGGGTGACGTTCGTTTCCTACCACAACATGGTTTTGCTGGGCGTGTACTTCATCGTGCTGATGCTGGTTGGATTTATCCAGCTTCGTCGCGGCCGGCTATGGGAAAGCCGCGGACTACTCAAAGTGTTTGTGTGGTCCATGCCGCTGCCGCTGATTGCCTGCCAGTTCGGGTGAAGCGCCACGGAAGTAGGCCGCCAACCGTGGGTGGTCTATCACGTGATGAGAACCAGCGATGCCATCTCGAAAACCGTGGCGAGAGAAGCCGTACTCTTCTCGCTGTTTTTGTTTGGCTTTATCTATCTGCTGCTGGGTTCCTTGTACCTGTTCTTGTTTATCCGCGAAATGAACCGCGGACCTGAAGCGAAGGCCGCACCGGCCGGTGCGATGAGCCCGAAGGAGGTATTCGCCTGATGAATCTCAATATGATTTGGTTTCTGCTGGTCGGTGTTTTGTTGATCGGCTACGCCATCCTGGACGGCTTCGATTTCGGCGTGGGCGTCCTGCACTTGTTCAGCAAAGGGGAGCAGGAGCGGCGCATCAACATCAACGCTATCGGGCCGGTGTGTGACGGCAACGAAGTGTGGCTGCTCACCGGAGGTGGAGCGCTGTTTGCGGCGTTTCCACTGGTGTACGCCACCGTGTTCAGCGGGTTCTATCTGGCATTGATGTTGTTGCTGGTGGCCCTGATCCTCCGCGCCGTGTCGCTGGAATTCCGCAACAAAGTGGACTCTCCGGCTTGGCGGGCGCTGCGGGACTGGGCCTTTGGCATAGGCAGCATCCTTCCCGCAGTGCTGTTCGGAGTGGCGCTCGGGAATATCCTGCGCAGTATTCCCATCGACGCGAACAGCACCTTCCGGGGATCGTTCCTGGGCCTGTTGAATCCCTACGCGATTCTCGTGGGTCTGTTGAGCTTTGTTGGCAGCGTGATGCATGGGGCGTTGTACCTGACGGTGAAAACGGAAGGGGAGCAGCGGCAATCCATGGTGCGCTGGGTCAATGGCACGTGGATCGCTTTCGTGGTGCTGTATTTGGTAGTGTCCGTGGCGACATTCTTCAGCGCCAGCTTTTTGTTTCAAGGCTTGCTCAAGAATCCCATTTTCTGGGTTCTGCTGACCCTGCTGCTGCTTTCCATTCTGTATATTCCTGTCGCGGTGAAGGCCGGCAGGTATTTTGTCGGCTTGCTCGCATCGTCTGCTACCATCGCCGCCATGATCGGCTTGGCGGCACTCAGCCTATTCCCCAGGGGTTCCTTCGAGTCTCGACCTTGCGTACAGCCTGACGGTCTACAATGCGTCTTCTACTCCCAGGACCCTGGCGACCATGCTGGTCATCGCTCTCGTGGGCATGCCTATCGTGCTGGCGTACACGATCCTGATCTGTCGCGTGTTTAAGGGGAAAGTGTTACTGACCAAAGAGAGCTACTGATCGCCGCCAACCAGATTGGCTCGAAACGAACAGCATCTTGCGCGCCTTCCCGACGCAATTGTGCGCCATGACTTGAACGGATTCCCTGCTGACTGGCACCCACTGGCGAGCCGTACAACGCATCTATAGGGCGACCATACGTGTGCAGCGCCGGGACGCGGCGGATCAGCCGCGCGCTCGCCGTAGCCGAGACGTCCCCTCCGAGCGGTTCGTCATTCGGGACTATCGACTAAATCGATTCAAACATGTTAATCTGCGCGCAGTTGCTCTCCGCTGCCAGGAGTGTCCTCGCCTGTTCCCCGCCACCGGCTCTCGACAGTGAGAGATACAAACGCGATAAAGATTCAGGGGGTGTTATGAGCCTTAGAGAGTGGCTTGCACCATGTGTGGCAGCAGTTTTGATTTTGCTGGCCGGAAGCAATTCCGTAGCACAAACCACGGAAACAATCTCGACACCAACGCTCACCAAGCGATTGATCGGAGACTATGGCTATTGGAGCCGGACGCAAACGCCGCCATATAGCTCCGACCAGATCCCCTTCAAAAAACTGACGCACATCAATCATGCCGGCGTGAGCTTTGATGCCAGTGGCAACCTCGTTGTTCCGTCCGGCTTTTTGGAAAAAGCGCTGCTCACCAAAGCGCACGATAACGGCGTAAAGGTAATGCTGCTCCTCAGCGGCGATTTCGAAGGGATGGAAACAACCTCCGGCGGTTTGAGCGCATTGTTGAAGAATCTGCAGTCCTTTATTGGCGAATACGGATATGACGGGGTGGATATCGATTGGGAGTATCCGGCGAGCCCGGAAGATACGGCGTTTTTTCACAGTTTGATGCTGGGTTTGCGTTCGATCTTACCAAGTCCCACGTACGTCATTTCTGCCGACGTGGCTCCTTGGGGTGGGACCGGTTATGACTTCCCAGATACTAAGTTCATCGTGGATTACTTCAACATTATGACCTACGACTGTGCCGGCCCGTGGACCGATTCGGCGCAGCTCAATTCCGCCATTTTCTGGGACAACAACGATCCCGAACCGTACAACTGTGAGCCGGGCGGCAGCGTGAAGGACGCGATTGATGTGTACGAAGGCCTGCAGATCCCAAAATCGATGCTCAACATCGGCACGCCTTTTTACGGCTATGTGTACCATAAAGTGGATGCGCTTTGGGGCTTTTGCCCGAACGACGATTGCTCAAATTCCGTCGACTATGAAAATTACGGCACTTTCTTCAAGCAGCGCATCAACGCCGAAGGATGGCGCACCTATTACGACCCCTACTCGCTGGTGCCGTACATGCTCAAAGCCGACGGAAGCGACGGATTCATCACTTACGATGACGCCTCGTCGACCTTCTATCGCGTGTGGTACGCCGACTGGGCCCGCGGCCTCGGAGGGACTTTCATTTGGGAAATTGACGCGGATTACGATGGCTCAACCCAGGATTTACTGGAAGCCGCGTACAACGCCAGTCTGCCGCAGACAAAGTGAAAGTCGGAGCGCGTCTCCCAGGAAAAAGCCGCCCTCGGCGAGTTAACATTCCAATTGTGTTCCGCATAGCAGCGCCATAAGACCTGCACAATTTGTGCCATTGATTCATTTCCCTGTCACCGTGCTGTAACCATTCCTAAATACCTTAGTTGACTTTGCATCTGCTCAGGCAATGACGTACAGAAAGTGCCAGAGTTTGCGGAATGTGGTTCAGCGAGTTTACGCCAGTATGTTTTCGTCGGGAAATTCTCACGGGTTTGGGTACAAACTTCCATTCCTTTTTCTTCTCATTAGCTGCATTCACGTCGGAGGTTCGGTCGCACGCGCGCAAGAGGAAAATGGGGACTCATGTCCTCGCCCCGCGGCAACTAGCGAGGTGCCTGAGCCGCGAGACTTGCGCAGCCAGAACGGTGTCTTGCGTGTGGAATTGGCGGTGCATGGCTATCGGGACCAGGACGGCAGAACTCGCTATTGCTATGTGCTGCCCGATGGCAGCCAGTCTCCGACTCTGCGCTTGAATCCCGGCGATCTTCTGATCCTGAAGCTGAAGAATGACCTGGTTGCCGCAGAGCACGGGCTCAGTGAACCAAATCACGTCCACAGGGGCGTGAATTCCGCAAAGACCCCGGATCCCTGTGAGAGCGCCTGATGTCCGCAACATCCACAAATTTGCACTTTCACGGATTAATGGTGCCGGCGCTGTGCCATCAGGACGACACGTCAACAATTATTTGTGTTCGAATCAGGGTGGAATGAGGGTTTGCGGGGCGTATTCGAACAGCGGGACGGTGTTCATTGCGGAAAGGTGCTTTACCTTTTTTAAAGAGGCCGTGATGGTTTTCGCGGGAGAGCTATGAGGAACCTGGTTCGGGAACCCCGTTAACCGGGACCCTTCCCGGAAAGTCTCGTAGTTCATTGAGAATGCGCTCAAACCGCCCCGTGATCCGTTCCTCGTTGACTTCACCGAACCACAGACCTAGCATGCGGCTAAGGGGGAAGGAGGAAGGATGCCTTCCCGTGACCACCGAAACAGTCGGTCACGACCCACTCATCGGCCAGACCTTCGGCCACTATCGCATTCTTGAAAGACTCGGCGGCGGAGGCATGGGTGTCGTCTATAAGGCAGAGGACACCCGGCTCCATCGATTTGTTGCACTGAAGTTTCTTCCCGAGAATCTAGCCAAGGATGCGCAGGCGCTGGTGCGTTTCCAGCGTGAAGCGCAAGCGGCTTCCGCGCTCAACCATCCCAACATCTGCACTATCCACGAGATTGACCAGCAGAACGGCATGGCCTTCATCGTTATGGAGTTTCTGGATGGCCAGACCCTCAAGCATCGTGTAGCAGGCAAGCCTCTTCCTCTCGAACTGATGTTGGATTGGGGAATTGAAATTGCCGACGCTCTGGATGCGGCTCACCGCAAGGGAATCATCCACAGAGATATCAAGCCCGCCAATGTTTTTATTACTGAGGATAGCCACGCCAAAGTCCTGGATTTTGGATTGGCGAAGCTCTCAAATCTTGCCGATGGCATAGGTGTTTCTGCGATGCCGACGGCAGCGACGGATGAGGTACTAACGAGTCCGGGCACGGCAGTGGGCACAATGGCGTACATGTCACCGGAGCAGGCACGAGGCGAACAACTCGACGTGCGCACGGATTTGTACTCGTTCGGCGCAGTACTGTACGAAATGGCTACCGGCCGGATGGCATTCCCGGGCCATACGACGGCGATTGTTCTGGAAGCAATTCTGAATCGCACGCCCACATCAATGGCGAGTATTAATCCGGGATTGCCGCCAGAGATGGAGCGCATTGTTGCCAAGGCACTGGAGAAAGACCGGAAGCTGCGTTATCAGCACGCAACTGATATCCGTACGGATTTGCAGCGACTGAAACGGGATTCCGAATCTGGACGGACTGTAGCGGCAGCCGATGCTGCGTTGCGGCGCACTGCAAAATCCGTTTGGGTCCGCTGGTTGGTGGTCACTGGCGCGACATTGGTGGCCATAGGATTGGCAGTGGGCGGTTGGTTGTTCCAGGCCCGCAAGGCACACGCGTTGACCGACAAAGACACGATTGTTCTCTCCGATTTCGACAACAAGACCGGTGACAGCGTATTTGACGACACACTGAAGCAGGGACTCGCGGTACAGCTTGAGCAATCGCCGTTTCTGGCACTAGTTTCCGACCGCAAGGTTAATGAGACGTTGAAGCTGATGGGCCGTTCCGCCGGCGACCGGCTGACGCCGGAGGTAACACGTGAGCTCTGCCAGCGCACGGGCAGCAAGGCCACACTGAGCGGGTCAATTGCGGGGCTAGGCAACCAGTACGTGATTGGCCTGAAGGCAGTGACCTGCGATACGGGCGACCTGCTGGCCGAGGCACAGGAGCGAGCTGCGGGCAAGGAAGCGGTGCTCAAGGCTCTGGACGCTGGGGCAGTCACGTTACGAAGTAAGCTGGGCGAGTCGATTGGTTCGTTGCAGAAATACGCCACGCCGCTGGAGGAAGCAACCACGCCATCGCTGGAGGCGCTGAAAGCCTACAGCTTGGGAGTGAAAACGGATTACGCGAAAGGGGACACAGCGGCGTTGCCCTTCTTCCAACGGGCCGTGGAACTTGACCCGAATTTTGCCATGGCTTACGGGTGGATGACGACCGCTTACTTCGACCTCAACGAAATCGGGCGGGCGACCGAATATGCACGCAAGGCTTACGCGCTGCGGGCAAAGGTGAGCGAACGGGAACGGTTTTCCATCGAGTCAAACTACCACAATATCGCGACGGGAGAGCTGGAGAAAGGGGCGGAAGACCTCGAACTGTGGCAGCAGACCTACCCGAGGGAGAACTTGACTTATGTAAGCCTGGGATTCGTTTTCGCCACCTTGGGAAACTGGGAAAGTGCATTGAAGCAGTGGCAAGAGGCCGTGCGGCTGCAGCCCAATTATGCCGAACAGTATTACCTACTTAGCCTGGCGTACATGAGCCTGAATCGCTTGGACGAAGCCGAGGCAGTGTGCAAGCAGGCCGAGGAGCGCAAGCTGGAGAGCGAGGCTTTGCTCCAGGCCAGCTACTGGCTGGCTTTTCTGAAGGGCGATGCGGCGCGGATGGCGCAGTTGGCTTCAGCCGCCATGGGCAAGCCGGGCGCGGAAGACCTATTGCTAGCCATGCAAGCGGACACAGAGGGGTGGTACGGCAAGCTGAAGAACGCCCACGAACTGACCAGGCGGGCGATGGACTCAGCCCAGCACAACAACGCGAAAGAGACGGCAGGCGGATATCAGGCCGAGGCATCGCTGCGCGAGGCGGAATCGGGCAACCGGGGGCAAGCGCTTGCCGACACCAAGGCGGCACTGAAGCTGGCCCCGAATCGCGATGTGCGGGCCATATCGGCGCTGGTCCTGGCGCGAGCAGGCGATACAACAGGGGCGGAGAAGCTGACAGCAGACCTCGACAAGGCCTTCCCGCTGGATACCCTGGTCCAGAGGTATTGGCTACCCACAGTGCGAGCGGCGGTCTCCCTAGAACAGAAAGACCCAAACCGGGCAATCGAGCTATTGAAGGTGGCGAACCCAATCGAACTTAGCTCAATTACGGCCGACCTGACCATATTCCTGTGCCCAGCGTATGTGCGTGGGGAAGCCTACCTGATGCTGCGCGACGGCAACCGAGCCGCAGCAGAATTTCAGAAATTCATCGACCACCGAGGAGTGGTGATGAACTTTCCATGGGGCGCGTTGGCCCGGCTGGGACTGGCCCGGGCCTATGCCATGGAAGGAAACACCGCCAAAGCCCGTGCCGCCTATCAAGATTTCCTCCAACTCTGGAAAGACGCCGACCCCGACATCCCCATCCTGAAGCAAGCCAAGGCGGAGTACGCGAAGTTGCAGTAGTTGGTTAAGACTCTGCGAGAACAAGTCTGTAAGTTCCGATTTGTTTGAATGTATAGATCAAGGGAGGAGCGCTTGGTGTAGAAAAGCTGACTCAGCGACCCCGCTGATTCTGAGACACCAAGGAGGCTCCTCATGGGACCCATGTATTAGCTCGGGCTGGATGTGCACAAGCAAAAGATCAGCTACTGC
Organism: Candidatus Eremiobacteraceae bacterium; assembly: GCA_035622555.1. GTDB lineage: Bacteria > Acidobacteriota > Terriglobia > Acidiferrales > UBA7541 > Acidiferrum. Next base: position 19,603 of record DASPVD010000008.1, on the reverse strand, counting down.
GTGAAGGACAGCGGCGGCAAAATCCATTCCGAAGGGTGGATTCCCGCCACCCATTTTGATTTGGATCGTTGAATGAAAAGGCTGCCTCAGCGGTCCGCAAGCTGACGCGGCAAGGACCCACGGAAGGCCGGTCCCATCGATGGAGGGTAAACCTCACTGAAACGCGTAGAAGTTGTGCGAATCCTGCCACCGGTTTGGAAACGCCATTTGGAGTTGAGGAATACGCCGCCCTTGGGAGTCGGCGAATCGGCGACCACGCCCGTGTGCTGTGGATTCCCGCGAAACATCGGAATGTCAGTAGCAACAGCAAAAGGGAAGCTAATGAGTACATTGATTAGAAGCGCGACCGGTTTTTTCATGCCGGGCAACCTAGCATGTCGCGATTTTGATTGTCAGTGACATCAACGCGGGTTTCACAGTTGCGGAAACATTGACCGGCACTCGACGGGGACTTGAAGCGGAACATACGTTCGCTGGCGAAGCTGCCGCCCAGAGGTTCGTCCCAGTACGAACTTGAGAGGTAAGCGGAAACCGGAAAGTAGGGCACGGAAACCCCGTTCACCGGGACCAGTTGAACGCTACCTTTGCTCGCCGACGTATACTTGCTTATCGTGAAAGCGATTGCTCCGCGACTTTCTCAGGATGAATCCATGACATCTCCTTTCTTGACTCGTGGCCTGCTGTACCGCTCAATTCTTTTTAGTGTCTTTCTGTTGACTGTCATCACTGCCATCAGCGCCAAGATGGTCACAAGCTGGTTCAATCCTAAGTACAAAGGCCGGACGTTCCACAAGGTCTTGGTCATCGGCGTCGCTCAAAACCTGGAAGTGCGTGCTGACTTCGAAGATGAAATGGCGGCTAAGATTGCGCGTCCGGGGATCGAGACGATCCCAGGCAGCCAGATCCTGCTGCGTCCAGACCCTAAAGCGAAACCTGATCTCGACTACCTCCGAGGGCAGATCAGTGATAATCAAATCGACGCCGTGATGGTCTCGCGTTTGTTAAAGGTCGATAAGAAAGTGATGTCCATCCCGAGCTCGACCTACATTGCTCCGTTCCCTTACTACTACTCTTTCTACGGCTACCTAGGAGCGGCGTATCCGGTCATGTACGAACCGGGATACGAGCGAGAGGACGTAACCGTTAGCGTCGAGACCAATGTTTACGCGACGGATAAGCCTGATGGCGACTTGGTTTGGACTGGGGTCAGTGATTCGTTCAATCCGAAGTCAGCAAAGAAAGTCGCGGACAGCCTGGTAAAGGAAGTTCCGAAGCAGATGGAGAAGGATGGGCTACTGCCAAAAACTAAGTAGCGGAAAATAAGGCGACTTTGCGCTCATGACCATGAACTGGGCGACATTCGCTTAGGTCAACGAAGAATGCAACTCGAAAGGGCTGTAGGTCGTGGTAAGTACTTGACAGTGTCTGACCCAACGTCTTACGGTTCATGCCGTTCCGAAAATGCGTCAGCAGAACCCAATTGTGCAGCCTATTTCGACTGCCTAACGTTGGCTGCTTTAATGTACTGATTGCCATAACTCTCAATTTCGTAGTGTTGCTTTTTCTTGTCGAACCGAATCTTCGTAGCCACCATGATTTGTCCGCTTCCTTCGCCCTTTTCGTTCAGCGTAACTTGCAGGTATCCGAAGGGGTAATCTGTGGTTCGGCCTCCGCGGTACAGCTCAAGGAACGGCATGTTTCGAGCTGTGACAACCGTTATCACCGTATCCGTACCAACTATGCGTTTTCGCGCAATGGCAATAGGATTGCCGACGCTTCCGACTGGGTTGATCCGCCCTACATCTTCTTTCTCCAGAGCCTTGCGCAAAGCATCCGTGCCCTTTTCCTTCAAAAGCTGCGCAAGCTGATCTACTTCCTCGTCAGTGGCGTAGCGGGTGACCCGAAAATCAAACGAAATTGATTTCCCGCCCGCCGGTCCGCCTGTTCCGATCGCGACTGCGGTGAAGGCTTCCGTCTTGTTTTGGCCCTCTTGGCTAAAAAGCGCTGGCGTAAGAAACGCTAGTCCCACAAGCACTAAGACCACTTTTGGCATACAACCTCCTCTGTAAGCACGGCTCAGGTCGCCCGCAACCAACATTCCTATGAGCGTCACTTCGATGATGTCAAACAAGGGTCACATCTTACTGCGTGAGACCCAAACGCAATTCAATTCTATGCGATTTTGGTCCTACAAGATAAAGAGTGCCAGCAATGGATCGAAATGGCCCAAAAGCCTGATTCGCTGCGCTTGAATGAATCAGCGTCCAAGAAAAACGTTAGGATTCCAGACTCCAGCGAGTGAACTCCATGCAAGTGTTGCATCGACCATCTGAGCCGGCAGCGTTAATCGAGACCCAGCAAGCCTTGCGTGCCCCAATCGAGCCAATTTCCGGCGGATTGCCGACAAACTGCCAACTGGATCGAGATTACCACTCCTTTAGCTAAACGCGGGTTCGACCTGTGCCCAAGGCAGATTTGTAATCGAACCTGATATTGTATTCATTCGACGCTATGGAACTTCGAATCGCTGGCCCGAATGACTGGACCGAAATTGCGGCGATACATGCCGCGAGTTGGCGAAACTCTTATCGCGGGATCCTCTCCGATGCATATCTTGACGGGCAAGTTCTATCAGAACGAATCGGCGTCTGGCGCAGACGTTTCCGTGCTCCCCAGGCTAGTCAATACGTTGTTGTCGCTGAAGATCAAGCTGCGATCGTCGGTTTCGGATGCGCGTATGGCAATGAGGACGATGAATTGGGGACCAAGCTCGACAATCTTCATGTTTTACCGACCCAAAAACGGAGAGGCATCGGGACCATGCTGATCGAAAACATAGCATCGTGGTCTTCCGGAAACTATCCAGGAAAGGGAGTGTTTCTTTGGGTCTTCGAGCAGAATTTGCCAGCCAGACAATTCTACGAGCGGCTTGGGGGAATCGTTGCCGGAGACACGATTTGGACAGCTAGCGGCGGGACTGCTGTCAAATCGCTACGCTATGTTTGGAAACACGCAGATGAATTAGTCCGATCGGCAAAGAACGCATTCAAACCGGGCGACGAGCAACTCGGAAGTAGCGCCCGAAATTTCGGCTAACGAGAAAGGTTCAGGTCAGTGCGTACATGGTCGATTTCCGCGTTAATCGGGACATGGGATTCGGATTTGTGCGTTGCGGACTCACCGTTTTGTGACTCACCGTTTTGTTGACTTAGCCCCAGCCGAAAAACTAGGATGTCGCGACAATGTCGGAAGACCTTCCGCGGCAAAAGGAGAATGGCATGAGACCAGAATTAAGAATGTTGTCGACCAAGGAGTGGTTCTGTGTTGCCTTCGCGGCAGTTCTAGTCATCTTTTGTGCAGCCGCTCTTACCAGTGCCCGGCCACAGCCGCAATCGGAAGCAGACAAAGCGCGGCTCGAGCACGGACGTTACCTAGTGCAGCAAGTGGGTATGTGCGGCGATTGCCATACGCCCAGGGACGACCGGGGACAGCCGGTGGAGGCAAAAACTCTCCAGGGCGCCCGAATCATGTTCAAGCCGACCGTTCCCATGCCAGACTGGGGTGAATTTGCGCCGCCCATCGCCGGCTTGCCCGGTTTCAGCGACGCCCAAGCCATCACGTTTTTCACCACGGGGAAAAATGTCTCGGGCAAGTTGAGCGTACCCCCCATGCCACCGTACCGCTTCAATAAAAAAGATGCAGCGGCTATAGTCGCGTACCTTCGCTCCCTGGCGCCCCAAAAGTAGTGCGGTAAGTTGCGGGGGGAACCCGAAATCGGAATGGTGGCAACGTAGGCGATTTGCGGTTGGTTACAGGGTACTTGACAAGTACGTTACCATACTCGTAGGCTCGGGGAAGGTATGGAGCCCGAAGCTTCTCTCTCGTGGCTGGCGCTGACGATGACGCCCGGCATCGTAGCGCGGCTGACCGGCCGGCTGTTGCGTGAGTTTGGCACGCCCGACGGCGTGTTCCACGCCAGCTTAACTGCATTAGAAGCCTGTAATCTGTCGGCCCCTGCGGCTCAAGCGATCTACAAGAAGCAAACCTTCTGGCGCGCGGAAAAAGAAGTAGCCGCCATCCGCCGGATAGGCTGCCGTGTAGTGAATTGCACGGAGGCGGAATATCCTCAGTCGCTGTTGCAAATCTATGACCCGCCGGCGCTATTGTATGTACGCGGAGAGGGTTCGGTCTTAAATGCGGCGAGTATTAGCATTGTTGGGACGCGGCGTCCAACGGTCTACGGCACGCAAGTCGCCGAGCGCCTGGGAAGGGATCTGGCCAAACGTGGGCTGGTCATTATTAGTGGGCTAGCTCGGGGAGTGGATGCACTGGCACACAGCGGCACCATATCGGTGGGCGGCCGGGCCATCGGGGTGCTGGGGACGGGCATTGATGTGTGCTACCCCAAGGAGAACAAGAAACTGTTCGAGAAGGTCTTAGAGAAGGGAGCGATCATCAGCGAATTGCCCACCGGCTCTCACCCGGCCCCGGAAAACTTCCCGGTGCGCAACCGAATCATTGCGGGAATGCCCTTGGGAGTACTGATCGTAGACGGGAAGCAATACAGCGGCTCGTTGATCACGGCGCGGCTGGCGATGGAATTTGGGCGGGAGGTTTTCGGCGTGCCTGGAAACAGCACGCAAGAAGTGAGCTTTGCCCCAAACCAGTTAATCAAGCAGGGAGCGAAGCTGGTCACCGATGCCGAAGACGTGATTGAGGAGCTGCCAACGCCGGTGCGAGCGGCCCTGGTGCAAGCGGAAAGCGCCGGATCGGAGCAGCGAAATTTGCTGGCTGCCGAGGGACTAAGTCCAATAGAAAAAAGGATTTATGAGGTGTTAAGCAGCGAAGAAAGCAAACCCATCGATGAACTGGTTGAAAGCACCGGATTGAATTCCAGCGAACTTCTCGCTACCCTTTTTGACTTGGAGCTGAAAGGCATCATTCGGCAACTGCCGGGGAAGCAGTTCACGAAGGTCCTGTTGTAAATGGGGGAGGCCGCTGGGGAAGCGGCCCGATGCACCGGAAGACAGCTACAGCGCATCAGAGGTTGGGCGTTGGCTGCTCGCCGGAACACTATAGGTTAAGGTAGCGAGAAGGACACAGACTGCTCTGCTCACCCTCCAGGCGGAAGCAACTAAGGTTACAAAGGAACACATGGCTCGATCATTGGTCATCGTCGAATCGCCCGCTAAGGCGAAGACGATAAACAAGTACCTGGGCAAGAATTACAACGTCAAAGCGTCCATCGGTCACGTAATGGACCTGCCCACCAAGACCATTGGTATCCGCCTGCCCATCGAAGAAGACGAAATCAGGAAAAAAAAGAAGAGGAAGAGCAAGAAACGGGCGAAGGCTGCGGGTCCGAAACCACCGCTCAAGCCGATCTCGTTGGATGACCCGAGGATCTTCGAACCGACCCTGCAGGTAATCCCGGGCAAGGGCAAAGTGATCAACGATCTTCGCAAAGCGGCGACTACCGCGGAGGCGGTGTACCTGGCTGGCGACCCGGATCGCGAAGGCGAAGCCATTTCCGCGCATTTGGCTATGGTGCTGTCGAAACCGACGAAATACCTGATCCCCGAGGAGGAACTAAACGGGAACAACGACCCGGGCAAAAAGAATGGCACCAACGGAAATAAGCTTGCGGAAGCGGTGAAAAAGAACGGCAAAGGCAAGAACGGCAAGAAACGCTCCGATCGAGACCGCATCGAAATTGAACCCATTGACCCCAAGAAGATCTTCCGGGTGTCGTTCAATGAAATTACCCCGCGTGCCATTCGTTCGGCATTTGAGAAGCCTCGCCAACTGGACGCCCAATTGATTGACGCGCAGCAGGCCCGGCGGGTGCTCGACCGGATAGTGGGCTACAAGGTTTCGCCCTTGTTGTGGGACAAGGTGCGCCGCGGGCTAAGCGCCGGGCGCGTGCAAACTGTGGCGCTGCGCCTGATTGTCGAACGCGAGCAGGAGATTCGCCGCTTTGTGCCCCAGGAGTATTGGACCATCCACGCGATGCTGGACGCCGGCGAGCCGCCGATCTTCGAAGCCAAGCTCAGCAAGAAAAACGGCGAAGACATTGAGGTGAAAGACCAGGCTGCCGCGGATTCCATCGTGTCGGCGGTGCGCAAGGCCAAGTGGCAAGTCGCCAGCGTAACGCTGAAGGAAAAGCGTCGTAATCCGCCACCGCCGTTTACGACCTCGAAATTGCAGCAGGCCGCGTACAATCGGCTGCGTTACACCGCCAAACGGACCATGGCCTTGGCGCAGCGCCTGTATGAGGGCGTTGAACTCGGGGAAGAAGGTTCGGTCGCACTGATCACCTACATGCGTACCGACTCGGTGCACGTCTCCAACGACGCGCTGGCCCAGGTACGGGAATTGATTCCCGAACGCTTTGGAAGCGGTTACCTGCCCGAAAAACCAAATTTCTATAAGTCCAAGAAGGATGCTCAGGGGGCTCACGAGGCGATTCGTCCTACCGATGTGACCCGCACGCCGGAAGACGTGCGCAAGTATCTTGGCGACGATGTTTACAAACTGTATCAATTGATCTGGCAGCGTTTCGTGGCGTCGCAGATGCTGCCGGCGGTCTATGACCAGACCACCATCGACATTTCAGCCGGAGCCTACACCTTCCGCGCCAATGGATCGATTCTGAAGTTCGACGGATACCTGAAGGTCTACCAGATTCCGGCGGTCAACGCGGACCGGGAAGACGACGAGAAGGATGACGAGGGCGAGGGCAAGGCCCTGCCGCGGGTAACCGAAGGGCAAATCCTGGAGCTGGATTCCATCCGCCCGGATCAGCACTTTACCGAGCCACCGCCGCGCTACACCGAAGCAACGCTGGTGAAAGAACTCGAAGAGGATGGTATCGGGAGGCCCTCGACGTATGCTTCCATTATTTCAACCATAGTGGAACGGGAATACGTGAAGAAGGACCAAGGCCGGTTCACGCCCACGATGCTGGGCGAGCGGGTGTGCATGCTGCTCATAAAGAGCTTCGAGGACGTCTTTGACGTCAAGTTCACCGCGCGCCTGGAGGACGAACTCGATGAAATCGAGGAAGGGAAGTTGCATTGGCGCGAATCGGTGAAGGAGTTTTGGGAGAAGTTCATCGTGGACCTGGAAAAGGCCGACGACGAAATGATCTCCTACAAGGCGGGCATCCCGACCGGGAAAACCTGCGAGAAGTGTGGCCAGGGGGAATTACTGGAACGTATCAGCCGCCACGGCTTCTTCCTTGGATGTTCGCGTTATCCGGAATGCGATTTCATCCAGGATATCCCCGAAGAAATCGCCGAAGACGCGGAAAACAAAATCGAATACTGCGAAAACTGCGGCAAAGAAATGGCGTTGAAACGCGGCCGCTTCGGTCCCTTCCTGGCCTGCACGGGATATCCCGACTGCAAGACCACTCGCCGGTTGCTAGCCGGTACGCGCATCGCGTCGCAGCCCGACGAGCCTCTGGATGAGAAGTGCCCGCTCGATGGCAATGGGCTGGTGAAAAAACACGGGCGCTTTGGCGAATTCATCGGCTGCTCGGGATATCCGAAATGTAAGTACACCCGGCCAATCACCTTGGGTATCAAATGCCCCAAGTGCCACGAGGGCGAGTTTGTGAAGCGCGGCAGCATGGGCAGGGGCGGGCGAGGGCGATTCCGGGTGTTCTATGGTTGTTCGCGCTATCCGGATTGCGACTTCACCACGCCGTACCAGCCCATCGCGGAACCATGCCCGAAATGTGGCGCCTCGTTCATCGTGGAGAAGAAGAGCAAGATCGGCACCGTGCACGCGTGCATCAAAGAAGGATGTGACTGGGAGAAGCTCGCGCCCGAAGAGAAGCCAGCGACCGCGGCACAGCCTGAAGAGGCTCCAGTCGCTGTAAAATCTTAATGTGTCCGTGTTCTGCTCTACTTGATTGTCCCCCAAGTAAAAGACCCCGGCTGCAACTGCACTGGCCCCCTGGAAGTGTGCCTATAATCGGCGGAAGCGTGATGAAAACGCGGGTGACTAAGTTTCTTGAGTACCTTCGCTCGGTGCGCAACGCGTCTCCGCACACCATCGTGAACTACGCGAAGGATTTGGAGCAATTCCAAACGTTCATGACGCCGCCGGGCGCGGCACAGCCCCGGGTCTCGAAAATCAATCAGCGCATCATCCGGGAATACATCAACTACCTGCACGACGCCGGGCTGGAAAAAAGCTCGATTGCGCGGAAGTTGGCCACCTTGCGGTCCTTTTTCAAGTACTGCATTCGCGAAGGGACGGTGAAAGAAAATCCGGCGCGGCTGGTGCCTACTCCGAAGTTGCCGAAGAGAATACCCAGCGTGCTTTCTGCCGAGGAGATGAGCGGATTCCTGGATTACCTGGCCCGGATGCGAGGCCCAATGGAGCGCAAGAACGGCAAAAAAGCAAAGGCTGCGGGCTTGGCCACAGACATTCCGGCGGGAGCGCTGGTGAAGCGAGAGGACACGCTGCTGTTGCGCCGTGATCGCGCCATCCTGGAATTGCTTTACGCCGCGGGATTGCGGGTTAGCGAGTTGACCGGTTTGAATCTGACCGATGTGGATCTGATGGATCGCGTGGTACGCGTGACCGGCAAAGGAAGAAAGGAGCGCATCGTGCCGTATGGAATCAAGGCCGCCGAAGCGCTGGCGCTCTACTGGCCGGTGCGTCAGAAGCTGCTGGCAGAAAATCGTGTACGGCCGGGAACGGCGCAATCCCAAGCGGTGTTTCTGAACTACATGGGCACGCGACTTACGCAGCGAAGCGTCGGCCGGATCGTGAAAAAGTATGTGCGGCTGGTGAACATCAACTGGGATCTGCATCCGCACTCGTTGCGTCATGCGTTCGCCACCCACTTGCTGGCCGACGGTGCAGACCTGCGTGCCATCCAAGAACTACTAGGGCACGAGTCGCTCTCCACCACGCAGAAATACACCCACGCTTCCATCCGCCAACTGATGGACATCTATGACAAAGCGCACCCGCACGCGTGATGGACACCCGCCACGCGTGTAGACAAATCCTGTACACTTAATTCCTTCTCAGCCCGCTCAAGAACAAAACCTGGTCTGTGAGAGGTGCTCCATATTGATCTGCCGGGTAAGGCCTTTGGCAATCGTCGGGGCGGTGATTGCTTTGGGAATACTGCTGGGCGCCGCACGGGCTCGCGGGCAGAGCAATTACGAGATTCAGGTTTACGGTTCAGAACTGGTCGACTCCGGACATACCATGGTGGAGTTGCATAGCAACTTCACATTTGAGGGCACGAAGACGACGATTGACGGCACTTATCCCACCAATCATCAATTGCACGAAACGGTAGAAATTACGCATGGGTTCACCGACTGGTTCGAGACTGGTTTTTACATTTTCACTTCCGCTCAATCGGGAGTTGGCTGGGAGTGGGTCGGCGATCACATCCGGCCGCGAGTATCCGTACCCAAGAAGTGGAATTGGCCTGTGGGACTCAGTCTCTCGCAGGAGATTGGGTATCAGCGAAAGCAGTACTCCGCGGACACTTGGACCTATGAGCTGCGTCCGATCATCGATAAGCAGCTAGGCCGCTGGTATCTGGACTTCAATCCGGCCTTCGACAAATCCATCCATGGCCCGACGGCCGGGCAGGGTTTCGTGTTTTCGCCCAACGTCAAGATCAGCTACGACTTTACGCCCAAAGTGACCGGCGGGATTGAGTACTATGGCTCGCTCGGGCCCGCGTCGGGGTTCTTTGCCATTCCAGAGCAAGAACATCAGATTTTCCCTACGCTGGACCTGAACGTTTCGCCGAAATGGGAGATCAATTTGGGGTTGGGATGGGGGCTAACGCGGTCGACTGACCACCTGATCGCCAAAATGATTCTGGGTTATCGATTCGATTTTTGAGTGTTGCCGCGGCAGCAGCCCATGTGCACCAATCAAGGGATGCGTTTCCAGAATGTACCACGTTTTTCAAGGCGTTGACGATGAAGAGTGGCGACCCGTATAATTAGAGATTGTCCTAAAGCTTGGAGGGGCGATGTACGCCGTCATTAAGACCGGGGGAAAACAATATCGTGTCGCGCCCGGAGACACCATTCGCATCGAGCGGGTCAAGGGCGATGTGGGCGAACAAGTGAAATTCGGGACCGTGCTAGCGGTGCAAACCGACGAAAAGAAGATGCTCGCGGGTTCGGACGCGTCTCAGGCTACGGTTACGGGCAAGATTGTGAAACAAGGGCGCGGCAAGAAGCTCACAGTTTTGAAGTACAAGAAAACCAACCAGTACAAGATTCAGCGCGGCCACCGGCAGGACTACACTGCCGTGCAGGTCAGCGAGATTAAGCTCTAAAACGAGAGGAATTCAGCAATGGCACACAAGAAAGGCGGCGGTTCGTCTACCAATGGCCGCGATTCACACGGACAGCGACTAGGCGTAAAGCGGTTCGGTGGGCAACTGGTGAATGCGGGAACCATCATCGTGCGGCAGCGCGGCACCAAGCATCGGCCGGGCTTAAACGTGGCCCAGGGTAAAGACGACACGTTGTTCGCGCTGGTCACCGGATATGTGGAATTCAAGGACCGCGGGCGCAGCGGACGGTTCGTCAATGTCAAGCCTGTCGAGGCGGAAAAGGCCGCGAGCTAAGGAAATGTTTTCCGAGCGGCCCCGGTGCAGCGCCGGGGCCGTTTTTGTTTTGCGCAGAGTCCCACTCGGCTTATTGTGAGAAGCGCGTAAGGCAATGACGAGAAAAGAGGGAGAGCTTCGCTCATAAGCTGAGAACGTCAGGCTTGGCCGGCATTGTATGTTTGTCGATGAAGCTAAAATTTTTGTGAAAGCGGGCGACGGCGGAAACGGCTGCGTGGCGTTTCGCCGGGAAAAGTACGTTCCGCGAGGCGGCCCCTCGGGTGGCGACGGTGGCCACGGGGGAAGCGTGTATCTGGAAGCGAATCCCAACGACAATACGCTGCTGCGTTACCGTTACAACCGCGAGTTCCGAGCCGATCGCGGGCGCCACGGTGAAGGATCGAACTGCACCGGGGTTTCCGGCGACGACATGGTCCTGAAGGTTCCCTTGGGCACGCTGGTATTCGACGGTGATAGCGCGGAATTGCTGGCGGACTTGAAAAAGCCGGAGCAACGCGTGTTGGTTGCTCACGGAGGCAAAGGCGGCCGGGGCAATCAACACTTCGCGAAACCGTGGCACCAGGCGCCGCGGGAAAAAGAAGAAGGCGAACCCGGGGAGGAGCGGCATCTGCGCCTGGAATTGAAGCTTCTGGCGGATGTGGGTCTGGTGGGTTTTCCCAATGCCGGCAAGTCCACGCTTATCTCGGTCATCAGCGCAGCGCGGCCCAAAATTGCCAATTATCCGTTCACGACGTTGGAGCCACACCTGGGTGTGGTGAACGCTGACGGGGGCACCGGCGGTTCCGGCGCGGAGTTGGGACGAACATTTGTGGTCGCGGACCTGCCCGGGTTGATTGAAGGCGCCAGCAAAGGAGCGGGATTGGGCACGCGATTCCTTCGTCATGTGGAACGCACGCGCCTGCTGGTGCACTTGATCGACACCAGCGATATGGCGGAAGTGGATCCGCTACGGGCGTTCGAGGTGATCGAGGGTGAATTGGCGGCGTTCAGCAAATCGCTGGCGAACAAGCCGCGAATCGTAGTCGCCACCAAGTTGGATGCCACCACCGACCGCAGCAAGCTGGAGCGGCTGCGCGCTTTTTGCGAAGGACGCGCGCTGGAATTTCACGCAACTTCCGCGGCTACCGGCGAAGGGGTCAAGGATTTAGTCCGCTCGATCGCCGGAGCGCTAGAAAGGATTCCGAAGCCGACGGCGGAAGACCGGGCGGAACTTGAGGATGTGAGTGATCATGAGGGAGAATTGGGACAATCCGGCGTTGCGCATGCTTCGGACCATGAGGAATGAACCTCGCTGGAACCAAGTATTTTCGTGAGAGAATTTAGGGCAGTATCCTCGAGGGAGGCGGATTGACCACAGCGCAAGCTCAGCGTACAGCGGCAAAACACCAACCACGGCGCGTGGCACTGTTCGGCGGTTCCTTTGATCCGATCCACTCCGGCCATTTAGCAGTTGCGAGGAGCGCCGACAGGCGCTTCAACTTCGACGAGATTCACTTCATTCCCGCTAGCCGGCCTCCGCATAAACTGAAGCAGCATCTGGCGCCGTTCCCACATCGCTTCGCCATGGTGGCGCTGGCCTGCGGGGACCACCCCCATTTTGTGCCGTCGCTGGCGGAAGCGGGCGAGGATTTCAGGGGGATCCAACTGCATTACTCGATCGATACCGTGCGCTATTTCCGGCACACCTACAACGGGCCGGGCGACCGCGTTTTTTTCATTGTGGGTGCCGACGCGTTTCTGGATATACCAATGTGGAAGGAATATGAAACGCTTTTAGGCCTTTGTGATTTCGTGATTGCGAATCGCCCCGGGATTCGCCTGGAAGCGCTGCGCCTGGTGATTCCACCGGATCTGCAGGCCGCGCCCGGTGCGAAGGACAAGGACGAAGAACTGGTGGCGGCTGGTTCGCCGATTGTAGCGCGTCTGCATCGCAGCACGGTGTACTTACTCGAGAACGTGGCCAGCGAGGCCAGCGCCACAGACATCCGCAAAAAAGCGAACCGCGGACAGTCCATCCATGGGCTTGTGTCGGCTCGAGTGGAGGAATACATTTTAAAACAGGGGTTGTATCGTTGAGGTTCGAAGCGCTCCCGCAAGGCGTGCGGCTGGCGGTACAGGCCGCGCAAAGCAAGAAAGCCGGCGCAATCACGGTGCTGAATCTGGTTGGCCACGCGGCTTTCACAGACCACTTCGTGATTTGCACGGGATTCAGCACTCCGCAACTACAAGCCATTTGCAACGAAATCGAAGAAGTGTTGTACAGAGAATTGAAGCGTGTGCCGCGGCATCGAGAAGGGCATCGCTCGGCGGATTGGGCGCTGCTGGATTTCGGAGATTTCATCGTGCATGTATTTGGCGAACAGGCGCGCCGGTATTACGATTTGGAGCGATTGTGGCGCGCGGCGCCTTCGCTGGTGCTGGCGGAGGAACCGGATCGCGCGGACTCCCGTTCGTCTATGACCGAAGATTACCCGCAACCGTAACGGTTCGAGTTCTGCGCTGGATTTCTCGAAGTCAAGTCTAGAGCCCGCCGGGTCACGAACTCACGCCATGAAGATTCGCCTACTGATGCTGGGAAAAACGCGGCGCCCGGAACTGAACGCCATGCTTGCCGACTATGTGAAGCGGATCAGCCGCTACTGCGCCATCGAGCTGACCGAAGTCCGCGATGAAACCGCGGCGTTGCGGAAATTGGATGCGGAACGCACGTCGACGTTCCTGCTGCTTGACGCGTCAGGCAAGGCCTACGACTCCAGTGGTTTCGCCAAATGGCTAGGCGAGCTGCGTGACCGTGGTACCCGCGAGTTGATTTTTGTCTGCGGTGACGCCGATGGCTTTCCCGAAGCGCTGCGCGACCGGGTCAGACAGAAAATCTCTCTGAGCGCGATGACCTATTCTCATGAACTGGCGAGAGTCATGCTTGCCGAACAGCTTTATCGAGCCTTTGCCATTCTTTCCGGCAGCCCATACCCAAAGTAGGCAACCATGTCGGAACTGGCGCTTGCGTGTTAGCGCCGAACCGCAATTTTAGGTATTGCGTGAATTCGTAGGCGGCGGGACACTTTATTCCCATGCGCATTGCTCCCGACAAGAACAACCCGTCCGTCGCCATTGAAATACCGCTCACAAAGCCGCTGCCCGACTACGATCTCGAGCAGGTTGAACAACCCACGCCCCGGGATATCGACGGAATACTGGTTACCCAGGGATTTCGCGATTTGATTGACGATGCCCGCGGCATTCTGACCGACTTGGTGGCGCACCCGCCTCCGACGCCGGACGGCTCCCATTTGACAGACCTGGACCTTACCACGAAACCACGCCTGGAAATTTCTCAACTGACCGGAGCGATCTGTCCGGGCGACGAAGAAGTGTACCGCCCAGGTTTGTGGATTGTGTTGAAAGATGCGCAGGCCCCTGCGAACAAAGCATTGACCGAAACGGCGCTGGAACACGTGCGCTTAATTGCCGCAGCGTTGACCAAGAAATTAGGACTGTAGCCTGCAAACGCTTCGGGTGGCGCCAAGCAGTCCGGTCCTAAGCCAACTTGACGTTTCGTGGATGGCTCCGCACACTGAAATTCTGCGCTTACGCTGGCGTTCGCAGCAATGAGGATAGTCATGCCGGAAGGAAAAGGTCTGCTGATGGTCTATACCGGGCCCGGCAAAGGGAAAACCACTTGCGCGCTAGGCACCGCATTTCGCGCGGTCGGCCAAGGCTTGCGGGTGCTCATGGTTCAGTTCATCAAGGGTTCCTGGCATTACGGCGAGCTGGATGCGGCCAAACTGCTGGGTGACGACAAATTCGAAATTCGTCCCATGGGCCGCGGATTCGTGAAAATCGGCGGAGCGGAGACCGACCCGGAGGATATTCGCCTGGCGGAGGAGTGCTGGGAAGCGGGGCGGGACGCGATTTATAGTGGGAAGTACGATTTGGTGATCCTGGACGAAATCAATTACACCATCAGCTATAAGATGCTGGACGCTCAAAAGGTCGCCGATGCCCTGAAAAACAGGCCGGAACAGGTGCACGTCATCTGTACCGGCAGGAATGCCCACCCTTTACTGGTGGAACAAGCCGATCTGGTCACGGAAATGAAAGAAGTGAAACACCCGTACACCAAAGGTATACTGGCGCAACGGGGCATCGACTACTGAAGGTTGTAAGTCATTAGTTCTTAGTTGCAAGTAAATTAGATTGGATGCGCCGTATTTTGTGTGGGATTGCTAGTGAAGGTTTGGAATGATTCGTTCGTAGTTGTAAGTGAATCAGTCTAATGACCGACGACTTTTCTTATGGCTTGGTTCAAACGCGATAAAAAGGCAATCGATCAGCCCACTCCGCCCGAAGAGCGCCGCGTGCGCACCGAAGGCTTGTGGGTGAAGTGTGAGTCCTGCCGCGCCATCGTTTTCCGGAACGACCTGGAACAAAATCTGCTGGTTTGCCCGAAGTGCCAGTTCCACTTCCGCATGAATGCGCAGCAACGCCTGGAAATGCTGCTGGACGGGAAATGGACCGAGCATGACGCGGGAATGGTGTCCACCGATCCGCTGAAATTTGTGGACACCAAACCGTATGCGAACCGGATCAAAGAAGCGCAAAAGAAACTGGCCATGAATGACGCCATCATCACGGCGGAGGGCCAGCTCGCGGGCAAGCCAGTGATTTGTTGCGCCATGGAGTTTCGCTTCATTGGCGGTTCGATGGGCGCGGTGGTGGGAGAAAAGGTGACTCGGGCCATCGAGCTGTCGATGGATACGCGGCAGCCGTTGATTATCGTGTCCTGCTCCGGAGGCGCCCGGATGATGGAAGGGACCATCAGCCTGATGCAGCTGGCGAAAGTCGCCGCGGCTTTGGCCCGTCTGGATGAGGAAAAACTACCTTTCATTTCCGTGCTCACCGATCCCACAACCGGCGGGGTCACCGCGAGTTTCGCCATGCTCGGGGATTTGAACATAGCCGAACCCGGAGCGTTGATCGGTTTCGCCGGGCCGCGTGTCATCGAGCAGACCATCCGGCAGAAACTTCCCGAGGGTTTCCAGCGCTCCGAATTTCTGCTGGAGCACGGCTTCCTGGATGCGGTGGTGAATCGCAAGGATCTGAAGGGATTTCTCGCCAACACCCTGGACCTGCTCACATCTTGAGATGGACTACCCTGCGGCGGTTCGCTATCTCCTATCGCTGGGCCGTGAATTAGCCGCGCCCACGCAAGGGGCAGCCGCCAAATTCGATCTAAAAAACATCACCGTTCTGCTGGAACGCCTGGGCAGGCCCGATCGCGCTTATCCCACGATTCATATCGCCGGCACGAATGGAAAAGGCTCCACGTCCGCGTTCATGGAATCGATTTTGCGGCATGCGGGTTTTCGCACCGGACTGAATACCTCGCCGCATCTGGAACGCATCAACGAACGAATTCGCGTGAACGGCGAAGAAATCAGCGATGAGCAGTTTGCGGCCACTTTCACGCGAATTCATGCGGTGATCGAACAACTGCTCGCCGAAGGCAGGCTGCGCGCACATCCGACCTATTTCGAATGCGTGACGGCATTGGCGTTCGAAGCTTTCGCGCGCGAGCGGGTGGAATTTGCCATGATCGAGGTGGGATTGGGGGGGCGTTTGGACGCCACCAACATCATTACGCCCGTGGTCAGCATCATCACACGCATCGATTTCGACCACGAGAATTTTCTGGGGCATTCGCTCGCCGAAATCGCCGGAGAAAAAGCGGGCATCCTGAAGTATGGCGTACCGGCGGTGATTGCCCCGCAGGTGGCACCGGCGCTGGCGACATTGCGGAACCGCGCGGCTGAATTGCATTGCCCGCTCATCGAGACGGCAGCCGCATTCCACGTTGACCGCGAGAACACAGCAGCAGGTGGCTGCGTGGTTGCCCAGGCCACCGAAATCGCCACCGGAACGCCGTTCTCTTTGGCGCCGCCATTGCCAGGGCGTTTTCAGTTGCAAAACGCGTTGAGCGCCGTCGGCGCGGCGCGCCTACTGCAGTCGAAAGGCTATACGGTTTCTGACGAAAATATCGAGAGCGGCATCGCCGAGACACAATGGCCGGGTCGCCTCGAAAAGCTGCAATCGCAGCCAGACCTGTATCTGGATGGAGCCCACAATCCTGGCGCTGCGCGCGAACTCGCGCACTTCATCGAAGAAAATTTCGCCGGACGCCGCATCATTCTGATCTACGGCGCAATGCGAGACAAGGCCGTGGATGAAGTTGCCGGGCTTTTGTTCCCGCACGCCAGCGAAGTGATCTTCACGCAACCTGGCAATCCACGCGCGGTCAGCGCAGAACAACTAGCGCGCATTGCCGGTCACCACGCTGTGCGGTCTTCTGTCATCAGCAACGCCGACGCCGCTCTGGAAACCGCGCTCGCAAACGCCCATTCGCAGGATGCGGTCTTCGTTACTGGCTCGCTTTATCTGGTTGGCCAGGTCCGCCATACCTGGAAACAGCGGTACACCGACCAGAAAGCCTCACAGAGGATTCGCGTCCAGAGTAAAAACGCCGTAGAATGAGACTTTCTTGCGAGCTTGAGCCGGCCACCGCGGCCGGCCTTCTGTTTTCTGTCACACTCGGCGAAGGACGAAAATCAGTTACACCACCTATGCCCAACAACTCGCAAGGCACTACAAGCTCGGGTTCAATACCGCTGGTCGGCATCATTATGGGTTCCACTTCCGATTGGGAGACCATGGAAAACACGGTGAAGACCCTGGAGCAGCTCGGGGTACCTTATGAAACTCGAGTCGTCTCCGCGCACCGCACGCCGGATGTGTTGTTTGAATACGCCTCATCAGCCGAGCAGCGCGGCATCGAAGTGATCATTGCGGGCGCCGGCGGGGCGGCCCATCTTCCCGGCATGGCCGCGGCAAAAAGCGTTTTGCCGGTGCTTGGCGTTCCAGTCGAATCCAAGGCGCTCAAGGGCCTCGACTCGCTGCTCTCCATAGCGCAAATGCCCGGCGGAATTCCTGTGGGCACGTTGGCGATCGGAAAAGCGGGAGCAATCAACGCCGCTCTGCTGGCTGCTGCGATCCTTGGCGGCAAATATCCAAACGTGCGTGAGTCGCTGCGAAAATTCCGCGAGTCGCAAAGCACCAAAGTTCTGGCCACTCCGGATCCCGCCAAGGCCGCAAGGCAATTTGCGGAGGTGATCGCGCCCGCCGCAAAGCCCAGCAGGAAAAAGCGCGCATGACCATCGGTATCCTGGGCGGTGGGCAACTTGGTTACATGCTGGCTCTGGCCGGGTACCCCTTGGGGCTGCATTTCCGTTTTCTGGATCCGTCGCCGGAAGCGCCGGTAGGGCGTATCGCCCAACGCGTCACTGCCGAATTCATCGATGAGCAAGCGCTGGAGAAGTTCGCGCACGGCTTGCAACTGGCGACCTACGAATTCGAAAATGTGCCGGTGCAAGCCGCGCGGTTCCTGGCCACCCGGGTTGCCGTTTATCCCGCGCCCAACGCCCTGGAAGAAGCCCAAGACCGCCGCCGCGAAAAAGCGCTGTTCGCACGTTTGGCCATTCCCACGACCGGCTTCGCGGAAGTCTCGAAGCGTGAGGACTTCGATAGCGCCTTGAAGCAGGTGGGTCTGCCCGCGGTCTTGAAAACCTGCCGGCTGGGCTATGACGGCAAGGGCCAGTGGCTGCTGCGGAATAGCGAGGAGGCGGAAAAAGCACGCCTGGAATTGCCGGATGTTCCTTTAATCCTGGAAAAATTTGTTCCCTTCCAACGGGAACTATCGATCGTTGCCGCGCGCAGCTGTTCCGGGGAAATCGCGTTTTACCCACTGATCGAAAATCATCATCGTGAAGGAATCCTGCGGCTGTCGCTTGCGCCCGCTCCGCATCTTTCGCCGGCGCTGCAGCAATCCGCCGAAGTGGCGGCGCGAAGTATTTTAGAAGCGCTGGAATATGTTGGGGTAATCTGCCTGGAGCTGTTCGAAACCGAAGGGAAGCTGCTGGCGAATGAAATCGCTCCGCGAGTGCACAATTCCGGCCATTGGACCATCGAAGGCGCGGTCACCAGCCAATTTGAGAATCACCTGCGCGCCATATTGGGCATGCCCCTGGGCGCAACCGCGACCATTGGCTATTCCGCCATGGTGAATCTGATCGCCGAGTTGCCCGATCCCCATGAGGTGTTGCGGGTCAGCAACACGCATTTGCACCTCTATGGCAAATCGGCACGTCCCGGTCGCAAGCTCGGCCATGTCACGGTGCGCGCCGACAACTTCGAGAAATTGCAGCGGCGATTAGCGGAGTTGCCTGGCTTCTTTCACCGTCCGGAGTTCTGCTTGCAGGAAGCGCGACCGGAAAGCCTTGCCAACCGGGCCTAGCTTGGCAACCCGCATTCCTGCTGGCAAACTGGCGTTATGCTCTCCAAAAATCCCGCTTTTTTGCTCGCGGTACTTCTGTTTGTCGCCATTTGCATTGTGTCGGCCCGCCAGTCTGCGCCAGCGAACTTCCAGGCGCAGGGCAGCCAATTCGTTCTGAATGGCAAACCTTTCCAGATTATTTCCGGGGAGATGCATTATGCGCGCATCCCTCGCGCCTATTGGCGCGGCCGCTTGCACATAGCCAAAGCTATGGGTTTGAACACCATCACCACTTATGTCTTCTGGAACGTCCATGAGCCGCGGCCCGGCGTGTACGATTTCTCCGGCAATTACGATGTGGCGCAATTTATTCGCGAGGCGCAGCAAGAAGGTTTGTACGTCATTTTGCGTCCGGGCCCGTACGCCTGCGCGGAATGGGAGTTCGGCGGATTCCCCGCGTGGTTGCTGAAGGATCATTCCACGATTGTGCGCAGCCGCGATCCCAAGTTTATCGACCCCGCCTCGCGATGGATCAAGCGTCTGGGCCAGGAGTTGGCTGGCCTGCAGATTGGCAATGGCGGACCGATTCTGCTGGTTCAAGTCGAGAACGAGTACGGTTCGTTTGGCGACGATCACGCGTACATGCAGGA
>DASPVD010000007.1:0-5318 GCA_035622555.1 Candidatus Eremiobacteraceae bacterium | reverse complement strand
CCGCCCAAACCGTTGCTAGCTCGACCGGTCCATTTACCGTGACCTGGCAGTTGCTG
The DNA here is from genome assembly GCA_035622555.1 of Candidatus Eremiobacteraceae bacterium. GTDB lineage: Bacteria > Acidobacteriota > Terriglobia > Acidiferrales > UBA7541 > Acidiferrum. Next base: position 5,262 of record DASPVD010000007.1, on the reverse strand, counting down.
CGTCCAGCCCCATGCTATGCTGGGCCAGCCAATTGCTAGCTCGGTACCCCGAGTATCGAAAAGAAGTGATGTCCAGATGGCCCGTAGTTTGCTCCGTTTGCCCCGGCGCCGAAACGCACGCTATAATGTAAGTCCAGTGTTTGCAACCGCTGGGAGGTCGTCCAATTGGTAGGACTCCAGACTCTGGATCTGGCTATCCTGGTTCGAGTCCAGGCCTCCCAGCCAAATCTTTTCCCGCTGCCAATCCGGCGCTTACCCGTGAGCGGCTAGTGATCCGCAACAAGCATGAGGAATAAGCCCTTAGGCTGAGCTAGTGCGCCGGAGCGTTGGCCAATTCTTTGGCCTTCTGTTCCTCTTGCTTCTGCTGTTCCGGGTGTCCAGTGCGTTTGTATATTTCGGCCATGCGTTGGTGTGGCCCTTGAGCCTTGGGAGCAAGGACTGCGGCTTCCTGCAAGTAGCGCAATGCTTCGCTGGAAGCGCCCTTTTGTTCCGCTCGATTGGCTAACGCGAGGCTCGCCTGATACAACAGCTCCGAAGTGGCGGCGTCTTGTGGATTCAATTCGTGGGCGTGATGGAGCGCCTGGTAGGCCGGGAGCACTTCACCCAAGTTCCACAGGACCGCTCCATAGAGAGAATTGATGGGGAATAGGTCGGGCCAGCGCTGCACCGCTTCCGCAAGTGACGCACGCGCCTCTTGAAATCGCTTCAATTGGAAATAAGTGAACGCCAAGTTGTACTGCATTTGAGGAGACTGCGGCGCCAACTCCGCGGCCCGGTGCAGTGGCTTCAACGCTTGTTCGAGGTAGCCGTGCTGGCCGTAAAGCACCCCGAGCGCGGTCAGCTTGTCGACATCGTTTGGATCGTAGAGTTGATCGCAGACCGGGGCTGCGGTTTCGATGGGATTGCGGTCCAAAACCTGCGCACATTCGTACTTCAACTGGCTTAACTTGTCGCTCCGCGCCTTGGTTTCCTTGGCTTGCTGAAAAATCCGGTTGGCGTCGTCGGTGCGGCCCTGTTTCCGGTACAAGGTGGCCAGTTGGTATTCGGCGCGCGAATCATCGGGGTTCACGGCAATGGCTTTTTTCAGCCAGTTTTCCGCGTCCGCGTCGGAGCCGTCCTTCATATACGCGAGCCCCAAATAGAACGCCGTATCCGGATAAGGTGGATGGGAACTGGCTTTCGTCAGATTCTCGATTGCGCCCCTGTACTTGCGTTCTTCCAGATCGATTCGCCCGAGATAATACGAAATTCCAGGCTGCTCGCCGGAAGCTTGACGAACATTCTCGAGTTCCTGGCGCGACTCCACGTACTTGTGCTCTTCGAAAAGCGCGATCGCCAGCGGAAACCGCGCACGCATGACCAGCCCTGAATCCATGGCTAGGGCAGCGCGAAACTCGCTTTCGGCCACGTCGTACTGCTCCTGCTTGAGCGCGTCATAGCCTTTGCCGAGATGTGTCTGGACGGAATCGCCGCCTTGGCCCGTGGCCAGTTGTGGCCAACTTCCCGCCAAGAGCAGCAGCGCTATGGACACCCATCGCCTGGTTGGGAGCAGAATCATTTCCATTACTGTGCGTCGTATCAATTCCCTGCAAGAGTAGCACAGCGATTTGCCGTAGTCGGGGCCATGCGGCCTACAAACTTGACGCGTCGTGACCCCGATGCTACATTGCCGTTTTCTCAGGAACGCTTCAGGGAGCACTGTCTGAGCAGGTTGCGGAAGAGCCGGGGTTCTGTCCATCTTAGCCGTCGCGAATTTCTCCAGTATTGTCAGCTCGCTCCCCTGGCATTGCTTCCCGCACCCCTACCGTTCCGGCCATTGTTGAGTTTTGGTCCTGACAAGAGTACGTCCCCCCTCGAGCTGCAACTCCATCCGGAATACCGCGTCCAACGAGACATTGACGCAATACTGCGCAAGGTCCCGGCCGGCTTCGATGAATTCATCACTGAGAAGTACCAGGATGAAATCGAGGTCATCTTCCGGGAGTGGAGCGCTCAATTGCTGCAATCGCCGCAGGCGAACCAGGCACTTGCTGAGGTAATGTCCAGCAATTTTCTGGGTACTTCCCTAAAGCCAGTCCAGGAAAGAATGGCCCGCGAAACCTCATTTCTGAAGGCGTGGAAGGTGGAGTATCCGGCGGACGCTCATCTTCCCAGCCAAGCCTTTCTCACGGAATTGCGTTCGGCGCTGTCGACATTTTCGAATGTACTCAACGCAGAGTTTCAGATCATCAGCATCCACGCGCAAGGTGATCCGGCGGGACCTGTTTCGCTTACAACCATCATGCGGTTTGAGTTGGCCGGTACAGGCAGCGGCTTCCATCGGGAGCAACGCGTTGGGCATTGGGAACTACGCTGGCACAGGCCCACGGCGGGAAAAGTACAGCTGGAAAGCTGGAAAACACTCAACGAGGAGCGCAGCCGTTCGTTCGTTCCCCTTTTTCAGGACATCACCTCACACGCGTTCGGCGGCAATCCTTCCTATACCGCCCAGCTACTTCCAGGGACCGATCACTGGCGAACCGTTTTGGATGGCGCCACCGGCATCGATATATATGGGCACAACGGAATCGCGATTGCCGACGTGGACGGCGATGGCCTGGACGATATCTACATTTGCCAGCCCGCGGGGTTGCCGAATCGCCTGTTTCGTAACCGGGGTGACGGTACCTTCCAGGACATTACCGAGGCTGCGGGCGTTGGCGTTTTGGAGTACTCCGCTTGCGCCTTTTTGGTCGATGTGGATAACGATGGCCGCCAGGATCTGATCGTGGTCCGGTCGAACGGACCGCTCCTTTTCCTGAATCAGGGCGGCACCAGGTTCCGGCTCAAGCCGGATGCATTTCAGTTCGCGAATCCACCCCAAGGCACTTGTACGGGCGCGGCCATGGCCGATTACGACCGCGACGGCTGGGTGGACCTGTATATTTGCCTTTACTCGTATTATCAGGGCGCGGACCAATACCGCTATCCCATGCCCTATGACGATGCCGAAAATGGTCCGCCGAATTTCCTGTTGCGCAATAATCGCGATGGAACCTTCCGCGACGTCACCAAAGAAACCAAGCTCGATCAAAACAACACGCGCTTCAGTTTCTGTTGCGCCTGGGGCGATTACAACGGCGACAACTGGCCGGACCTGTACGTGGTCAACGATTTTGGGCGCAAAAACCTGTATCGGAATAACGGAAACGGCACCTTCACCGACGTGGCCCCGCAGGCCGGCGTCGAGGACATTGGCGCGGGCATGAGCGGCGCGTGGATTGATTTCCAGAACCGCGGCCGCGACGACCTGTACGTGGCCAACATGTGGACTGCCGCAGGCATTCGCGTTTCGGAGCAAGACATTTTTCAGCGCGACGCCGATGCCACGGTTCGCGCGCAATACCATCAACATGCCATGGGCAACTGCCTGTTCGAAAACCAAAACGATCACTTTTCGGACTCCAGCATGCGTTCCGGGGCAATGATGGGCCGCTGGGCCTGGTGCAGCGACGCGTGGGACTTTGACCACGACGGATTCCCTGATCTGTATATCGCGAACGGATTCATCACCTGCCCTAGCCGCGACGACCTCAATAGCTTTTTCTGGCGGCAGGTGGTGAACAACTCACCTAATGAAGCCAGGCCCAGCCATGAATACGAGCAGGCCTGGAACGCCGTGAACGACCTGATTCGTTCGGACCGCACTTGGAGCGGATTCGAACGCAACATGCTGTACATGAACAATCACGACGGAACTTTTTCCGACGTTTCCGCTGTGGCTGATCTGGACTTCATCCAGGACGGCCGCAGCTTCGCGCTGGGAGACTTCGACGGTGACGGAAGGCTGGAAGTTGTGCTGAAAAATCGTAACAGCCCGCAACTTCGTTATTTGAAGAACGTCATCGCGAATCTTCCGCCGGCGATATCGTTTCGCTTAGCCGGAAAGAAGAGTAATCGCGACGCGATTGGCGCGAAAATAACCGTCGAGACCAAGTTTGGCCGGCAAACCAGATCGATCCGTTGCGGTTCCGGATTTCTGGCACAACACTCGCGAGAGCTTTTCTTCGGGTTGGGAGAGCAGACCGCGCCAGTACAAGCCACCATCGAGTGGCCCAGCGGACTCATGCAAAAACTGCAGGACCTGCCGGTCAATCATCGAATCTGGGTGGAAGAAGGACAGCCGCCTACACGCATCGAGGCGTTTGCTCGCCCCGCCTCTTTACCGGCGAATGCTGCTTCACCGGAGCCGCTTGCGCTGCCGCATCAAGTCGAAACGTGGCTGATTGTGCTGGTGCTGGCTCCCAATTTTTCTCTCACCGATGAGTCCGGTCAAACTCATGATCTGCTCTCCCGGCGTGGCAAGCCGGTACTGCTGCATTTTTGGTCTGAATCGCTGGCCAACGCTCAAGAAGATCTGCAGGTATTCGAACGTTCGCATGAAGCGTGGGCACGAGCCGGGCTGCAGTTGCTGACCGTCCGCGTCGATGACGTCGAAGGCGCGCACAGTACTGTGGGCAAACCGATCAAGGACCAATACAGCTTCACGGTGCTCCAGGCGTCTCCGGATGTAATCGCCACGTACAACCTTCTGTACCGGCAATTATTCGACCGCCATCGCGACATCAGTGTGCCTGTTTCCTTCCTCATCGATCCTGCCGGAAACATTGTGAAAATTTATCAAGGAGTGGTTTCCAAAGAAAAATACGAGGCCGATTTTCGAAGCATTCCGCGCAACGATTCGGAGCGTTTAGCCAAAGCGCTGCCGTTTGCCGGTTTTCGTGAAAGCTATCAATTCGAGCGCAATTACCTTTCCCTGGGCTTCGTTTTTTTCGAACGAGGCTATTTCGAACAGGCCGAACAGTTCTTCGGTCAAGCGGTGAAAGACGATCCAACCAGCGCCGAGGCTTTGTACGGGCTGGGCAGCGCGTATTTGCAACAGCAAAAAACCAACGCGGCCGCCGATTGCTTCCAGCGCGCGCTGAAACTCCATCCCGGGTATCCCGGCACTTTGCCGAATTGCTGGAATAATCTGGGCATTCTGGCGGCGCGGCAAGGGAATTACGATCAGGCCATCCAATATTTTCAAGCCGCTCTTCAGATCGATCCGAAACATTCCATTGCTCTTCAGAATTTGGGCAGCGCTTACCGTCATCTGAAGAACTGGCCCGAGGCCAAAAGCACTCTGGAACGCGCGCTGGCCCTGAATCCCGACGACCCGGAAGCCAACTACAGTCTGGGCATGGTCTATGCTCAGCAAAACGATGCCGAACACGCCAACGA
>DASPVD010000006.1:0-57953 GCA_035622555.1 Candidatus Eremiobacteraceae bacterium | reverse complement strand
GAACACATAACCATCCTGCGGGAGTGGCTCCGAGACGTTATCGGTCACGTCCACCCGTCGATGGTCATCATGGTTGGGTTTTCGCTGGGCGCTGATATGGGCTTCGAGATGGTCGTAGCCCCCTCCAGTGAACCTCTACCTCCGATTGATGCGTTCCTTTCCCTAGGGTGCAATCTGAGTCTGGAGACCTGTTTTGTGACGCGTGTGCTTGGCAGGATCAATCCCGAACGTCCGGACATGTGGATTGGCGACCTCAAACAGTACGGAGAGGCGGCAGCTTCCCTCGATGAATGGCTGAACATTCACGAGTATCTGGTCAAGGTGCTGCGAAAATTTCAAGCAGATATCGGGGTGCTCCAGCGGGCTGCCGCCGATATTGTCCGCCCATTCGCTGAAACACCGGGCTTCGAGGTTTTCGTGCAAAGGTTCCGAGGAGTCCGGGAGCGCGTACCTTCGCTTCGATTGATCTTCTCGGATGCTTCAAGTACGCGAGCTGCTCTGGCGCGTCTGAAACTTGAGAATCTCGACCGTAAAATCCTCGGTGGGGAGTTTACGGAACAGGCAATTACCGTATGCTCGAACAGGGATCATTTCCGTTTAATGGCCACTGAGCAAGTGCTGCATCAAGTCGATCAAATGGTTAGGGAGGTACGAGAGCGCCGAAGTCACGATGAACTGCTCCGGCGAGTCGGGCTGTCTCAGCCCAAGTGACTATTGTGCCCCTGCGAATGCCCGGGGATCAAAGACGGTCTGGATCGAACTTATCTTTCCGTCCTTGACCTGATACCATGAGCAGAAGAAAGTAGTCACGTTAGGCGTGACAAAGTCGTAGAGCAAGCAAACGTCGCCGCCATCCACAAAAACCTTCTTGATGTCGTATTTTCCGCGTTGCTGCTCCATCATTTTCAGAAACTCATCCGGGCTGCGAAAGGTTTCGCCAGAGGGGCCTTTTACGCGCACGTTGTCGCCTAAATAATCTCGAGCCGCAGAATAGTCCCTATCGTCCATCGCTCTGATGTAGGACATCACAGCTTCTTTTGCGCCTTGAACCATACAAATCACCTCGTCCCAGTTTATCGGGCTTTCAGACCAGTGTCTTGCGGCTTCGCCCCGTCTTGATCCGCGCTGCCGCGTCCTGCCGTTCAACGCCGCCCTTGTTCCACAGCGCTGAGCGGCACTTTCTACTCAGAAGGTATACCGCCTGATCTCTCCTCGTGTTTGACCCGACCTTTCATTGCGGCATAACATTCCCGGCAATGGGCACGCCTACCCAATTCATCGGTCAGACCATCTCCCACTACCGCATCATTGAGAAGCTGGGCGGCGGTGGGATGGGTGTAGTGTACAAGGCCGAGGACACGCGGCTGCACCGCAACGTGGCGCTGAAATTTCTGCCGGACGAACTCGCGAGCGATCCTCAGCTATTGGCGCGCTTCCGCCGCGAAGCCCAGGCTGCCTCTTCCCTGAGCCATCCGAACATCTGCACTATTTACGACACCGGTGAGGATTGCGGACGTGTATTCATCGCCATGGAATTCCTTCGTGGCCAAACTTTAAAAAAGCTCCTCGGTGGTCAGGCTCTCGAGTTCGACCTTCTAATCGAGATTGCCACCCAAGTGGCTGACGCCTTAGACGCTGCCCACTCGGCCGGCATCGTCCATCGAGACATCAAGCCTGCAAACATCTTCCTCAGCGGCCACAATCGAGCCAAAATCCTCGACTTCGGTCTCGCCAAGATGTCATGTCCACTCACCGCTGCCTCTACCTTGGACGCTCTACCGACAATCCCTGATGCATTCGAGCACCTTACGAGTCCTGGAGCCACAATCGGTACGGTCGCGTACATGTCCCCTGAGCAAGTTCGGGGCGAGCAGCTTGACGCACGTAGCGATCTTTTCTCTTTCGGTGTCGTGCTCTACGAAATGGCTACCGGGCGGCTTCCTTTCCACGGCAAAACTCCCGGAATCATTTTCGATGGAATCCTGAACCATCCTCCCAATCCTCCCTCTCACTTCAACCCGAACGTACCGCCGAGACTCGAGGAAATCATCAACAAAGCCCTGGACAAAGATCGGAACCTGCGCTACCAGCATGCCAGCGATCTGCGAACCGATCTGCATCGGTTTGCACGCGAATTCGCTGCCGACCGCCCTTACATGCTCGGCGATGCACCTAACATTGCATCCTCGCCGTCGGCAGATTCCGCTGGGTCTGCAACGCGCGCAACTGAAAATGCAGCCTCCGCCGGTACCCCTTCATCCGCAGTCGCTACCTACTCCAAGTCTCGTCTCATCGCTGGTAGCTCCGTTGTTCTTGCTGCCTTAGCCATTTATGGCATCTATTCTTTCTCAAATCGCCCCCGTGTGCTGCCATTCGCCAACTTCACCGTCAACAAAGTCACGAATACGGGCAGAGCCGGCCCGACAGCAATTTCGCCCGACGGCAAGTTCATTCTTAGCGTTCTGAGGGGCAACGGAGAGGAAAGTTTGTGGTTTCGTAATATCGCCACTGGCAGCGATACCCGGGTGGTTCCACCCACTGGTCAGACCTTTAGTACTCCCGCATTCTCTCCCGACGGCAATTATCTCTATTTCCGGGAGACAATCTCGGGTTCAGCTGGATCTTATAACCTGTTTCGTGCCCCGGTTCTTGGAGGCACACCAGGACTGATTGCACGGGACGTGGATAGCAATGCCACCTTCTCTCCCGATGGCAAGCACATCGTGTACGTTCGCGACAACGATCCAGAAATTGGCAAGTGGCGGTTGATCGAGGCTGATGCAGACGGCAGCAACGAAAAGGTTCTTCTCATTGTTCCGTTGCACCAGATCCTGCAGGCAGTGGCTTGGTCACCTGATGGAAAGGCGGTAGCCGCCTCTTTCCTCAACGGCTCCGGCGACTCCAGCGCAGAGATTGACCTCTTTGATTTCGCAAAGGGCAACTGGACGCCCTGGGTGAAGCTCACCGACAAACTCGTACATGGCATAGTCTGGGTCCCTGACGGCCGTTGGATTTATGCGTTATATGCATCAAAGGACGGCCAACTTTTTCGGAATACCCAAATTGGAGCCTTCTCCTATCCAGGTGGCCAATTTCGACCAATCACCAAAGATGCCAACGATTACAGTATGCTAAGCGCATCTCCGGACGGCAAGATCCTCGCGACGATCCAGACGCGCGAGCAGAACGAGATTGATATAATTTCGGCAACGAGCGGTAATTCTCTGTCTGTCCTTCCGGGCATAGTCCCGCAGCAGACGTTCAAGAGCCTCGACTGGACGCCAGATGGCGATCTTCTTCTTTCTCAAGGATCCCGTGTAATACGGGCTTCCGCGAACAAAACTGACATGGTCACTGTTCTTTCGGATCCAAGTAGTGTCATTGATTTCATCGCTGTCTGTGACTCAGGACGTTCGATCATTCTCACGTGGTTCTATCGAAACGGAGAGAATCCGATCGGAATCTGGCACGTGAACCCCGACGGGTCTGATCCCACCTCGCTTGTTTCCACCAAGGGCCCTGTTCTCTGGAATTGCTCAGCGGATGGCAAGTGGCTCTACTACTTGGACCGGGCAGATACCCGTGGCATTTACCGTATGCCCTTGGCTGGCGGCAGTTCTAGAGTAATCCCTGGAACAGTTTTTTCTAACAGCCTAATCCGGGCAATGACACTTTCGCCTGATGGGCATACTTTAGCCCTCTTTCTAAACTCCTTCTCGCCGCAGACGCGAATTTACTCCGACAACATTACACTTCTGGATCTGCAGGATTCTCCAAATCCCTCTGTTCGCGTTTTGAACCTGCCAGCCGATCCCAAATTCGTCTTTCATTTCACGGACCCTCCCTCTAATAGCGCCTTTCATTTCACCCCGGATGGCAGGTTCTTAGCCCTTGTGTCCGAGAATACGGGCGTGGATAACATTTGGTTTCTCCCTCTGGATGGCTCCAAGGGTCGTCAAATCACCAATTTCAAATCTGAGCTGATTCCCGACTTTCGCTTTACGGCCGATGGTCAGAAAGTAGCTGTTCTACGCCATCACACCGAAGGAGACGTCATCATGCTATACAACTCCGAGTCTTCTTCGAGATGACTTTGTAAATGGCAGTGATATCGGCGGTGAGTCTCAAAATTTTGAACAATTCTATCCGCACAGGTTCGCACCCAAACATGGCCAGGGGTTTTTGGGTGCTTCGGTCGGTCCTGCACACTACGGGATTTTGTGCCGTACTTTGTGCCATAACCCCACCTGAGCACCCCGGTCATCAGGTTTCCAGTGCGGTCGCTTCAAGTCGCGCTGTGCGAGCACAAACGCGATGTGTTGCAAGGGTTTCGCGTCACTCTGGACAACTCGCGTCACTTGCTGTCGGGTTCGCTTGGTTTATTCGCAACGAGGAGGCCGGGGGTTCGAATCCCCTCTCGTCCACCAAACTAATCAACAACTTACACCGCTTTTCTAAACTGCAGGAGTTGCCCGCGTTGCCCAAATTTCACGCTTCCGGGCAACTCGAAGCCAAGACCAATCCTCCGCCCACGTCAGGCGGAAGTCCCCGCCGTGAGCCAATTCCACGTATCGTTCGCTAACATGCCTGGGAGCATGTGGCTCCCTTGGCTCCCTTCACACCGTCAACGCTCGAGCGCCGAACCTATTGCGCGCACTGGTGGTTGACCATTCATTCCTTCTGGGTTATATTCCATCTATGGAATGGGAGGTCGAGTACGCCGACGAATTTGGCGATTGGTGGGACAGCCTCTCCGTTCCGGAACAAGAGAGCGTGGCAGCGAAAGTAAAGCTTTTGGAGGAATTCGGACCTTCTTTGCCTCGCCCTCATGTCGATGTTGTCAAAAGTTCACGGCACCAGAACATGAAGGAACTACGAATCCAACATTCGGGCCGACCGTATCGCGTTTTGTTCGCATTTGACCCGAGGCGTGCAGCGATTCTCCTCCTGGGAGGCGATAAAACAGGGAACGCACGCTGGTATGAGGAGAACGTACCAAGGGCCGACGATATCTACGACGCACATCTGAGGAGTTTAGGGGAGGAACGATAACTATGGCAAAGAAGTTCAAAGACCTGGTGGCGAAAATGCCGCCTGAGTCACAAGAGCGCAGCAAAGCCATGGCCAAGGAAATGATCGCTCAAATGCCGCTTGACGAACTTCGTGAGGCCATGAGACTCACGCAAGAAGCCTTGGCTGAATCGCTGAATATTAACCAGGCGGCTGTCTCGAAAATGGAACGTCGGTCAGATATGTACGTCAGCACTTTGCGCAAGATCGTAGAAGCGATGGGCGGGCGTCTCCAAATCATAGCAGTGATGCCTAACGGCAAAGTGGAGATCAATCAATTTGGAAAAATCAGGCGTCCGGCGAAAGAGCAGAAGGATCGTGAGACCGTTCCTACGTAAGGCGTGTCTCCAGGAATACCCTAGCCACAGGCGTGAATTTCGCGCTTCGGGCTCGCTGTCGATCCTGTACTTGCGCAATTCCATTCTTCTCCCGTTGCCCGAGTTGCCCATTATAGGAGGCATTAGAAGGCATCGGAAAAAGCTAAGTGGTTGCCGAGGCTAAAAATCTAAGAAGGCTCGACCCCCGCAAGGCGAACTCACCGTCCGAAGAGCCACAGTTTCATCAAAACCCACAAGAACGACGCGATCGAGGCTAGTACAGCGGCCGATCCAAGCAGCACTTGGGCGCCCGAAAGATTGACTTCGTAAGGCCTGAGGGTACGCTCCGCAGCTGAGAAATTGTGATTGGCTGGTTCGATCCCTGGCCGTGGACGCTCCTTTTCCAGAACCGTCAGGGAAAACGGAATTTGAGTGTGGCCATTTTGAGCTTCCCCGGCTTGCAGCATTTCTTGTCTCCTTCCCTTCACGCGCACTTTCTGGCTATTTGATGAGCCGTCGAAAAAAAAGATTTAGTTTTTTTGCAGAACAGCCGCATAGGAACGCGCGAAGGCCAGGGCTACCCGATTGAGGTATGCGGCTGTCCACTGTCAGAGGGGCGCGAAAAGCACTCGATTACGTGATGCAAAGACAATCGCCGTTTTCATATACCTAGCCTTGCCGGGCACACGATCTGCGGAGGCAAGGAACTATGAATCCACTAGGAATTCTGCATTGGTACAACGTTCTGAGAGGGCATTACCAGTTCACCGTTTTCCACGCCGTTCGCTACGTACTGTGGCTGGCAAGATAAACGCGGCGGTGGAAAGCATGATGGCTGGGTTGATTTGGGCAACAGGCGTGGTCCCGCTGAGTAGTGTCTAATTTGTGCTTGACCAAACGCGCTATACTTGGTGCCCCGTCCTTAAGGCACCATGGGCGTAGCGCGAATCCAACTGAGGGCTACCTCACCTACGGCGAGCTACGGACTCGCCGTGTTTTGCCTTTGTTGCTTTTGTATTCTCGCCGGCTGCCGACTGCAACCCGCATCCGACACGGGCATCGAATTCACTCGAGTTCCCCCGGCAGTTGAGGGCGGTCCGGACAAACTGGACATAATCGAAGGTCGAGTAAGCGGCGGCGATGCAAAGCTGCAGCTGGTGTTATACGCGCGCAATGGGAAGTGGTGGATCCAGCCCATTGTCGAAGAACCGTTCACCACGATTCGGCCGGACTCCACATGGACGAATTCGACGCACCTGGGCACAGACTATGCCGCGATGCTGGTTCGCGCAGGGTTTCGCCCAGCAACAACGCTGGATGAAATACCAGCTCCAGGCGGCGACGTTGTCGCCGTCGCTACGGTCAAGGGCTCGGAACCGACGTCGCAAGTCACCAAAACCCTTCAGTTCAGCGGATACGAATGGAGAATTCGAAACGCTCCCAGCGACCGCGGCGGGCTGAACAATTATGACGCGAACAATGCCTGGGCGGATTCGAGGGGTGCATTACACCTGCGCATCGCCAAGGCTTCCGGGCAATGGACCTGCGCGGAAGTCAGTCTGACGCGTAGCTTAGGATACGGGACGTACTCGTTTGTGGTCCGCGATACGGCCCGGTTGGAACCCGCTGCAGTATTCAGCATCTTTACCTGGGACTACGCGGGCACCGACCAAAACCACAGGGAAATGGACATAGAACTTAGCCAGTGGGGCGATCCAACCATCAAGAATGCCCAATACGTACTGCAACCGTTTTATGTTGCCGAAAACACCTCGCGCTTCTCGTTACCTTCCGGTGAATTCACCCACTCTCTTCGTTGGGAGCCCGGCAGCGTTTCGTTCAAGACGGTTCGCGGCTCCCATGCCAGCGGGAAGGTGCCCGCGGTCGCCGAGCATGCGTTTACGTCGGGAGTACCCGGGCATGCCAGCGAGTCGGTACGTATGAACCTATACGTGTTTCGTAGTGCCAAGGAAGCTCTGAAAAACGAAAACGAGGTTGTCGTTGAGAAATTCGAATACCTCCCGTAGCTGGAAAAGACATCCTTGGTGGTTGAGCTGGCTCTTAGCAGTTCCGGCGGTGTTGTGGTCTGCGAATTCGGCCAGCGCCTTGAGCCCAAACAAAGCGATTGCGGAATACATGCACGATCGCTGGGAGACGGGACAAGGGTTTCCGGGCGGACCGGTGAACGCCATTGCGCAGACCCCAGACGGCTATCTTTGGCTGGGTACAAATCGCGGGTTGGTGCGTTTCGATGGAGTAAGTTTCGTTCTCATTGAGCATTCCGACTGGTCGAGAGTTCCCTTCGGCCCGGTCCTGGGCCTGGCCACGGACGCGCAAGGAAATTTGTGGATTCGTTTGCAAGGGCCGAATTTGCTGCGCTATCACGATGGAATCTTTCAGAAGGTCCTGCTGGAATCCAAAGGCGAGGAAACAAACGTAATAACCGCAATGTGTCTAGGGGAAGGGGGTGAGGTGCTGCTCTCGGGGTACGCCAATGGGGTAGTTCGAAGCAGCAATCGCGGATTCATAACCCTGCTGGCAAGACGCGCGCTACCCCGGGTGATTATTTCGATGGCGGAAACGCGCGACGGAAAAGTCTGGTTGGGCACTAACGAACAGGGCCTCTACGATTTTGACCAAGGGCGCGTCACGCTTTTGAGCGCCGAGTTGCAAAACAAGAAAATCAACGCTCTTTTAGCAACTAATTCGGAATTGTGGATCGGGACTGACAGCGGCTTGCTGCACTGGAATGGCAAGGAACTGTCAAGAGGTGGTTCCGAGGCACTGGAGCAGGCCCAAATCACCGCAATCACTAAGGATGGTGATTCCAACGTCTGGGTGGCCACCTCCAAGGGATTGCTGCGAATCGACGACGCGGGAGTTTCCGCCGCGGAATCGGATCAAAAGCGCCCTGCTGTTTCTGTGACGGCTCTGTTCGAGGATCGTGAAGGGAGTCTCTGGGTGGGAACCACACGGGGCATCGAACGCCTTCGCGATAGCGCGTTCACCACCTACTTTGCTTCTGATGGCCTGGCATCCCAGAGCAACGGGGCAATTTACGTCGACGAGCAACGCCGCACGTGGTTCGCTCCCGGCGATGGCGGGCTGTATTGGCTCAAAGACCGCCGAGTCCAGCGTGTGACCGCCGGAGGCCTGAACGACGATGTCGTCTATTCGATTGATGGGCGCGAAGGCGAACTCTGGATCGGGCGGCGACGCGGGCTGACTCGCTTGAGAGAGAGCGGCTCTTCGTTTACCGCCAGGACATACACAACCGCGGACGGACTCGCGCAAGACAGCGTGTACGCGGTGCATCAAAGTCGCGACGGCAGCGTGTGGGCCGGCACCTTAAGCGCAGGTGTCAGCCAGCTAAAGGACGGGCGCTTCACCACTTACAACCGCGCGAATGGTCTTGCGTCGAATACGGTGTCGTCGATCGCCGAGGATGCCGACGGCACCATGTGGTTTGGAACCCCGAACGGACTGAGTGCTTGGTCAAAGGGACGATGGCGAACCTACACCACTCAAGATGGCCTGCCTCCAGGGAACGTGAACTGTCTTCAGCCAGGTTCAGCTGGTGTGCTTTGGATAGCAACCGACAACGGCCTGGCGTTGCTTCGTTCCGGAAGCATTCAGACTCCCGGTGACGCGCCGGACTCGCTGCGGGAAGAAATCTTTGGAATCGAGGAGGACAAAAGTGGCGCTCTGTGGATCGCGACCGCGAACCATATCTTGCGAGTTGATGGGGACAAGCTGATTCGCCAGACGGTGGAGGGCTCCGACGTCCGCGAATTTGGTGAGGGAGACGGTCTGCTGAGCGCCCAGGGTGTAAAGCGATACAGAACGGTAGTCGCCGACCGGCTAGGACGAATCTGGATTTCCACCAATCGTGGCCTTTCTGTTGTTAGTCCCACGTCGGTGAAATTCAGCTCGCCTCCGGCGTTAGTTCATGTGGATGGAATTGCTGTCGATGGCCGACGCATCAAGTTGGGTGAGGAGATTCGCGTTCCTGCACCACATCAGAGGATCACGCTGAGTTATACGGGATTGAGTTTGGCGTTCCCGGCGCGCGTAAGGTACATGTACCGGCTCGACGGCTTCGATGAGTCCTGGACGGAACCTACCGCGAGCCGCGAGGCGGTGTATACGAATTTGCAGCCCGGTCAATACCGCTTCCGTGTGATGGCCAGCAATAGCGATGGAGTGTGGAATAGTTCAGAAGCCAGTCTGCCGTTTCAGATCGAGCCGACGTTATGGCAGACCTGGTGGTTTCGTTGGTGCGGCGTGTTGCTCGTTGGCCTGGCGGTGCTGGCGTCTTTCCGACTGCGAGTGATGGCGCTGACCCGCCGGATGAAGCTGCGTTTTGAAGAGAGACTGGCGGAACGCACGCGGATTGCTCAGGAGCTTCATGACACCCTGCTGCAGGGCGTGATTAGCGCCTCCATGCAACTCCACGTCGTAAACGAGCAAACGCCCGCCCAGTCCACAGTCAAACCGGCGATTAACCGGATCCTGGGTTTGATGGCGCGGGTTAGCGAGGAAGGCCGGAACGCAGTAGAAGGACTCCGAACGCGGCAGAGCTCCCTGGATCTGGGTCGCGCCTTTTCGGAAATCCAGCAGGAATTCGGTAGCCACGATGGAGTCGACTTTCAGGTGACGGTGGAGGGCCATGCTCGCCCCCTGCATCCCGTAATTCGCGACGAGGTCTACAGGATCGGACACGAAGCTTTGACAAATGCCTTCCGCCACGCGCAGGCTAACAAGATCGAAGTGGAACTAGAATATGCCGATGACCAACTGCGTACACTCGTTCGGGACAATGGCACCGGGTTTGACTCGAAGACATTGCGCTTCGGCCGCGAAAGGCACTGGGGACTGTCTGGAATGCAAGAGCGAGCGAAAAGAATCGGCGGAGAGCTGAAGGTGTTCAGCCGTGCGGCGGCCGGCACCGAAGTCGAACTGATCGTTCCGGGTCGCATCGCCTTCGTACCCGCTGCCGCGCAAGCGACATCCAATTGGGTCAGCAGGTTTCTGGCGACTTGGAAGCAGGTGGCCGGGGGATCCTCGAGCGAGCGCGATCAATGACCGGGCCATCCGCTATTCGTGTTCTGTCCGTCGATGACCATCCGCTGTTGCGCGATGGGCTGGCTGCGCTGATCAACAATCAACCAGGCATGGTGCTGGTTGCGCAAGCGTCCACCGCGCAGGAAGGCATCGCGCAATTTCGGGAACACCGGCCGGACGTGACTTTGATGGATTTGCGATTGCCCGACAAAAGCGGTGTTGAGGCCATTCGAACCATCCGCACAGAATTTCCCGAGGCCCGCGTGATTGTTCTGACCACCTTCGAAGGCGATGTGGAAATCCAGCGCGCGCTGGAAGCCGGCGCCCGGGCTTATATATTGAAGAGCATGCCACCGAAAGATCTGATCGAAGTAATCGAGCAGGTTCACGCTGGGAAAAAGCGTATACCTTCACAGGTCGCCGCTCGCCTGGCTGAGCATCTGAGCGACGAAGCGCTGACCACTCGCGAAATCGAGGTTCTGACGCAACTCGCCGGAGGAAACCGCAACCGCGACATCGCCGAAAAGCTTTCGATCACCGAGGAGACTGTTAAGGTGCATGTCAAGCACATCATGGAGAAATTGGGCGCCAACGATCGAACGCAGGCAGTTGCCATTGGTATCCGCCGCGGAATTATCCAGCTCTAGGAAGCGATTGCCTGCGCAGCCAATACCCCTAAAGAGTTAGTCAAAGATCACGACATTGAGGGTTGTCAGTCGAACGGCCTGTGGTTAGGTTGGATTGTCGTGCGTCTGTTGTGTGCGCGAGCAGGAGGATGCCGCTGCAAAGACTATTTTCCACTTTTCCCAGCGGCAGGCCGGGCATTGGGTTGTTTCTGCTGCGCGCAGCGCTGGGCGGCACTGCCTTACTGCTGGGCACCCTGGAACTAACAGCTTTGATAGGGCGGTCCCCAATCGTGTGGATGGCTACGTCAATATTGTTGGCGAGCGGTGCAGGTTTGATCATTGGGTTCATGACGCCGCTGGCCAGTTCGCTGGTGGGCTTGTGCGTCTTGGGAATCATGTTTACCTGGATTCCCGCACCGCCCCTAACCACGATGGTGGCGGTACTCATGGTCATCACCGCATCGGCAATTGCGTTACTGGGTCCCGGCGCATTCTCCGTCGATGGACATTTATTCGGACGGCGTGAAATCGTCATTCCTCCACGTTCCGACGAGCAGTGAAAGCCTGCAGGTTTGATTCGAGTTCCCCTAAATCCACTCGGTTTGGCACCCGTCTGTGAAGACGTACGCATTCAATGGCTAGTACTGATTTCAACATCTGTTGCCCTACGGACTTTCGGGTATTGCAAGCCCACTCAAAGGTGGTACTACTGGTTCCCCTTCGTGGGGGGCGCAAAGACCCTTCCATCTTGGGATGCGCTGCTGGAACGAATTTGGCATGGTGTGGGTGACCAGTTCGAGTTTCTAACAAATCTCTGGGGGGGAGAAACCATGTTTTTAACCATAAATTCCATCGCACCACAAAGGGGAGACTGCCTGGCGATCCAAAAGGTTTCCGAGGAGCGGCTATTAGTAGATGCCAAACGGGGCGAACCACAAGCTTTCGAGGCACTCTGCCAGACGCTTACGCCGCGCTTGCTGAAGATCGCACTGCGCATCACACAAAACCGCGAAGACGCCGAAGACGCGGTGCAGGATTCCCTGATGAGAGCGTACATGCACATCAAAAGCTTCCAGGGGAATTGCAGATTTTCCACCTGGCTCACGCGAATCGTGATGAATTCCGCGCTCATGATTCGCCGCAAGAATCGCAATGCGCGCCAGATTTCCCCGGACGACCTACGCGGGAAGGAGTTTGCATTGCCTGTGGAGATTCCAGATCATTCCCCAAATCCCGAGCAAAAGTGTGTAGAAAGCGAGCGCGGGAGAATTCTCCGCCGGGCCATAAGTAAACTGCGTCCGCGCATGCGGGCGGTGATCGAAGTCGCTCACTTCCAGGAGTTGCCGATCAAGGAGACAGCCAAGGTTCTGGACATTTCCGTGGCCGCGGCCAAGGGCCGTTTCTTTCATGCGCGCGTCGCGTTGCGTAAGTCCGGGGCGCTCCGCTTGATTGCCCAAGCCACAACGAAACCCGCGGCCTGATTACAATTGAATAATTCCGCGCTTTAACGCCACAGTCACGGCGTGAGTGCGGTCCCGCGCACCGAGTTTGGAAAGAATGCTCTTCATGTGCCCCTTGACGGTTTCCTCGGTGATGGACAGCTGATCGGCGACCAGCTTATTGGACTTGCCATTGGAAACCAGCGAGAGCACTTCGATTTCACGGGCGCTCAATTCATCATCGGCGGCATGCGCGGCGATTTCCGCCGCCACCTCCGGATGGATGCGCTTGGTTCCGGCGTGCACCGCGCGAATGGTTTCCAGAAGATCTTTGCGCACATGGTTCTTCAGGATGTACGCTTTCGCTCCCGCTTTCAAAGCGCGTTGCGCCAGCGCGTCACCGGCGTATGTTGTCAAAACGATGATGGACGCGTCGCGAAATTCGCTTCGTATGGCGATGATGGCATCGATGCCGCTCATCTCCGGCATCTGCAGGTCCATCAGCGTGACATCCGGACGATGCGAGCGGAATTGTAGTATAGCTTCCTTACCGGTGGAGGCTTGCGCCACCAATTTGATGTCCTGCTGATTCGCCAGGAGCGCGGCTATCCCTTCGCGGAGAAGCGGATGATCATCTACCGATAGAATGCGAATGGGATCAGCGGCATCGCTCATGAGTTTTCCGAATGGCTCTGAAAAACCACCAGCCTGAGTGAGAGCCGGCTGCAAGGTAGGCGATCGGGGCCGGGATGGTTAGCTCGATTTCGGTGCCGGCTCCCGATTCGCTCCATACGTGCAACTGCCCTCCAAATTCCGCGGCGCGCTCGCGCATTCCGGGCAAGCCCCAATGTCCCGACCGCGCGCCCTTCTCGAAAACTTTTGGGTCGATACCAGCGCCATCGTCTCGAACCGATAGCGAAAACCGCGCATCGTCGTAGGTCACTTGTGCCTCGATGTTCCCAGCGCGGGCATGCTGAAATGCGTTTCGCAGTGCCTCGCGCGCAATGCGATAGACCTCATCGCGGAGAAGCGGATCCAGTTCCCGGGGGTTCCCCTCGACCAGAACGCGCAAATCCGCGGAGGCGCCGTTGTTGGAGCGTTCCAGTTCCTGTCCGAGAGTGGTCAATGCCTGGACGATATCGCTGTCCCGTAGACTGGAGTGGCGCAAGTCCTCCACGGTGCTGCGGCCTTCGGCGATCACTTGGTCCCCACGATCCAGAGCGGAATCCAGCGCTTGCGCCGCGTCCTTGGAGCGCTCGGGAAGCAGGTCGCGAACCGCTTGAAGCCGAAACATCAATCCTTGAAAGCCTTGCAATACAGAATCGTGAAGCTCACGGGCGATTCGCGTTCGTTCCGCCAGGCGCTCTTCGAAACGCAAATTCATTTGCCGGGTCAAATTTCGATCGCGCAGCCGCAAGAACAGCAAAAGCGCTGCGCCAGCCGCCACCACCGCCGCCAGGCGAAACCACCACGTTTTCCAGAAAACCGGCAGGATTTCGATGGGCAGTGCAGACTCCGCGCTATTCCACAATCCCTCGCTGTTACTGGCCAGTAGCCGGAAGCGATAGCTGCCGGAATCAAGATTGGTGTACACCGCTTCGCGAGTCGAGACCGGTTCGCTCCAGCCCTGGTCGAAACCATCGAGCTTGTACTTGAACCGCAGACGCGTGGGAACAGAGAGACTCAGACCGGAGTAGCTGAAAGTAACCCGATGGCTGCCGGGGAGCACACGAATCGGTTGCGCGAGGTCCATGGAGTTGCCATCCACGGAAACGCTTTCAATCTGTACGATAGCTGGAGGCAAGTCCACGGCGCGAGCTGGATCGATGACGGAAAAACCGCGATTCGTCGAAAACCACACGCGGCCGAGGTCATCTTTAATGACAGATCGCTCGCGCTTGACGCCTTCCGTTCCCAGCAGCCCATCCTCAGTGCCATACACACGCAGGCCCTGTTCGCCGAACGAGCCGGCCAACAATCGGTCGCGTTCTGCGGACAGAACGTGATTGGACGTGGCAATCCACAAACGTGCCTTACCGTCTTCTGCAATCCCCAAAATCGGCTCGTCTAAAGGTGACGGCGCTTGGCCCAGCGCCTGGATACGACCCGAGCGGAGAAATGCCAGTCCGGATGCCGTACCGATCCACAGGACGCCACTGGAATCCCACAGCAGAGAATTGACGTCATCCGAAGGCAAGCCATCGCGGACCTTGTATGCTCGCCACTGATTGTTCGCGAACGCATTCAATCCGTTCGGGGTGGCAAACCACATGGTTCCATCGGGACCTTCGTCCATCGATGCGACGGTGTCCGAGGTCATTCCATTAGCAGTGGAATAAGTTACGAAATGACCATCGCTATATTTGCTGACGCCGTGGTTCAGGGTGGCAGCCCACAAGGAGCCATCGCTGCTTTGATGCACAGCAAAAATGGTGTTTTGCGCCAAGCCATCTTTTTGCGTGTAAGTCCGCGCGCTGATGTTGTCACCCGCGAAGCTGAGGTGCGTTAGCCCACCGTGCTGTCTGCCAACCCACAAACCGTCGCTTGCGCCGCTGGCGATGGAATAAACGACATCCTCACTCAGACGGTCATTGGTCACGCGTCCCGTTTTGCCATCCTGCCGCCAGAACAGCCCACCATCGAACGGCGCGAACCAGATGCGCCCGCGGGCATCGACATAAACAGGTCCTCCGCTTTCCGTCAGCCGGCCAGTGACCGGGAAGCTAACGAAGGTTCTGTCGCGCAAACGCTCCAGTTCCTGGGGATGCCCAACCCAAATGTTTGCTTCCCGATCTTCGAAAAGAGCCGTGGCAGGCTTGGGGTTCCCGCCGTTGTTCTCAACAGACGTCGAGCCATCGGGATTCACTCGAACAAGTCCTTGAGCAGTGCCA
Source organism: Candidatus Eremiobacteraceae bacterium (assembly GCA_035622555.1). GTDB lineage: Bacteria > Acidobacteriota > Terriglobia > Acidiferrales > UBA7541 > Acidiferrum. The sequence continues at coordinate 42,546 of DASPVD010000006.1, read as the reverse complement.
ACCCAAATATTGGAGTCGCGGTCGCGGAGCATGGCGAGAACGGGGATGCGGCGAAGCGGCAAAGGCACGTCGCTTTCGATAAGTTTCGTGCCGTCCCACGCCTGAATGCCATTTTCCGTCCCGACCCACATCCGTCCATGCTCCAAGGGAAGCAGACAGGTGATCTTTGACCGTGAAGATCCGTCCGCGCCAGAAACGCGCCCGCCGGCCAGATAGAACAGACCCTGATCGCGCGTACCCAGCCATAGTTTTCCGTCGGCGGACTCAGCCATGGAAGTGACCGCGGAATTGGGTTCGGCCAGGTGATGAGACGCGATGCTGGTGGCCCAACTGAGGTGGCTGGAAAGTTCATCGTTGCTCGGACTCTGCGCAGTTGCGGTGTTGACCGGCTGCCCGGCCGCTGGCGTTTCGAGAAGTTGGAAGGTTCCTGAGTCATAGGTGATCGCTCCGAAGGAAATTGACGAAAAAAGAACTCCGCCATTCCTGCGCTTGCATAGCGCGGTTACGCCATACTCGGTTTGTTCGCGTCCCGGCGCGAACTTTCCGTCGCGGTAGCGCAAAATCCGGGTGCTTTGCAATAGAATCCAAAGATTGCCTTGCGAGTCGGTCTGAAGGCCCTGAACCGGACCAATATCGGAAGCTCCGGGTCTGGCTTTCCGAAAACTGCGAAAGTTCAGCCCATCGAATCGGATCAAACCTTTCTCCGTGCCGATCCACAGGTAGCCATCGGGAGTCTGCGCGATGGCGGAGACGGAACCCGAGGGGAATCCGGTTTCGCTTCCCCAAGAGTCCCGCAAGTATTCAGTGATCAAGCGGTGCGGGTCGACCGCGTGTAGCTGTGCGGCAAAATAGGCCACCGCTGTTCCAGCCACGGCAATGCTCGCGAGGCAGCGTTTTCTGAAGCGCGTATCACGGAAGATATTCAAATTTCTCAATGACAACCTCGGCGTTTTTTTGCATCGGATGGGTGTCGCTGGGCACGATATAAAACATGAATTCCAGAAACTCCCGTCCGGGAGAGGGCACTCCCGATGTGAACGTGTGTTCGTACACCACCGGTTCTCCGTTGCGTGGCGAAGCACCGCGAACGGTCTGGAAGCTTGCTCGCCCGGATTCCCAAACGAGGGTGTGCGCAAGCGTGCCCGCGGGTTCGCGAAATTGCACCACGTTCCCGGGCACATAAAAAGGCTGAATGCCGTATTGTGCGTTGTTGTTGCTTGCTGCGTCGCCCCAGTGGCCGATCTCAATGTCCATCTCGCGGTAGTGCTGTTCCCCTCCCCACTGGTCGAAAGTATGCATGCTTAGAACGGCCGCCGGCTCCACATGCCCGGTATCGCGAACCACGAAGCGGTACGTGCCATAACCCAGACTGCGTGTCATGATCAGATGCGCACACGTCCAGCCCCGCGGTTTTTTGCTTATGCGCAGGTGCAGTGCTCCGCCGGGTTCCGTCCAAACATTGTCGGCGTCGTACAGGTTATTTACGCCGCCGCGAACAGCATCGTTGGTCTGAATGGCCCAGTCATACCCGCTGAACTGCAACGGCTGGGTGGGCAAAGGTGGCAGCGAGCCGACACCTTTGACGATATTGACGAGAACTACCGAGCCACCCTGCGCAGGGGGAGCGTCCATGGTAGGCGGAGGGTGGTATTCGCGGTCCACGAGAAGCACGGCATACTCGTAGCCCAGGTGCGTAGGGGCGCTCCAGGTGGAATCGGATTGAATGGGAATGAAAGGCTGGTCCGGCCAAGGCTGCACCCACCAAGGGCCGCTGCGCGCATACACGACAATTTGCTGGCCCGGAAGAGCGCCGTGCACTCTCCCTGCAATCGTATCGACCCTTTCGCGGCCGCCTTGCGCTGCGGGAGGAATCTTGCTGAGTTCGATGGAAGGCTGGTTTTTGCCGGGCTGGGAATGGCAGGCCGTTAAAAGGACAGGACAAAAAAGCAGGAAAATCTTGCCCGCGAAAACACTGTCAGCCGCGTCGCTCTTTGGGCGGGAATACGGCGATAGGCATTTCGGCTTGCGGCAGAGAGGGGAGCGAACCATCTCTTTCCTTGCGGTGCGTACCTTCCGTCCACGAACAAAACCGCACCCCGGAATGTTCGGAAATTCCACCCATAGTACAGCCCAAATCGTCCTTTTGCCAGCTTGCATGCCGCCGAAGGACTTCGCGAACTCGGCTAAATGGATTTCATTTCTCAAACAAAATCTGCATCCTCACGATGGGGAGAGGACTCTAAGGTTGAAGCGTTCCTGCAGCTCGGTCACAAAGGAGAAACGAAATGACTCACCGAGGTATGCGGGCACCAGCACAGGAGTGGCATCATGCGTTCTGATATCGTGCCCGGAGGCGCCTTCCCCGACTACGAGTTGCCTGATCACACGGGCACACCGCGAAGGCTCAGCGAGCTGCAGGGCGATGACCCACTGATCCTCACGCTTGCGCGCGGACACTACTGCCCGAAGGAGCACCAGCAGCATTTGGAGCTGGCCGCGTTCTACCCGAAGATCGCCGTGGCCTACACCCAGATCGCCACGATCTCCACCGATGACCATCACACCCTTCAGGAATTTCGCGCGTCGGTCGGCGCCCAGTGGACCTTTCTCTCCGACCCCGACCGAAAGGTTCAGAAGGACCTCAACATCCAGGAATACACCGACCCCGAGCACAATCCGATGATTCCGTACACGTTGGTGCTCAAGCTAGGCCTGGTAATCCACAGCATCTACAACGGCTACTGGTTCTGGGGCCGCCCGTCGGTCGTCGACCTCTGGCACGACCTGCGCGCAGTGACGCGGGAGATCCGTCCAGACTGGGACCTGAGCACACCGGGACTGCGCGAGGCCTGGAACGCGGGCGACCTCTCGCGCTTCCACGGGTGGAACCAGGGCGGTGCGAAAGCGACCGCGGTTGGGCGCAACGAGAAAGCGTGACGGACGCAACAAGGAGCGCGCCGGAGAAACCAGGAGAATGAGGTACATCGCGTCCAAGGGTGTCCCCAAAACTGAACATTCGAACACGAAATCTGGATGCGCATTCTTATCGCTGACGATGACCCGCGGCAAGAATGTGTTTCAGGGGAGATCCCGGGCGATGGCGACCAGGGGACTTAGTTACTTCTTCGATAGCGTCCTGATGTAGTTGACCAGATTCCATATTTGGGAGGAGTTCGTGCGGCCTTGTTCGCCGCTCATTTGTCCCTTGCCATTAGCGATGATGGTGAAGATTTCGCCGTCGGACATGGATTTCAACGAGCCGGGATCGCGGTAGTCGCGCAGCTGCAGCTTCATGTCGGCCGCCAAGTCGCCATCACCGGCGCCGGTTTTTCCATGGCACATGGCGCAGTCGAGGTTGTAAGACTTTTTGCCGAGGGCCAGCGAAGTGGGAGTGGGCTTGGTGGGATTGACGAGTTTAGCGGGGTCGACGGCTGGTTTCGTTTCAGGGGCGACCGGTTTTTCGGCGGCGGCCTGCGGCGATTGCTGGCAAACCCAGTGAGACAGGAGCAAAGAGACACACAAAAGCATCCACTTCATTTCCCACCCTCCCCCTTCGGCCGACAACCCATACAGGGACCGAAGTTTTGGGCAAGTATATGCCTTTGTGAGTGTGGTGAACGGTTTGTTTTGAGTGATTGCCATGGTGGGTTGCATAGCATGCAAGTAGGTGCGAGAAGGTGACTGATACGCGCTGGTTTCACCTAAGTTCCATTGACGCACGGCCATAGCGGTCGTTAACGTCGAGCTTTGCAATGACCACCTAAAGCCGGAGGGCGGCGGTTGTGACTGCTTCCAGTGAAACGAACTATGCGCTGAGAATGTTGGAGTACATGAGGGCCGGGGCGCGGGTGAACTCGCGCGTCAAGGTTACCGTCGAATGGAATGAGTGTGGCGCCGACCACAAAGCCGAGGGATTCACGGTGGACATCAGCCCCAAGGGCTGCCTGGCGATTGTGCCGCAGGGATTTGCGGTGGGCCAGAAATTGCGCCTGAAGAATGCCAGCAATGGGCATGTCTCTAAGGCGGTGCTGATCTGGCGTGGCCATGAGGGCCGTAGCGGGTGGGAATTGGGGCTGGAATTGGTGAATCCGCCGCACGACTTTTGGGGCGTCGAGTTTTAGTCCCGCCGGTCACACAGCTAAGCCATTACGCCACTTTGCAGGCTACAAAACACTGGACGTCCGCGTGTTGCGAGGGCTGCGATCCTTCCCCAACAGCCGGCACCCCGCCTTTCTGATTGAACAACTGATCTGCCATTCGTGAGCTGTGCCGCGTCATTTTCCCCATCCTTTTCTCTGTCATTTTCCCTGTGGCCTTCCCACATAAACCGTGGTAACCTCATGTGGTCATCACACAGGAGGTTCCATGTCTGACTCCAAACTCGATCTTCTGCAAGGCACCCTGGACATAATGGTCCTGCAAACCCTTTCCACCATGGGGCCGCTCCACGGCTACGGTATTGCCCGCCGCATCGAGCAGGTCAGCGGCAATGAAGTGCTTTTGAATCAGGGCACCATTTATGCCTCGCTGGTTCGCCTGCAGCAACGCGGCTGGATAGCGGCGGAATGGGGCACGTCCGACAACAATCGCAAAGCGAAGTTCTACTCGATCACCAAACGCGGCCGCAAACAACTCCACGAAGACGCGGCCCACTGGCAAAGATTGTCGACGGTGATGTCGCGGGTGCTGTCGATGACCGAATCCGAAGAAGTCTGACAGCCGTGAAGATTGCGGACCCATCTTGAAAGACCTGGAGGCTGGCTTATGAACGTGCATCCCTTCCGTCGCGTGCTGGCGTTGTTTCGCGGCAAGCAGCTCGATCACGAGCTGGACGAGGAAATCTCCACGCACCTAAGCCTAGCGATGGAGGAAAATCTGCGGCGCGGCATGTCTCCCGACGAAGCACGGCGCCAGGCGCTGGTTCAATTCGGTGGCCCACAACAGGCCAAAGAAAACCACCGCGAGGCCCGGAGCTTGCCGGTTCTCGACGGCGTACTCCGGGACCTTCGTTTTGCAGCGCGTGTGCTTCGCAAGTCTCCCGCCTTCAGCATAATCGCGGTGCTCACGCTGGCCCTCGGTATCGGGGCCAACTCAGCCATCTTCAGCGTGGTTCGTGGCGTTCTGTTTCGCCCCCTGGCTAATCAAGATGAAGACCGGCTGCTCTACCTCAGGCAAAGCGCTCCGGGAATCGGCGAAGACAATGTCACCTTTTCTGTGCCGGAAATTCAGGATCTGGGCGGCCACCTGAGATCCATCAAAGAACTGGGCACGCTCTCGTCCATAGATTTCACGCTGACCGGTCTCGGAGAGCCACGGGAAATTCGCGCCGGTGTCGTGGATGGGAACTATTTCCAGGTGATGGGCCTGCACCCGGTACTTGGGCGTCTGCTGAATCCCATTGATGACGGCCCAAACGCCGCTGGGGCCGCCGTGCTCACCTATCGCTTCTGGACCAACACGCTGCACTCGGATCGCAGTGTTCTTGGGAAAGTCATTCGCCTTGGCAGCCAGGATGGCACGCGCCCCGCCACCATCGTTGGCGTATTGCAGCCGGCGGTTCCGTATCCGGTGGAAACCCAGATTATTGCCAACATTGTTACCAGCCCGCACCATCTCTCCGCCACCATGGTGACTGGCCGCGAGCACCGCATGACCGAGGTTTTCGCGCGCATAGCGCCGGGTGCCACGCTGGAGGCGGCGCGCGCAGAACTCCACGCGACTTATGACGCGATGCTCTCCGCCCATCCGGACGTATACAAGCCGGCTGAACATTTCACCATCACCGTGAGCCGCATCCACGATCAAATCAATTCCAAGGCCAACGCGATTCTGTGGGTTCTTTTCGCCGCTTCGGCTCTGCTGTTCGTGATTGCTTGCTCGAACGTGGCTAATCTCATACTGGCGCGGACGGTTCGCCGCGAGCCGGAATTTGCGCTGCGCTCCGCGTTGGGGGCGAGCGCTTCGGTTCTGCGGCGGGCGCTGCTGGCGGAAAGTCTGTTGCTGTGCGCGGCTGGCACGCTGGCCGGCATAGTAATCGCTGCGCCGATGGTTTCGTTGCTGGCGCAATACGCTTCGCGTTTCTCCGCACGCGCCGTTGGGCTTACTCTCGATTCCAGCGTTCTGTGGACTGGCGTCGCGCTGGCCCTGGCCGCGTCGGTCTTCCTGGCATTCGTGCCGCACCTGCCTTCCAACGAGGCTTCTCGCGCCCTGGGTGTCTCCAGCGGGGGTTCTCGGGTCAGCGGCGGTAGCCATCGCCGGCTCCGTATTTTCGCCGTCACCCAAATTACCGCTTCGTTTTTGCTGCTCGCCGGCGCAGGGGCGCTCTTGCGGACGCTTCTTGCGCTGGAGAAAACACAACCGCCCTTCGAGACTGCGCGGGTCCTCGCCGTCAACTTGCCGGTGATGACCGACGGCCGCTCCGAGGAGCAGGTTCTCGATTTCTACCGCGACGTACAGGCCCGTATTAGCGGGCTGCCCGGTGTGGAACACGTTTCCACCGGCTTCACCGTTCCGTGGCGTGACAGTTTCGGCCTGGATATCGGTCTTACGTTTTCCGCCGACGGCGCCGCGCGTATCAATGGAGACGAAGATCCTCGCGCGCATTTCCGCTCGGTTTCTCCTGGTTTCTTTGCAACGCTGGGGATGCCCATCCTGGAGGGGCGCGACTTTAACGCCAACGATCGCGATGGCAACGAACGGGTTGTGATCATCAGCCAAACCCTGGCGAAGGAGCTGTTTCCCGGGCAGAACGCCGTAAACCGCGAGATGCGTTGGACCGATCCGGTCACTAAATTCATTGGTATCAGCAACGCGCCCCGGCGCATCATCGGGGTGGTTCCCGATCTGGATGACCAGAACATCATTCCCAGGCCGTTCCTAACGGTGTATCAACCAACCACGCAGGAAGGCTGGAATGGGCGTCTACTGGTTCGCGCAAAATCCGACCCGTACGCCTTGGTTCCTTCCATCGTTGGCACCATCCGTGAGATGGCCGCCGACCAGCCGGTGGAGCGTGCCAGCACACTCGAGGATGTGCGCGCCGAAATATTGACGCCCAACCGTCTGAACGCGGTGGTTTTTGGCGGGTTCGCTGGACTGGCTTTGCTTATTTCCGTCGTGGGCGTTGCCGGAGTCTTAGCGTTTTCGGTGAGCAGCCGTACCCGCGAGTTTGGTATTCGTATGGCTCTCGGTGCGCAACCCCACAACATTCTTACCAACGTTCTTCTCGAAGGCCTGGCCATCGCCGGCATTGGCGTACTCTCCGGCGTTTTCCTGGGCTTCGCTTCCGCGCGAGCCACCGGCAAGTACGTGGCGGATTTTCAACTTCCCGGTGTGCTTCCCCTGGTTCTGTCAGCCGCAGTGATTCTAGCAGCCGCGGTCATCGCTTCGGTGCTGCCGGCGATTCGCGCTGCCACCGTCGACGCCGTGGAAGCTCTTCGTTCGGAGTGAAACGCTAATGACCTTGGGTGACCATCGACTCGGCATAGTAGATGTTAGCGCGGAGGATGCTCCATGAACAGGTTCCGCCAACTCGTCCATCGCCTAATCGCGCTTTTCCGTCGCGAGAAGCTCGACAGCGAGCTGGACGAGGAAATCTCCAAGCACCTGAGTTTCGCAATCGACGAAAATCTCCGCAGCGGGATGTCCCCCGCCGAAGCGCGGCGCCAGGCGCTGATTGAATTCGGCGGCCCGCAGCAAGCCAAAGAGAACCATCGCGACGCCCGCGGCCTGCCCCTGGTCGAGACTCTGTTCCAGGATTTCTCCTTTGCGCTGCGTCTGCTGCGCAAATCGCCGGGTTTCACGACGATCGCTGTGCTCACGTTGGCCCTGGGTATCGGCACCAATACAACCGTGTTTAGTTGGATCCATTCGGTTTTGCTCGACCCTTTGCCCGGGGTCCCGGACTCTGAACACGTGGTGGCGCTGGAAACTTTGACCCCCGACGGTGACTGGGTGCCAACGTCCTACCTGGATTTTCGCGACTTGCGCGACCATTGCAAGTTGTCGCAGAGCATGTCTGTGGCTAAGCCCATGGATCTGGCTGTTGGCAATGACTCGCTGGAACGCGTTTGGGGCGAAGCGGTCTCCGGCAATTTTTTCGAACTGCTCCAGGTCCAGCCGGAGCTTGGCAGATTCTTTTCCACCCAGGAAGTGGACCACGAACAAAACGCACACCCGCTGGTGGTGATCAGCCACGATTACTGGACCAGCCATTTACGGTCCGACCCGGCAGTCTTAGGCACTACCGTACGCATCGGACGTTATCCCTACACCATCATTGGTGTGGCACCGCCGACGTTCCATGGATCGATGGGCGGGCTGACGTTCCAGATGTGGGTTCCGGCGACGATGTACGGTCAGTTGAGTTCCACGGGAACGCAGACGCTGCAGGATCGCAAATGGCGAACATTTCGTGTCCTGGTTCGTCTCGCTCGCGGCGCCAGCCTGGAGCAGGCCCGAGCCGAGGTGCAATCGATTGCCGCGGTCATGGCGCGCGCCGATGCCGACACCAATGAGGGCATGAGCGCAACGCTGCTGCCTTTATGGAAGGCTCATTACGGCATACAGGAATCCTTGCTGGGCCCGCTGAGCATCCTGATGGCCGCGGCTGGTCTTGTACTTCTGATCGTGTGCGCCAATGTGGCGAACCTGCTGCTGGCCCGGGCGACAACGCGCGAGAAGGAATTTAGTGTTCGTTTGGCCTTAGGAGCATCGCGCTCCCGCTTAGTACGCCAACTGCTCACCGAATCTCTGCTGATCGCCGCTTTCGGCGCGGCCGGAGGACTGTTTGTGGCCATTCCGCTGAGCGGCTCCCTGAGCTACTTGCTGCCGCAGATGGCAATTCCCTCGCTGCAAAGAGCGCCAATCGACGCGCGAGTGCTTGTGTTCACGATGGCGGTGGCAGTTGCCGCCGCGCTGCTGGCGGGCATTGCGCCGGCGACCCACGCATCGGTTGCCGGGGTCGATGAGGCGTTGCGGCAAAAAAGCACCGTGGGGGGTGGAGTTCGCTCCCGGCGCTGGTTAGGGTTTTTCGTAACAGCGGAGGTGGCGCTGGCCTTCCTGGCGCTGATTTCCGCGGGCCTCTTTCTCAGGAGCTTTCATCGAGCCAGTCAGGTTCGTACCGGATTCGACTCCCATGGCGTGGCGATTGCGCGATTGGATTTGTCCGCCGGCAGCTACAACGCTGACCAGGCTGACTCGTATTGTTTGCACCTGCGTCAGGAACTCGAACGACAGCCGGGAATGACCCGGGTAAGTTACGCGGACTACGTCCCGTTAAACATCTCCGGCGGCTCTTGGGAGGATTTGCAGGTGCAAGGGTACGCGCCCTCCCCTAACGAGAACATGAAGATTACGCGCTCGCTGATCGCGCCTGGTTATTTCGCACTGTTGAAAATCCCCGTTCTCGAGGGGCGGGAGTTCACGTTGCACGACGACGCCAGTGCTACGCCGGTGATGATTGTCAATCAGGAATTTGTCCGCCGATTCATGCCGAGCGGAACGGCGCTGGGACGGCAGGTGCAGGGCTGGGGACGGTGGTTCACCATTGTCGGCGTCGTGCAGGACACAAAAGTGTTTCGCCTGACGGAATCGCCCACGCCCTATTTCTATGTTCCTATTCGCCAAATCTACCGGCCGGAAATGGGGCTGGTCTTCTTTGTACGCAGCGCAGCTCCTGTAGATGCGGCCATAGCCTCCCTGCGACGCGCAGCCCAGGCGGTGGATCCGGCTGTTCCGGTGTTCGACGCAACTTCCCTGAACGAGAGCATTGCCGCGTCGCTGTTTGGGCAACGAATTTCCGCCGCGCTGCTGAGCATTTTGGGCGCCGTCGCGCTGGTTTTGGCTGCGGTGGGGCTCTATGGCGTGATCGCGTATTCGGTGGCCCAGCGCACCAACGAGATCGGGATTCGAATGGCTCTGGGCGCACGGCCCGCAAATGTGTTGTTGCTGGTGCTGGGCCAAGGCGCGGCCCTCGCGGGCATAGGCGTGGCCGTGGGGACGTTAGCCGCGCTGGCCTCTTCGCGATTGCTATCACACTTGTTATTCGGGGTTAGCGCCACGGATCCTCTGACATTCTTGGGCGGAGCCATTCTGCTGACGCTGGTCGCCATGACCGCCAGCTATTTTCCAGCCCGCCGGGCTGCCCGGCTGGATCCCATGATTGCGTTGAGGTACGAGTAAAAATGGCCACTTTCCGACAATCACTGTATCGCCTGATCGCGCTTTTCCGTAATGAGAAGCTCGACAGCGAGCTGGACGACGAAATGTCCGCGCACCTGAGTTTCGCGATCGACGAAAATCTCCGGAGCGGGATGTCCCCCGCTGAAGCGCGGCGCCAAGCCTTGAATCAATTCGGCGGCCCACAACAGGCCAAAGAGAACTATCGCGACGCGCGCGGTCTGCCTTTTCTCGACACCGTCCTGCAGGATTTCCGCTTTGCTGTGCGCCTGCTCAAGAAATCACCAGGCTTCACGTCCGTAGCGGTTCTGACTTTGGCTCTGGGAATTGGCGCCACCACGGCAATCTTCAGCGTGGTCTACGGGGTGCTGCTGCGGCCGCTCCCGTATCACAATCCTCAGCAAATCGTACGGCTTTGGGAGCAAAACGCGACCGGCGGGCGCATGAACTTTGCCGATCCCAATTTCGACGACCTGCGCGCCCAGAATCACTCGCTCGCTGCTTTGGCTTCCTTCGGTTACAACGACACCACGATTACTGGTCACGGCGATGCTGTGCGGACGCCCACGGCCTCGGTCTCGCGCGATTTCTTCCAGGTCATGGACGTTCAACCGATTTTCGGCCGCACCTTTGCTGCGGAGGAGCAGAAAGTCAATGCGCCAGCTGCTGCGCTGGTTAGCTATGCTTACTGGAAGCAGTCCTTGGGCGGCGCCCGCGACCTCTCCTCGGTACACCTCAAGATGGACAAGCAGCCGCTGTCGATCATTGGGGTCCTGCCGCCAGGTTTCCATTTTCCCGAGAACACCGAGATCTGGGTCCCTCGCGAGCTTAACCAAGAGATTCCCAGCCGCAGCGCACACAATTGGAATGCCCTCGGGCGGCTCCGGGAAAACGTCACCGTCGCTCAGGCCCGCGTCGAACTTTCTGCCCTCGCCGAGCGTATGAAACAACAGTATGGAGAAGACACCGCCATGGTCGCCGTGGCCATCGAGCCGCTTCACCGCGCCATGACCAGCGATATACGCCCCGCTCTTTTGCTGCTGCTGGGCGCTTCCGCGTTTCTCCTGCTGATCGCTTGCGCCAACGTTACCAACCTGATGCTGGCGCAAGCCGCCGCGCGCGAGAGGGAGTTGGCCGTTCGGGCCGCGCTTGGGGCGCAACGCTCCCGGCTGATTCGGCAGTTTCTCACGGAAGCGCTGCTGCTCTCGTTGCTGGGCGGCATTTTCGGAGTGCTGCTGGCCTACTGGGGACTGAACGGCCTGCTGGCGCTGGCGCCCGCAAATCTGCCGCGGTTGGAAGATGTTTCCATCAACGTTCCGGTGCTGTTGTTCTCGCTACTGGCGGTCTTCCTGGTTTCCATCGTGCTCGCACTGTTCACCGCGCTGCGCGCGACCGCGCACGACTCTCGTGACGCCTTGAGTGAAGGCAGCCGCGGCGGTATCGGCACGCGCAACAAACAGCGTATGGGCCGCGTGCTAGCTGCCGCGCAATTGTCTGCCGCGCTCATCCTGCTAGTGGGCGCTACGCTCCTTGGCCGCAGCTTGCTGCGCGTGCTTTCCGTCAATTCCGGTTTCCGCATTGAAAACGTCGCCACCATGCAAATCGGCTTTCCGTTCGATTCTACAAAAGCGGAACGCATCGCCCTTCTGAACAACCTGATGGCTCGGCTCCGGCAGATTCCGGGCGTCGATGAAGTCGGCGGCACCACCAACCTGCCTCTGGCGCAGTCCAGCTTCTCCGACGGGTCCTTTGCTCTTATGAACGCTTCGCAAATTACTCCGCATGTACAGGATTTGATTCGGCGCTCCAATTCCGAAAACGAAGACTGGGCAAAAACGGATCCCGCGCTGCTTTCCGAACTGATCAAATTCTTCGAGAACTTGTTTCGAGATAAGTCGCATCAGGGCGAAGCCGACTTCGTGGTTGCCTCCGCCGGCTATTTCCGGGCTCTGAACATCCCGCTGGTGCGGGGCCGGCTGTTCGACGAGCGCGATGGCATCGATTCGCCGCACGTCGCGCTCATCGGTCAGTCTCTTGCACAACAGACTTGGCCCAATCAGGATCCAATCGGCCGCACCATTGAATTTGGAAATATGGACGGCGACCTTCGCCTGCTCACCATCGTTGGGGTGGTCGGCGACGTTCGCGATCACTCGCTGGAGTCGGCTCCGCCTGCCACAGTGTACGTGAATTATCAGCAGCGTCCCACGGCCGCCTGGAGATTCACCATCGTCATGCACACCAGTGGAAATCCCGAATCGGTGTTCGCTGGCGCGCGCAGTGTGCTTCGCGACCTCGATCCCAATATTCCGCCGACCTTCAGCACCCTGTCCCAGACCTACTCGCAATCTCTGGAAGTACGGCGCTTCAGTCTCACGCTGGTGGGCATTTTTTCCGCGGTGGCCTTCCTGCTGGCGCTGGCCGGGATCTACGGAGTCATCTCCTATTCCGTCGCGCAACGTACGCGGGAGTTTGGCGTCCGCATGGCCCTGGGCGCTTCGACTCCGGAAGTCCTTGCCATGGTTCTTAAACAAGGGGCGCTAACCGGAGCGATCGGCATATCCGTCGGGCTTTTCGGCTGCTTGGCGTTAACGCGACTGCTGCGCTCGCAACTTTTTGAGATCAGCGCATCAGACCCTGTGACGCTGTGCGGCGTCTCTCTAGTGTTGCTCATGGTTTCCCTGGCCGCATGCTGGATTCCCGGCCTCCGCGCGACCCGCATCGATCCGGTCAGCGCTCTGAGGTGCGAGTAAATGCCCCTTGTCCGCCAACTCGCGCAACGCGTCCTCGCGGTCTTTCGCCGCGGCGGCATTGATCGCGAACTGGACGCTGAAATCTCCTCGCACCTGGCTCTCGCCATCGACGAAAATCTGCGCCGCGGCATGTCCCCCGATGAAGCCCGGCGCCAGGCGCTGATCCAATTCGGCGGGGCACAGCAGGCTAAAGAAAATCATCGCGACGCTCGTACTGTTCCGTTGTTCGCCACCATTGTCCGCGACCTCCGCTTCGCCGTGCGGCTGCTCCGCAAATCCCCCGGGTTCACGCTGACGGTAATTCTGACGCTCGCGCTGGCGGTGGGCGCGAACACCGCCATCTTCTCGATCGTGAATGCACTGCTGCTGAAAAGCCTTCCTTACGCGCATCCTGAGCGCATCGGAACCGTTTATCAGCGCGTAACCGGATCGCAATCTTCGAATATGCGTAGAAATATCGACGGCGAGCAGTGGGATTTACTGCGCGACGATGTGCCGTTGCTCCTTTCGGCGGTTTCCTCGCTGCATACTACCGGCGTGAATCTGCAAGCCGGGTCCCACGTGCAATACCTTCAGGCTGGGCGAGTTTCGGCGCACTATTTCGCTGTTTTATCTCTGCAGCCCATTATTGGCCGGAATTTTTCGGTCGACGAGGACCGTCCCCATGGCCCCAAGGCCGCCATCCTCAGCTACCCGCTGTGGAAATCGGCGTTTGACGCAAATTCCCAGGTTGTAGGTCAGCCCATCCTGCTGAAGGGCGAGCCTTACACGGTGATCGGCGTACTGCCTCAGAACGCCACCACACCGCTGAACGCCGATCTATACACTCCGCTGCAACCCAGCCGCGAAGGCGAGGGACAGGCCACCAATTTTCACGCCATCATGCGTCTTCGTGACGGCGCCTCTTGGCAGCAGGCCGACGCCGAGATGAATCGCGCCCTGGCTCGCAGTGCTCGGGTCCAACAGTTAACCAGCAGCGGCGCACAAGTCAGCTATTATTCCGTGCAAGTGCAAAAGGCCCAAAACGCCAGCTTGCAGCCGCAAGTACTCGCACTGATGCTGGCTGCGTCTTTTATTCTGCTGATTGCTTGCGCCAATCTGGCCGGACTCACCCTGGTGCAGATGTTGCGGCGCACGCCGGAAATCGCCACTCGACAGGCGCTGGGCGCTTCGCGGTGGCAGATTCAACGGCAGCTTTGGACGGAAAACGCCTTGCTGGGGCTTTTGGGTGCGGCGGCGGGAATCGGCGTCGGATTCCTGGCGCTGCGCGGCCTGTTGCTCTTGCTGCCCGAACATTTTCTGCCGGTCGCCAGCGTTTCACTGGACAACCGTGTCCTGGGGTTCACGCTTATGGTGTCGTTGTCAGCCAGCGTGCTGTTTGGATTGCTTCCCGCTCTGACCACCAGGAAAACCGAGCTGCGCTCTTCCCTGGGTAGCCATTTCGCCACGGTCGCGCGCAGCGTGCGTCTTCGTCAAGCGCTGATTGCCGGGGAGGTAGCGCTGACTGCGGTTCTGCTTACCGCCGCCGGCCTGGTAATTCACACGCTCATCCATTTGGAGTCTCTGCCTCCGGGTTTTAATCCCAACGGAATCGTCAGCGCCAAGGCCTCGCTCGACGATGCGCGTTTTCACGATCCCGCCGCGTTTCGCAAGCTGCTCGACACAGGCCTGGCGGCCATGCGGCAGATTCCCGGCGTGCAGAACGCCGCGGTCGGACTAACCTTACCCTACGAACGCGCGGTGATCGATGCGGTTACCCTAACCAATTCCAAAGGCGCTCCCCAGCAGATTTCGACTGACGAGGTGTACGTCACCCCGGACTATTTCGGCACGTTGCAGATTCCGGTACTCGCCGGACGGGCATTCGCCGACTTCGACAATTCCACGACCCAACCGGTGGTCATCATCAATGACACTTTTGCGCGCAAATTCTTCTCCGGCACCGATGCGGTGGGCCGCTATCTCACCAAGAACAACAAAAATCTATTAATCGTCGGGGTGGTTGCCACCACCGTGGGTTCTTCCGCCGCCCAACTTACAGAAGGCATCGGCCCGTTGACCAAAGAGGAGACCATCTATGTCCCCGCGGCTCAGATTGATAACCCGCAAGAGCTGTCCATCATTCATACCTGGATTCAACCCAGCTGGATCGTGCGCACAGCAACTCCCATTGCCGGTTTGACCGGCCAGATGCAACAAGCCTTGGCCAGTGCCGACCCGAACCTGCCGTTTTCCGGCTTTTACGATATTCGCGACCTGATGGCCTCCACGCTCGCGATGCAACGAATCGAAGTTGCTCTGTTGGGTGCAATGGCATTCCTCGCCCTGTTGTTGAGTGCCGTTGGCCTATTCGCGCTGGTGGCCAACATGGTGGTGCAGAGGACCCGGGAGATCAGCATCCGCATTGCCCTCGGCTCGACTCTTCCCAAGTTGATGGTGCAGGTCGGCCGCTCGGCCGTAGCAGCCGCGGCGACCGGGCTGCTTGTTGGCCTGATCTTTAGCTTTGCGACACTGCGCGTGATGCGCAGCATTCTCTATGGCATCAGCGTTTACGATCCCCCGGCGATCTTGCTCACCATTGTGGTGCTCTGTGCGGTCGTTTTCCTGGCATCGCTGATTCCGGTGCTGCGCGTCGCGCGCATCGATCCCGCAGTCACATTGCGGGAAGAGTAGAGGCTAATCATGTCATCTGTCGAGTTCCCAAGCACGACCCAACAAGCTCCAGAATCGGCTCACCTGCAGCGCTCTCTCCCGTTCTTGGACACGCTGCTGCAGGACCTTACGTTCGCCATCCGCATGCTGCAGAAGTCGCCGGGATTCGCGGTGATTGCCGTGCTCACGCTGGCCCTCGGCATTGGTGCTAACAGCGCGCTGTTTTCTGTGGTCAATGGAGTGCTTTTGAATCCGCTGCCGTATCCGCAGCCGGATCGCCTGGTTGCGGTGTACGCCCGGACCAACGAATTTCAGCACTCGTCGATCGCGTACCCCAATTTCCTGGACTGGGCTCGGGACAATCACTCCTTTTCCGCTCTGGCGGCCTTTCGGAGCGACAGTTTCAACCTTACGGGCGTTGGTGAGGCCGAGCGCCTGTCCAGCGACATGGTTTCGGCCCCGTTTTTCCCGATCCTTGGTATTCATCCCGTTCTCGGCCGCACCTTCACGGAGCGGGAAGATGAACTCGGGGGCACGCCCGTCGCTGTTATTAGCGAGGGTTTGTGGAAGCGCAAATTTGGCTCCTCGCCGGCTGTCGTCGGCAAATCCATCACTCTGAATGACCACGTCTACAACGTCATCGGCGTGATTCCTTCGACCTTCCATTTCGAAAACAACAATTTCACCACCAATGCCGAACTCTATCTTCCTCTCGGTCAGTGGGACAACGTGCTGTTCCGGGATCGGCGCGCGGCCATGGGCTTGAACGGCGTTGGCCGCCTCAAGCCCGGTGTGACCCTCGCTCAGGCCGATGCGGATATGGCGGCGATCGCTGCCCACCTCGCCGAGACTTATCCCGAAAGCAATAAGGACTCCGGGGTCAGCCTGGTTCCCCTGAAGGAAAATCTAATCGGCGACATTCGGACCTCGCTGCTGGTCCTTTTTGCCGCTGTCGGCTTCGTCCTGCTAATTGCCTGCGTCAACGTGGCCAATCTGCTGCTTGCCCGCTCGACCGGCCGAACCAGGGAGTTCGCCATTCGCTCCGCTCTCGGCGCCAGTCGGGGCCGGGTCGTTCGTCAGCTTCTGACCGAATGTGTTTTGCTGGCGCTTGCGGGCGGCGCTCTCGGGTTGATGCTTGCGGCCTGGGGCACGCAAGCTGCCGTGAAGTTGCTCCCTGAAGCCCTGCCGCGCGCCAGCGAGATTCATGTCGACGCTCGCGTTCTCTTGTTTACGCTCGCTGCCTCGGTGTTTGCCGGAATTCTGTTCGGGTCGGTTCCGGCGTTCAAAAGCTCAGGGACGCAAATCCAGGAGACGCTGAACGAAAGTGGTCGTGGCGGCAGCGGCTCGCGTCATCGCGCGCAGACCATCTTCGTGGCAGTCGAAATGGCGGTTGCCGTGGTGTTGTTGGTTGGCGCCGGCTTAATGATCCGGAGTCTTTCGAATTTGTGGAGCGTAAATCCTGGTTTTGATCCCCACAATGTTGTTAACTTCAACATTGCTGCCGCTCAGCCATTCGGGAACTCTCCTGCTGCGATTCGCGCTACCATCCGTCACCTGCATGACAGCATCGCCGCCGTTCCCGGCGTCCAGGCCGTTTCTCTTTCCATGGGTGCGCAACCCTTGCAAGGTGATTCCGAGCTCCCCTTCTGGATGGCTGGTGAACCCAAGCCCGCCGCTCAGGCCGACATGAAGGTGACGCTCTTCTACATCACGGAGCCCGATTATCTGAAGGTCATGCATATCCCGCTCAAGCGTGGACGCTTCCTCCAGGAGTCCGACAACGAGACCGCTCCTATGGTCATCGTCATTGACGATCATTTCGCCAAGCAGTACTTCGGCGACAAGGACCCCATTGGTGCTCACATCACGATGGATATCGTTAACCAGACTGCGGAAATTGTGGGCATTGTCGGTCATGTCAATCAGTGGGGCCTGGATTCCGACTCTACACAAACGATCCAGACTCAATGTTATTTCCCAGTTACTCAGATTCCCGATGCGCTGCTGTCCCTGGTCTCACATGGGAGCCCGGTGGTGGTGCGCTCGAGCCAGCCCTCCGGTGTACCGATCAGTGCCCTGTCGCACGCGGTGCAATCGGTCAACAGCCAGATGGTCGTCTATGGCTCCGAACCTATGACCAACATCATTTCCGATTCTCTCGCCACCAAACGCTTCGCGATGATCCTCCTCGGGATGTTCGCCGGGCTGGCGGTGGTCCTCTCTTCGTTGGGAATCTACGGTGTCATTTCCTATATCGTTGGCCAACGCACTCACGAGATAGGCATTCGTATGGCGTTGGGCGCCGCGCGCGGCAACGTAGTGGCCATGGTGCTGAATCAGGCCGGCCGCATGGCGCTGTTGGGCGTGGTTGTCGGCTTGCTGCTGTCGCTGGCTTTAACCCGGCTGATGGCCAGCCTGCTCTTCGGCGTCAACGCGCATGACCCAATGACGTTTTTGAGCGTTGCCGCCCTTTTACTGGTTGTGGCGTTCGCCGCGTGCTGGTTTCCGGCGCGTCGCGCGGCGCATGTCGACCCGGTGGTTGCGCTGAGGTACGAGTGAGTGTGGACCCGATGATTGCGCTTAGGAGTGAATGAACGATGACCTTGCGCGAACTCTCGCAACGTCTGACTGGGCTGCTGGGTCGCCGGGGCGACGACGCCGAGTTGCGCGCTGAAATTTCCGCGCATATCGACTTGGCCATCGAAGAGAGTGTCCGCAAAGGCATGCCTCTGGAAGAAGCGCGGCGCCAGGCGCTGATCCAATTCGGAGGCACCGAGCAGTTCCGAGAGGCGGTCTACGAGCAACGCACGCTGCCCGTGTTGGAAACCTTTTTTCAAGACGTGCACTTCGGCGCGCGCATGCTGCGCAAGTATCCCGGTTTTACTCTGGTGGCAGTACTCACTCTGGCGCTGGGTATCGGCGCAAACACGGCTATCTTTAGTCTGGTCGACAGCATGCTTCTGCGCCCGCTGCCGTTTGCCGACCCGCACAAACTAGTCAGTCTGACCGGCACTTATCCCAAAGGGGCCTTTGTGGCGCTGCGCGATCAAGTGCGCTCGCTGGACGTAGCGGCGTATGCCGAAGGTCACGAGTTCAATCTAACTGGCCAGGGCGAACCGGTTCGTCTGACCGGCACGCTGGTCTCCGCGGAGTTCTTCATGGTTCTGAGCGCACGTCCGCAGATCGGCCGCCCGTTCACGCCCGGCGACGACCGATCCGGCCAGGATAACTACGTCATCCTGAGTCATGCGCTGTGGCAAGAGCGTTTCGCCAGCGATGCTTCGATCGTTGGCCGTAACATCGAACTGGAAGGTGTTAGTCGCCAGGTTCTGGGCGTGATGCCCGCCGATTTTCGTTTTCCCTCGGCCAAAACGCAGGTGTGGATTCCTCTGCACAACGATGCCAGCGATACGGTGGCTTACTGGGCCGGCGATTTTATGCCGATCCTGGGGCGACTGCGTCGCGACGCCACCATCCCACAAGCGCGCGCGGAGGTTCGCCTGTTCCAGTCGGGCGTGGGCAAGCTGTTCCCCTGGCCCATGCCGCGTTCCTGGAACGCCGACATTAGTGTGGTTGAACTGAAGGACGATATGGTTTCCGACGTTCGTTTGCGCCTGATTCTTCTTCTCGGAGCCGTGGGCTTGATCCTTCTGATCGCCTGCGTGAATGTGGCCAATCTGACGCTTTCGCGCGCCACCACTCGGGAAAAGGAGATGGCTGTCCGGCTGGTTATGGGCGCAGACCGCCGGCGGATCATTCGTCAATTGCTGACGGAAAGCGTTTTGCTGGCGCTCTGTGGCGGATTCCTGGGCCTACTGCTGGCAACCCAAGGCCTGCAGCTTTTGAAGTTCGCGTTGCCGCCGGATACCCCGCGCCTGGCCGACGCGCAGATTGACTGGCGGGTGCTGGTGTTCACCGGAGGACTGGCCATCCTTACCGGCCTGCTGTTTGGGCTCGCGCCGGCGTTGCAGTCGTCGCGCGCAACGATTGCCGGAACGCTCAACGCGGTTACTCGCGGCGCCGGGGCATCGATTTCGCACCGGCTACGGGGCGCGCTGGCGGTTGCGGAAATCGCGCTGGCAGTGCTTTTGATTGTGTCCGCCGGTTTGCTGATTCGCAGTTTTTGGGGCTTGTCGCACGTCAATCCCGGTTTTCAAGTCACTCGCGTGCTCTCCGCGCGGGTTACTCCCAACCAATCCTTCTGCAATGATCCGCGGCGCTGCGTCTCCTTCTACAATGAACTTGTCAATCGCATCGACGCGGTTCCAGGAGTCACGTCGTCCTCGCTGATCAACACCCTTCCGCTGGGCGGCCGTGTGGCCAAGCGAGCGTTAGATATCGAAAATCAAGTAACCGCGCCGGGAGACAATCCTCCGCTGTTCTGGATGGACGTGGTTGCTCGCGATTATTTCAACGTGATGAACATCTCGGTGGTAGCGGGCCGCTCGTTCTCGCCCGCGGACGACTCCGGGAATCCACCCGTGGTGATTCTCAGCGCAGCCACCGCGCGGCGTTTCTGGCCGGGCCAGAACGTCATTGGGACACACATCCGCTTAAGCAGTGAACAAGAATGGCGGGAGGTCATCGGGGTTGTAGCGGACGTGCGCGCTTATGACCTGCAGCACAGCGTTCCGGACTGGATTAACGGCACCATCTATCTCCCCTACAACGAAAAAGCCACGCTCGAAGGAGAACGGGTTCCTTCGGATATGACCGTGGTGGTGCAGACCAAGTTGGACGAGTCGCAAATGCAGGAGACGCTGCGCGGCGCCATCCTGGGTCTTGGAGCGGAAATTCCCGTCAGTGAAGTGAAACCCATGCACGTGGTGGTGTCGGAGTCAGTCTCCACGTCGGCTTCTACCACGGCTCTGTTTGTTGCGTTTGCCAGCCTGGCACTGATTCTCGGGGCCATCGGCATCTACGGCGTGCTTTCGTTTCTGGTGTCGACCAGGACCCGCGAAATTGGGGTCCGCCTGGCCCTGGGGGCTTCGCCCCGCGACGTTGTGTGGCTGGTGCTCAAGGAGGGAGCGCAATTCTGCGTGACTGGAGTGGTGTTGGGACTGGTTTGCGCCTTTGCGCTGACACGTTTGCTCTCCAGCCAACTTTACGGGGTTTCGCCTGCCGACCCGCTGACGTTTTTTGCGGCAGCGGTGTTGATGGTTTTGGTGACGCTGCTGGCCTGTTATGTTCCAACGCGCCGGGCCATGCGCGTCGATCCCATAGTGGCATTGCACTACGACTGACTATGAGCGCCTGGGCACATTTCGGACCATTGAAACGCCGGCCAGTCATTGCGGCGATGCTCTGGACGGAGCTGCGCGGCGGTACAATAGCGTTGGCAGGTCTGTTTTCGGCGTGGTTTATGGCGGAGCTTTTTCACCAGCTGCGGCCGACCGATTTGCTCATGCTCGTGTTTCCGTCCTTGGCCATTTTGGCCGCCGCATCCGTTGCATCGATGCGCGAAGTTCTCCGCGCCACGCGGATTGACTCGACCGTGGCATTACGTTTTGAGTGAGGCTCAAATATGGATATTCAACGCCCATCGAACGCACGCGCCAAAAAGATACGGCGCATTATTTATGCCACCGTGGCCGCCGTATTCCTGGCCGGCGTCACTTACGGGGTTTCACGTCTTCGCCCTGCGGCTCCTTCGGTCGACAAGGCCACCATCTGGACCGACGAAGTGAAGCGCGGCTCGATGGTTCGCGACGTGCGGGGCATCGGCACCCTGGTTCCTATAGACATTCGCTGGATTCCTGCGCTGACGGACTCGCGCGTGGATCGCAAGCTGCTTTATCCCGGCGCCATCGTGAAACCCGACAGCATCATCCTGGAACTCAGCGACCCGGTGTTGCAGCGCGAGGCCCTGGATGCTGAATATCAGCTAAAGGCCGCCGAAGCCGATCTCGAAAGCCTCAAGGTGCAGATCAACAGCGAACTGCTGAATCAGAGATCGGTCACCGCGAGCGTTCGCAGCGATTACGAGCAGGCCAAAATTCAGCATGAAGTGGACTCCAAGCTCTTCGCCGAGGGCCTCAGCCCGGAAGTCACTGAGGAGCTTTCCAAGGTGCGCGTGGAACAACTGGCCATTCGCTTGAAGCTGGAAGAAGATCGCACCAAAAACGCCGAAGACTCGGCCGGTGCCCGGCTGCAAGCGCAGCAATCCAAGGTGGATCAGCAGCGCGCCCTGTACGATTTGAAGAAAAGCGAAATGGAGGCGCTGCACGTTCGCGCCGGCATCAGTGGTGTTCTGCAACTCGTTCCCGTCGACGTGGGCCAGCACGTCACTCCCGGCACCAATCTGGCTCGAGTCGCGGACCCCACGCGCCTGAAGGCCGAAATCAAAATTCCCGAAACTCAGGCCAAGGATGTGGTGCCCGGCCAGTCTGCCGCCGTGGATACCCGCAACGGGATCGTAAAAGGGCTGGTCTCTCGCGTGGATCCCTCGGTGCAGAATGGTACCGTTACCGTGGACGTTCAATTCACCGAGACTCTGCCGCTGGGCGCCAGACCGGACCTGAGCGTCGACGGCACCATCGAGCTGGAGAACCTGAAGAACGTCCTGTACGTCGGCCGGCCGGTCCACGGCCAGTCCGATTCCACCATTGGGTTGTTTAAGCTGGTCGACGATGACTCGGAAGCCATTCGTGTCAACGTTAAGCTGGGCAAGAGTTCCGTTAACAATGTGGAAATTCTGGATGGCTTGAAAGTCGGCGATAAGGTGATACTCTCCGACATGTCTTCCATGGACGCCTTTGACCGCATCCGTCTGCGTTAGAGACCAAAATGAACTTCCGTTCGTCCAATCTCGTATCCTGTAGTGGCAAGGGGATACTCATGTCTAACGCACCCCTGTACGTGACTATGGGCTCCCGAGCGCATCGAGTACCGCTGACGGATGCACCCTGGTGTTTGCCGGTGCGGAACCAGATTCGCCACTATCAACCCGGGCTGGGGATTGCCGACTTCAGCTGTTCCTACGTTTTTCACGGGATTACAGGCTGCTCCAGCTTTTTATCTTGGAATTTCGATGTTCTGTCCCTGTCTCAGTCGGTGGTGAACCGTCAAACGTTCTCGGAGGCTAACTCATGTCTATGAATAACGACACGCTCATTAACCTCGAAGGTGTCAGCAAAATCTTCTTCACCGACGAGCTGGAAACCCATGCGTTGGAACGCATCGATCTGACCATCAAGAAAGGCGAATACCTAGCCATTGCCGGGCCCTCCGGCTGCGGCAAATCCACGCTGTTGGCCATTCTCGGCCTGCTGGATTCACCGACGGAAGGGTCGTACTCGCTAAACGGCCAAGCCGTCGCCAGCCTGAAGATGGGCGACCGCTCGCGCATCCGCAATCGCGAAATCGGTTTCATCTTCCAGGCCTTCAACCTTATCGGGGATTTGACGGTGTACGAGAACGTCGAACTGCCGCTGACCTATCGCGGTATGCCCTCTTCCGAGCGCAAGGAGAAGGTCCAGAACGCCCTGGAGCGCGTCCAGATGGCCCACCGCGCCAAACACTATCCCTCGCAGCTTTCCGGCGGTCAGCAGCAGCGCGTTGCCGTCGCACGGGCCTTGGTGGGTGATCCCATGATCCTGCTGGCCGACGAGCCCACCGGCAACCTGGACTCTAAGAATGGCGATTCCGTCATGGATCTTCTGCGCGACATTCACCAGAGTGGCGCGACCATCTGCATGGTCACCCACGACCCGCGCTACGCTAATCACGCGGAGCGCACGGTGCATCTTTTTGACGGCAAGATTGTCGACGAAACCCACTCGACCAGCCAAGTGCCGGCGTAGGTCCGCCTTAAAGCGCGTTCGCTGGGAAGCGCAGGTTTCGGCGACGCTGTTCGTGCAAGTGCAGCGGCTTGACTGCCTTAGGCACTCCGAGCCGAGGGAGGTTTTTTGACTTAGCCTTCGCCTTCCGGGCCCCGCTTTTCATTTTCGAATGTCCATTGTCTCGGCTCCGTTTCTCCTCCCCTCCCCTGGTTAGCGCACCCCGGATTCATTTGCTACTCTGTCAATTCTGCGTTTCCGGGTCGCTCGCACTCATGCACTGGTCTGACAAACGGATGGTTCGCCTCATTGGCCTGTTCAAGCTTTTTAAAGCTGCCCTTATGCTCGCCGTCGCCGTCGCGGCATTCCGGCTCATTCATGCCGATATTATCGGCTTGCTGGAACATTGGGTGCTCAGGGCCGGTCTGGACCCCGGCGGGCCGCGGGTAGGCCGGCTGCTGGTTACCGCCGCGTCGCTTACACCGACCAAAATAGCCGATGTGGGGGTGGGCAGCCTGATTTATGCGGCGCTCTTCTTAACGGAGGGTATTGGTCTGTGGTACCTGAAACGCTGGGCGGAATGGCTGACGGTGATTATCACCAGCTTGTTGATTCCTGTGGAGGTGTGGGAAATCTTCCGCCATCCCAACTTCGGAAAAATTTTGGTGCTGTCGATCAACGTGGCTTTGGTCATTTACCTGGTTCATGAGGTGAGGAAGTCTCCCGAGGAATCTCGAGTGCCACATTAATCACTCGCGCAAAGTGGTCGCCGTGCTACAAGTGTTGCTTGAAGAACTCCAAGGTCCGCTGGCGAGCCAGCGCCGCCGAGCGTGGCTCGTAGTCCGGGCGTTGATCGCAATTGAATCCGTGTCCCGCGTCGTACAAATATAACGGCAAGTCCGGATGGACGCGCCGAATGGCCTCAATCTCCTCCGGCGGAATGTGTTGGTCCTTGGACCCAAAATGCAGCAGCACGGGGCAGTGCGGGTTCTCGGCGGCAAACCCCGCGATCCGTCCGCCGTAGTAGCAGACCACCGCCGTGGGTTGCAGGCGCGTGGACGCCAGCCATGCCAGAGTGCCTCCGTAGCAATAGCCCACCACGCCCACCTTCTTCGACGGTACCGCATTGGCCGCGTATTCAATCGTCGCGGCGACGTCCTGCAGCGATTTCTCGAGTCCAATTTGCCTGGCGATTTGCATACCGCGAGAAGAATCGGCCGAATTGTAGTTCAGCTCCACTCCTCGTTGGGCGCGGTCGAAAATCGCAGGCGCCAGCGCCAAGTATCCTTGGTTCGCGAAATCTTCGGCAACCAAACGGATGTGCCGGTTCACTCCAAAGATTTCCTGGATCACCACGAGCGCTGCGGCGCAGGGGGCTTTCGGTTCCGAGCGGAACGCGTCAAAAGCATGCCCGTCGGATGAAGTCAGTTGGACGTGAAAACCCATGGTTAAAGGAATGTACCTGAAACAAGTTCCCGCGGGGAAAGATCAAAAACTGTCGAGGAGTCTGCGTGGCGCCCAAAAAGTAACCGAGGACTAAGGGCACCCCCATCCGCCCAGAGAGAGCACCCCTAGTCCTCGAATTACGAGTATGCAGCTTATCGCTGACTTCGCAGAATGTCTATAAGGGATTCGCTGTAAATCAAGCCGCGACAATTATGTGCTTTTGGATGAATCCTTTGTTAACACCGTATGAGTCCGGGCATCCCAGCGAGTGGCAGACCGCCGGTTGGGGTGGAGCTTTCTGGTCACCTGACCAGTTTAAATTGATTGCTTTCCTGGGGCCGCAAGCCTAGCATGGCGCACACAATCAGGTGCCCGGAGGTGGTCTATGAAAGTGTCCGAACTCATCGGCTCCCGCAAAGAAGTGTTCTTCCTCTCACAAGATACCAGTGTGATGGACGCGGCCAAATACCTGCGCGAGAAACAAGTCCGCTCGGTCGGCATCCTAGACTCCGAGGGCCAACTGGCCGGGGTGGTGTCGCAAAGCGACATTTCCGACAAGGTTGCCGCCGAAAATAGATGTCCCGCCTGGATGAAAGTCTCGGAGATCATGACCCGCGAGCTGCTGACGGTCACTCCGGACATGAGTTTCGACGATTGCCTGTGGGCCATGGAGAAAAACGGCGTGTATCACCTGCTGATCCTGGACGCGCAAAACCAGTACCGCGGCATGCTGTCGGTCAGCGACCTGCTCAAAGTTCTAGCCGCCGACCACAAAGGCCGCGCCGACCTGCTGGAATCGTACATGTTCCCGCAACGTTAGCGAGTGGGCGTCCCGCGACGCAAGGATGTGGCTGCGAGCTCCTTATGGGTTTCCTGACGTGGCTGCTGCGCCCGTACCCATTTTCTGCTGCATTTGTTCGCGCAACTGTTTCGCGCGCACCCCCGCGGGGCTATCCGGATCGAGCGCTATGTATGCGTCCAGATCCGCCAGCAGCGCCGTGTAGTTCTTTTCGCGCAAGTGAATGTTGGAAAGCAACCGGTACACAATCGGCGCACCCGGCGCGAGTTGGCGGGCCTGTTCCGCGGCGCTCTGCGCGTCCGCCAAACGGTTCTGCTGGAGCAATTCCCGCCCCAGTTCGTAATGCCCCAGCCAAAGAGCGGGATTCAACTGCAGCCCGCGCCGTATGGCTTTGTCGGCCTCCGAGGGGTTGCCATCATCCAGCAGCACGGCCCCAAGCCCCACATCGGCTTCGGCGAACTTGTCGCCACTCAACTCCACAGCTTTACGAAATCCGTTTTCCGCCGCGGCGCGGTTCCCCAACGTCATCTCCGCCATCGC
This sequence comes from Candidatus Eremiobacteraceae bacterium, assembly GCA_035622555.1. Classification (GTDB taxonomy): domain Bacteria; phylum Acidobacteriota; class Terriglobia; order Acidiferrales; family UBA7541; genus Acidiferrum. Next base: position 16,399 of record DASPVD010000006.1, on the reverse strand, counting down.
TAACTGATAATCGGCCTCGTAGTATGCGGGTGCCGTGGAGAGGGCCTGTTGGAAGTCCTCCACCGAGGCTTGCGCATCCTTGTCTTGATAGAGCTTCTTCTTCCCCGACTCCATGTAATCCCGCGCCTTGCCTGGCATGGACAACTCGTGAACAGACACGGTCTGCGAGGCCTTCCCCCGCTGCTTTCTCGCAAGCGGCTGCAGGTAGATGGCCATGACCTTGTCCGAGGTCATCGACACATCCACGTCCTGGCTGAAGGATTCGTAGCCGGCCACATCAACGGCAATGCTGTAGGTCGAGCGCTTCAGCCCCCCGAAGCGAAACTGGCCGTTGTCCAGAGTGTCGATCGTTTCCAGGGAAACGTGCTCGCTGTCGTACAGCGTCACTGCCACATGTTGCGCCGGATTGTAGTCGTTCCCGAAGTACACGTTGCCCGCGATGGTCGCAGACTTCTGGGCAAAAATTTGCAGTGGAACGAGCAGGCAAGCTGCCAAAAACGAAAAACGCAGAGAGGTCCCGAGCCAGATCATAGCGTCCTCGAACCCCGAATTGGCGCCAGTATACCACCGCGCGCCAACATGCAATAACCGCTTTTTCCTAACAGATACCTCCTGTTGAAATCTCCGCAAAATCAAAACAATGCTGGGAACTGCAATCGTTTCCGGGTAAGGTAAACGAAATGCAATCCGGCAAAAACTCGTGGAAGACCAGCGGAGCTTAGCTAGCCCACTGTCGCTCTAGCCTAGAAAGTGGCCTCCGCGAGCCAGGGGGATAGATGAAGATTCTTGTAGCTGTGGAAGGTACCAGCTCTTCCGAGGAGACTATTAAGCAGCTTACTCAGTATTTTCAACCGCCCGTTGGACAGTTCCGTCTTCTCCATGTCATCACGTCCATTGAGTTCGCCGCCAGCCCACGCGTCATTTCTTCCTATACCCGGGTCGCCCAGGAAGAGGAGAAGTCGGCCAAGGCGCTCCTCGATCCATACGTGGAAAGATTGCGCAAAGCCGGGTACACCGCTGAAGCTGAGGTGCAAAGCGGCGAACCCAGCGAAGCCATCCTGGCTGCGGCGGTCAATTGGCACGCCGACTTGATCGTTCTTGGCTCGCACACCTCGAGCAGCGTCAGCCGGCTGCTGCTCGGCAGCGTCGCATACGCCGTGGTTCGCCGGGCGGCCTGTTCCGTGATGGTGCTGCGTCTGGGCTCCCCGTCCTAATCCGGGCTTTCCCTTCTGCGAAAGTACGGCACAGGAAACGAGGGTTGTGTTGCGCAAACGGCCGCGGACACTCACTTTTCTCCGCGAAGCGTCGGTAATGGATTGACCTCCAAGGAATTACCAACATCACCTTAGCAACACTGTGCATTCAAACGGCATCTCTTGTACGAAAGCAGGCTCTGACCCGCCGCCTCGCCATGCGGTTCCCGCCCACTGCTTTCCGGGGTTCAAACTGTTTCGAGGGAGAAATGCTAATGAAGCGTTTTCTACTGCTGGCGGTGTGTTGCCTTCCCATTATCCCCTGTGCGATGGCGCAGGAGTTCAGCGCCGTGCAGGTGGGTGCCTTTGCCGATTATTTTCGTTCGAATGCTACCGGCACAAACATGTTTGGTGTTGGGGGAAGAGTGGGAGCCACCATTTTGCCTTATACCCGCCTTGAAGGCGAACTCTCCTACGATTTTGACCAGAGCTACTCGGAGGGCTTCACCAGCACAAGCAGTGGTGGCAGCGTCACTTTCCAGAACAACGGCGTGCGTGTGCTGCACGGCTTGTTTGGTCCTAAAGTCGACCTCGGCCACGGCCACTTCCATCCCTTCGTGGAACTGAAAGGCGGTTTCGTCAACTACATGTTCGACTCTGCCGCTCCCGGCTACTCTTCCTTTACCAGGCAGATCGCCAATCTTCGAGCGTCGAACCTCAATGCGGCGCTGATGCCGGGCGGCGGTCTGGAAGCGACCATTGGCCCTGTCGGTCTCCGTTTGGACGTAGGCGACGAAATGTTTTTCAATAACGGAACGCACCACAACCTGGCGGTGATGTTTGGTCCTTTTATCCGGTTCTGAGAACAACCGATGAACTGCGGCCTTCAGTCTCTGCGTTCGGCTCACCGTCTGCGGGCTGCAGCTCTTTCCTTTACTCCGGAGGTATAGTGCTGATTTTCTCCCTCACGACGGGGTGTGCCCTGCAGTTTCCGCTAACCGCGTGGCAACTTCTTCTGGCGGCATGCGCGTTGCTGGTTTGCGCTGCGTTGCTGCTGGCTGTTCATCATAGGATTCGCCGCGCGGCGCAACACGCTTTGCTCTTCGAAGAAATGCTCGCCTACCTGGCTCGCATCGCGATCGCGTTGGAACAGGCCAATGTGCCGACCAGCGATGAAATCGCCGCTCAGTTTCTCCGCGACCTAGCCGAAATCGAGCGGCACGATAGTCCTCCCCAGCCAGCCCTCAATCCAAAAGTCCGCCAAATGCCCTTCCGCCCGTAGCGCCCAAAAAAATTGTTTACCGAAATCTGCGGTCAGGGCAAGATTCAGGGGCCATTCTGGGGAGGCCACGGACATGCGATTGCGCATTGGCAAGCAGACTCCATTGCACTTCATAACGGTTTTGTTGCTGTTTTTTGTTTTCCTCACGCAGGTCGCTGCCGCTCAATCCGAAATGCCTCGTCCTGCGCTGGTGGTCTTGAGCAAAGACGCCAATCAGCTCGAGATCATCGATCCGGCTAGCTACAAGGTCGTCGGGAAGGTGCCCACTGGCGCAGTGCCTCACGAAGTGGCCGTCAGCACCGACGGCAACATTGCCGTGACCACTAATTACGGCGCCCATCAGAACGGCACCACCCTCACGGTGATCGATCTGAACTCTCAGAAACAGCTCCACACGGTTGAATTGACCAACGTCATCGGACCGCATGGCGAAAAGGTCGGAGACTTGACCGGACCGCATGGCGTGGAATTCTTTCAGGGTAAGTTCTATTTTACTGCCGAGGGGAACAAGAAGATCGCCCGCTATGATCCCGCCAAAAACCAAATTGATTGGACCTTCGAGATTGGCCAGAATCGCACACACATGCTGGTTATTTCCAAACGAACCCACACCATTTACACCTCCAATGTAAATTCCGACAGCGTGTCCGCGGTCCAGCCCAGCCCCGATGGCGGCCACTGGACCAGCACCGTGATTCCCGTTGGCAAGGGCCCAGAAGGAATCGATATTTCTCCCGACGACAAAGAAGTCTGGGCCGCCAATTCCGGCGATGGCAGTGTTTCCATCGTGGATACCAGCTCGAAGAAAGTAACAGAAACCATTTCCGTCGGCACCAAGCATTCCAATCGTTTGAAATTCACGCCCAACGGCAAACTCGTCTTGATCTCGGATTTGGGTTCGGGTGATTTGTTGGTTCTCGATGCATCCACCCGGAAGACGATCAAGCGACTCAAGCTGGGTACCAGCGCCGAGGGTATTTTGATCCAGCCCGACGGCTCCCGCGCTTTCGTTGCCGTCAGCGGGGACAACAAGGTCGACGTCTTCGATCTCAAGTCGCTTGACGTGGTTACATCCTTCGACGGTTTCCAAGACCCCGACGGCATGGCCTGGCGCCAGTAACCCCAGAAGGATCACAACCCTGTAGGCCCGCACCTTCGACAATGAATCCGCCGTTCCGACGGGAGCAGTCCCGTTGCGCCACGGACTCGGGCTTTTTCCCGGGGACCCACAGGCCCGTAGCCGTTCTCGATTCGAACGAATCTGTTATCGTTTCTGGTTCATGTCCTTTTCGTCCATTTTCCGGAGAGAGCTGCGACCCACCTTGCGCCTGGCTTTGCCGCTGATTCTGGCGGAGATCGGCTGGATGAGCATGGTCATCGTGGATACCATGATGGTCGGCCGACTGCCTTACAGCGCCGAAGCCATAGGTGCGGTGAGCATCGCGTCGAGCCTGTTTATTGTGTTCGCGTTTTTCGGCGAAGGACTGCTGATTGGGCTGGACACCCTGGTATCGCAGTCCTACGGGGCGGGACGGCGGGAGGACTGCCATACCTCGTTGATCAACGGCATTTATCTCAGTTTTGCCATTGCCCCGTTCCTGGCAATTCCGGTGTGGATCATCCCCAGCTATTTCGAACGATTTGGAGTGACGCATCCCGTGGCGGTGCTTGCCGCGCCATACATGCGGACGCTGTCGGCAGGGTTGGTGCCGCTGCTGCTATACTTCGCGGTGAGACGAACGCTGCAGGGCATGAACATGGTGCGGCCCATCGCGTTTGCGTTGATCACCGCAAACATCGTGAACTTTTGCGGAAACTATATCCTGGTTTACGGGAAGTTGGGCGCGCATGCCTATGGGGTGAGCGGATCAGGAATCGCCACATGTATCTCGCGGGGATACTTGGCGGTGGTGCTGGTAGCGTATTTGTTGTGGTACGACACGCGGCACAAGACGGAACTGCTGAAAACGCCGGTGCAGCCAAATTTGAACCGCATCCGGCAGTTGGTGGGTTTGGGATTCCCTGCGGCGTTGCAGCAAACGGCGGAAGTAAGCGTATTCGCGCTGGTGGCGTCGTTGATCGCGCGACTTGGCGCGGTGGCCCAAGCCGGGCACCAGATTGCGCTGAACACTGTCGCGTTCACGTACATGGTGCCGTTGGGACTGGCGTCAGCCGCCGCGGTGCGCGTGGGGCAGGCGTTAGGCCGGGGCGACCCTGAGGGAGCGCGCAATGCGGGGAATACCGCCATCGTACTGGGGGCGTCGTTCATGTCCATGATGAGCCTGGTGCTGCTGGTGTTGCCACGCTACATCGCCAGGATTTATACCACCGACGCAACGGTGATTCGCGCGGCGGTCACGCTGCTAGCAGCCGGGGCGGCATTCCAGCTGTTCGATGGAATACAGACGGTAGCTACAGGCGCGCTGCGCGGCACCGGCGATACGCGGACGCCGATGCTCTGTCACTTCTCTTCCTACTGGCTAATCGGATTACCGCTGGGGAGTTATTTGTGCTTCGGGCGGCATTGGGGCGCACTGGGATTGTGGGTGGGACTGAGCCTATCGCTGATTCTGATCGGGATTTTGTTGCTGATTTTTTGGAGGCGGCGAGTACGCAGGATTGTCCGCGCGGGTACGTGGGAACCTGTGGATACGGCAGTGTGAGGCTACTACCGGTTTGCCAGCCTGGGGCATCTAACGAATGGCACAGTACAATCGCGGCACACTGCCGCGCATCCCAGCGCCTACGGGTCCCGGCTTTTTGTTACAATGATTTGACGGAGTTGTTTGCTCTCTATGGATATCTTGATCGGTCTGATCGTTCTCGGAATCATCATCCTGGTTCACGAATGGGGACATTTCATCGTCGCGCGGAGGTTCGGCGTACGCGTGGACGTATTCTCGATTGGATTCGGACCGCGCTTGTTCGGGATCAAGCGTGGCGATACGGATTGGCGATTCAGCGCGCTACCGCTGGGCGGGTACGTGCGCATGGCCGGGCAAGATATCACCGATGTGGATTCTGGAGACCAGAAGCCGACGGGTGCACCGGATGAATTGCTTTCCAAACCACGCTGGCAGCGGGCGCTGATTTCTTTTGCCGGGCCGATGGTGAACCTGCTTTTTCCGCTGGTGCTGTTGGGCGGGTATTACCTGGCGGTAGGAGTGCCCAACGACAACGCGCTTTCGCGGCCGGTGGTGGTGGCGGGACTTCCCTCCTCGCAGGCGGATATGCTCTCCGGACTAAAAGTGGGCGACAAGATTCTGTCGATCAACGGCGTTAAGAACCCGACCTGGGAACAGGCCCAGGCCATTTCGATGCAAGAGCCACCGGGCAGCACGCTGAAACTCCAGGTCGCCAATGATGGCAACAAGCGGGAAGTACATGTGCCCGCCAGCAACAATCCGTACGCGCGCACGTTCGGGTATTCACCTATTCCTCCGGTGATCGGCGAAGTGGCTTTGGGCACGCCGGCGGATCGCGCCGGGTTGAAGCCTGGCGATCTGGTCACAGCGGTGGACGGGAGGAAGATCGAATTTTGGGATCAGTTCGTGGATCTAGTTCGTAATTCCGGAGGCAAAACGCTGCAGCTGCAGGTAGAGCGCAAGGGGCAGCAAGTACCCGTATCTGTGACTCCGCAGAAAGGAATCACCGACGGAGCGGAGAACTATTACCAAATCGGGATTCAGCGAGAGTTTGCGCTCGCCTATCAGCATGTTGGACCGATTCAGGCGCTCAAGGCGTCGGGGCTACAAACTGCGTCGTTGGTGACCCAGACGGTCGATATCGTAGGTAAGCTTCTGAGCGGACGCGTTTCGGTAAAACAACTTCAGAGTGTCGTCGGAATCTCGCGGACGGCTGGGCAGGCAGTGTCGCAAGGTTCTTACGCGATCATCGGATTCATGGCGTTGATCAGCGTGAACCTGGGAATTCTGAACCTGTTGCCCATCCCCATTCTGGACGGCGGGCACATCGTGCTGTTGGCGGTCGAAGGAATCCGGCGACGGGACTTCAGCATGGCATTCAAAGAACGCATCATCCAGGTCGGCTTGGTGTTCCTGTTAGTGCTGATTGTGTATGTGACCTACAACGACGTGGCGCGCATGCTGATTCATCACTCGTAATCTCCATTGACACTTTTCGGTAGAACACAGGCGTGATGAAAACCGCGCGTGCGGACCTGTGCGTAGCAAGGACAAAAAGATTTCCTCAGGGTTAGCGCGCGCCCGGTAGTTGAGGTACAAAGAAGCACTCCGGTAGGATAGGATACAAACGACCGGGGGCCTGGTGCAGGGGTTCAGCAATTCCTTTTTGGGCGACCCGTAGCTAATGACAGTTCGACAGCCGATGTGAGGCCGGCTGTTCACGGCCACGACGCGAGCGTCCACCAATTCCAACGGAATGGAAAAACGATCCTAAAATCGACAGGGCGGGTCTTACCTTAATGGCTAGAGAGATGGATACGGAGGCTGGGAACGCCGGCCAAGCCCGGAATTTGAGAGGTGCCGCAGTGGGCAGCGCAGGCGGAGGCAGCATGCAGGCGCCATTGGCGGAACGGGAACCTGTGGAACATATGATTCACCGGGACCGGCGGGTGGATCACTACGCGTGGATGAGGGATAAGAACGACCCCCGAGTCAAAGCGTATCTGGAAGCCGAGAACGTCTATACCGACGCACAGATGAGAGGCACGGAAGCGCTACAAGACAAGCTGTATCAGGAAATGTTGGGCAGGATTTTGCAGACAGACCTAAGCGTGCCGTACCGGCTGCGCGGCTACGAGTATTACACCAAGACCGAGGAGGGCAAACAGTATCCGATTTACTGCCGCAGGAAGACCAGGAGCGGCCCAGCAAGCGCAGAAGGGGCGAGTGCGCAAAGCGAAGATCAGCTGATGGAGGAGTTGCGCCGGCAAGTGCGGCAGGGGTTTGGACTGGGCTCGCAGAAAAAGGTGGAGGAAAGAACGAACGAGGACTCCACGATCGCGCAGGACGCCACGAGCGGAGAGCCCGCGGCTCTGCCGGCTGAGCCACAGGAGGAAGTGTTGCTGGACCTGAATCTCTTGGCGGCCGGTCACACCTTCCTGGGCTTGGGGATTTTTGAGGTGAGCGACGATAACCGGTATTTGGCCTATGCCACCGACACGACCGGATATCGGCAATATGTCTTGCAGGTCAAGGATCTGCAGCGCGGCGACTTGCTTCCGCTGCGAGCGGAGCGCGTCACCAGCGCGGCTTGGGCCATGGACAACCGGACATTGTTCTATGTGACTGAGGATGAAATTACCAAGCGATCGAATCAGTTGTGGAGGCACGAATTTCCGTTGGAAGAGTCGACGAGTGAGCAGGAAAGCTCATCGCTCGATTCAGCTGAAATGGCAGACGCTGTGGTGCCCGCGGAGGAACGTGGCGAGGGCTCTCGCCGGGCAACTGCCAGGGAGGACCAGCCAGGCTCAACTGCCCAGGGCGTCTCCCTGAAAATGAACGCGGAGGCTGAAACAGGGATTGCGAATTCCAAAGATGAACTGATTTACGAAGAGACCGACCAACGCTTCCGAATGGATGTGGAGCGGAGCCGCAGCGGCGCTTACGTTTTTCTGGTGATCAATTCGCATACGACCAGCGAGGTGCGGTATTTGCGCGCGGATTTGCCGTTCAGCGCGCTACAAGTAGTGGCGGATCGCCAGGACGAACACGAGTACTACGTAGACCACCATCCGGGGAATGCGCAGGACACGGCGGGCGGAGTCTTTTTCATTCGAACCAACAGTGGAGGACGAACGTACCGGTTAGTGACGGCGCCGGTGAGGGACCCCGGACGGGCGCAATGGCATGAGGTGATCCGGAATCGCCCAGGGGTGATGTTCTCGGGGCTGGAGGTATTTCGAACGCATTTGGTGCTGACGGAACGTGAGGATGGCCTGCCGCATTTGCGGATTGTGGATTTGACGCGCGAGACCCGCACGGCGCTGGCGGCCTCGTATAGGCTGACGTTTGCCGAACCGGCCTATCAAGTGATGGTGGGCGCCAATCCCGAATTCGACGCGGATGCCGCGCGCTTCCAGTATGAGTCCATGGTGACGCCGCGGTCGGTATACGACTACGAAGTGACAACGGGGCAATGGATCTTGCGCAAGCAGCAGCCGGTACTGGGGGATTTTGATGCGGGGAACTATGTGAGCGAGCGGCTGCACGCCAGGGCGCCGGACGGCGCATCCATCCCGATCTCATTGGTGCGCCGTAAAGACACGATACGCGATGGGGACGCGCCCTTGCTGCTGTATGGATATGGGAGCTACGGATTTTCCCTGCCGGTGACGTTCAGTTCGAACCGCTTGAGTTTGCTGGACCGCGGAATCATGTACGCGATCGCGCATGTTCGCGGCGGGGGCGAACTAGGAAAGCCTTGGCACGATGCCGGGCGGATGCACAACAAGATGAACACCTTCACCGATTTCACCGCGTGCGCGCATTTCCTGGTGGCGAAGCGCTACACATCTCCGGAACGTTTGGTGATTGAGGGAGGCAGCGCGGGTGGATTGCTGATGGGCGCAGTGACCAATATGGCTCCGGAGAAAGTCCATTTGGTAGTGAGCCATGTGCCGTTCGTGGACGTGTTGAATACCATGCTGGACGCTACGTTGCCGCTGACCGTGGGTGAATACGAAGAGTGGGGCAATCCCGAGGTGGAGGAAGACTATTTCTACATGAAGCGGTACTGCCCGTACACCAATGTGGAGAGGACGTCGTATCCGCGGATGCTGGTGAAGACGGCTTGGAATGATAGCCAAGTGATGTATTGGGAAGCGGCGAAATATGTGGCGAAGCTGCGCTCCATGAAGACTGACGGGAACGTGTTACTGCTGAAGACGAATATGGGCGCGGGGCACGGCGGAGCCAGCGGACGCTACGATTTGCTGCGCGAGATTGCATTTGATTATGCGTTCATGTTGAAGGAACTGGGTTTGGATGGCTCGGCGAAGGAAGAAAATGCCTGACCCAACAAGCGGAGCGGGGCTCAGGGCATGGAATATTGATGCGCGCTCATGACTGAAGCGACCACACCGTTGATGCAGCAGTACAACGCCGTGAAGGGGCGGTATCCGCACGCGCTGCTGCTGTTTCGCCTGGGCGATTTTTACGAACTGTTCTATGAGGACGCCATCATTGCGGCGCGTGAGTTGCGGATCACGCTTACGTCGCGAAACAGGGAAAAGGGCCAGCCCATCCCCATGTGCGGCGTGCCCTATCACGCCGCGGACAGCTACATCGCGCGACTGATACGCGCGGGATTCAAAGTCGCCATTTGCGAGCAGGTGGAGCAGCCCGGCCCGGGGAAGAAACTGGTGCGCCGGGAAGTGTCGCGCGTGATTACGCCGGGAACCGCGACCGATGTAGCGGTACTGGACGCGCGAGAAAACAACTTCCTGGCCGCGGTGGCACAGGAAACAGCGGGGCGAGCGAGCCGCCCGGGACCAGGCGGCCAGGTGATTGGATTGGCGCTGGTGGACTTGTCCACGGGAGAGTTTTTGGCCACGGAGTTCCGCGGCGATCGGGCCGAGGAAGACTTGCGCGACGAATTGCAATTGTTGCGGCCACGAGAAACCTTGTTGGCTCGACCGCAACAATTGTTTGAGACCGCCAAAAACACGCTGCTTGACGGCGCCGGGGGAGTGGAGACTCGGCTGGAGGATTGGATTTTCCAGCGGGATTATGCGGAACGAATTTTGCACGAGCAGTTTGGCGTGGCCGAACTGACCGGATTTGGTCTGGATGAACACGTTGCGGCGATGTGCGCGGCCGGCGCGGTAGTGCATTACCTACGCGAAAACGCTGCGCGCGGTGATGATGGCCCCAGCGTGGAAGCGCTGCAGCACCTGGACCGCATCCGGTATTACCAGCAGCAGGATACGCTGGTGCTGGACCCGGTGTCGGTACGCAACCTGGAACTGCTGACGCCGATTTTCACCGAAGAAGCCAGGGCCAGCGGTCCCACGACCTTGATTGCGGCGCTGGATAGCACAGTGACGGGAATGGGCGCGCGGCTGTTGCGCTCGTGGATGTTGCGGCCGCTGGTCGATGAAGATGCCATCGAGGCGCGCTTGGACGCCGTAGCTTATCTGCTGAAGCAAACCGTGGTGCGGGGAGAGATTCGGAAGGAGTTGCGGGGTATCCAAGACCTCGAGAGATTGACCAGCCGGATCACTTTGGGACAGGCCATGCCGCGGGAGTTGGTGGCGCTGCGCAAGTCGTTGGCGCAGTTGCCGGTGATCCGCGAGTTTACCGTCGATAGTACCGGAGGAAAAGGCGCGCCACGAGCGGGCGGCGATCAGCAATCAGGAAAGCCAGAAGAGTATGGACCAGCAAATGCGCAGCCCGCCGCAGGTTTATTAGCGCAATTGCACGACGAGATTGATGAGCTGGCCGATGTGCGGGAATTGTTAGAGAAGGCGATTGCTGACGAGCCACCCGCGGTGTCCACGGAGCCGGGGGTCATTCGCTCCGGCTATTCGGCGGAATTGGATGAGTTGCGCAGTTTGAGCCAAGGCAGCAAGCAGATTATTGCCGCGATGGAGGAGCGAGAGCGAAAAAGAACGGGGATTGCATCTCTGAAAATTCGCTACAACCAGGTGTTCGGTTATTACATTGAGATTTCCAAGCCGAACCTGCATTTAGCTCCAGCCGACTACGAGCGAAAACAGACCCTGGTGAATGCCGAACGGTTTACTTCGCCAGAGTTGAAAGAGTATGAGCGCAAGATTCTGGCCGCGGACGAACGGATTGCGGAAATCGAACGGCAGTTGTACGTGGACGTGCGCTCGAGTATTGCAGCCAAGGCTGCTCGACTGAGGAGGACAGCCACGGCGATCGCCAAGCTGGATGTACTGGCAGCGTTTGCGAAATTGGCAGCGGATCGCAACTATGTGCGGCCGGAGTTTGGCCACACCGGCGAGCTTTTGATCATTGGCGGACGGCACCCAGTGATCGAGGAATTGTTGCGGCAGAAAGGCGAGCGCTTTGTGCCGAATGATTTGTGTTTCGAGCCGGGGCGCCAGCAGTTGTTGCTGATTACCGGGCCGAATATGGGCGGAAAGTCCACGTATCTGCGGCAAACGGCGCTGATGGTGCTGATGGCGCAAATGGGCTGTTACGTGGCGGCGCGGCAGGCCAAATTGCCGATTACCGACCGGATTTTCACGCGGATTGGGGCCAGCGACAACTTGGCGCGGGGGCGCTCCACGTTTTTGGTGGAAATGAGTGAGGTAGCGGGCATTCTGAATCACGCCACGCCGTCAAGCCTGGTGCTGCTGGATGAAGTGGGACGCGGAACAGCTACGTTCGACGGATTGTCGATCGCCTGGGCGGTGGTGGAACACCTGCAGAAGCACACTCGCGCAAGGACGCTATTCGCCACGCATTACCACGAATTGACGGAGTTGGCGGAACTGTTGCCGACGGTGAAAAACGTCCATGTAAGCGTGAAAGAAACGCCCAGCGAGATTATTTTTCTGCGCAAAGTGGAACCAGGAAGCGCGGACAAGAGTTACGGAATCGAAGTGGCGCGGTTAGCCGGTTTGCCGCGCAGCGTGATCGAACGAGCGCGCGAAGTGTTGAAGCGGCATGAGCAAAGCGAGCATGAATTGAGTGAGACGCTGACACCGGGCGCGGTTCAAGGACCGAATGGCAACGGAACTCAGCCAATGATGTTCACGGCGTTGGACCGGGCGGTGATTGAACGGTTGAAATCGGCTAATCTGGATGAATTGAAACCAATAGAAGCGTTGAACTTGCTGGCAGAGTTGAAGCGGCAAGTCGGGAATTAGAGTGGCTGCTCTTAGAAGGAATTTGCAGCTTCGAGCCGCAAACTGAGAGAAACCAGTCCGCAGAGAAATCACTGAACCCCGAGAGTAAGACCGACGCACTGCTTTTTCGAGCGACCTCGCCGAGAACTCCGCAACGCCAAAAGCTGCAAGATAGGAACACATGAAGAAGTGAGAATGAATGGGTTGCGTACAGGTGTGTTAGAACGAGGACATGGGCAAAAAGGCGCTGCGGGTAATCGGGTTAATGAGTGGCACGTCGGCGGATGGAATTGATGTTGCGCTGGCAGAGGTGAGCGGGGCGCCACCGGCATTGCAAACAACGTTGGTGGCACATACGACGTTGCCGATGAGCGGGGCAGTGCGAAAGGAAATACTGCGCGTGGCCGAAGGCGGAAGCTGCACGGCCGCGGATATAGGTCAGTTGAATTTCAGGGTAGGCGAGGAGTTCGCGGCAGCAGCAAGCGCCGGATGCAGAAAATTCGGGTTGAAGTTGCAGCAGGTACAGTTGATTGGCAGCCACGGGCAAACGATCTTTCACTCCGGCGCGGCAGTTCCCTTCCTTGGCAAGAAAACGGCGTCCACCTTGCAGATTGGCGAGCCAGCCATAATTGCGGCACGCACCGGAATTCCTACAGTGGCCGATTTCCGCGTGGCGGATATGGCCGTGGGTGGACAGGGCGCACCCTTGGTGCCCTATGTGGATTGGCTGCTGTTGCGGGACGAACGAGTTGGAAGAGTCGCGCTGAATCTGGGAGGAATTGGCAACGTCACGGTGTTACCAGCCGGTGAAAGAAACCCGGCGAAGGTGATCGCCTTTGACACAGGCCCAGGGAACATGATCATTGACGCACTGGTGGCACATTTTAGTGGAGGCCGGGTACGCTACGACAAAGACGCGCGGATGGCGCGCCGAGGGCAATGTGTCAATTCCCTGCTCCAGGAATTGCTGCGCGATCCCTACTTACGATTGAAACCGCCCAAATCGACGGGACGTGAGCATTACGGCAAGGAATTTGTGCGGACATTACTAGGAAAAGCTCGGAGATTGCATGCACGGTCACAGGATTTAGTGCGCACGGCCACGGTGTTTACAGCGTTGAGTGTGGTTGACGCGTTGCACCGGTACGTGTTGCCGCGGGTGAAGATTGGAGAGGTGCTTGTGTCGGGAGGCGGGGCAAAGAATCCGTTGATCATCGCGCAGTTGGCGGCGGCGCTGGCGCCCATCAAAGTGCTGCGTTCGTCAGAAGTGGGTATAGACGAAGACGCCAAGGAAGCGTACGCCTTTGCCTTGTTGGCGTATGAAGCCTGGAATCGAAGAACCGGGAATTTGCCGTCCGCGACAGGAGCGAGCCGGGAAATGGTGTTGGGGAAAATTTGTTGGCCGTAACTGGATACTAGATAACAGATATAGGGTAGGCAGTCTGGAGAACGGATTCTTTCCGTAGCATGACGAAGCTCAAAAAATTATTCATCGCTGGGACGAGCATCATCACCATTCTCGGGTGTGGCTGCGCTCAGAAGAGGCGTGCGCCAGGGGATGTGGTGTTTGTTATCGATTCGAACCCGGCGAACCTGGATCCGCGGTATGCCACGGATGGAGTATCGCAACGGATTGACCGGCTGATCTTCAACGGCCTGGTGGTGCGAGACACGCAGATGATTCTGCATGGGGACCTGGCGGAATCGTGGGAAACGCCGGATGCCCGGACGTACGTGTTCCATTTGAAACGAGGGATTCGGTTTCACGATGGACGGCCGCTGACTTCGCGCGACGTGAAGGAAACGATTGCGTACATGATGGAGCCGGCGAACCGCTCTCCGAAACGTGGGTCGTTCAACATGATCGCGTCGATAGAGACACCGGATGCGTGGACGGTGGTGTTCCATCTGAGCGAACCATACGCATCATTCTTGTGGAATTTGGAGCGGAGCGCGGTGGGGATCGTGCCAGCGGGTTCGGGCCGAGATTTCTCGGAAAAGCCAGTGGGCACGGGCGAGTTCCGGTTTGTGAGTCAGGCGCAAGATGACGCGGTCGTGCTCGAACGGAGCCCAAGGAACGAAGTGGCGAGTGATGAGCGGCCCTTCGCGCCGGACGCTCCGGGCCAGCGAGGGACAAAGCCCGAAGAGCAAGGAGCTGCGAATGGACAGCAACTATCGGACATCCGATACCGGGGTGGAGCGGAAAAAAGCGTACAGGCAAGCGCACCAGCAGTCGAGCGGGTCACGTTTCGTGTCGTTCCCGATGCGATTGTGCGGGCGTTGGAATTGCGCAAGGGTTCAGCGGACGTGGAGATGAGTTCGCTTTCGCCGGACATGGTGCCGGTGCTGGCAAAGCAACCCCAATTGCAGGTCACCGAGGAGCCGGGGACCAACTTCGCATATTTGGGCATGAATCTGGAGGATCCAGCGCTGGCGAGGAAAGAAGTGCGGCAGGCGCTGGCTTATGGCACCGACCGGGCTTCCCTGGTGAAATATTTGTTGCGCAATGAAGCGCGCCTGGCGAGCGGGATTCTGCCGCCAAATCATTGGGCCTACGAGGGAGATGTGCGAAAGTACGGATACGATCCGGACCAGGCCGAACGGTTGCTGGACACGGCAGGCTTGCCACGCGGGGCCGATGGCACACGCATGCATTTGGTGCTGAAGGTGTCCACACAGGAGCAGGCGCGCTTGCTCGGGGCGGCTTTGCAGGAGCAATGGAAAAAGATCGGGGTAGCGCTAGAGGTGCGGCCACTAGAGGCGGCCACGCTGTTTTCGGACCTGGACAAGGGTAATTTTCAGCTGAGCTATTCCATCTGGATTGGGGCCAACAACGATCCAGACATTTTTGACTTGGTGTTTTCCTCGAAGAAATTCCCGCCGACTGGGAAGAATCGCGGGCACTACCACAATGCTTCGGTCGACACGTTAATTGAGGAAATTCGGGGCGAGATGGACCGAGAAAAGCGCAAGGCGTTGTGCAGCCAGGTGCAGAAAATTTTGGCGGAAGAGTTGCCCTACGTGCCACTGTGGTATGTGGATCAGGTGAGTGTGCACCGTAAGAATTTGGCGGTGTGGCTAACGCCGACGGGCGATTTTGATTTCCTGGAAGGCACGCCTGCAAGCGGTAGCGGTGATCGGTGATCAGTCGTCGGTCAGGAGCGGTCCCGCAGACGAACAGTCCCTGTTCCGCAGAGTCTTTTCGGAACAACAGAGGATGAGGTTTGGGGGATGCTACGCCGGAACAGCGTCGTCGCCTTCCAAAGCTTCGCGAATCTGCTCGGTGGGCACCGCGCCGTCGCGGCCAATGCACCAGTGATCGCCGCGCAGCTCGACGATGGTGGAGGGCAGAGTGCTGGAGGCGCCGCCATCGACGATGAGGGGGATGCGGTCGCCAAGCTGATGAAATACTTCTTGACCGCTCTCGCAAGTGGGCGAGCCGGAAAGATTGGCGCTGGTGCCGGTGAGGGGAACGCCCAGTTCCGCAATAAGATCATTGACGATTCTGTGTTTGGGCCAACGCAGCGCCACCCGGCGAGTGTTGCCGGTCACTTTCAGCGGAAGACGATTTGAGGCATCGACGACGATGGTGAGCGGGCCAGGCCAGCAGGCTTGCGCCAAACGATAGAAATTATCGGGGAGATCCTTGGCGAGCACCTGCGCGTAAATCAGCGAATTAATCAGAATGGGTAAGGCGCGATGCTCGGGGCGTCCTTTGACGCGAAAAATCTCCTCGATGGCGGCCAGATTGACGGGATCGGCAGCCAGGGCATACAGCGTGTCGGTGGGCACAGCGATCACGAAACCGCGATTCAGCCAGCCTGCGGCGTAGCGAATCATGCGTGGATCCGGATTCGCGCAACTGACCTTCAGTATCTCAGCAGACAAACGCGTGCTCCCACCCTGTTCTGGAGCGACGACCAGTCAAAATTCATCTGACGGGCAAAGTATCATACGTGAAGGTGAGGCGCAATGCGGGAAGCCGAATCGCGTCGTCTAGAATGTAACCGAAGGGTGCAACGTCGCGCCATTTAGAATGTAACCCAACCAAAAGAGGATTTGAGGAGGCCAGGGTTGGGGAACAAAGGGCGATGGGAACTTCTGCGAGCGATCTATGAACGC
>DASPVD010000005.1:0-4778 GCA_035622555.1 Candidatus Eremiobacteraceae bacterium | reverse complement strand
AAACCAAGGCCCAGCATTGCAGATTCCCAATGAGGAAACTTCGTGTTTTTCATGATGGCAAGGTCGGTGTCGAAATAGCCCGGTGCGCGAAAGCGATTGCGTCCCTGGGCGAAGGAAACTGCGGTTCCGCCACACGGGCCTGAAGGACCGGGCACGTTCCCAGTGTTAAATCCCGTCTCGCAACCTGACTGAACGAACAGTGCGTTCGGGCTAGGATCCCCGTTGGCCGAGACTTGCGCTGGCAAGCAGGGAACAGGATTAAACGGGTTGGCCGCACTCTCCCCACAAGGAAAGTTCGATGGAATCGGTCCAACTGGAACCGCATAAAGCAACCCAAAATAATTGTTGGGCACCGCGAGGTTGGAAGATGTTTTGACGTCCACGGCGGTGTAGGGATATCCCGAATGGACAAAAATAGTCCCCGAGACTTGCCATCCGCTGAACAGTGGTGCCCACCCGTGCCCGCGAAATAGCTGTCCGAGCGGCGGCTCCCACACATAACTGGCATTGAGGGAGTGACGCACATCATAGTCGGCAGGACCATATGCACCTCTGAGATCGCTGGGGTTTTGAGGGGCCGACATCCAGGCCGATGTAAAGGGATTCTGTCCGCCGTCGGAAATCTCATCGAACTCATGGCTGTACGTGTAGTTGACCTGCAGAAGGCCGGTGCCCCAACCCACAATCCTTCGGCCAAACGATAAGACTACAGCGTTGTAGTTCGACACAGCGGTCGACTCCGCATTGGTTACCTCTCCAAAACGAGGGTCTGCGCAGGGTGGAACCGGAGGGCTACTGCATAAACTGCTCGGCAGTGAGCCGAACCCCCAGGCGTTCGCGTCCGGGTCCAGAAAAAGTTCATGTATGCCGTGATGGCCGGTGTAGAGCACCTTCCATGAGGTTCGAGCACCGAAGGCTTGCTGCCATTCCAGACTCCATCTTTGATACTGTGCGGCATGCGTTGTACCGGGAGTTATCAGGGCGGGTGGGATGAAGCCGGGAGGAGAAACGCCCTTGATTTGACCTTGGATTTGAGCGAGTGTTTGGCCAGAATTGAAGCCGTTAACGAAGGCAAGATTCGACGCGGCGGCATCATTGAACAGATTGGTCTTTTCATTTGGGCTGAGATTGTCACCGGCGACTGTGTAAACGTTGTATCGTGGGAGATTAGTGGACAACCACAAGGCGGTGTTGCCAGGCAAGGGATCATAAAAAATGCCTATGCCACCGCGTAGCACGCTGGTGCGAGAGACCCCCAGAGGCTGCCAGGCGAAGCTGACCCTCGGCGACCACAGAACTGTCTCCACACCGGGAAGCGCTTGCCTTTCATTTGTCAGAATTCCCTGACTGTAGGGCTGTGCGGGATCATAAGTGATCGTTCCGACTGGTGCCGACAGTCGCGCAAAGCAACGGCCTATGCATACGGGGTTAGAGTAATGCTCGCCGCGCAGCGCTACAGTGAGAGTCAGGTTTGGACGAGCATGCCACTCGTCTTGGCCGTACAGCCCAAGGCTGAGGAAAAGCGCACGCCCCGAGGCCTCCGAGGAAAACGATTGCGTTAATTGTGTGGCATCGACTGAGGGATTGGCCGGATCCACTCCGCCTTGGTAGAAAGCATCGAGCGTCTGCGGAACCAACGATCCGTCGAGATAGGATGTGTAGGAATGTAGTGTCCAATAGATCCTTTCGAGCGTTCCACCAAAACCCAAGCTGTGCTTTCCTGCGATCTTGAAAATATCCTCGGAAATCTGGAATTGTGTTGTCGGTCGCCCAGCATTCACGGCCCCCCCAACGTTGAATGGGGCGAGTGAACTATATGTATTCGTCGCGAGGAAATTCAGGCTCGTGGGAAACAGTGTCAATGCCTGCTGAGGGTCGGCAAGTCGATTCCACCATCCAATGTAACTGGCTGCGAAAAGAAACTGGCTTGCGGCGGTGGAGCTGAAGGTGTGAGCTTCATTGAACTGGTCAACCCACCAAGGCTGCTTGTGATAAGCGTCGAACCCAGAGTTGATAGGGTCGACAAAGGCTATGTGGCCGCCGTCGTATTGTGCTTGAAAAAAAGCATGGTCCTTGGGCCCTATATTCCAATCGAAACGACCCGAGGCAAGCCAGTCGATGCTCGGATCGCCAATGCTTGTTGCATAATGCAGTGCACAATTAACACCTGCGCCCAGATCGCGAAATTCTGTGCAACCGGTCGGGTCCGTCTGGCGGCTCCAACCGCCCAACTGCGCGGAACTCGCCCCGGGAGCGCCGTTGTAGAGAGAAAAAATCCGTTTATAGAAGGCATCTGAAGCCGATGTCGAACCAAACCGCGAGTCGATATTTGCGATAGTTGCGCTTTCAAACTGTGGGCTGGGAATGGCAACAAGAAACGTCTGGGGAAGAAGCACGCGCAGACCCTCGGCGTCCAAAAAGAAGAATAGCTTATCCTTCTTGACAGGTCCGCCCAATGAAGCTGCCCACTGATTAGCGCTGTCGAAAGGACGAGCGACACCGGTGGCATTGTTCAGCCAAGAATTTGCATTTAATGCCGTACCATTCCAATAGTACTGCGCGGTGCCATGAAGCGTGTTACTTCCGGACTTAGTGATGTAATTTACGCTTCCGCCCGCCGACCCACCGAATTGACCCGAATAACCGATGCTAACCACCGTTGCTTCCTGCACCTGGTTCTGTCCCAGGAGCAAATTGAGGGAGCCAGTGTTATTCCAACCGAAACCGTTGTCGTTGTCATTCATTCCGTTGACAGTGAAAAGCGTCGAAGAGCTCGGCATTCCGAGACTTGAAAAGTTGGTGGCTTGTATATCGGTATTCATCAAGATTCCGGGAGCGGTCTGCGCGATATAGGTGAGATCGTTGCCGGGATTCGGGAGCTCCGAGATTTGTGTCTGGTTCATGGTCGCAGAGACGTCCCCGTTTTCGGCTTGCACCAGAGGTGCTTCGCCGGTCACCGTAATTTCGTTGCTCGTTTTCGCAACTGCCAGCGAGACGTTCACCGTGACCGGCGGTCCGAGCAGAACACTCACCGTTCGACTCTCTGGACGAAAGCCTTGATGTGTCACCCCCAGAGTGTATCTGGCGGGCGCGACAAAGAAGAAGCGGTACACACCTTCCCGGTCAGTTTTGGTTGATTGCGTTGTTCCTTTGGAGTTGTCCTTGATCTCGACGTCCGCATTCACCACGAGCGCGCCGCTCTGATCCGTTACAACGCCGGTCAATCCGCCGGAGGTCGTGGTCTGCGCCGCCAGCTCCCTTGCGAAGCAAATCGCTAGAAAGGCGGAAAGGTACAAGCATCTTGATCGCAATCTCATCGAACCACCCCACGAGGTTCGACCGTAGCGAACCTGCGATCAGCAGAACGGCATCATACACCCAAATTGGCTAAGTTGTGCACGGCCTAGAGATTGACTGTCCTCCGAACCTTGACCAGAGAGAACGGGCACCGCAGGTATTTGTGAGATGGCTAGTTACACTCGGGCGAGCTGAGGAAGAACGTCAAAATGCGTGTCACGAGCAAACAGCACAAGCGAATGTTGCAGGACGAGAGCTGCGATCCACATATCGTTCGTGGGGATGGGGGTACCTTGCTTACGCAATTGCCGGTAAACGGCTGCGTAATGATGTGTCGTCTGGTCGTCGGCATAAAGCACACCCACGCGAGACTTGAGGAGAAAGCGGCGCAGGACGGCTTCGTTCCGCGGTCCTTGTGCGCCCACTGCAAATCCGGCGCGCAATTCTCCGAGGACGATGAAGGGCAACCAGACTTCATCGGCGAACTCGATCGCCTCGACGACGGATACATTGCCCCGGCAAAGGTCAGTGTAACGGTTGGTGTCGAGTGCCAGCCTCACCGCCACATCCCTTCGTCAATGGTGTCCTGCGCGGCCAGGGCGCTGTCGAAAGCGGGATCTTTACGCCAGGTGCCTGCGATATCGCTGAGATCGCGCTGCCGGCCGCGCTCTCCGGTAACGCCAGCACCTCGGGCTAAGGCTTCAATCGCCACATCGTTCAGGCTTTTGCCCTGCTCACGGGCAGCCCGACGGAGAGCCTCATCCAAGCGATCCGGCACGTTGCGGATGGTGTATTGCATGCAACTATTGTAGGCAATGCAGGCTAGAAATGCAAGCACGTAGTTCTGTTTGCGAGGACTGGCGAGCTAGCAATTGCCCCGCCACTAGGACTTCCTCCGCAACAAGCAGGCCCATGCAATAAATACCAGATTGCGTACGATGCGGCCTGCCCGTCGAATAATACTAATTGCCCCGCCAAGAATTTCCCGACCGGGAAATCAACCACGATAGGCGTCATCGCCGAAGGCGACTGACGCGGCGATATTACTGCTGTTGTTGACGGTGGCGTAGGCCGCTGGGTACCTGCGCCAAGGCAGGCAATACGGCAAGCGCTCCCAAGATTCCCAAAATTCCCAACCCTCTCGACATCAAGAAACTGCTCATGCTTAAACCGTGGAGTCCTGTCAAAACTGCCAACGCAATAAGTTCGTACAGGCAAGGTGGGTGAACAGCTGAACGCAGTACCGCACTTCTCGCATGGAATGAGAGAAATGGGGCACCGTGCCGAATCAAGATTGCCGTCAGTACTGCAAGCAGATGCGTAGCTGACGATCAGCTTCATCAATAGCGTGAATGGCGTCCACACGATGACCTCCGAAATCGTGGGCCGCGTGCTCCAAGTGTGCTTTAGCATCGGCCAGCGCATGGAGTGCCGCTTCGATCTGTGGATGTTTTCCGGCAGCGGGCGACGGCGATGACAGC
>DASPVD010000004.1:0-40695 GCA_035622555.1 Candidatus Eremiobacteraceae bacterium | reverse complement strand
ATCGAGCGTTTGTTTGCTTGGCTTCATAACTTTCGTCGCGTCGTCATTCGTTGGGAATATTATCCAGAGAATTTCCTCGCTATGGTGCAGCTTGCCTGTGCTGTCATCCTCCTGAGGTATTTATGAGATGACTTCTAGTGGAAAAGCCTGGCGGCGGGCGATTGTCCCAGTTGCCGTAGACGGAGAAATTCCGGCTCCTTCAAAAGAACGCATGGTCCCTCAAGCTTTCTGTTTCGGCTGGTCTGACTGTTCTCGAAACCGCTGGACCAGTATCCATATACTAATAACGAGCACCCACGCGGGAAACACCAGTGGACTCCACTCGGTAGCTGCAACGCCAAGCAAAAGCAGCAGTGCCGCCAGATAGCCAAGCAAGGCCAACCAGCGTGGCATGACTCGCGTCCGTAGCGAGATCGTAGATGCAGTGATGATGAACACGCCTGCCATCCGGATTCCGTAAACAGTCATGATCTGACGGATTTCCGTTCGGCCCAGGGTGTAACTTCCTGATGCGACCAGGTTCCCCGCTCCGCCGCTCATCACTGTCAGCAGCCCACCGGCCAGCGCGGCCGATACAAACAGCATCGCGACATACAGCAAACCGCTGCCGAAGAAAACCGTGGCGAAAAGGCGGTCCTCAAACTCTCCCAGATGGTCTCGGAACACGCCAATGAACCACAAGAACGCAATCCCGGCAAACGGCACCAGGTTCAAGGCCAGTAGAATCGTGTTTGAGCGGGTGAGTACTTCGCCTGCGGATGCAGACGGATTTGCGGGAATCGAGCTTCGGATCAGGAGCTGGCTGCTGATCGTGAATACGGAAAAGAGGATCCCTGCAACCGCAGCCGCCCGCGGCGTCTTCAGCCGCTGACCCAGTTCATCCGTTCGATTCATGATGGCGGCGAACTCTTAGCCCGCACCCGCGACCTGCTCGCGCGTCATCCGGGCCATAACCTCGTCCTTTGAGATCTGCAACGCATCAACAGGATTCAACCGAGCGAACAGATCAAGAGAGCGGGCGATGACACCGGTCCAGCCGGTTTGATGACTGGCGCCGAGACCCGCGCCATTGTCGCCATGGAAGTACTCGTGGAAGAGAATGAAGTCCTTCCAGTTCGGGTCTCCCTGAAACTTCTTTATTCCTCCATAGACCGGCCGCCGACCGCTTGCGTCGCGAAGGAAGATGCTGGCGAGTCGCCGCGCAATCTCTTTTGCCACCTCGAAAAGTGTGAGGCGATTTCCCGAGCCTGTGGGGCACTCCACTTTGAAATCATCACCATAGAACTGATACAGATTTAGCAAGCCTCGAATCAACAGAGCGTTGACCGGCATCCAGACAGGCCCCCGCCAGTTCGAGTTGCCGCCGAACATTCCAGTGTTCGACTCTGCGGGCAAATATTGCACCTTGTATTCTTCGTGACCCACACGGAAGATGAAGGGATGATCCAAGTGATAGCGGGAAAGGGAGCGGATCCCGTAAGGCCCGAAGAACTCCTTCTCGTCGAGCATGTAGGACAGTATGCGTTCGATTTTGTTCCGGTTACAGACTGACAGAATCAGTCGTCCGTTGTAGCCTAGGAACTTCTCGTCAGCCGGAGCAATATGCTGCATCAGCTCAGGATGGCGCTTTTTGAATAGCCCGATCAGTTCCATGAGCCTAGGATGCCGTCGACCGAGTCCAGACTCGAAAACCGTGGAAGCGCACAGGGGTAAGAGCCCCACCATCGAGCGCACCTTCAAGCGAATGGCATCCCCATTCGGCAAGTGCAGCAAATCGTAGAAAAAGCCGTCGGCCGTATCCCACATTTCGTCATGGTTCACTCCGATGCGGTCCATGGCATAGGTGATCCACAGGAAATGCTCAAGGAAACGGAAGGCGATCTCTTCATACATGGGATCTTTCCCCGCCAAGATGAGCGCGATCTCCAGCATGTTCTGACAATAGAACGCCATCCACGCCGTTCCATCCGCTTGGTCCAGATGTCCTCCTGTGGGAAGCTGCGCGCTGCGGTCAAAAACGCCGATGTTGTCCAACCCCAGAAAACCGCCTGCGAAGACGTTGCGCCCCTCCGGGTCCTTGCGGTTTACCCACCAGTTGAAATTCAGCATGAGTCCCTGGAAAGAACGCTCGAGGAAATTGACATCGGCCCGGCCCAATTCCCGCTCGATGTTGTACAGAAAGAGAGTGGCCCAAGCATGGACGGGCGGGTTGACATCGCTAAAGTTCCATTCATAAGCGGGAATCTGGCCATTCGGGTGCGCGTACAAGCTTCTCAACATCAGCAACATCTGTTCCTTTGCAAAATCGAAATCCACCAGGGAGAGTGCCAGGGTATGAAAGGCGAGGTCCCACGCCGCGTACCAGGGGTATTCCCATTTGTCGGGCATGGAGATGATGTCGCTGTTGAGCATGTGGAACCATTCTACATTCCGGAGATGACGATTACGGCCCGACCCCATCAGCGGATGTGCGTCATGCTCGTCGAGCCATCTATCCAAGTCGAAGTAGTAATACTGCTTGGTCCACATCATGCCGGCGAGGGCTTGCCGGTGGACCCGGCGTTCATCTTCGCTGAGTGACCGCGGGGTGATTCGTTCGTAGAATTCGTCCGCATCAGCCCGGCGCGCGGAGACCATCTCTTCGAATTTGTCGAAGGGATTCGACGCTGGATGTGCACTGAGCCGCAGACGCACAACCTGCGATCCCCCCGCGGGTACGTTGAGCACATAGCGCGCCGCAGTTTTGGTTCCTTGCTTAGCGGGATTGACCGCGTCGGTCTTGCCGGAAACTACGTATTCGTGGAATGCGTCTTTGACGAAGGGCGACGGATTGGGTTGACCCCACAGGCGGCTGGCGTTCGTTTCGTTATCGGTGAAAAGCAACTCGGGTTTGCCTTCACAACTTAACGTGCGATCGCCAAGCTGCAAATGCGTGGCGCGAATTTGGCCGCCCGTGAGCAGTCGAAGAGACGGCTTTGGCTGGTCCGTCGCCCACGACCAAGTGTTGCGGAACCACAGCGTGGGGAGCACGTGAATTGTCGCTGCTTCGGGGCCGCGATTGTGCACCGATATCCGAATCAAGATGTCTTCAGGTTCGCCCTTGGCATACTCGACGAACACGTCGAAATAACGGTTGTCGTCGAACACGCCGGTATCGAGCAGCTCATACTCAAACTCTTCGCGCGACCGCCGACGATTCGTTGTCACGAGATCGCAGTAAGGGAACTCGCGCTGCGGATACTTGTACACATACTTCATGTAGGAGTGTGTAGGTGTGCTGTCGACGTAGAAGTAGTATTCCTTGACGTCCTCGCCGTGATTGGCTTCACTGTTGGTCAGCCCAAACAGGCGTTCTTTCAGGATGGGATCACGGCCGTTCCACAGAGCAACAGCGAAACAAAGTAGCTGCTTATCATCGGAGATCCCTGCAAGGCCGTCTTCACCCCAGCGATAAGCCCGGGAGCGCGACTGGTCGTGACTGAAGTAGTCCCAGGCATTTCCATCCTCGCTGTAATCCTCGCGAACTGTGCCCCATTGGCGCTCACTGAGGTACGGCCCCCATTTCTTCCACGGAATCCCGCGGTCACGCGCGTCGTTTAGACGCTTCTGTTCTGTGGTATCGACGGAATGCTGCTTATTTTCTACTGCTGTCATCGCCGCCCTCCTTCTTACCCCGGCACCCTCGGAAACCGTTTCTGGCTGCTAGCGTGATGCCGCGCTGCGCGCCGCTTTCTTCTGGCTATAATTAAAGAAGTGACAACCCCAAGGACCGAGTTCAACGTACAGCCCTGAGCGGAGAAGCTCTTGACCGTCGCGCTGGTATTCCTCACCGGAAAGTGCGTCGGTGAGGAGCCATTCTCGATTGGCGAGGTCCGGCCAATTGAGAAAAACCTGGGCCTGCACAGGACGGTCGCTTAGGTTCACGGCGATGACAGTTCGGTCCTCGTCTTTGTGCCAACTCCAGGCCACGAGATTTTGAAAGCTGGTGTTGTCGGGCCAGCCAGTGCGTTCACAGAGACTCCATTCCCCAACACAAAAGACAGGCCGGTCGATTGCCTTCAAAAGCTTTGCGTAGAACGCTTGCAGAGATGGGACCATAGGCTCCTTGGGACGCCTTCCTAGAAACACTGGTAATCTGACCGTGCGTCCTTCAAACTGCCCCTCGTGAAAGAGTCTGGCTCCAGGAAGAGTGGCTATTACCAGAGCGGCGGCTCGCTCCTTTTCGGACGAAAAAGCCGAAGCAGCGCGTGGTTCATCGTGATTCTCCAAAAAGCGAAGCAGCTTTTTCTGAAACGCAGGGTCTGCACAGAGGTGCAGGCGCATGCTTTCTGCATTGTCATGTTCCAAGCGATCATAGAGCCGCTTGTCATAGCAGAAATCGAACCCCTGCTGTTGTAGTTCCCACTCCAAGTCCCAATAAGCCTCGGCTATGAAAAGAAAATTAGGATGAGAGAGTTTGATTGACGGGATCACTTCGCTCCAGTAGTCCGTCCGAGGTCGTTGTCCGGCGCGCCTGCCCCAGGTTCGTTCAAACACGGAATTCAGAAAGAGCATGGCCATATCGCATCTGACGCCGTCACATTGACCCGCGATGTTGGACAGGGTTTCCACTGCGGCGCGGCGAAGGCCGGGATCAAAGGCATTCAACTGCAAAACGTCCGGCCACGCCGGGAAATAAGGGTCACGACCACAGGCGTAGATGCGTCCGGAGACTGCCAGGTAGGCGGCGGGTTCGTTCTTCAAATCGTCCGCGCTCCCTTGTACCAAATATTCGGGATGGTCGTTGACCCAGGCATGGTCCGGCGCAACGTGGTTGGGCACAAAATCCAGAATCAGCCTCATACCCCGCTTAGCCAGTTCGCGTCGCGCGCACGACAACCCTTCGGGGCCACCCAAATGCCTATCAACGACATAGCCGCGGACGCAATAGGGGGAACCGACGTTGTCCTCAATCCGAAAATCAGGTAAGGCACGCCGGAAGGTTTCGAGCAACTGGGGATTTCGATTGGCTATTGCGGTCCCAGCTAAGCTGCGTTCCCACACGCCCATTAGCCACACGCCATCGAAGTGCAATGCGGCGATGGCATCCCACTCGTCAGGTGGGACCGAGGCTAGATCGACGGCACGTCCATATTGCGAAGAGAGTTCTGACAGCCAGACCCAAGTGTTGATCTCGTACAAGGTGGGATAGCTGGGCCACTTAGACACTGCGTTTTCCTCTCGATTGCGGGGCCTATTTCTAACCCTTTGCAAAGGAAGCGACAACTAGGGAAATCCCTAAGACCCTTGAAGCTGAAGCTCGCGAGTCCATACCAAAAAGCAAAGGACTGGGTCTTCGCTTCACTGGAGATGAAGGGCAAGCAGCCGTGGTGGCCCGACACGATGTGGCGACGCTACGGAAAGCCAGCGGTGACGGCGGCCAGAATCACGAAACGCGTAGCGTTCCACACCTTTCGTCACCCATAACAGCGAGGACGTAAAGGTTGTGGAGAAATTTCTGCGTCACGCAAGCAGTCGAATTACGCTCGATCTGTACGCGCATTGAAGCACTGCTCGGCTTGCGCGCATTCCTGCTCGATCTGTTCCAGGGTGAGTTCGGGCGTGACCATATCGGCGGCGGCCATAGGCTCAATAGATATAAAAAAACCACCGCATGGAAGGAAAGCCTTTTCTCGATATCTTATAAGGTGGTTACTAGTGAGGGAACAGCCTAGGGCCTAAGTTCTTCCCATGGTCCGTTTGGGATATTTCTGGGATGCGTTTTGAAGATTCGCGGCTGGTAAGTTACTGAAAAATATGGCGGGGACGACGAGACTCGAACTCGCGACCTCTGCCGTGACAGGGCAGCGTTCTAACCAACTGAACTACGTCCCCAACCGTGGAACCAACTCTGCTTAACACCCTACAAAGAAGGCCTTTGCAGGGTCCGCCTCCAGCACACGACACATCGCGCTTTCGCGCAACCGCAATTCTTGCGCGCACAGTCGCACGCAAACATTCGTGTGCTCGACGCGAACTTCATACTAACACACTTAGCTTTGCTCGTCATTCCGGCTCGCCGTAGTTCGATTGCTCGATTTCGCTGCACCCGCTGCCAGCCACTCTTCAGTCCACCACAAAGCTTCTCCACCCACGCCTGTCTTCCTCACCTAATCCGGTGATTGTGCTCACTGCTGCATCAGCCTACTCCTGCTAGGTTTGCCACCCTGAGATGATTCATGCAACATTCAGCACCGTGAGCGCCGTGGCGCATGCCGTCAACCACACCAGCGCGTTGCCCAGTGGTTGTGGGAAGGGAAGTACACCGCGCGGTTGTTGCTGCACCCTCTGGATAGCTGGAAAGATGCTGATTCCGAGAGCAATCATCATAGCGTAGTGCACTAAAACGCTGGCCTTCTCAGCGCGCTCACGAACTGGCTGCTTGTCCAACGCCCTTCTTCCAAGCAGTGTGATGGGGAACTGCAACAGTGGCGCGCACCAAATCAACGCCAACTCCTCACGTTCGCCTTGTACCATGTCGCGCGCCCAAAACCAGCAAGCGGCCACCAGCGCCAGCCCCGCGATTTTCACGATTCTCATGGTCAACCTGGATCGGCAATTGACACACGGCGTACCTGAAGGAGTCTTCTACCGGTTAGAAAGTACCAAGTCATGATCGAAAGCCCGCCACCGGCTGCAACCGCCATGCCGACACCGTGCGGAGGCATGAAAGCTATCTCCAGCAGCATCATCAACGAGTTTCCCAGCACTCCAGCCCAGCCGGTTGCCTTGCTGAAAACTTTCCCTCTCAGCATGACCAAGGAGATGACTAAGCAAGCAAACTCGATGAGCAGAATGCCGGCACGACTTTTTCCTTGCACCAGCATCACTTGCCCAGCCATGATCAGCATCGATCGCTGAGCTTCGGTCGTGGTGCTTGCATATTGATGGCTGAGAAAGAGCATCGGGAAAGCACGGCTACCGGCAAGGTAGATGGTTATCCCAACGAAAAACAGGATTGTGCCCAACGCCGCGTAAGCTTCACCGTCGCGTTTCAGGACGGAGTAAATCGCCAACATTGTTGGGATCAGCAGCACCACCCCAACCATGTTCAAAAGCCCAAGGTTGCGGAGCGCAAGGAATGCATGGTTCTGAAACAGTGTGAACCAGTCAATCACCGTCACGGTGCGCGCTACCTTATCTTCGACCCCCGGCAGAAAACCAATCACAACCTCAGCTGGCACCAGAGCCACCGCCAGCAACGCCGTGGTTCCACCAATTACGCACAGATTTCTCCAACTGCAATCCAGTGCTGCTGCGGCGCTGTCCTTTTGAGCAGACATTGCGCACCTTAAGGTTTCAAAACCCCGGATCCCAGTTGGAGAAGCTTTCGGCCAATCAGGATGTACCAAATCAGCAGAAACGGAGCGGCCAGGGAAAGGGGAATGAAACTGAGCGTGGGCTTCGCTAAGGTGAGGTAATAACCCAGTCCGAAAAGGTTTGCCAGAATCCCCACGTACGCCGTAAGCCGGCCAAAGGCGTGGCTCTGCAGCATCAGCGTAGCGATGACCAAGCCGGCCACATTGATGAACAGAAAGCTGACATACGGTCCGTTGCCGTAGTTGGCGCCGGAATTGTGGATGGCAAGCAATGCTCGCCCAGCCGCAAGCAATTCCGAGCGCTGCGCCTCTGTCGTTGCCGCGGCATATTGGTCGCTGAGAGCGAGCATCGGGAAGGCTTCATTCGCAGCCCAGTATGCCGCGATGGCAACGAAAGTTAGCACCATTGCTAACGTCATCAAGCCCCTGTTGAAGCGACGAAGGGCCGGGTACAGGCTGAGAAAGATCAATCCTGCAAGGGCGTAGTTGACGGCGTCGAAGACGTTAAGAAACGTGAGTCCGAGAAGACGGTGATTGTGAAGGAGCGCGAACCAGTCTGCGGCGCTCCCGGGAAACGCCTGCGGTCCCGACGGAATGATACCTAACGACCGGAACAACAGGAACTCCTCGGCCAGGTTCCGTCGGAACAGGATGGCTGCAGCCAGCGCAGCCCATCCTCCAGCTTTGTAAAGCCAATTCCATCCGGGATCTTCGGCGGCAAGATCACTCGTCTGATTCGGTTCCAGTATGTCGTGATTCACCATATTCCCGGTAGCAAACGATAGCGTGTCTGCTTCGTGAATTCCTCATAACCACGAAGTTCTTGCTGCAAGGTTGCATCCTCGCGTGAGGTGCGCCAGATCAACAGCGCCGCAATCACTACACCTACGATGAATGCCCACACGGAGCCCAACACCAGCGGATTTCCCAGATATAGGAAGATCGAGCCGGTATACATCGGGTGACGCACGAACCGATAAGGTCCAGACGTGATCACCGTTTGACCGCGATCGGTCTGAATGCGGACCGTTTCCTCTGCAAATGGGTTGACGCACAGAACCCCTGCCATCAACACCACCGCCACAATGAACGCGATGGCACCGATATATACGAAGCTAAAAGCCATCAATGACCAGCGGAACCGGACTACGTCTAACCCCGCCATCACTGGTTGAATGCACACCAGGGGAAAATAGAAAGCCCAGAAAATCTTGTCAAAATGCTTTGTGTCCTTTCGGTGTCGCTGACTTCGCGCGATCATCACCGCTGGGTTGTAACGATATCCCACGATCCCGATTGCGCCCATCCCAGCTACCCACAATGCGACCGAGATCCACCCGCGTACCCAGTCGAGTCGGCCCGCGCTCAGAAAAATTGACCCAGTCCACCATGCCGAGGCTCCCACCAGCTGAAGCAGCGCTCTTACACCGAGCTTGGGCTGCGTTGCTGGCACTTGCAATTCAATAACGGGAGCAGTTGACATGGAACACCCCAGACACGATCAAGTGGCTTATGCAACCCTGCTATATCGGGGTTTTCGATGACGCGGCCCAGAAATCCAGTGCGCGCCAATGTACTGATTTTGTTAGTCAGTCAAACGCAGGGCTGTGCTGGCCGGCGGATGCCAACGTGACCGGAGTCACCCACTGGAGTGACGGCCTTGGCCAAGCCCGCTGGCCAATCCGCCGCATCGGTGCGCACAGTCACTGACTTCTGCCCCGCGAACGCAGAAAAACGAATCGTCCACAAGACTCTTAATCGAACCATCGCCGCCCCGTGATGATGGAGGAACTATGCCTGCATCAATAGCTTCGCTCGATACCATTGAGGACTTTCTGGCGCAGAAGCGCATCGCCGTGGTTGGGCTTTCTCGCTCGCCCGCCAGTTTCAGCGCCAGCGTGTTCAGAGAGTTCGCTCAGCGCGGTTACGACGTCGTGCCAGTAAATCCCCATGCGGACGAAATCTTGGGACGCAAGTGCCTCGCCCGCGTGCAGGACATCCATCCTCCGGTCACTGCGGCTCTTCTCATGACTGCCCCGGAAGTCACCGACGCCGTGGTCCGCGATTGTGCTCAAGCGGGTGTTCGCCTCGTTTGGATGCACCGCGCTGGAGGTGCCGGAGCGGTGAGCGACAACGCCGTCGCGTTCTGCGAGCAAAACGGAATTCGTGTTGTGCCGGGTCAGTGCCCGCTCATGTTTTTGCCCGGCGCCGCTTCGTTTCATCGTTTCCACGGCTTCATTCGCAAAATCACAGGGCGCTACCCGAAACATGCCCACGCCTGACTCGCACTCCACGGCAACGGCCGGAATCCGCAACTGGTTGGCCAGCGATATCGGCATCCTTTTCTCCATAGCCTCCCTGATGGTGCTGCTGCGCACCGTCATCAATGGCCAGTACGGGTTTCACCGCGACGAACTGCTCAGTTTCACCAACGCGCGCCACTTGAACTGGGGCTATGTCGTATATCCCCCGATCACCGCAGTTCTGGCTCGCTTGGAATTAGAAATGTTTGGCGCTTCGCTGCGCGGTTTCCGATTTTTCGCCGCGGTGGCCCAGGCTCTTGCGGTAGTACTCACCGGACTGGCTGCCCGCGAGCTGGGCGCAAAGCGTGAAGCGCAACTCGTTGCCGCTTTCTCTGCGGCTATCATAGGGGTTTCGCTCGTCCACGGCTCCTTCTTTTCCTACAGTTCATTCGATTTTCCCTGTTGGATCCTGGTGGCCTACTTCGTGATCCGACTGCTCAAGTCCGAGGATCCACGGTGGTGCGTGGCTATCGGCGCGGCTATCGCTCTGGGGATGATGGCCAAATACACCATGGCTTTCTTGATCTTGGGCGTTGTTGGCGGCTTACTCCTGACGCCCGCCCGCCGTTATTTCAAAAGTCCCTGGTTGTGGTGCGGTCTGGCTGTAGCGCTGCTCATCATGTTGCCCAATATTCTCTGGCAGGTTCGTCACCATTTTGTCTCTCTCGCTTACCTCAAGACCATCCATGCGCGCGACGCAGCCTGGGGCCGCACCGACTACTTTCTCCTGAACCAATTATGGAAAAATGCCAACCCCGTCACTCTTCCGCTGTGGTGTGCCGGGCTGTGGTATTTGTTCGCGACCACCGAAGGCAAACGCTACCGCATGCTCGCCTGGATGTACCTTATTCCGCTGGTCGCTTTGCTGGTCACCGGCGGCCGCGACTACTATCTCGCTCCCGCTTATCCCATGCTCTTTGCCGCTGGGGCGGTTTGCGGTCAAGAGTGGGTGCGTTCCCTAACGCCAACCGCTGCTTTGATTGTGCGACGCGTGACTTGGCGATCTTTGGCCATTAGTAGTTTGTGTGTCGCTGCCATCACTCTTCCCATTGCTCCTCTGAACTCCGCTTGGTGGCGTTTCGCGGACCGGGCAAACGGTGGCAACTTCAATATGCAAATCGGCTGGCCGGACATGGTTGCCCAGGTGGCCAAGATACGCGACGCACTTCCCGCCGAAGAGCGGGCAAAGGTGGGCATACTAGCGGGTGACGAAGGGGAAGCCGGCGCGGTCAACCTGTACGGCCCCATCTACGGACTTCCAGGAGCGATCAGCGGCATGAACTCCAATTGGCTGCGCGGCTACGGTGATCCTCCGCCGGAAACGGTCATCATTCTGGGTGAGCATCGCGGCTTCGCGGATGCCAATTTCGCATCCTGCAAACTGGCGGGCCGAGTGAGCAATCGCTACGGCATCGCAAACGATACGGTTGCAGGTTACGATGAGATTTTCGTGTGCCGCGGCCTCCGTCAGTCTTGGCCCGAGTTTTGGAAGCATTTCCAGCACTACGGTTGAGAATTACGGCCCGTCTCCGGCCTCCACGACACCACACTGTGTCGATCGCAGATGCGGTTCCTCACCTGGCGTTCTCTGGATATTAGTCTCTACGCCGCATACGGCTGGGCCATCAGCTTCTCTTTCGTGAGCCCGTTTTTCGCCGCTAATTTCTTGAAGCTCCGGGAAGCCATGAACATATAAAACCACCTCAAAAGCACCGCGGACACACCCTTTCTGGCGATCATGCTCATCGCCTCTCCCGGCACGGGCAATCCTTTCGCCAGCGCCTCCGCGGTCATATCCAACACGGTGACCACATGTCGCACACCTGGTCCAGACCGGTTCGGCTGCGCCAGCGGTTCCCCACCGATCATGCCTCCTCCCCCAAAAGCCAATCCACCGGCCCAACTAAACCCGCATTGTGACGCGAATTCGCGGCAAATCGCCAACGCTACGGC
Source organism: Candidatus Eremiobacteraceae bacterium (assembly GCA_035622555.1). GTDB lineage: Bacteria > Acidobacteriota > Terriglobia > Acidiferrales > UBA7541 > Acidiferrum. The sequence goes on along the minus strand of DASPVD010000004.1, from coordinate 29,081 downwards.
ATTTTGATGGGTCTCAGGGAATCCCGAGTTGACGATCGCTGCCACGCCCTTCGCACGACCTTCCCGTCCTGCTTTGCCCGCGGCTGCGATCACCGTCAGTGCCCGGGTCACCAGGTAGGGCAGGGCATCGGCGTACAGCGGAAACGCCAGAACGATCAGTCCGGCCCGTTCCACTGCCGCAAGTAATTCCTGCTGACCCTCGGGACGATTCAGGCTCGCCCGCAATGTCAGCGACTCGGTTTCCCAGCCCTTGTCCTTCACCCGCTCCAGCAGGAAACCTCCCAGCGCACCGGACGTGCTCAGCTCGCCCGTTTTTGGACTACCTACGATCAGCAATGCTCGCCGGGTCTCAGCCATATCCGTGCCTGTACTCTTTGCAACCGGCCCAGGCATCACTGATGCGGCTCCGTCGCCGTACGGCAACGCGTCCGACCGCGCCAGCAACCCTTCGAAACGAGCTCTGAGCGCTGCTGGGTCATCGTTAGACTGAACCACTTCTGCGGCATAGCTCGGTGGATGCAGGTTGATGGCATTACGTCCCGCCAGGGTCTTGAAAATCCGCGCTTCGGCTGGTTTGTTCTGACGCTGCACTCCCACCACCATCAGCCGTGGCCGATGCTTATAGCGCGGAGGATGGTGCGTTTCACCATGCTCGATCTGAAACAGTGGGGAAATCAGCTGGATAAAGTGGTCCAACATCTTCTTCAACTCAGGCGAATAGCCTCCAAACGTCACCGGCGTGAACAGCACTGCCGCGTCGCTCCGGATTACCGCCTTGGCCACCTCGCGCCCTTCATCCGATTCCACGCACATGCCGGGAGTCTTAATCCAGCAGTTGAAGCAGCCTAGGCAATGCGTCAGTTTCATTTCCCGCAACATAAATATCTTGAGTTCCGCGCTGCTGGCCTTCAGCGCCTGACACAATGCATCTCGCACTGGGTTTAAGTCCCCATCTGTCGACCCGGTGCCATCCAGCATTACCACCGTTTTCGCCTGCATATCGTTCCTCCGGCTCTCCAACCAACCTGCGCTACCCTTATCTGGCTTTGGCCAACGGCTCATGGTGCAAACGGCGCAGCGTCCAATCCACAAGGAACAGGACATTCGGAATCGCGGCAATCGCCAAAACGTCATAGCGTCGCATGTGCACCACCACTGCGAACGCCACCAGCGCCAACAGCGAAATCAACGCGCTGGGGAATTCCCACTTCCATGCCAGCAGCATTGCCGCGACTGCTCCCAACAGCAGCACCATCCCGGTCCACTCCCGGAAACCCAGCGACATCGATAGATCCATCGGTTCCCCAATCGCGAAGACCACAAACCCAATCGCTATCAGCGCGGCAGTCCCGCGTGCTGTCCAACGGATCACCGAGCCAACGTTTAGCGGCATTTTCCGCCCACCTTCCAGAAGCTCTGGAATTTCTTCCATGTAGCATTGCCGCTAAACGCTGGAATGTCAGTGCCCCTGGTCACCGCTCTGAAGGAGCACTCACATACTTAATACGTAAACACTTAGCTGAAGATAACGCTTCCCATAGCAGCGCACTAAACAGCTTTTCTTAGGTATGGCCTGTTCGCGAATGATCGAGTAATGGCGGCGAGAGGGAATTACTCGGGAGGGATTAGAAGTCCCGCCAGGGCTTCCATACGGGAACGCTGAAATACTTTACGTCCGTTCTCGTATTCAGCCATTCTCGGATCTTGTTGAAGATGCGCTTTAGCATCGCCAGTATCTATCTACCTCTTCGCCCTCAGCATATCCGCCGGTATTGCGCCGGTCAACCGCCGGTCTGCCGCATGCCTGGCTACCAACTTAACGACACCCGGCCCGCTCACGCTGCACGAGCCAGCCGGTCGTATTCGGCCCCGCCCTCGTCCGACAACAGCACCCATAGCGTGTAAATGCCCAACGCTGTCCCCAGCGGAGGATGCAGCAACGCGACAATGCCCAGCACGATAGCCGCCACGCGCGCCCACGGCTGGTGCTTCAGCAATCCCCAACCGACCAGGATGCCCGCGGCTGCAATCAGCACCAGCGTCCCCCCGATTACCGACAATACCAGCGGTGCCACCAGACGACCCACCGTTTCCGTCGCCGGAATGCTAACGCGCACCACCGTGCTAATGGTCAGCAGAATCAGCGCGGGAATCACGAACAGCGCCCCAGCCACCACCCACAGTATCCCCAACGGCCGCAGGTGACGATCCAGGCGGCCGGGTGGCGTCAGCACAAGCGAAGCCGGAATGGCTCGCCCGCAATTTGGGCACGCTCGAAAATCAGGTTGGATTTGGGTTCCACAGGTGCTGCAAAACATACGCACCCCCTGGGAATAAACATTCTTGGATCACTTACAGTATTCTCGCGTTAGCGGCCTGTCGCAAGATCAACCGTCACAGGACCATCCTCAACTCCTTGCCTCGACGGACCCCGCCTCTCTAGGAAAACGAATCGCCTCCGGGTTCGGATACTTTTTCTCGCGCAGCCACAGCCGGAAAACGATCAACAGTATCGCCAGCAGCGCGATGCATAGCCAACTCCCCTCCGGCCCGACGCTCCCGCCCGTCAGCCACGCCGGACCAGCAAAGGTTGGATTAAACAGGTGGCCCTTGGCCACCAGACCACTGTCCGGCACGCCGTAAAAATACGTCTCTCCCCAATCCCAAGCGGCATGGAAACCAATGGGCATCCAAAGATTGCCGGTTCCCCGCAACATCACACAGAACAGCAGGCCCGTCGCGCCTGCCTCAAGCGCGCCAACCCAACTCTCACCCGGATTGGTGTGGTGAATGAACCCGAAGAACGCTGACAGCAGAATCGCCGACGGCCAAAAAGTCATACCGGTGGTCAGCGTGAATAGCGGATAGCCCCGAAAGAAGTATTCCTCGAACAGGCCAACACACAGAAACCCCGCGCCCCACAACACTGCATACTTGTAAGTCTCACTCCCGCCCAAGCCGATTGTTCCAAATCGAAATACCCCGGCCATTCGCATACTCGCCAGCAGCACCGTTATGGCCGCGAAGCCCATCACAACTCCTTGCCAGAATTGCCTCCCGAACGCCCTTTGTAACGGCAATCCATAGTCCGCAATTTTGCGATGTTCGATTCGCGACATGATCCAACTGGCGCATAGAACAATGAGGAATGCCACCGCTTCGTTCGAAAACAAGGTGCGCGCTTCGAGTGTCGTTACCGCCGCTGTTCCTTGTCCGAAGACCCATGCCAGGAAAGTCATGCCGGTCAGGAGGGCGGCCGCGATAACCAGAAAAATGATCAGACGCCAGCCCGCGCGAATGCCACCACGACCTACGAAACATTTCCTGATGAACTCCTCACGGCTCGGTTCTCCAGCAACCGTGGGCTCAGTCGTTTTTGCCTCTGCTCCGGAATCGGATTCTGCTTCACTCATGGCTGTCGATCAACTCCGTTTTGCTCTATTCGACAGACCCGTTACGACATCCCATCGTGTCTACTCACACCGTAATTTCCCATAAGCTCTCCGATTTTGCCACTGCTGCTGAAGATGCCTAGGTCCGCAACGCCTGCACCTCCCGGTCCCCCGATACAAACATTCTCTTATATATATTGCTGAAGCGAACTCGGAACGCCCAAAAAACCAGTAATGCCAGCGGCAAGAATGCCGGTACCAACAGCCAGCTCGATTGGCCGATCACCGCGGGAAACATCTTGTTCCCCTGTCCCAGGAAAAAAGAACCCGACGCGATGAACAGCCCCAGGCACATGCGCCAGAGATGCCGGACGATCCTTTGCATGCCGAAAACGCCGCCGCGCAGCAGCATGCGCAGATCTCCTCCAGCCGCAAGCAGCATCACCGTGCCCATAAAAAATGCCATCCCGACGCGAAAGCCGCCCTCTGGTGAGCCCCCCTGCACCATGCGTATCCCGCTGAGCCATGTCAAAATTCCCAGCGTCAACGGCACCACCATCGCAAACCAATCAAACACGCTGGTCTCTCCATCTTTCCGCTTCGCCGTCACCCACGCCGTGGCGATCAGATAAAACGTCAAAATCCCGCCGCCAATGTTGTCGCTTTGGTGTTTCAGTACGGCCAGGTACACGGCGGTGGCGGCCATCGTTAGCATCGACGCCACAAACACTTTTCCTGCCAAGGCGTGTCGGGGGGAGCCTTTCCGGAAAATGATTGCCGTCGCACCCGAAAGCAGTCCCACCATTCCCGCGCAAATGTGTAGAAGCAACACGGGCGAAAATCGCATTTGGCCGGGCTCCTTTTCTCAACTTGACCAATGACACTTAGCCAGAGAGCAGCAAGCCCCCGGGAACAGCTCATTGTGAGTGGCGACTATGCTATCGGGTTATACGCCTCCACAGCCAAAAAAGCTTCAGCGCTGATCGCGAAGTTGCGTCCGCGGTTCCTTTTCTGCTTGTACATCTCTCGGTCGGCTCGCGCCATCATTTCTCCCAATGGCGCCGGACGCTGTGGATCAAAACGCTCGATTCCTACGCTAAGGGAAAGTCTATACCGTGCTTCTTCGGCATTTGCTTTGTCCAGACTCTTCGAAAGCCGCGTCAGGATCGTCTTCACTTCCGGAAATGACGCTTCCCAAGCAAGTACCGCGAACTCATCTCCGCCAAGTCGTGCCAGCAGGTCCGAGTCGCGAAATGTTTCCTCCAGCGCGTCGGCGGTACGAACCAGCGCCAAGTCTCCTTCGCGGTGCCCAAAGGAATCGTTGATTCTCTTCATATCGTCCACATCGCAAAAAAACAGCAACAGGTTCAGGCGATCGCGCTGGGCCAGCTTCAGTTGCTGCGCTGCGGTTGCCAGGAATCCTCGCCGGTTGAACAATCCGGTCACCTCATCCGTGATCGCCAGCGATCGCAGTTGCCGGTCTAACAACGATTTTTCCACCGCCCACACCGCTGCTCTCCGCAGCGCATCATCCGCTGCCGCCGCGTCAATTCTTCTGGATTTCACGATGTCAGCCAGTTCATTCAGCGTCCGCAGAATTTCATTCAGTTCGGGATCCTCAGAGCGCACCGCCGATGACAGAATCGACTCCAGCGATTCTTTTCGTGCGGATGGCTGGTCTGCGATCGAAAGCACCTGGGTCGCCAATTTGCGGTTCGCGCGCCTCGGCTTTCGCCTTTGCCCGCCTGCTTCGCACAGGTTCACCAGGCGTCCCGCCGGTGAGTCGCTATGTGAGTTGAAATCGAAATCCCTCATGATTTTCCTTGGCCCTGGAGCACAGACTGGGGAGGAAGGGTCAGACCATAGTTCCATTACCGTCCCGGCATAGCTATCGGGTGATAGCTGTACGCCCCGCTCCTTCGTTCTTTTCGCAGCCCTCAGAGAAAGGCGCGCTCTACAGGGAAACTTCGGTGTCATTCTTTACTGGCGGCTAATTGTTCGCTTGCTTCTCGCGTGGCGCTGCGTATTCACCAGCTTGCAACTGAGGATTCGTGTCCAGCTCGATATAGCCGTTTCCTTGGCGCGCAGCCAGAGCTCGCTCCATCTCATGCTCAATCCCGATCGTTGCGGGCTCGTTCGAAGGTACCAGGAAAAATCTTTCTGGCTCGCCCATCCGCCGCCACGCGGAGTCCACGGTGTCGCCCGGCTTCAGCAGCCACACCTTCATCCCTTTCGCCTCATACAAAACGCACGCGGGAATCGCGCCGACATACCCCACACCCACCAGCACGGGACAGTCGCTGCACTGTGATCGCATGTCTGCCGTCATGCTGCGATAATCCACCGATTTCGTCATGGATGTGTGAGTGGCTGTCCCCGCCAGGAATACCAGTGCCAGCGCCAGGCTTCCTCGTGGTTCGGCTTCCACTCCAAATCCAATCAACAACGCCAGCAGTGGAGCGGCGATCCCCGCATAATAGTCGGCCGGCATTTGCAAAATTGACTTGTTGGTTGCCATCGCCAGCGCCAAGAATCCAATCAAGAATCCCAGGTAAACCAAAACGATTGGCGACTTCTTTTGCCGGTACGCCCACCATCCCCCTATACCGGCAAACACAGCTCCCAAGAGCAAGGCGTATCCCCAATGCGGAAGCCACGTGCTGGGCATCACGCTTTCCATCGCCCCTTTCAGTAACGCCCACAGCTCCTCACGAAAATTTACGAATCCCGCGTATTGCACCGGTCTGGCCCGCACGTGAATGCGCAACAGCGGGAGCAGTGGCGCCAGGCAGCCCGCGAATGTCACTGTGGTCAACCACGCCCATTTCCGTTTCGTTTTCCAGTGCTGCGCTATTCCCAGCAGCAGTATCGGTCCCACGCACAGCGCCGCAAAATAATGTGTCGCAATCGATGCCGCCGCGCATGCTCCCGCCCACTTCGAACCCCTATTGACCAGACACAGTGTCAGCACGATCAGAAACGCTGCCATGGCATACGGCCGCGCATCGTACGCGTAGCGCAACCCCGCCGCCGACAACGCGTACACCACCGCCGGCACCGCCGCCCACTTCATCCCCCAATCCACAGCGGCTCGATAAAGCAAAGCTAACGTAGCCACCACCAACACCAACGACAAGCACCGAGCCACTTCCAACGACTCGCCGAAGGCCACTCGCCAGATCGCCAGCGCCCAAAAGTACAGCGGAGGATGCACATCCTGCTCGTACAGTTCCGTCGCGATCTTCGCCAGATTCGCCGATGGCTTGAACTGAGCCATTCCTAACGCCCAGTCCAACTTGGCGTGGCCCGAAGTGGTCAATAACGTGATGGCCTCGTCGTACCAAATCGAACGGTGCTGCAGTTGCGCCCACCCAATGAGTGCTGCTACCACCATCGCTGCCGCCACAATCCACTTTTGCAACGCCCCGATGTTGAGTCCACTCCTGAGTGCGGCCGCAGCGCGGGTTACAACTCTGTCCCGGGCGTGTTCTCGGGCGCCATTTTGTTCAACAGCGAAAAGGGAAGGCATAGTCCTCGTCGATCAACTGCATAAAACCCGCACAACAACATCAAGGGCGGCGTCGCGGAATGATTTGGAATCGCCTTTCGCCGTTACGCTCTGTGCCGTTCCAGTATTTCCGTGTCGCCGTAGGCTTCGTCTGGTTGTTTCTTTAGATTTCCGTTCGGTGGGGTGTCTTCCACTCGCCTCACGTTTTCGGGCGGGCTTTTGGCGCCGCCGCGATGGACTTTGCTTTCGCGAACTGTCCGGCTGTTTTCCTGCTTTGGTTTTTCAGTATTCATGAACCTTTGTGAGCATCAAACCGAATCTTCCACGGCGGCTGAACTTCCCATCATTTGTGGTGTTTGAAGTACTCGACCTGCTTCAGGCGCTTCTCGGCCTCTTCCTTGGTCTTGTACGGTCCGCCCAGATTCTTTCCTTTCTCCGACAACACCTTGTAGCCCTTCTTCACCTTCTTGATCATTTCGCCCCTCCAGCTTCAGTTTTCGAAGAAGCGTGGCTTGAGTCAATGCGGCAAGCCCTGTAGGCGGATGACGTCCGATCTGTGACGTTTTTAGTCACCACTCTGACTCTGCGCCAGATCGTACCGGAATGTACGCCAAGGCCTCATCCAACGGTCTGATCCTGCGTTCAATCGGACCATCGCCTCCGCCGGTGATACTCCCCTCCGCCCAAACTGCCCACGTCAATCACCACCGCGATGATCAGAATCAACAGGTTCACCCCCGCAATCGGTAAATTCGAGTTCACCATCCACGCGTACGCCAGCGTGGTCAGCGGCAGGAAGATGAATCCCAGTAACGGCAACAGCAATCCGTGGTACGCGCGCTGCAGATAGGTCGAAAACAGGAACAACAGCACCGCCGCGATTCGCGGAAACGCCACGAACAGAATCAGCAAGAGACAGGGCATAGGTGACCTCAGTGAATTTGCATTTGACTCGCGTACAAACCCACGACGGAATCGCCGCTTCGTTCACACCTTCAGCGGCCTATTAGACACCAACTTCGGCTGCCCAAGCTCTCCCTCGAACCCTGTATCTCTGCTCCCGCCGCTATGCGCGCTACAATCCGGCACTGTCCGCTTTCAGGTTCACATCGTATGGTCGCCCACGCCTCCCGCAGGTTACCAATAGAGTCAGCGGAACAGGAAAACGAGACGCACCGAGCTTCTCTTTTGACCTTTTCGCCATTCCGTCAACTGGAGGCTAATAATGCTACGGTGGGCAAGTGGTTTCTTTATCATCGCGCTGATCGCTGCCGTCCTGGGTTTCGGCGGCATTGCGATAGCAGCTGCCGGCATAGCGAAAATCATTTTCTACATCTTCCTGGCGTTGTTCATTATCTCGCTGCTCAGCCATTTGGCCAGCAGGACCTGAACGGTCCTTTCCGTGTGGATCCTCGTGGCGTGCGGGTCTGGACGCCAAAGTCCCGGCTCGTACGCCTCACTTTTTTGCGGTTCTAGTTGCACACCCAGAGCGAGAATGCCGCGAATGCCCCAGGGGCGGTCCTTTCCGGAAATCTCTCTCTTCGATCCCGCAGTGCAGGGATCTGCAGGCTTCGATTAGATCTTCATTACAAAGGGCAATCCACGCAGGACTCGGGCAGGAATGCTGCACACTCCGTCTCTTAACCTCGGGCGGGCTGTGTATTTCGCTTTGGGTCTAAAGTGAGGGTCCTTTGCGAATCACAATTCGGCGATCACGGCTCAATGATGCTGTTCTTGATGGCGTATCTTACCAATTCGCTCACCGAATGCACTTGCAGTTTCCGCATGATGTTCGCCCGGTGTGTTTCCGCGGTTTTCACTCTGATTCCCAATACTCCCGCGACTTCCTTGCTGCTCTTTCCTTCTGCCAGCAGTTGCACGATTTCGCGTTCCCGCGAAGTCAGCCGGCTCCGTGGTGTTGCCTGCGGTCGTGTCGCCGAGATGCGGTCCGAAAAATCGTTCAATAGCATTTCCGCCGCCCGTGCCGTGAAAAACGTCCGGTGATTGGCCAGCGCCTCTACCGCGTTCACCAGGTCGCGATCCGCGTCGTTCTTCATCACGTAGGCCCGCGCGCCCGCTTCCACGATGTCTTTCACCAGTTGATCGGAGAAATGCAGCGTCAAAATAATGATCCCGACCTTCGGCAGCGCTTTGCGGATCCGGCGCGCGGCTTCCAGTCCGTTCAGGTCGGGCATGCTGATATCGATCACCACAATGTCCGGCTTGTGCGCTTCCGCAAGGCTCACCGCCTCGCGGCCGGTCCGGGCCTCCGCGCACACCATCCAACCCGGGTGGGCAGTCAGCAGCTGCTTCAGCCCGCGGCGCAGGATGTCGTGATCGTCGGCAATTAAAATTCTCAGCGTCCTCGTCGAGGGTATCGGCGTGGTTTTCTGAATTTGAGTTTCAGCGGGAACGGTAGCCATTTCGGTTTGCCTCTCAAGTGCAGTGTGAACGGGCGACAGATCGAGAGACTGAGCCCGCCAACATTGAAGTATGCAAACCCCCTTCTTTCCATAGGGTGATTGCTGTAGCGGGGCAATAAATGCGGACGCCCGTTTTCCACTGAATTTCCCAAGGGTCCAGTGCGTCCGCCTTCCTCCTGCAGGGTTCGCCGGATTGGGGAACTGTAGCTCTTCAGACAATCTACCTTCGATTTAACTCCTGCTTGCTTATTTTCGAATTATTTTTCGAACAAATCCACGACGAATGAATCGAGGGGAAAATACTATGGCTAAAAACAAATCTGTTTTGGGAATCTACGCTTCGCGGAGTGCGGTCGAATCCGCAATCACCCACTTGCGCGAGGCCGGTTTCGCCAGCACCGACGTCTCGGTCCTCTTACCCGAAAATCTCGGTGCCAAGGAACTCACCACGGAAAAATCCTCCAAGGCCCCCGAGGGAACTACTGCGGGATCCACTTCCGGCGCTGTCGTCGGCGGCGCTCTGGGGTGGCTTGTCGGCGTTGGTGCTTTGGCGATCCCGGGACTCGGTCCGTTCATTGCCGCAGGCCCGATCATGGCGGCGCTGGCCGGCCTGGGCGTAGGTGGCGCGGTCGGCGGATTCACCGGTGCGCTGATCGGCTTGGGCATCCCTGAATACGAAGCGAAACGCTATGAGGGTAGTTTGCAAAAGGGCGGCATCTTGACGTCCGTCCATTGCGAAACTTCCGCCGAAATCGATCGTGCCAAGGATGTGTTGAAGCGCACCGGGGCCGAGGATATTTCCACCAGCACGGAATCCTCGGTTGGCCACGAATCTGGCGATTACGCTGTGCGACGCGCGCGCCACTCTTAGTCTGTCTGCTTTCGATGCGGACGCAACTCTCTTCGGACTCGTCCCACCGAAACTTTGCCGCAACAGGGCGACGCCTTGCCTTGTCGAGGACGCGTCGCCCCGTGCACGGCTTCCCTCAATGTTTCGCTTTCACAAATACCGAATATGACCCAGCACCATGAACGGCTTGCTCAGAGATCCCGGCGAACAATTGGTCTACCTGGCCATTCTCGCCATCCCGGTAGCCTGCGTCAGTTGGACGATCACCCACGAAGAGGTATTCCGTGAGCCTCGTGAGTGGTGCGTGCGGGAGAGCAAAATCGCTTTAACCTTCGCCGCCAGAAGATTCTTTTACCTGCTGACTTGCGAATACTGCTTCAGCCACTATGTCGCCGTGGCATTCGTCGCGCTTTCCCGCTTCCAAATGATGCTGCCGGACTGGCGAGGGTATCTCCTGGCTTGGTTCAGCCTGGTCTGGGTGGCTAATATTTATATGAGCGTTTTTGGGCGATTGCGTCTGGACATAAAGCATGAGCACGTCGAAATTCCCGCGAAGGAAATAGCCACGGAGTTCACCAAAAAGCAAACGCCTGGGCACGACGGCGCGGCGGCGCGTAAGAACACTTAGCTATAGCTACGCGCGCAGCCTGCCCTGACGCTTTTAGCCTTTTGTAGTGTCTCGGAAGGGAATTTGGCCGAGGAGGTCGATCCGTCCCAGCCCTTTCGCTTCATCTCTGAAGCGCTCCGGATCGCCTCCTCGATTGAAGAGAACCAACTAACCAAGCCATGCTGACATGAGCTCCCTGGGCGGTCCATACGGTAAATCGGGTAGCGCTGCAGTTTTCCTCAACTCCCTCGCACTCCCCTCGTAAACGGACGTACACCGGCCGACATCGAAGACACAGAGGAGGGTTCATGGCTGCTACGGTCTGGAAGGGCTATATCACCTTTGGCCTGATTTCGCTTCCCATTCGTCTGTACCCGGCGGCTCGCGAGTCCCATATCCGTTTCCACGAAGTTCACCGCGAGTGCGGCACGTGCATTCATCATCAACTCTATTGTCCTTACGACCAACGCGTCGTTACTCGCGACGAAGTCGCTTTGGGCTACGAAACCGGCAAAGACAAATACGTCCTTCTTGAGGCCGCGGAGTTAAAGAAAATCCAGCCAAAATCCTCAAAAGCCATGGACATCATCGAATTTGTCAAACTCGACGAAGTCGACCCGCTCTTCTTCGAAACTTCTTACTTCGGTGTTCCCGGCGAAGGTGGCCAGCGCGCCTACGCGTTGCTCTTGAAAACTCTGGAGCAGCTGCATTACGCCGCCGTCGCCAGCGTCACCCTGCACCAGCGCGAGCGCACCGTCATCATTCGCCCCTATCGCCACGGCCTGACTCTGCACACCATCTACTAGCGGAACGAAATTCGCGCCGTCAAAGACTACCAGCAAACTACTCTCAAGGACCTGAAAAAGCAGGAAGTCGCCCTTGGCGAGCAATTCGCCAAGACTCTGGTGCGCCCTTTCCGCCCTGAGGAATTTCATGACCGCTATCAGCAACGCGTCAAAGAGCTGGTCGAAAGCAAAGCCAACGGCAACGCCGCTCCCAACCGGGAACAACCGCAGCGCCTCGCTCCGGTGATCGATCTCATGTCCGCATTGAAGAGGAGCCTCGCGAATGCCCTGGCGTCGAAGGCCTCCAGGCCGCGCAAGCTACGCCGCACCACATAATTCCCCCAATAGTGTTTCGATAATCCGTAATAGCTCTTTTTTGCGATTTTCAAGCGGCACTCTGATGTTTCCCGGCCCGCGCCGGCGCTTACGCTGGTCTGGCACGATGCTGGAACAAACGGATGGCCCTCGATCCCACTTTGTCGAGCACAGGAGCCTTATGAGATTCGGACCATTTTTGTTGATTGCCATTCTTCTTTTCGTCGTCTGGCTTGGCTTCATCCTGTTCCATGTCGCCAGCGCCCTGATTCATCTGGTTCTGCTGATCGCCGTCATTGCGCTGTTCCTGCACTTCTTCACTGGGCCTACAAGGACCGCCTGACCACGCGGTCTGCCGGTGCCTCGCTGCGGCTCCAGCACAGAATCTCCCGAATCACAGAATCCAAGGAGGAATCATGGCGAGATATGGAAACCGCGCCCAACGATCGGTGAAAAGCGCGATGCACCGCCGCAAACACGGCAGCTTGCGTCGTGGCAAGCGCGGCACAGGCGGCAAGGTCAAGAGCAGGAAACAAGCCATCGCCATCGGGCTCTCCGAAGCCCGCAGCAAGGGCGCCAAGGTTCCTCCCCGCAAAAAATCCAGTTAGCCGGCGCGCAAGTTCCATGAACGTGGGGGCCCTCAACCACGCTACAGTTCACCCTCAACCTCAGGAAGCCGGTCCCGCTTCCTGCTCGACAGCCGGTGCAACAGACAATCCTTGACTCGCCGTAGCATTCTGTCCTGTAGCCTCTTAGCCTTTGCATCCCGAATCTTCCGTAGCGATCTCCGTTAATTCCTTGTAGGTAAGCCATTGCCTTTCAGCGTCATATCCGGAAAAACTTTACCGGCAGTGGAAACAATTTCTTTGCGCCGATTTCCTCACTCTTCTTAACCTCGCTAAACTCCGCATTTAGTGTCTTTGACATTGGCACTGCAGTTGCTCCATCACCTGTGAGCCTGGTCCAGCTCTTCACGGCTTTGCTATGGCGCCGCTCTCAGGGCTCGTACGGATTTTTCTGTAGAGGAGCGCGTGATGAACACCGATTGCAGAAAGCCGCCCTTCAAAACTTCCTTTTGCGATGATTACGAGCGACTGCTCACCATTTCCCAGCAGGCTCTAGAGGCGTGGTCCAATCGTCGCGAACAGGTCTATCAATTGGGATTGCAGAATCGAGACTTGGGCAACGAACTCGTACGGCTCCAGGCCAATTTTGCTCGAGCCTACGCCGCATTGCAGCGACACGTCCATCAGTGCCCGCTGTGCCAGTTCGTCGCTAAAATGTCGGATTCACAAGCGTCCGGCGCCCGCCTGCTAACTTCGCGCCCTTCTTAACTTACACCTCGGCCGGTGACCCGGCGCTTTGCGTTCGAATGATCTCTTCGGGGTACACGGGTTCGACTTGTCGCCCGACAATGGGGATCTCCACCGATACCACTGTTCCTGGACCATTGTCCGCCGGCGCCACGGAAAGCGCTCCGCCCAACTCTCGTGCCCGTTCGCGCATTCCGCCCAAGCCTACTCCTGCTCCCTCGCTGCGAACCAGGATCGAGCGCAGCCGGTCCAGCGGTATCCCGCAGCCATAATCACGGACACGCAGCGCCACCGTGTGTGCTCCAACTTCCATGCTTATGTCCACCTTGCCAGATTTGGCGTGCCGGTGCACGTTCGTCAAGCTCTCCTGCAGGATTCGGAACACCGCTGTTTCGATTTCATTCGAAAACCGCGGAATCTGGTCGGGAATATTCAAATTCACTTCAACACCGCTGCGTTGCGCAAATCCTTCCACATACCAGCGAATCGCCGACCCCAGCCCGGTCTCGTCCAGCAGCGGCGGATGCAGCAAGTAGGAGATCGTCCGCGTTTCCGACAGGCACTGTTCCAACAAGCCCACACATTCATTCAGCAGGCGCTGCGGCTTTTCCTCCGCAATGTCGCGCATCGAAGCCCGTATATTGATTTTCAAACTCGCCAGGTACTGCCCCAGGCTGTCGTGTAAATCCCGCGCCAGTTTCCGCCTCTCCATGTCCTGCACTTGCAGGATCCGCGCGCTCAGCCTCCGTGCCGCTTCTTGAGATTGTTTCTGCAGCGTCAAATCCGAATTGATTTCCAGCCAGCCGATCGGATTTCCTTGCCCATCGCGCCGATAGGTCCAGCGGCTCGCTACCGTGATGCGATTCCCGTATCGCGTGGTGTGTTGCAATTCTCCTTCCCACACTCCTTTTCGTTTGAGCGTGGAAACCACATCTTCATAGCTCACCGGGAACTCCGTCTGGAGCAATTGCGAAGCGTGCATCCCGATGGCTTCTTCCTTTTTCCATCCGTACAGCCGTTCCGCTCCTTGGTTCCAGTAAGTGATTCGGTTGCCTAAATCGCTGATGAACGCCGCATCATTTGCCAAATCCAAAAGTTCGGCATGCATGGCTGCTTCTTCTACCGTTTGGCGAAGTGCTGCCCGGTGTCCTTTCACTTGTTCCAGCAAGCGATCCCGCCCGCTGCGTAGCTGCTCTTCTGTCGTCTTCCTCTCGGTGATGTCCCTCGAGGCTCCGATCACCCGGTATGGTTTCCCCGACGGATCGTAGAAAAAACGCGCTCTCCCTTCGATCCAGCGCACGCGATTGTTCGGCATCACCAGCCGATGCTCCAGGTGCAACTCGTTGCGGTTCGCCTTTGCTTCTTCCCAGCGCTCCAGAAGCGTTGGCAGGTCATCGGGATGAATCCGCGAGGTCCAGCGCTCCCAAGACGCGGTGCATTCATCCGGCATATATCCCAGCAGTTCGTATTCTCCGGCAGACCAGAACATCGCATGATTTTCCATGTCGACGTCCCATGTCCCCATGCGCCCTAGTTCCAGCGCCAGATTCAATCTTTCTTCCGATTCGCGCCTCCGCAGGTGCGAATCGATTTGCGCGGCCACACGCGATAGCAATTCCCTCGCGCTAAACGGTTTTGCCAGGTAATCGTCCGCCCCGGCGTTTAACCCTTGCACCCGGAACTCTTCCCCTGCGCGCGCTGACACCAGCATCACCGGCGTGGTTTTCAGCTTGGCATCCGTGCGAATCGCGCGTAACAACTGGATTCCGTCCAGTTTGGGCATCATCACGTCGCTCAGGACCAGGTCATACGTTTGCTGTCGTGCTCGCTCCAGCGCTTCCTGACCGTCTGCTGCAAGTTCCACCTCATACCCGTCTTGTTGCAGCAGTCGCCGGACGTAATCGCGCATGTCGGCATTGTCTTCCACCAGCAAAATCGCCGGGATGCGTCCAAACATCCGTTTGGCATTCGCGGAGTGCACGCTTTCCGCCGCCACATGATCCCGGTCCGGCGTGATCCACGCCAGCGCTTCCTTTTCGAACATGGCTCGCATTCGGGTGCGTCCCCGCTCGCTGCTGGTTGCCGCGATGGACTCCTTCGGTAGGTGCGACCATCCAAGCGGCACGGAAATGATGAACCGGCTTCCCACTCCATGCTCGCTCTCCGCCGTGATCATTCCTCCATGTAATTTCACCAGCTCCTGCGCCAGTGCCAGCCCGATTCCCGTCCCTTCGTGCGTCCGGCCTCCCGCGTCCGGCACGCGGTGAAACCGATCGAAGATCTTCGGCAACTCGGATCTAAAGATGCCCACACCCGTATCCGTGACGGTTAGCTGCGCCATCTGGTCGACCCGTTTCAGCTCTACCGAGACTTTCCCCCGCGCCGTAAACTTCAATGCGTTGGATACCAGGTTCAGTACGATCTTTTCCCACATCTGTGGATCGACATAAACCGGCTCGTCCAGCTCCGCGCATTTCACTTCGAACGTCAAGCCGGCCTTCTCGATTGCCGATCGAAACACGCTGACGATATCCGCAGTCAGTTGCCCCAAATCCGTAGGCTCGAAGCGCGCTTGGGCCCGGCCGGCTTCGATCCGCGAGAAGTCCAACAATGCGTTGACCAGCTTGAGCAGCCGCAACACGTTCCGGTGCATCAGTTCCAGTTCCTCGGCCGACGCCGTCATCGGCTCGCCGCGCGACAGCATTTCCTCGACTGGTCCTAGGATCAGCGTCAACGGCGTCCGCAGTTCGTGGCTGATGTTGCTGAAGAACGTCGTTTTGGCCCGGTCCAGCTTCGCTAGCGCTTCCGCGCGCTCCCGTTCCTGCTCTAACAGCCGGGCGTCGGCGATGCTTTTGGCAATTTGTCCGCTCACCAGTGACAAAAATCCGCGGTAATCGTCGTCCAGTCTCTTATGACAATTGGCGCCGACCACCAGCGCCCCCATGGCCTTTTCTTGCCCGGTTTGGGTGATCGGCAGAACCACCAGTTCCGAGGGACTCACGCCCCAAAAGCCTCCGGGCAGCGTTGCATGGAATCCGTTTCCTTCGTTCAGTTCCACCGATTTTCCAGTGTGGATCGCTGTCCTCAGCGCCGCCGCTAATGTCCCCGCCGCACCTCCTCCCAGCTCCACCTGGTTCAAAAAGAATCGCTCGTCCGGCGCCACTCCCGCCCGCGCCATGGCGTTTACCTTCGTCAGATCTTCATTCACCTTGTAGAGCACTGCGCAAGAAATGTCGTACGGATTGCCGCTCAGCGCTTGTGCCGCAAACTCCCACGATTGCCGTTCGCTCTTGGCATCCAGGCTGCGCGCCGCTAGGTCGCGCAGGGTCATCAACCGCCGTTCGTTGATCACCTTCTCTGTACTCTCAGTCACCGGAGTAATAACTCCGACCACCTTTCCGGTTCGGTCGCGAATGGGTGTGTACGAAAACGTGTGGTACGTTTCTTCCGGGTACCCATTTCGTTCCAGCAGCAGCATCAGATCTGCCGACCACGTCGCTTCGCCGGTTCGCAACACCCGTTCCAGCATCGGTCCGATCACGTCCCAAATTTCCGGATACACCTCCCGCCCCGGACGCCCCAATGCGCAGGGATGTTTCTTGCCCAGCGTTCGCCGGTACGAGTCGTTATACAGCATGATCAAATCCGGTCCCCACCACACGATCAGGTCGAATCGCGAACTGATGCAGATGCTGGCGCTCCACTGCAGCGTGTCCGGCCAGTCTTCGGGCGGTCCCAACGGGCTGTTGCTCCAGTCCCGCGTGTGCATCAGTTCGCCCATCTGGCCCCCGCCGGTTAGCCAGGGGAGCCTGTCGTTCTCCTGCGCAGTTCCCGGTTGACTCGCTCGCACCGGAAGCGCTGTCCCTTTCCGTTCCTCCGCTATTTTTTCAATCGTCGCCAGCAGGCTCCGCGACAGGTCCGCCTTCGCTATGTACCCTGCTGCTCCGACTTCCTCGGCCTGCCGGCGTGTAATTTCCGGATCGTTTTGGCTGATGATCAGCACGTTCATCCGGGGAAACTCGCGCAAGATGGTCTTGGTGGCTTCCACGCCATTCATCTGCGGCATGGAAATGTCCATCAGCACCACGTCCGGCCTTTGGTCTCTGGTGATCCTCACTGCCTCCAGGCCATCGGCCGCTTCTCCACACACTCTCCACTCCGGCCGCGACGACAGCAGCGATCGCAGCGCTCGGCGGATTACCTCATGGTCGTCCGCTATCAGAATGCTCAGCTTCTGCAGTTCCATGCTTCCACCCAAGGTTGATGCAGGTAACATGCGCCTCCGGGGCGTCGGGCGCTTTCGTCGTGGCTACTCAATATTCCGCAATTACAGCAACGAAGCCCTGACTTGTACATACAATCCTTCCTGTAGGACTTGCGCACCAACCTCGAGCTTTCTCGCGTTTTCGCGAGGCGAAATAGTGTATCCCTTGGATGGTGAGCCATGCCACTACAGTATTATTCAACTCTGGAGAGTCATTCAGGTGTTGCCGGGGGGCATGGTGGCCAATCTTCACCAATCGGTTCACGGTGCTGCTCACCACAAAGCCGTCATCATCGTTGATGACAATGCGGTGGTGCGCCGGATCATTGGCAACGCCTTCCTGGAAGACGGCTTCGCCTCCTATGTCGAGGCGGAAAACGGTGCTGAGGGAGTCGAAGTCGTCAAGCAGACCCGCCCGGATTTGGCCATCCTCGACCTGTCCATGCCGGTTATGAACGGCCTGCAAACCGCCTTTGTTCTTCGCAGCCTCTTCCCGCAGATGCCCATTATTCTCTTCAGTCTTTATGGCGACGCCACCATTAAAGCGGAAGCGGCTCGCGCCGGCATCGATGCCGTCATTTCCAAGACCGACGATATCCCCGTGCTGATCGACAAAGCCCACGAACTGCTTCATCTGTAATCCCAGCGCGATTCGTTGCGAGTTGGAGCTCATCCTCGGTTCGCGGGGATGAGCCTCGCTCAAGCCTCAGAGGCCAATCTTCTGTTCCCCCAACACTTGCATCGCCGCAACATAGCTTAACTCGCAACCCTGCTGCGAGCACCGCAACATCAGCGCTCCCCGGCGCATATTGCCTAGTCCTACAAACTCAGTGGGCACCAGCAAGCGCTCTCGGAGCACTTCCAGCAGCAGCGGCACGTACTTTTTTGTGGCAATGCTCCCCAACAACACCGCTCGTAACTTGTGACCAACTGCCTCCGAGAGCCGCCGTAAGTCGCGCTCTAACGGGTCGCGGTACTTGGGATTCTTTGCCACGATCGGTTCGCTGCAAATCTCTTTTAACTCATCGGCCCGCACGATGGTCTCCGGCAGCATCAACCCGCGGCACGGAGTGATCACCAGACTTCCTGGAACTTCGGCATGCTCTTTCGCAAATGCCGCGGCGTACGCAAGCTTGCCTCGAAAGTACAGCGGGCTCATGAACGTGAACGCTTCGCCCAACGAAATCCCCTCGGTGCGCAATCGCTGCGCCAGCGGAAACTCCGAGCGCGGGTTCAGCAACATTTCCGCGCGCCGGCCCCCCGCATATCCGGGCGACAACAGGTACATATAACAACGATCGCCGCGGCTCTTCGGAACCGGCTCCCGCGCGTTGCGCTCCTGGGTATATTGTTCAATGTCTTGTCGCTGCAAGGTGCCGCCGGCCGTTTCAGGTGCTTGCCCGCGCAGCACAATCCGCTTTCCGGCCTTATCGTTCATTGTTCCCTGCGAATCGCCTATTCCACTTCACAACAAAAACACCTACCTGTCAAAACGCCTTCGCATACCTGATATATCCGAGAGCCATCTCCCGCGCGCCCGCGATGAAATGAACCCAGGGGCTACCGGCGCCACACATCGCCGCAATCCTGCAACATCTCTGGAGCTGCACGATGAGAACCAAACCCAACCGATCCTCAAGAAAAAGTGCTTCGAAGCGCGCAAAAGCTCTCCAACGCGATTCCTCGCCAATTGTTGGCATTCCCGCGGCACGAAAGCGTCTCCGGGAACGCACCTCGCGGGCCCGCTCCCATCAGCGTTCAGAAGCAGGACCATCCCGCACTCCCGGCACAACTCAGTCTGGCGACCTCACCGGCCTATCCGGTGGGGCCTTCAGTGCCGGACAAAATAGCGCAGAGCTGATGGAGGAGGGCCAGGACCTGGAAGGGGAACTGATTCTCGGTGTGCAGGAGTCCGACGACTCGGACGAAGAGGAGGTTCCCTCGCCGCCAGTGCCTGGTGGCCGCGTTCCCGATTACAATAGCCGCAATCGCTATTAGTATGATGGGGCCGCGCTACTGTCCGGCTTCGCCGCGGACCTGAAGTCGTTTTTTCCGCCCATCCTCGGTAGAAAGGAATCGCGAGTTGGCGAGAATTTCGTTTCGCATCTCACCTATGTTAGCCACTCTCGTTTCCGCCCCATTTTCTCGTCCCAATTGGATTTTCGAAGAAAAATATGATGGCGTGCGAATGCTGGCCTATAAAGAAGGTTCCCACATTTCGCTGGTGTCGCGGAATGCCATCGACCGAACCGATCGTTATCCAGCCATCGCGGAAGCCATCCGTAACCTGAAACCCGACACCCTGCTGCTGGACGGCGAAGTCGTCATCTTTGATGATCACGGCGTCTCCCGGTTTCAGCTTCTGCAAAAAGGGAAGGGAACTCCCGAATTTGCGGTCTTCGATTGCCTCTATCGCGATGGCACAGATTTGCGCCGCGAGCCATTAGCAGCTCGTCGCAAAGTCCTCCACAGCCTCTCGCATTTCGAAGCCCCGCTGCGCCTCTCTCTCCAGCTTGCCGATGACGGCCTGAAGGCCTTCCGTATCGCTGCTCAGCGCGGTTTGGAAGGCGTCCTGTGCAAAAATCTTGCCTCCTTCTATGAAAGCCGCCGGTCACAGCAATGGCTCAAGGTCAAGGTTCATCAGGAACAGGAGTTCGTAATCGGCGGTTACACCAAGCCAAAAGGTTCCCGGATTGATTTCGGCGCTCTGTTGTTAGGTTTCTATGACCGCAAGGGCCTTCACTATGCTGGCAAGGTCGGCACTGGCTTCGACCAGCAAACTCTGCGCAGCCTGTATCGCAAGTTCCAGCCCCTCATCCGGCGTCGCCCTCCTTTTATCCAAGATCCACGCGAACGCGACGCCGTTTTCCTGAAGCCTCAGCTCGTTGCCCAGGTGTCCTTCACCGAATGGACCGAGGATCAGCGCCTGCGCCATCCCGTTTTTCTCGGTCTTCGGGAAGACAAAGTTCCCAAGCAAGTTCACCGCGAGGCCTAACATGCCCAGGAACACCCCCGCCGATTCCGCCATCCAGCTCTCCCGGCCAGACAAAATCTTCTGGCCTGAGCAGCGCTACACCAAGCAGGACCTCGCTGATTTCTACCGTGATGTGTTTCCGCTCCTTAAACCCTATCTCGACGATCGCATCCTCACTCTGGAACGCTGTCCCAACGGCATGACCGGCCAGTGCTTCTACCAGAAGCAGAAGCCTGACAGCATGCCTCCCGGCACGCCCACAAAAACCTTCCGGAACGCCTCCGGTAAGCGCCGCAGCACCGAATATGTCCTTGGCGGAAAACTCTCCACGCAATTAGCGCTGGTCAATCTCGGTTGTATTCCCATTCACGTCGCGGCAACCCGTGCGAAAACGCATCCCAAATCCGACTGGATCTGTTTCGACCTCGATCCCAGTTCCGGAACATTTGCTGATGCGGCGCGCGTTGCCTTGATCGTCCGCGATGCTCTCGATACCCTCGGCCTCCATTCTTTCCCCAAAACCTCGGGCAGCCGTGGCGTGCACGTTTTTGTTCCTCTTCAACTCGGCCCGACCGCGTCCGAAGTCCTCGACTTCGCCCAGCAATTTTGCGCCCGCCTGGCCGACGCCCATCCCAAGCAAATGACTGTCGAGCACTCCATCGCGGGGCGTGGCGACCGTGTCTATCTCGACCCTTTTCGCAATGGCCCTCTGCAAACTGTCGTCAGTCCTTACTCCGTCCGCAGAAGGCCAAACGCTCCCGTGTCTACGCCTTTGTCCTGGCGCGAACTTACCCCCAAACTCGATCCCGTCAGCTTCAATCTCGGCAATTTTCGAACCCGCTTGAACAAAAAAGACCCGTGGAGCGATTTCTTCTCCAGCCGCCAACAGCTTGCTCCGGCCATTTCCCGTTTGAAACAAATTTGAGCTAAGGAACTACCCATGCCGCTGGAAAAATATCGCCAGAAACGCGATTTCAAAGTTTCCCCGGAACCCAAAGGCAAAGCCGTCCCTAAGCACCAAAGCAAGCTACTCTACGTCATCCAGAAACACCGCGCCTCGCATCTTCACTATGATTTTCGTCTCGAATGGAACGGCGTCTTGCTCTCTTGGGCTATCCCCAAAGGTCCTTCGCTCGATCCCGCCGTCAAGCGCCTGGCCATGCAGGTCGAAGATCATCCCGTGGATTACGGCGGCTTCGAAGGTGTTATTCCCGCCGGTGAGTACGGTGGCGGTACCGTGATGCTTTGGGACCGTGGCACTTGGACGCCGGAGGATGCGGATGTCGACCAGGCCTTGAAGAAGGGCAGCCTCAAGTTCAGCCTAAAGGGCAAAAAGCTGCGCGGTTCTTGGGCCCTGGTTCGCACCAATTCCTATGGCGGCGCTCGCCGAAACGCTTGGCTGCTCATCAAGCACGGCGACGCCTTTGCTTCCCCAAAAGACATCACCGTCGAGCGGCCTCGTTCCGTTTCTAGTCGCCGGCTGCTCGCCCAAATTGCCCGCGACGGAGGCGGCGATGTTCAGCAAGCCTCTACTGGCGATCCGCCGAAAGCAAAGTGATCAGGTGCCCCTTCTTTTGCTGGACCACTCCGTGATCCGGCAGCTCTTTTGCCGCTCGTCCCGCGACAACTCCGCCGCATCATATTTGCTCACATCGTAATCCAACACTTGGACCGTATAGTGTTCCGGCACTCGTTGTACGTCGCGGATCTTCCCGCCCTCCAGCCTCACTCGTATCTTCGCCTTTTCCACTTCAATTGCCCTTCCCTCGTTGGATTTCGCACAACAAACACCTTCCAAATGAGTTGCTCCAAACAAACGTGCAGCCGGCGAATTACGCGGAATCGCCGGCTGCGTCCGTAACCTTCATTAAGCGTGTGCTGAACGCGACTTGCCTTTGCGTATGGGCGTCGCTTCTCCCTCCTCTTTCTCCTCCTCTTCCTCTTGTTCTTCGCCGCCTTCAGACTTGGCCGATGCGTTAATCTCTTCTGCCAGTTGCGTCAACTTCCCATCGGTCTCTTTCTCTTCGTTCAACGTCTTTTCCAGCAGCTCGGCGGCGTTGTCCTCTCCCAATTTCTGCGCCCAACTGCGGACGCATCCGTACGCCGCGATTTCGTAAGCTCCACTCGTTGCGCCGCGGAAATCAGCGCAGCATCTGCCACACTGCCTTCGAAATCTTCGTCCATCAGTTCGTCCCCCTCTTGGATGATTCCGACCATCCCGGGACACTTCTTCCCGGAGGCCTTCTCATCCATGTCGCTGAAGATCTGTTTGAGCCGCTCCACATGCTCTTTGGTTTGCTCCAGGTGTTCCTCGAATCCCGAGCGCAGTTCCTCTGAGTTGGATGCCTTGGCCATTTTTGGAAGGGCCTTGACAATCCGGTTTTCCGCGTCATAAAGATCGCGAAGCTCGTCCAAAAACAGTTCCCTGAGCGTATTTTCCTTCATCGAGCACCTCTCCCTACTTGGTTGTTTTTTGGGGCCTGCTGGTTCGCTGCCCGCATTCACGTTAGGGGCGCTTACCGCCACGCGCCAATACCCGCGTCGCCTTAGATGACCCCGCGCAAAAGGTTTACAGGCCGGTGCGGCAGAGTCGCTGCGACTTCACCGGGGTGCCTCGCATTTCGCACATACGAACGGCTTGCCGTCCCACCCTCAAACCCGGACCTGCACCTCGACGTCGCCCTCTTTTCGCAACACTTCCACCGCAAACCCCTTTTCATGCCTGGAAATCAACAAATCCACACGCGTGTCTTTCACCTCCAGCGCTTCGATCCGCAGTTCGTTCAAGAATGCTGGCAAGTGTGGATTATCGAGCTGCACCAGCCCGTCGCCCACCCGTATTTCGAATCCCAGGCAAGCGCACAACAGCAGGTACGGCGCCCCGGCCGCCCATGCTTGCGGCGCGCACGCCACCGGATACAACGTCGGCCCGGTCCCATCCGGCCGCCGGTGGAAACCGCAGAACAGCTCCGGCAACCGGTTCAAGTCCACATAGCGGCCCACGTCGAACATCCCATTCAGGATCCGCGCGGTCAGGTGCTGCTGGCCGTAATGCGCCAGTCCCGCGCCAATAATCGCGTTGTCATGCGGCCACACCGACCCGTTGTGATACGACATGGGGTTGTACCGCGGCTCCCGTGCCGCCACCGTCCGTATCCCCCAACCGGAATACGACGTCCCGTCCATCAGCGTCTCCGCCACGATTCGCGCCCGTGCTGCCGTGGCTATCTTGCTGAACAGTGCATGCCCTGCGTTCGAAGTTCGCACCTCGCACTGCTGCTTTCGGCCATCCAGCGCAATGACGTACGTCCTCAGTTCCTCGTTCCAGAATGCCTTGTCGAACCGTGCTTGCAGCTCCACCGCCTGCGTTCTCAACTGCGCACCCATCTCCGGTTTCCCTAAATGCTCGCAAAGTGCCGCTATGGCCTGTTTCGCCGCGTACACGTATCCTTGCATTTCGCACAGCGCGATGGGCGGCTCCGCTATGCGGCCGTCTCGATGAAAGATCGAGTCGTACGAGTCCTTCCACCCTTGTTGGACCAGCCCTTTGTCGCCTTGGCTGCGATACTCGTAAAATCCGTCCCCATCCACGTCCGCATACACATTCACCCAATGCAGCGCCGCCTCAATCTGAGCCCAGATGCTGTTCACAAATTCCAGATCGCCCGTGCGCTGGAAATATGCTCCCGCCAGCATCAAGAACAATGGTGTCGAGTCCACGCTCCCGTAATATTTCCCGAAGGGCACCTCTCCGGTGGCCGCCATCTCTCCGTGGCGGTTCTCGTGGATGATTTTTCCTGGTTCCGCGTCGCGCTTGGGGTCCTGCTCGGTTGCCTGCGTCTTCGCAAGGTACGCCAACACGCCCCGCGCAATCGCCGGGGCATTCCACAAACACTCCATGGCGGTGATGATGCCGTCGCGGCCAAATACCGTGCTGAACCACGGCACTCCCGCGTACGGGTAATTACCTTCAGGGTTGCCCTCCATCAGCATCGCCAAGTCCGCCTGGCAGCGCGCCAGCCAGCTATTGAATCGTTTGTTGGTGCTCACCAACCGTGTTCGAAAAATGGCGCCATTGGTCTGTCCCGTTGGTCCGTTGGCATTTACCGGCGCCACCTTCCCCACGGCGCTCTTGCCTTGTTCTTCCGACCTTTCGCAAGTCACTGTCACCGTCAGGTTCCACTCCTCATCCGGTTGCAATTCGCGCGCGAAGCGGGCTTCCCGGTTCCCCAGCGTTTCAGGGTTGCTCGAAAACGAAATCCGGGTTCGCCGGACGACGTCATCCAATCCCTGATATCCGAGGATCAGGCTGTCGTCCTCCACGCTATCTTCTAGCCTGCGCCCCGTCTTCTTTCGCGATGTGCCCCGCACTTCAAAAATGTCGGCGAAGTCGGCGTCAATCAAAAACGTCACCGCAAGCACATGCGGCTGCATTCCGTAATTCTGGAAACGGAATTGCCCGTGGCACGTCCCTCTCGAAAGCGACGCGCTCCGAAACACATGAATCGTTCCTTGCGCCACACGCCCGCCCCCGTGTGTGTCCAGATTGGTCGCGTCCACGGTTAGCAGCGAATTGTCTTCTCGAATCGTGGAGCTCAGCAGCAGCGGTTTTCGCCCACCCAGGTAAAACGACAGTCGCGACAAATGCCGCGTCTCCATGTGAAACAACCCAAACTGCATTGTTCCCGTGGACTCAATGTCCCCGTAGCGGTTGAATACCCCGAATGTTTCTCCGTACTTTAGGACCCGCGTGCGGTCGTCGGCCAGTGGCGATGTAGCCCGAAGGTAATATTCTTGGCCGATGGTCAGAACATCTTCTCGTCGTTCCGGCGGCTTCATGTTAGCGCTGTGTGCGACGTCAATACCGTGCTCGAAATCTCCATCGACTGTATCCGCGGTGAATTTTCCGCCAGCGCTTCGTAAATGCACAAGTAGTCTTTAGCCATGCGGTACGCCGTGAATCGCCGTTCGAACGTTGCTCGGCAGCTCGCCCGGCTCAGCCCCGGAACTCGTTTCAGCGCCGCCACGGCCTCCACTTCGCTATCCACTACAAAGCCGGTAACCCCGTCTTGGATGATCTCCGGTGCCGACCCGCAACGGAACGCGATCGTCGGCGTTCCGCAGGCCATTGCCTCGATCATCGATAACCCGAACGGCTCTGGCCAGTCGATGGGGAACAAATAGGCATACGCCCGTCCCAGAAACTCGTTCTTGTCCGCATCCCCAATCTCGCCGATATACTCCACTCCCGGCTCGTTAAGCAGCGGCTCAATGTTCCTCTCGAAGTACTGCCGGTCTACCTCATCCACCTTCGCCGCGATCTTCAGTTTCATTCCAGCTTTCACCGCGATGCGAATGGCCCGATCCGGCCGTTTTTCCGGCGAGATGCGTCCTAGGAACGCCAAATACTCGCCAGCCTCCCGGTGCGCGCGATACATCTGTGCCGGCAATCCATGATAGACGTTACCGACCCAGTTTACTCGCCCAAGTGGTTCCCTCTGGGCCTGCGAAATGGACACCAGCGTCTCGCGGTCGAAGTATTCGTACAGTGGCACCAAATCCGGCAGGTCCAATCTTCCGTGCAGCGTGGTAACCGTGGGCAGTTGCAAGCACCGTGTCGCTGGAAAGTGCATGTAGTCGGTGTGAAAATGCAGAATATCGAACCGCTCCGACATACTCAGCACTTTGTCCAGCATGACCGCATGGTATGCCAACGGGTCCCTGCACGCGCGCGTCAGCCGCAACGCACGCTTACACCCACTTTCCAGCCGGGCTTTGGTCACCGAATCGCCGCTGGCGAACAACGTCACTTCATGGCCTAACCTTACGAGTTCCTCCGTCAAATACGAAACCACCCGTTCCGTCCCACCGTAGAGCTTTGGTGGAACGCTTTCGTATAACGGCGCTATTTGCGCAATCCTCATAGGCCTCCTTGTTGCATTAGTTTAAGGAGGCTGTCTTTCCGGCTGTATACCGCCTTTCTGGTAAAATCCTCTTCGCTTCACATAAGAGCGCTTCCATGCTCCGGTGCAGTTCGAATCAATTTCCGCGAATCCCTTCTTGTCGGTGCCCCGGCGTTATGCTCGTCACCGTATAATGTCTAGAACGTCATGACAATGGGGAGACAACGCCAGCAAACGACACGCGCCTGACTCAACCCGCCGGAACAGCCCGCCATCTGACGTGTGCCGCTGCGAACAAAAAATCGTTATTCAACAGGCACTGGCGCCTGCGTGTCACTTCAAGAAAAATACAGCGAACACCGTACTCCATCGCGTACAGACAAACTGGTAAAAACCTCTGTGATTCTGATCCAGGCACATTCATGACCCGCAATGGATGTGCGACGGGCTTTCGCTCAGAGTCCGAGGGGTAGGCATGAATGGTGAGTTGTCCACTGGTGTAGCTGCATCTTCTTCTCTAGAAAAAAAACGGGTTAAACGTAAGAACGGCAACGGTCATCTCGACAGCGATTCCGAATTAGCCGTCATTCTCCAGACTCTCATTAATGTTAGGAACGGTGACTTCTCGGTCAGACTTCCGGTTGTCTGGACCGGTCTCACCGGGCGCATCGCTGACACCTTTAACGAGATTGTCAGCGCCAATCAGCAAATGTCGCTCGAACTCAAGCGCCTCGGCCAGACCCTCGGTAAAGAAGGCAAAATCCGCGAACGCGTGCGCTTCAATATTCCCCAGGGCGCCTGGGGCGAAATGGAAAATTCCGTCAATACCCTGACCGAAGACCTGCTGCGCCCCATCACCGAAGTCACCCGCGCCATTGCAGCCGTCGCTCAAGGCAACCTCACCCAAACGGTTCGCCTGGAAGTCGACAATCGCCCCCTCGAAGGCGAATTCCTGCGCTCCGCCAACATCGTGAACACCATGATCCAGCAGCTCGGGGTGTTCACCGCGGAAGTCACCCGCGTGGCTCGCGAAGTCGGCACCGATGGCAAACTTGGCGGCCAGGCGGTTGTGCCCGGCGTTGCCGGCACCTGGAAGGACCTCACCGATTCCGTCAACTTGATGGCCAGCAACCTCACCGGTCAGGTCCGCAATATGGCCGAAGTCGCCACCGCCGTCGCTAGCGGCGACCTCTCCCGCAAAATTACTGTCGACGTCCGCGGTGAAATTCTCCAGCTCAAAGAAGCCATCAACACCATGGTCGACCAGTTGCGCTCCTTCGCCTCGGAAGTCACACGTGTGGCTCGCGAGGTCGGCACCGATGGCAAACTTGGCGGCCAGGCAGTCGTCCCCGGCGTTGCTGGCACCTGGAAAGACCTCACTGATTCCGTCAATGCCATGGCCGGCAACCTCACCGCGCAGGTCCGCAACATCGCCGAAGTCACCACCGCTGTCGCTCGCGGCGACCTCTCGCGCAAAATCACCGTCGATGTGAAGGGCGAAATCCTCGAGCTCAAAGAAACCATCAATACCATGGTCGACCAGCTCAACGCCTTTGCTGGGGAAGTTACCCGCGTGGCTCGCGAAGTCGGTACTGAAGGCAAACTGGGTGGCCAAGCTCAAGTTCCTGGCGTCGCCGGTACCTGGAAAGACCTCACCGACAACGTCAATTTCATGGCCAGCAACCTCACCGGCCAGGTCCGCAACATTGCCGAAGTCGCCACCGCCATCGCCAAAGGCGATCTTTCCCGCAAAATCACCGTTGACGTCCGCGGCGAAATCCTGCAGCTCAAAGAAACCCTCAACACCATGGTCGACCAGCTCAACCGCTTCGCCGGCGAAGTCACTCGCGTGGCTCGCGAAGTCGGTTCCGAGGGCCGCCTCGGTGGTCAGGCCAACGTTCCTGGTGTCGCTGGCACGTGGAAAGACTTAACTGACTCCGTCAACTCCATGGCCGGCAATCTCACCGCGCAGGTGCGCAATATCGCTGAAGTCACCACCGCCGTGGCTCGTGGCGACTTGTCCCGCAAAATCACCGTCGACGTGAAGGGCGAAATCCTCGAGCTGAAGAACACCATCAACACGATGGTCGACCAGCTCAACGCATTTGCCTCGGAAGTCACGCGCGTCGCCCGCGAGGTCGGCACCGAAGGCAAGCTTGGCGGCCAGGCGCAGGTGCCGGGCGTCGCCGGCACCTGGAAGGACCTCACCGACAACGTCAACTTCATGGCCTCGAACTTGACCGCCCAGGTGCGCAACATCGCCGAGGTGGCGACCGCCATCGCCAGCGGCGACTTGTCGAAGAAGATCACCGTCGACGTGCGCGGCGAAATCCTGCTGCTCAAGGAAACGCTCAACACCATGGTCGAGCAGCTGCGCTCGTTCGCCGCCGAGGTGACGCGCGTGGCCCGCGAGGTCGGCACCGAAGGCAAGCTCGGCGGGCAAGCGGAGGTGAAAGGCGTGGCCGGCACCTGGAAGGACCTTACCGATAGCGTGAACATGATGGCGGGTAACCTCACTGGCCAGGTGCGCAACATCGCCGAGGTGGCTACCGCGGTGGCGCAAGGGGACCTGTCGAAGAAAATCACCGTCAACGTCAGCGGCGAAATCCTTCAGCTCAAGGAAACCATCAATACGATGGTGGATCAGCTCAACGGTTTTGCCGCGGAAGTCACCCGCGTCGCCCGCGAGGTGGGCACCGAGGGCAAACTCGGCGGACAAGCCCAAGTGCCGGGGGTCGCGGGCACTT
>DASPVD010000003.1:0-13896 GCA_035622555.1 Candidatus Eremiobacteraceae bacterium | reverse complement strand
TTCAGTTGGCTTCGTAGGCGCCGATGGAAGTGGGGTTGTTGCGCAGGAGGCCGTCGGCATCCAGAGCCGGAATACAAGGAGCGGCAAATCCTGGGGAGCCGGCACAGCCGTTGCCCCCCGCCCCATCCAACGGGCCTCCCTGCAGGACATGCCAGTCATAGGTGCCACCCCGTGCCACCGGCACCACGCTGCAGGCCGTGCTGCCCCAACTCGAAGCCGGGCAGGGATTCACCAGCGCATTGCCGGGCATGCTGGTAGCGGAAAACGTGCTGGCCGGGTCCCCCAGGAACTGGCCATCGGGACAGCTTGGCGACCCCGAGTCGCAAGCATAGATAAACGCATTATTGCTTCCCGGTGCATTGGTACAACTGGCATTGCCGGTGTAACTCCAGTTGGAGATCAGGTAATTGTTGTCGCCCACATTGTTGACTGCGCCGCTGCCGGTGTCATAGACGATCATCCCCCCCTGCACTCCGGCATTACCCGCAGCGGTGATCACTCCACAGCCCCAGCCGTTATAGGCTGCCAGGTTGTTGTCCACGGTGTACCAATTGCCGGCATTGTTGCCACAACCCAGGTCGGTCTGCGGACCGGCGCTGACAATGATTCCCCCCGCGTAGTTGTGCACCACGGTGTTGTTGGAGATCTCCGATTCGCAGCCGTCGTGGTAGGAGTGAATGCCGTAGCCCTCGGCATTGGAGACCAGGTTGTTGGTCACCTGATAGTGATAGCCGGCAATATAGATGCCGTGCGGCCCAGTGCCCACTTCTCCCGCACAGCCCCCCGGCACGCCGATGTTATTCACGACGTTGGAATCGACCAGCCCACCCTGCGAGGTTCGGCTGGTCAGAAAAAAGCCTCCGATGCCGACAACCAGTGTGGAGCAGGTCGTGTAGGCATCGTGCAGGAAAGACTTCTGCAGGGAGTCATTGTTTCCATTGGACGGATTGTCATCGTTGGAGCCAAATTCGATGATTCCCCCGGTCAGCTCCAGTTGGATGAAGTCGGTATAGTTGCTATTTACATAAAGATTGGCAAAGTTCTGCCCGTCCAGAATAGTGGAATCGAAACTTAAGCGCGGGTCGCTCTGTCCTGCCCATTGAATCCTCTGTGTGGAAGTACCGTTTGACGACAGCACGAGTGCGCCGTTTTGGTAGCACGACCCTTGATTGGCAAGAATGAAAGTTCCCGGGAGAAGATTCACAACAGTTCCGTTATTGCCCCGCGTGAGATTCGCATCGGCATGGCAGAGCGTGAGCCAGGCTGTTGATTGCGTGCTGCCATCATTGAAATCAGAACCGTTAACAGGATCCACGTAGTAAAGGTTTATCGCGCGGTGGATGCGGAACGTCAAGGCCCAACCACCGCTCAGAGGTGGAGTCAAAGCCGAATATGTTCCAACTAGCTTCAAAGCCGCCGAGCTTGCGTTAAAAGGAATAGAGTTGGGTGGAAATATCAGCGAAAATACTGCAAAAGTGCCTGGTGCAAGGGGTGAAATCGGCGGAGGTGGAGAAATGAGTAAACCTGAGCCCAGTGTGGTTCCAGCTATCGAAATCTCGGTCAGGGGAACAGTCCCGTTATTTGTAATCGTGACCACTGCGACATAGTTGCCCTGACTATCTTGCGTGAGCGGCTGCTGCACCGAACCGTCGATGATAACGAGTTGCGCAATCGTCTTCTGGCTGCCCAGGCTTAAGAACCATAGAATCGCCACCGCAAGCAGAGGCAACCACCGCTCTTTCCGAGACATGACTCTGCCTCCCTCGGGTTCTCCAAACAGATACGGGAACGATTTGATGAAGATACGCCGGAGCAAATACGCCGATGTGACACCACGATGAATATCCAGAGAAAACTGACGCTTGTTCCAATCTGAGCAGCAAAATGCACTTCTGATTCGTGCTCACAGTGAATTCTGCTCGCATACGAATTCTTCCGAGTGGAACCGTGATCTACGACACCGGTGCCATTCCTCACAGCAACGTAGCCAACAACTACCTAGTCGGAAACTTCAGCCAAACCTGCAGCGATCAGAACAACAACAGCATTCTGCTGGACTGCGACACTTCCGCCTGTACCGTGCCAAACCCGGTTTTGATCGGTAATCTGGCGCGAAACGGCAATGACACTTCCGGTCTGGTCATCGACTACGCCGATGAAGTGACTTCAGGCAACTATCAGCCGCTCGCAGGAAGCCCACTCATTGACGCCGGCACTGACGGAAACTGTGCAGTGTCGCCCGGTATTTCACCCTGTATTCCACTTTTCGATTTTGACGGCATCGAACGCCAGGAATCGACAGAGGATATCGGCGCTTTCACAGTCCAATGATCCATTACACGCATTGGTGAGTGCCAACCCGCACGCGAAGTCAACAAACTCACGTGCGGGAGCTTCGACACGAGTGGAGCCGTTCCGTGGTGCTGGCAAGCGTTTTCGGGGCATTTTGCATACGAAGAAAAATTGCAGTTCCAGGCTACTGCGATCATTTCATGTCGAAGTCAGGTGGGTCGAGAATGGTGGAGTATTTGTCTAAATAAGGAAACGGCGAGTCCGGGCAAACAAAGCAGGCTAGGATTTGGCCATCGCGGTTGCGCAACTGGTCCAAATCAGCGTGCTGCTCAATAAACTTTAGCAGACCTGCAAGGGCAAAACCGGAACTGGGGCCGGCCATGAGCCCCGCACGACAGAGAGCCAAACTCTTCCTGAAAGACTCTTTGGTGCTAACGCCAACGCGGTGGGGCACCTTAGATTTCCAGGGAAAGGAAATCTCCTCCAGAGCTTCCATGGAGCGGACCCCCGGGATGGCATTGTCCGGCAGACAGTAGACACCAACCACTCTGACCTCAGATGATTGCTTCTTGAAAAACTGAATAGCCCCCAGCGCAGTTCCCGTGGTACCGAGCCCTGCGCAGAAAACTGATAACTTGCCGTCGGTCTGCTCCCAAACCTGCTTGGCGGTCCATTTTGCGTGGGCGGCTAGATTCGCCCGATTCGCATACTGGTCCAGATTGATGAACCCTCTACGCTTGCCAATCCGACGTGCGAGAGCGATACCGCCTATGTTCTTGGCAAAGCTTATCTCGGCTCCCGAAAGCCGGAGCATCTCCAGCTTGCCTTGAGCGATGTCCTGTGGAACGAGCGCTCGCACAGATCGAATGCCAAACAATCGAGCTACAATCGCGAGCGAGAAAGCGGTATTGCCAGATGAGTTCTCCACAATCGTGTGTACGCCTTTCAGTTTGCGGGATGCGTTCAGCATCATATTCAACGCTGGGAGGGATTTCAGATTCAGCAGTGGCAGCAGATACATCAGTTTTGCGAAGAGCCGGACTCTGTAAGCGGTAAACGGATTCAGTCTTTCCGGAAGTTCCACAAGGGGTAGAGGAGGATTACAATCGGGATCCAGCAACTTGCGTATGGCATCAGGTCCTACAAAGAAGTTTGTCGAATTGGGGCGTCTTTTTCGCATGGGTTCTTAATAAGAGAATCGCACAACAGGAGTGACTTTCCACA
Source organism: Candidatus Eremiobacteraceae bacterium (assembly GCA_035622555.1). GTDB lineage: Bacteria > Acidobacteriota > Terriglobia > Acidiferrales > UBA7541 > Acidiferrum. Next base: position 10,380 of record DASPVD010000003.1, on the reverse strand, counting down.
TCTTAGATGGCTTTGTGGAGATGGCGAGCGAGTGAATTATGAGACGGGACATGTAGCCCGCACTCGGTTTTCTGAAAATCAGACCAGCGTCCAGCACGGGGATCTTCCCCTGGTTTCACGGCGCGGGTGCAATGTGTACACCCGATGCTGGGGTAACCGCGATCGTGCAGCGGATTGTAGGGAACATGGTACTGGCAGATATAATCCCAAACTTTTTCCGGTGTCCAGTCAACCAGCGGGTTGATCTTGACCCGCTCAAAATTTGAGTCCCATTCCACTTTGTTGGCGGCGGCCCGGACTGCAGTTTGGTCGCAGCGAATACCGGTGATCCACGCTCGTAATTCTGTGAGTTTGCTTTTTAATGGTTCGACCTTACGAATCGTACAACAGAGATTGGGATCACGGGCCCAGAGTCGCGATCCATACAAATTCTGCTGCTCCTCGGGGGACAGCACGGAGTAGACTCGCTCTAGCTTGATCCGATAGTGTTTCTCCACCCGTGCCATGAGATCGTATGTCTCGGGAAACAGAAATCCGGTGTCAATCGTGAACACACGAAATTGGGGAGAGATTCGCGAGGCAATGTCAATGAGAACCATTCCTTCCAGGCCGAATGCCGACGCGATAGCGACCTCACGATTGAACGTCGCGAAGGCCCAACGAAGCACATCCTCAGCTGACCACGGGTCTGATCTCACCAGTTACTCGTCTCTCCCTTGTCTCCGTCAGAACCAGTACCATACCCGCAGCAGGGCAGGTTTAGCGGGGTGGAAAGTGTACTCAATGCCGTCAGTTTGTCAAGCTGAAGTCGGTTGCGCATGTTTTGCAATTACTTTCCATGAGCGCACGGAGTATGCAATTTGGAAGGGCGCCTCCAGGTCGTTGACGTCGGATCAGGAACTGGCGGACGAAGGTACTAGCATGGAAAATGCTAAGTCCCTGCGCTTTTCATTGCCGGCGAGCGAAGCGTAGCATCGAGTTTGGCACCGGTCGACGTCACTAGCTCAACCAGAGCTCTTAGATCAGCAGAGCAGGTGCGAAAATTAACGATGCAAGCACGCAGCGCGAACTTTCCCCTGATGATGGCATTTGAGATAAATGCCTTGCCGCCCTGTTGGATTCTAGTGAGGAGTTCGCTATTGAGCTGATTGAGGTAGTCTTCGGTATCTTTTCTGCCCTTCAAATCGGCTGGAAGGTAGCGAAAGGTTGTAATACTGAGGCTGCAGGTAAGCGCTTCCAATGTGGGCTGCTTATTCACCAGTTCATAAAGTTCCCTGGCGAGGCGAATATTCGAGCCTATCATTTTCCGATAACCTTCAACTCCGGCGTGTTGTAAGCAGAGCCAAACCTTAAGGGCTCGGAATCCCCGAGCATTCTGCGGCCCGTATTCGAAATAATTAATGGCATCGTCGGCAGGGTCGGCATCCAGATGGTAATACTGCGGGCGATAGCTGAAGGTGTCGCGCAAGTCGGTTGCGTTCCTGACCAATGCGCATCCGGCTTCCAAAGGAGCGTACATCCACTTATGTGGATCGACAGCTATGGAGTCAGCTTCGGCCAGGCCTCGCAAGTCGGAAGAGGCATCTGGAACCATCGCAGCAAAACCCCCGTAGGCACCGTCAACGTGGAACCATAAGCCGTATTCGCGGCTGATGTCTGCCAGTTCCGGCAGCGGATCGACCGCCCCCGTTCCTACCGACCCGGCTGTGCCGATCACGAGAAAAGGTAAATCACCGGCGGAAAGATCCTGGTCGAGGCATTTCCGAAGAGCAGCCGGATCCATTCGAAAATGTTCATCGGTCGAAACCCAACGAATGGAATCGGTACCCAATCCGAAAAGATCTGCCGCTTTCTGCACCCAGACGTGGGTCTCAGCAGAAGTGTAGACGCGGGGCCGTCGCCTGTCGGAATCTGCCATTCCAGAAACACGGAGGGGCCACGGCAACTTGGCCCTCCTTGCCGCCAGGAAGCCGATGAAATTGGCCATGCTCCCGCCGCTTACTAGTAGTCCGCCACAATCCGCGGGGTAGTCGAGCATCTGCGCAATCCAACCCACCGTCTGACGCTCAATTTCTGTGGCAACGGGTGACAACATCCATTTACCGAGATTGGGATTGAGCGCGGAAGCAATCGTGTCTGCCAGCGCACCAATCGGGGCGGGAGAACCAGTGATATAACCCCAGAAGCGAGGATGGCTATTAAATGTCGAGTGGTCTTGCAGCAGGTCCATCGCATGTTGGAGCAGAAAATCGGCGTCCTGGCCTTTTTCGGGCAAAGGCAGCTCGATCAGTTTGCGAAGCGAACTCGCGGATTCATTGGGCGCCACTTGTCTGGTTGAAAGTGATTGCAGAAATTGTGCAATTCTGTCGATAACCCGGTACCCTAGCTCGCGAAATTCATCTGGACTCAATTCCAAAGGGGCTCTTGCTTCGAATTCTTTGTCGACAGACTTTTGTTGCATTCCCTTCCCCCAGAGAGGTTCTTACGTGTATGGTCCCGAAAATTCGCCGAGCGGAAGGGTGCGTGTGACACTACCCCTCGCCGCCAAGTTATTCTATATCGCCAAAGTCACAATCCGAGCGAGCCTCATTCTTAGCGAAGATCGATTTAAGATATACTCAGCGTAGTTTTGATTCTCACTTGTGCCCGTCAAGACAGCCAGCAGAAAGCCAAATAAGCCGTTCTTCCTGGAGCATTCATGCTAATTGATGTGCACGCGAAATACCGAGGCACCGAGAATTTGCGGCGCCTCGAAAATAGTGACTACAGAATCTATTGGTGTGGTCTCTTTTATATTCCCGGCTTCCAGGCCGGACTGGCATCCATCACGAAGCTGGCGTCTGATTTGGGATCTGGCAACCTGCAGCAGTTGGCGCGCGATTTCAGGGGAATTTTCATGCTGCTGATCGAGGACAAGCGTTCCTCGACCTGCTATGTACTGGTCGACAATACCGGTATGTTCCACGTTTTCTGTTCCGAAACTGAAATCTCAACCTCATTCCTTGAACTGGCGATCTCGCAAGGGGCGCGCGCTGCGGATCTGGACCAGGAAGCGATCGTAGAGTTTCTGCACTTTGGCTACATAAGTTTTGGGCGCACGCTTATAAAGAGGATCGTAAAGTTGGCGCCTGAACAGATCGCCAGTATCTCGCGAGGCAAGATTTCTTACATCGCAAAGACCCTTCCTGGTTTCGAGACGCGACCGACGTATACGTTGTTGGATCTGCTCCGCGACTTTACGGCAGCGGTCGCGGCGGAGCGCGTCAGCGTAGATCTTACCGGAGGAATGGACACGAGAGCGCTGGTTTGCATGTTGCACTACCTGGGTTTGGATTTCGAATTGGCGGTGCGGGGCAGAGATTCAGATCCTGATGTGCAGATTGCCACGGAAGTCGCTCGGGTCATTGGAAAACAGCTGCACGTTTGTTATTCGAGCATCGACGATCTCGAGAGCCAATTGCCATATGTGCTCAAAATCAGCGACGGGTTGCTGGATGTGACGAAGTCATACGGCGCACTTCTGTTACAACGGGAGCGAGTTCAGCGCGGGGTGACGCTGATGCTCAGCGGGAACGGTGGCGAACTGTATAGAGATGACTGGTGGCTGCAAGATTTTCCACTGTACGCTCGCGAGAAAGCCAATGTTGAGCGATTCTGTGCTTTGCGTTTGTTACCCAAGGACCCCGATGATTCGTTTCTGGCGGGAAGATACCGGGAGATAAGCAGAGGCTACCGTCAACGCCTTCTCGAGGATCTGTCGCGCTATGTGGTAAGGGGGAACACCCAGACCTACGATCGGATCATTGTCAACTTTCGCATACGGGATCTGATTGGCCGTTTCGCCACCAACCACACCCATCTATTGCAGTGCTATGTACCATTCGTGGAGCGCGATGCGCTCATTTTCGGTTACAACTTGCCGCGCAGGCAACGTTTCTTCGACCATTACTTTCGTAAAACTGCCACGACTTGTGCTCCGCGGGCTGCCCGCGTCCCCACTACCCGAGGCCACGCCACGATGTCCGCAGAATGGCAGCTTATGGCAAAGGATTTGTACAAATATTGCGACGATAAGCTGACTCGTGTTAAGAGATCACTTGAGGAAAAATATCTAAAACGGCATTACACATCCCGGGGAAAATTAGACGTTCCAGTGGATCCGCCTCAGGTTTTCGTTCCGCTCCGCCGTTCTGAATCGCTCGGAAGGGCGGTCGGACGGCTGAAGGATGCGGGTATCCTCCAGCCTGATCTGCAGAGTGATGCAATAAGGAACGAGTACTTAGGAACAGTACTCACCTTAGGCATGACGATGGACCAATTGGATATGGCCTCATAATTTTTTCCATGCGTGGCGGTTCCTCAGGGACTTCGCCACTCGATGGTAGTAAACATGCACGAGAACGAGAGACGAGAACAGCTGCGAATCCAAAAGGTCTATGCCGAACGTGAGCGGCTTATGGCTGCCGCGAAGCACACCCCAAAAAATCCCGGCAATCTCTCGATGCAGCAAGAACGGGATAGCCACCTCTTCTCCTGGCTGCAGCGGTCCGGCAACTTTCCTTTAGAAGATAAGAAGATTCTTGACGTTGGCTGCGGGAGAGGCTACGCACTCAGAAATTTTGTCGGTCGGGGCGCCAGGCCCGAAAATCTGTTCGGTGTTGACCTGATCCCCATGTATGTCGAAGAGGCCAGGCGGATTTTGCCGGGCGCTAAGCTGGAGGTCGCGAATGGAACCAAGTTGAGCTACCCTGACGAGAGCTTTGACCTGGTCCAGCAATTGACTGTTTTCAGTTCTATCCTTTGTGAGGAAACAAGGCGGAAGGTCGCATTGGAAATGCTTCGCGTGCTGAAAACCGGTGGCCATGTGATTTGGTACGACTTTTTCCTCAACAATCCGTGGAATCCAGATGTTCGGGGCGTTGGACGGCGCGAAATCTACGAACTGTTTCCTCATTGCGATTATTATTTCGAACGAGTGACAGTAGTTCCACCTCTGGCTCGGATGATCGGCCAAATAATTCCGCAAGCTTACAACCCGTTGAGCAAGCTGCGGGTGTTGTCCACGCACTACATTGCTTATTTCCGCAAACTAGGGTCGGTGTAGAAATTGCTGAGCTCCGACGTCTACGGCCAAGCCCTGACGCGCCATCCCCGAGAAATCATGCTCCGGGATGCAAATGGCGATCCCTAACAACACGGGACAGTTCCCAGCAGTGCCAGCACCAATAAGCGGGCTCCCCGGCACAGGGTGAAAATCACCTAACGTTACGTCATCATTGTACTTGATAACTAGACCGGACGTGTCGTTGCCGTTTCGGGCGACGTTTCCGCTCAAAACAGGATTAGGTAAAGTGCAACCCCTAGGATCGCAGCTGAGCAGAACGCGATTGTTGTCCTGGTTCTTGCAGCCAGGGTTGAAATTTCCTACAAGATAATTGTTCGAGACCTTGCTGTTGGGAATTGAGTTTGTATTGTAGATGACGATTCCGCTGGGGATACCGCCTTGTCCCGGGGGAGCTTTCACTCCGCATCCGAAACCGTTGCGGATGACAAAATTATTGTTCACCACGCTGTAATCGGCGGCGTTGTGACAGTCCTCCCCGGATTGCGGACCGGCACTGAGCAGAATCCCCCCGGTGTAGTTGTGCACCACGGTGTTGTTGGCGATGTCCTGCTGGCAGGAGTTGTGGTAGGCATGAATGCCGTAGCCAGCCACCCCGGAAATCAGATTGTTGGTGACCGTCGCTCTCCACCCCGCCACATAAAGTCCATGCGCCCCGGTGCCCGGATCGCCCGGGCAGCCTCCCGCCCAGTGCCCCACATCGTTGACCAGATTGGAATCGAAGACCAAATCGTGGCTGCGGTTGTCCAGTTGCACCGCCGAACTGCCCACCCCGCTGGGATAACAGCCCTTGGCCAGATGCTCAAAGCGGTTCTTGTATACCCGTACGAAGTTGCCCACGTTGGGATTATCCGAGCCCCCACAGCAGCCGATGATCAGACCGGTCACGTCCTTGACGCTGCCGTTGAACTCAAAGCCGGTGATGTCCACATAGTTGCTCTCCACCAGCCATTCCCCGTTAAACTGTGCCCCATAGAGAGTGTCCGACTGCCAGACGATGCGCTGACTGGGGTTGCCATTGTGGCTGGTGATCATCTCGCCGCCGGAGGCATTCCAGCAGCTGCTCTGCTGATCGTCGGTATACTGCCCGGCGGCGACATGCACGATGGTTCCCCCGGGGCCCAGCTGCAGTGACCTGTCCGCTTTACACAAGGTTTTCCATGGTCGGCGGCTGGAGCCATTCCCGGTTTTGTCATTTCCCACTGGTGAAACATAGTATTCACGGACTCTGTTTGCGGTTCCCGAATTCACTCGTTCTGCCTCTTGTGGGGTGCCGAATGCCCCACTAACCTGAATCCCCATCTGCAAACAGAGCCACACGACAGCCAGACCATGATGATTCCGTGGCGTCAACCCCGCCCCGATGGGAGGGTTACAGGTCGCAGACTGAACGTGGCTTTCATCGTCGGATTTCTGGCATTGCATGGTTACTGGAGTTCGAGGCAATCTCTTTGATCGACTGATATCATTAGCTATATTCTTGCTCACAAACTCGCGAAGTAGCCAGGCATGCACCAAATTTCTCAAGTCGGTTTGAGGAGGTTTCCTTCCGCTTTGCTTCCGCTCGGCTTAAGCCTCGCAGGGGTTTTGGCCGGAGTCGCGATAGCCCAGGGTTGGTGGGCATACCTTTTAATGTTCACTCTCGCCCCTTTCTTCTGGTATTTTCCCGTACAAACTGCGCTGGGATTGTTTGCGTTCTCAATCCCTTTTGAAGGGTTGTCACAGCTGGGTGGCGGCACCACCGCCGTCTGGGTGCTGGGGTTACTAGCTGGCGGAACTCTAGTCGCCATTGGCTTGCTAGACGATCGCTTGGTTAGGCCGCCTCGAACCGCGATCTACTGGGCATTTTTTTTATTGTGGGTTGGCCTATCGGTGTTATGGGCGGTGGAACCAAAAGGCGCTCTGCGTCAACTCGCGACTGCGGCGGCGCTGGTTATGTTTTATTTCATGGCTGTCTCGTTTCGTATAGCTGAAAAAGAGTTCGAGTGGGTGACGCGGCTGGCCATCGTTGGGGGTTGTCTTGCGGGTATGCTTGCACTTTATCAGTATTCCGCCGGCATTGCCTGGGAAACTGGTATGGGCGCCTCGATGGTCTCAAGGGCGTCCCTGACGGTAGGCGAAAATCAGGTCAATCCGGATTTTTTCGGTTTTAAACTTATAATCCCAGTCTCGTTTGCGCTGGCAGCCTTTCTCAGCGCCCGTACCCGGTTGGGCAGGTTTTTGAGTTTCTGCGCCCTAGGCATTACGGTGCTCGCATTGCTGTTAACCATGTCACGCGCCGCCGTGCTTTCTCTCGGAGTCCTCCTTGTTGTTTTTTTCGTGAGGCTGCGTCTTTATCGCCGACTTATGCCGGTGGTTCTGTTGGCAGCCATCCTTTTGGCGTCCATGCCCGCCACGTTCTATCGCCGCATCCAGGAGGCCGGAGAAACAGGGGGGGCCGGCAGACTAGATATTTGGGAGGCGGGTCTTGAAATGTTCAAACACTATCCGCTCTTCGGGACGGGCTTGGGAAACTTTCCTATCGTCTACCAACAGTACGCGGGATTCTCCCGTAAATTCCACGGATTCACCAGAAGTCCTCATAACATTTATCTAAGCATTTTGGTCGACGTGGGAATTTTGGGACTCGGCCTCTTTGTAATGGCGGTCGTAAGGCAAGCACGTGACGTATCGCAGTTCAGAAAAAACACCGGGCCTCCGACGGTCTGGGTAGTCGCAGGGGAAGCTGCTTTTTACAGCCTGCTCGTATACGGTTTCTTCGTGGATTTGATCTGGGATAAAGCATTTTGGCTTGCGGGCATTTTCCTGGCATTCGCGATCGCAGTTCAAGCGCACAAAGCTGATGTACTTACCCAAGCTTCGGCTTCCAGCGCCTGAAAGATTCTTGCGTGAGGGAGTTAGTGCAGCTTGTTTCTGGTCAAGTCAATGCAACGTGGCTAGAGTGTCCTATGCGAACCAGCGTGCGAATCAGGCGAGTGGGATATAAAGAAGCAGCTTCGGGAGCTCCCAGAGCACGGCAATTCTTGTTCGGGGGAATGACCACCACTTGTTTCGATCCCAGTAGCCGTAAGCGGGAATCGCAAATAGCCGCACGGTGATACCTGCGGGATTGGGCGACAGCACATTCGCACACGCCTGAGGTGGGGCGCCGTACTAACCATCAACAGTGAGCTGAATTGCCCGTGCCTGCGCAACCAATGCTGCAACTGAACGATCTCGCTCAGCGTGCCAGCCTCTCAAGCCGCACACCATCCACTGTGATCCCGTCCGATTCCAGCCACACGAGCGCATGTTGTCCGGCGGCAAGATTCGAGATGGCTGACTTTACGCTCCGCACGGGCACAGGCCATGTCAACGCCGCAACATTACGCAGGTCTCCGGGAGTCATACTCAATAGCAAGCTGCGAATCTTTCCTTCTGAGTACAACCTCAGTGCAACCACTTTTCGCTGTTTAGCGCCCGCATGAACAAAGGCGAGCTCGGAAAGCCCAAGTCCAGGTCCATCGGCGCAGGCTAGCCAATCATAGAGTCCCGCCAGGGACCGTCTCACGAGCGAAATCAGGTGGACCTACTCCAACGGCCAAGGTCCGTACAGACCAGAGTAGTACGACTGCCGTTATCTATCTGTTTTGCGGTCATTTTCGGACACTTGCTGGGTCGGCTTGGCCACGAACCCAAGGAATTTCGGAGGTCCGAAAATGAAGTTCTCCCCCGGAAAAGAAATCGCAAGGTCTTCCTTCTCTTTTTTCGCATTTCTGCTGTTCTTATCAACTTTGGTTGTAACTTCCCTGCTTACCGGTTGCAATGCAGTCAGTACTGCCAGTCCTGGCTCCGGGCAATCCGCAGCCCAGAGTAATCTGTTCGTGGCGCCAACGGCAATCAACTTTGGAACAGTACAGTCGAGTTCAAAAGCGACCAGCCTGTTTCAAGTTACCAATGCCGGAAAGTCGGTTGAGATCATAGAATCGGCCAGCATCACGCCCACCCCGACCTTCGCGGTCCCGGGTTGGAGCGGACGGGTGGTACTAAGCCCCGGTCAGAGAGTCCAACTGCGAACGACGTTTGCTCCTCGGAGCGTTGGCAACTACTTTGGGACACTCACTTTGGTCACGGCAACGTCGGTACTAATTGAATCGCCCAGACGGCCTGCCGTTGGCGGGCCGGCTCGGAGACTGTACCATCAACATCAGGTCAATGTCCCAGTATTCGGCGCTGCTACTGCGGCAAATGGACTTTCCAGCGGAAGCGGCGGCAGCGGCGGAAGCAGCGGCAGCGGAAATCCCAGCAGCGGAAGTGGCGTTAATTCCGGCAGTGCCGGTGGCGGAAATTCTGGCAGCGGCAGCAGCGCAACACAAATCGTAGTCTCAGTGTCACCCGGTTCCGCAGCAATGGGATCCGGCCAATCGAAGCAATTTACGGCTTCGGTACTCGGGTCATCCAACACTTCCGTGAGCTGGAGCGCAGTTTATGGTTCCATTAGCTCATCTGGTGTTTATACAGCGCCGAATGTCGGTAGTCAGATTACGGATACGGTGTCAGCGGTTAGTGTCGCTGATGCCACGAACTACGCGTCTGCGTCAATAATAGTTTTTCCAGTAAGACCTTCGCTGAATACTTATTATGTTGACCCGATAAACGGAAACGACTCGAACGATGGCACGTCGCAATCCAGCGCGTGGCTGACGCTTTGCAAAACGAACTCTTCTGCGACGCTTGGCGCAAACGGCACGATTATCAACCTGCTGCCGGGGCCTTTCAATTTATCGGCGCAGGGATCTTGCTATTCAAATGGCGCCTTGGTGCTTTCGGGGTTGAATGGCACTCCGTCGCAACGCGTCCGGTGGATGGGGCAGAACGATCCGCGGAGCAACAGCAACTCAACGGTGCTGAATGGAGCCAATTCCGCGAACATGTATGTCAGTAATAATTACAACGACTTCATCCAGTTGGAGCTGACCGGGGGAATCATCGAATTTGGCTCCAACGATGACAATCCGTCCAATGGAAACAATGACTCCCTGCAGAAGTCCTTCCTGCACGATGCCTACACGTCATGTTCAACTCTAACGGTAGGCATCGGGGGATTTTTCCTGACCAGCCACACGTCCAATGGCGGGCTGATCGATTCCAACGTGGTGAATAACATCGGCGTGCCAGGAGGATGCTTCGGACAGGTAGGCACGGGCCCGCACGGCATCTATATCGCCGGCTATCACTATCAGGTGACCAACAATCTGGTCTCCAATGCTGAGGGCTAT
>DASPVD010000002.1:0-66986 GCA_035622555.1 Candidatus Eremiobacteraceae bacterium | reverse complement strand
GATGAATTCCTTTGCGCGTAAGGCGAGAGTTCTCGAGCTGCCGTTCGATCCTTGGCTGTCGGTTGTTGCAATCCATTTGTGGCAAGGGTGCCACGAACGGGTGCGTGAGGAGCGCCGAGCTTTAGCTCGGCATGCCGCCCTGGAGGGCGGCGCTACAGGAAGGAGTTTGGCGGGGCAATGGGGCATTCGATGAGGGCGCTAAACCCTAATGAATCAGCGTCGTGTACGTTAACGAAGTTCTGTAGTATGATGGCCTGACCGTTCGAGAAACAAAGACAACCTGCCATGAAAATTCCTGTCAGCCGGAGCGGCTTTTCCGCAATCTCGGTCTGGCTCTCTGTTCCGGCTGTGTCGTGTTGTGCGGAGCGTAGAGGGTTGAGAGTTGAAAGTCGAAAGAGAAGAGAGATTCCCTCGAGGCTCGGGGCATGCCTTCGTTTCGCTCAGGATGACGGATGTTGTGTGCTGCGGAGCGGGGTTGAGAGTTGAGCGGACCGTTGCGCTCCGTCACTGCTGCGCGGGATCTTTGCGTCTCAAACTGACTAACGCAATGCAGAGGAGTGCACCGCATGACCAAGGAAACCGCAGTTGCGGCGCCGAAGCGCAAACCGCTGCCGGCGTATAAGAACCCGAAGCTGCCCTCAGCCCGTCGAGTCAAGGACCTGATGTCGCGGATGACGTTGGAGGAAAAGGCTGCGCAGATGGTGTGCATCTGGCAGCAAAAGCCGGACACGTTGATCGATGCCGCCGGCAATTTTGATTTGCAGAAAGCCAAAACCGGGTTCTGGGGCGGACGTGGGGTGGGTCAAGTCGGCCGCCCCAGTGACTCGGGCAAAGGCAAAAACGCGCGGGAAATGGCGCGGCTGTGCAACGACATTCAGAAATTCTTTCTGGAGAATAGCCGCTTAGGGATTCCGGTGATTTTTCACGAAGAGTGCCTGCACGGCCACGCGGCGATCGATGGCACCAGCTTCCCGCAGCCGATTGCGTTGGGCGCGACCTTCAACCCGGGACTGGTCGAATCGCTGTTCACGATGACTGCGCTGGAAGCGCGGCTACGCGGCACACACCAGGCGCTCACGCCGGTAATTGACGTAGCGCGTGAACCCCGCTGGGGGCGCGTGGAGGAAACCTACGGAGAAGATCCGTACCTGGTGTCGAGGTTAGGCATTGCGGCAGTGCGCGGGTTCCAGGGAAAGGGCAATTTTCGTGACAAGCGGCACTTGCTGGCCACGCTGAAGCATTTCGTTGGTCACGGGCAGCCGGAATCGGGGATGAACTGCGCCCCGGCGAACGTTTCGCTGCGAGTGCTGCGGGAAACTTTCCTGTACACCTTCCAGCAGGTTCTGAAGCACGCGGGAGCGATCAGCGTGATGGCCTCGTACAACGAAATCGACGGGGTCCCGTCGCACGCGAACAAGTGGTTGCTGCGAGATGTGCTGCGCAAGGAGTGGGGCTTCAAAGGTTACGTGGTTTCCGATTACTTCGCGATTTGGGAACTCGGTTATCGCCCGGACACGCACGGGCATTTCGTTGCCGCGGACAAAAAAGAATCGTGTGTGCAATCGGTTCGGGCGGGCGTCAACATCGAGTTGCCGGACCCAGACTGCTATTTGCATTTGTGTGAACTGGTGCGCAAACGGGTGTTGAAAGAGTCCGAACTGGATGAACTGGTCGCACCGATGCTTTTCTGGAAATTCGAGATGGGGCTGTTCGACGATCCCTACGTCGATCCGGAAAAAGCGGAACGGGTGGTTGGCTGCGACGCCCATCGTGAGCTGGCGCTCTCCGCGGCGCACGAAGCCGTTACATTGCTGAAAAATGAGAACAACCTTGCGCCATTGAATCTCGCATCGATCAAATCCATCGCGGTCATCGGTCCAAATGCCAACCGCAGCCTGCTGGGCGGTTACAGTGGCGTGCCAAAGCACGACGTGACGGTACTGGAGGGCATTCGAAATAAGGTTGGGAATCGCGTCAAGGTGCTGTACAGCGAGGGTTGCAAAATCACCATTGGCGGTTCCTGGAACCAGGACGAAGTGGTGGCCAGCGATCCGGAACAAGATCGCAAACAAATTGAAGAAGCCACGCAGGTAGCCAAGAATGCCGATGTAATCGTGCTGGCGATTGGCGGCAACGAGCAGACTTCACGGGAAGCGTGGTCGCTGCAACATATGGGTGACCGCACCAGTCTGGATCTGCTGGGCCGGCAGGAAGAATTAGTCAAAGCCATGTTGGCGACGGGCAAGCCAGTCATCGTGTTTTTGTTCAACGGGCGGCCGCTGTCGATCAATTACGTCAGTCAACATGTGCCGGTCATCTACGAATGCTGGTACTTGGGTCAGGAAACCGGGCGGGCGGTGGCGGATGTTTTGTTCGGCGATTACAACCCAGGCGGGAAACTGCCCATTACGATTCCCCGTTCCGCGGGTCATCTTCCGGCGTTTTATAACTACAAACCGTCGGCGCGGCGCGGCTACCTTTTCGACGACGTATCGCCGCTCTACGCGTTCGGCTACGGGTTGAGCTACACCACGTTCGCCATCAAGAATCCGCGGCTGACGAAGAAAACGATCAAGGTCAAGGAGGCGACCCGCGTCCTGGCCGATGTCACCAATACCGGCAAGCGGGAAGGAACGGAAGTGGTGCAGCTATACATACGCGATCTGGTGAGTTCGGTGACGCGGCCCGTCAAGGAGCTGAAAGGCTTCCAGAAAGTGCGGCTGCAACCCGGGGAAACGAAGACCGTGTCTTTCGATATCACGGCAGACGAGCTTTCGTTCTACGACGTGAACATGCGCTATGGAGTCGAACCAGGCGACTTCCAAATCATGGTTGGCAATTCCTCGCGGGACGGGGACCTGCAAAAACTGGTTTTGCGGGTAAAACGATAATCGCGGGTGAGAACAGCGAGGCCGATATGATCCAAAAACTTTCGGTCACCGAGAAGATTGGCTACAGCCTGGGGGACATGGCTGCCAACTTTATCTTCCAAACGATGCTGGCGCTGCAATTGAGCTTCTACACGGATACGTTCGGGCTGACCGCGGCGGAGGCGGGAACGCTCTTCCTGGTGGTTGGTCTGGGCGCGGCGGCGTTGAACCCGGTAATGGGTTTGATTGCCGACCGGACGAACACGCGTTGGGGCAAATTTCGGCCCTGGCTGCTGTGGACGGCGGTGCCCTTCGGCATCATTGGGGTCCTCACTTTCACCACGCCGCACCTGAGTGTTTCCGGAAAGATCATCTACGCGTATACCACGTACATCCTGCTGCGGCTGATCTACACCATAAACAATGTGCCGTACGCGGCGCTGACGGGTGTAATCACCGGGGACCCGGATGAACGCACCAGCCTGTCGTCGTACCGTCAGGTGTTCGCGAACAGCGCCGGATTCATTGTGCAAAGCCTGGCCATTCCGATGCGCAATTACCTGGGCCGGGGCGACAACGCGCGAGGCTACCAGTTAACGATGGGTTTGTTTTCGGTGCTGTGCGTGGTGTTCTTCATCGTCGCGTTCGCCACTACCAAAGAGCGCATTCAACCCGATCCACAGCAGAAAACCTCGTTTGGACAGGATCTGGGTGACCTGTTTCGTAATGGTCCATGGATCGCCCTGTTCTTGGTAACCACGTTCTATTTCACCGCCATCTCCATCCGCGGCAGCGTGATGCTGCCGTACTTCAAATACTGCGCCGGTCACGAAACGCTGTTTAGCTGGTTCAATGGTTTCGGTCTGGCGTCGCTATTGGTCGGCGTGGCGGTTTCGAATTCACTGGCCATGCGCATGGGCAAGCGCAACTTGTTCATCCTTAGTATGGTGCTGACCGCGATTTTCAATATCGCGTTGCTGTTCATTCCGGCAACCGCGACCGTGCCCATTTTTGCGTCGGAAATCCTGAGGCAATTCGCCTATGGCTGGTCGTGTCCGCTGTTGTGGGCGATGATGGCCGATGTGGCGGACTATGGTGAATGGAAACTGGGGCGCCGCGCCACCGCCACGGTAACGTCGGCGGTGGTGTTTGCATTGTGGGCCGGATTGGCTCTGGGTGGCGCCGTAGCCGGCTGGCTGTTTTCGTTCTATGGGTACGTGCCGAATGCGGTGCAGACGGAACGCTGCCTGCTGGGCATTCGCATGACCGCCAGCGTTTATGCCGGACTGGCCTTCGTGGGCGCAGCCATTTGCCTGATTTTTTATCCGATTACCCGGGAAGTGAATCAGAAAATCGCCGACGAACTGGCGGAACGCCGCAAGAAGTATGCTCCGGCGTTGGCTTGATTACGCTGGACGCACTTACCCCGTTTTCAGCCTTTTTGTACCGGATATCCGGCTTCCAGCCAACCCTTCCAACCGCCGTCCATCGACTCCACGTTGCCGTAGCCCATTTTCTGCAGATTGTCCGCGGCCAGCGCCGAGCGGAAACCGCCGCCACAATACAAGATCAGCTTGGTGTCTCCGGCGGGCACGCGTTGCTCGATGTCTCGTTCGATGATCCCTTTTCCGAGGTGAATGGCACCCGGCAGATGTCCATTGGCCCATTCGCTATCCTCGCGGACATCCACCAGGATAAATTTTTCTCCGGCATCCAGGCGCCGCTTCACGTCTCGAACGTTGGTTTCTTTCACGCGCTTCTTGGCGTCGTTCACTAATGCCAGGAACTCTGGTGCGTGTGCCATATTTCCTCCTCAAATCCAAGGACCACAGCATAACGCAGTAGCAAAAAAAGACGCCTCCCTGAAAGAGAGGCGCCTTCAACTTACGAAATCGGAGGCTGGCGGAACTATGGTTTGGCGGTGGCTGCTGCGCTTTTTTGGCTGAAGGAACGGACCAGGTTGACCAGGTTCCAGCGTACTTCTTCCTTGGTGCGGTCACCCTCGCCGCCTACCATCTTGCCGCGGCCGTTGGTGATGATATAGAACAATTCGCCGTCACTGAAATTTGAGAGCACGCTGGCCTCGCGCCAATCTTTCAATTGCAACTTCATGTCTGTGGCAAGGTCGCCTTTGCCGTCACCATCCTTGCCGTGGCACATGGCACAGTGATACCCGTACAATTTGCGCGCTTCCGCCAAGCCTTCGGTCGTTGGCTTTACCGGATTTTTCTTGGCTGCCGCGTCCGCAGGTATTGGGCCGGAGGAAGCCTCTGCTTGTGCGTCTTTGGGCTTGTCGGATTGTTGAGCGAAGCCGAACCCCGCAGCAGCGAGCAGGGCGGCGCTGAGGAATAGGCCAATGCGTCGCATAAGAACCCCCTGATTGGAAAACCGGTCCGAGAGCGAATCGGAATCTGAGGTGATTCTAACCCCATGGGAAGTGCAAAGATAGCCCTCCAAGGCGGTTTCATCGACTTGGTAAAGCACGAGCGCGGGTTCAGGGTGTGGTGGTTAGACTGGGGCGTTGCAGCTGAGGTGTTTGCGGCACACGACAGCCTGCAAAGGTTTCGTTGCCGCGATGCCCCGCGGTGAACCGGCTGGACTCGCGGATGCGTGTGCGCACGCCGTCAATCAGAACGGGTATGGGATTCCGTGATACACCACGGACCACGAAGATCATCAGCGCAGCCTCTCCCGGCGCATCAGCGCTGGAAGTGACGCCGACTCCCTGGACACCGGGTAGCTTCATTAGGTTACTCGCCTGGGCGGTGTTCACGGCTTCGGCGCGCAGGAGTTCCGTTTTGGAAATGGCGCTTACCGCAAAGGTATCGTTCAGCGGCGTGATGCGTGACCCGGTGGTCATATCGAAAATACCGCGTGGTCCGGCCGCGCCACCGTGCACGATGCGTGTGGCGATGCCCTCGAGCTCGTCGGGCAGCGACGCAGGAATCTGTTCTGGATTCACGACAATCACAACCGCCGGCTCGCCGGGATGATCGATGCTAGCTCCTACCCCGACGGCCTGAATGTAGGGATTGGCGAGCAGTTCCGGCGCATGAAGGTCCCGGGCCCGTTGCGCCAGGGCCATTTGCGCAGGCGGAATCGAGATGTTCGCCGTTTCTGGAGTGGTTTTCACTACGTTAGCCGCCAGCGTGCAGCCAATCACGTTGTGTGCGGCAGAAGTGCCAACGAACGCGGGCCGGTTCCCCTGACTGTCCGCCAATGCACTCAACACATCCGCAACGGGAT
The DNA here is from genome assembly GCA_035622555.1 of Candidatus Eremiobacteraceae bacterium. Lineage (GTDB taxonomy): Bacteria > Acidobacteriota > Terriglobia > Acidiferrales > UBA7541 > Acidiferrum. The sequence goes on along the minus strand of DASPVD010000002.1, from coordinate 60,870 downwards.
TGCCCACTGTGTCCGTGTCTGAACCGGCATACAGCAGCGCTACCGGGTCGGCGGTATTCTGGTCCACAATCAGCGAGCCGGAATCGCCCGAGGCGCTGAAGCTGGCGCCGGAAACAGAAACTTGGTTCGTGTAGGTAACGCTATAGGTGGTACCAGTGTTGCAGCCAGTCTGGTAGCTGACCGACGTCTGAACATTGATGGCATCCACAGTCGAACAGGTCAACCCGCTGCTGCGGCCACTCTTAGCCACGGCTTCCGAGATGCTGGCGGTGATGCCGTTACCGGCATGTGGTGGCGCATCGTCCGGGGTGCTTCCGGTAGCCGTTGAACCCAAGGAAAAGATGGTGCCGGTGGTGTCCACATCCCCAGCAACGATAGCGGCAAGGGCGGCGTCGACGTTGGTTCCGGATGCCTGCAGGTTCACGAACTGACTCAGATTCGCCACCGTTGTGGTGCCAGCGGTAGTGCAGTTGGCGTCGGCCAGGGACGGCTGAATGATGGGATCACCGATATTCGCCGAATCGCTGCGCGCCAGCACGTGATTGTTGCTCAAAATGTAGTAAGTGCCGTTGCGTTGTACCAAAGAACCGAGCGTGCCGCCGCAACAAGAAATCAAATTCCCTTGGGTGCTGGAATCATTGGCGTTGCCCCCTGACGTCCCCAGCTTGATCGGAACGGCCTGGGCTTTTTGGTTGGGGTTGGAAGCGACCACTAGCACGGAAGCAGACTGCGACACTGCGGTGTTCGCTTGTGCCACCGCCGTGACTGTCACCGTGGCGGGATTCGGCACCGCTGCTGGCGCCGTGTAGGTACCACCAGTGATTGTGCCAACGGTGGAATTGCCTCCCACGACGGTGTTGACTTCCCAAGTCACTGCCGTGTTCGTGGTGCCAGTGACGGTCGCTTGGAAGGTGGTATTTTGCCCAACAATGACGGTGGTCGAGGTAGGAGTCAGGGTCAGCGAAATTCCTGAGGACGTTCCTCCACCGCCGCTGCCACTGCTGGAACTCGAGCTTTTGACGCCACTACAGCCTGCCAATAAAACCGCCACACTGCACAGCGCAAGGAAAACACGGAATGGATGCATTCGGTCACCCACCAATTCGATTCTCAGGCTAGCACGCGCTCCAAGGCGGGAGAGAGTCAGCGCTTGTTTCGTGACGAATAGATTTCCTGTACTACGGGACAGTCTGCCGAGGGCCTTGTGCCATAGATGTCTTCAATCCAGCCGGGGATGCCTGTATGTTGCGGTATCAGGAGCGCGGAATGGGTACTTAGTCCAGATCGCGCCAGTTTGGCCCCGTGCCAACTTCCACCACCAGGGGAACCGCCAGTTCGTAGACCGCTTCCATTTCCTGGCGCACCAGCTTTTCCAACGCGGCTTTCTCCGCCAGCGGAGCCTCAAACAACAATTCGTCGTGCACCTGGAGAATCATGCGGGAGGCCAGTTTCTGTTGCGCCAGCCGCCGTTGGATCGAGATCATGGCCAACTTGATCAGATCCGCGGCAGTACCTTGCAGGGGAGAATTCAACGCGGTGCGCTCCGCAAAATTCCGCATTTGTACTTGCGGGGCATTGATGTCGGAGATGGGGCGAATTCTGCCGAACAGTGTTTTGGCCACGCCGGTCTTGCGGGTCTCCACCAAGACGTTGTCGAGATATTCTTTGACGCCGCGATAGCGGGCGAAATACGCGTTGATAAATTGCGCCCCCTCGCGTTGCTCAATACCCAGTTGCTTGGCCAGGCCGAATGCCGAGAGCCCGTAGATGATTCCGAAATTGATGGCTTTGGCGGCGCGCCGGTGATCGGGAGTCTGCGCCATCGGCCCAACGCCAAACACCTCCTGGGCCGTGCGCGCGTGGATGTCCTCGCCATTGCGAAAGGCTTCCAGCAGCACCGGGTCGCGCGAAAAATGGGCCATGATGCGCAATTCCACTTGCGAATAATCGGCCGATAGCAGGATTTTCCCGGGGTCGGCTACGAAGGCGGCGCGAATGGCGCGGCCCAATTCGGTGCGAATGGGAATGTTCTGTAGATTCGGATCACTGGAGCTTAGCCGTCCGGTGGCGGTTCCGGTCTGCGAGAAACTGGTATGCAAACGGCCCGTTTCCGGATGAATCAATTTGGGCAAGGCGTCCACATAAGTGGATTTCAGTTTGGCCACTTCGCGGTATTCGATAATTTTCGCCGGTAACGGATGCTGGTTGGCCAAGTCCTCCAGTACGTCGGCGGCGGTGGAGCGCTCTTTCGCTTTCCAACGCCGGCCCGGTGGCTGCAGGTTCAATTTGTCGAACAGGACTTCGGCCAACTGAGGCGGGGAATTGACGTTGAATTCCGAACCGGCCAGAGCCCAAATCTCTTTTTCCAGGCGCCGAACTTCCTTTTCCATAGACTCCGACATGGTCGCGAGAGCCTTGGGATCCACCCGAATCCCGGTCCGCTCGATTTCCGCGAGCACCGTGGATAACGGCAGATCGATTTGTTCGTAGCCCTGAACCAGATCTTGCGCGTCCACTTGTTTGCGTAGCACCGGCGCCAGCCGCTGGAGGAAATCGGCGCGCTCTCCCGCCCCGCCACCCAAGGGCACATTGAAACTGCGGAACACTAAATCGGGGAACTCATGTTTGGCGGTTGTCGGGCGCAGCAAATAGTCGTACAACTGCGTGGCGTGTTCGATCCCTTGTACTTCGCCGGTGAGCAACTGAAGCAATTTCGGATCGTGCACGATCTTCCGCCGCTTGGGATCCCGCAATACCGGCTGGAGCGTTTTGAGCGCATCACCGTGGTCATCCAGCCAAAGGGCGCGACCTTCGCCGGGTTTTGAGGAAAGCTCAATTCCGGCTATACGCGTACCGAATCCCTCGTTTTCGCGCCCTCCAAGATTGAGGTCCAACCACAAGGACAGCGGAGCTTTGGCAGGCAGCTTGTTCAGGTACTCGCGCAACTCGCCAGCATTTGCGAACTGGACATAATCCCGTTTCTGATTGGCGATTTCGGAGGAGCTAGTTAATTCCCCTTGACCCGGGGCTGCGCTAGCTTTCTCGACGGCGCCGCTGGCCAGCAATTCTTTCAGTAGCGAATTGAAACCCAGTTCGCGATACAAGGCCATCAGCGCGGTGGGATCGGGGTCGCAGATCTTCAGTTTGTCGAGCTGCAACTCCAAGGGCACCTCGGTTTCAATGGTGGCGAGCTGTTTGCTCATCAGCACTTGGTCTTTTTGCTGTTGCAGCGCTTCGCGGTAACGCTTGTTGGGCACTTCATCGGCGTGGGCCAGGGCGTTTTCGACGGTGCCATATTTCTGGATCAGTTCGGTGGCGCCTTTTTCGCCAATCCCTTTGGCGCCGGGAATGTTGTCGATGGTGTCGCCCAAGAGAGCCATCAAATCGATCACCTTCGTGGGTGCAACACCGAGCAGGTCCTCGACTTTCTTTGCGTCAACGATGGTGTCGGCTTTCATACCGCCGGTTCCGGTGCGCAGGATTCGCACACCCGAGTTCACCAGTTGCATCATGTCCTTGTCATTAGAGACGACCAAAACGTCCAGATTGTGCGCGGCCGCTTTCCTGGCCAAGGTGCCGATCACGTCGTCGGCTTCGTAGCCGTCCAGCTCCAGAATCGGCATGCACATGGCTTCACACAAGCGGCGCACATACGGCAACTGCACGGTCATCTCGTCGGGCATGGGCGGCCGATGGGCCTTATAGGATTCGAAGAGTTTGTCGCGAAAGGTGGGCTGGCGGGTGTCGAATACAATGCCGATGTAATCGGGGCGGTAATCTTTGATCAGCCTTTTGAGAATATTGGCAAACAGGAAAGGAACCTTGGTAGGGATGCCACTGGGCGCGTTCATGCGCATCATGGGCGCAAAGAACGCGCGATATATGTGCGCCATGGCATCTACCAGAAATAGTTTTTTTGGTGTTTCTGCGGTCGCGGCCTTCACTTCGCGAGTATAGCAGACGCTGAAGGCCCGCTCCTTGCCGCGGACCGCGCCGCGGAACTCACCCTGCCGCACTCAGGTTCTCAGGAATATTGGACGAAATCGTTCGAGAAAAAATCTAACGGAGCGACGGTCACCGGGAATAATCTTAAAAGGCTTGGCATCTTCTTAATGTATGAAAGCAGGCCGCTGTTGCGGAGCGAATTCGTGCCACCGGCGTCCATTTATTTTCTGCAAACTCCGCGGTTGGGTTTTCGGTGCTGGTGCACCGAGGATTTTCCCCTCGCGGTGTCGTTGTGGGGCGACGTTCGCGCGACGCGGTTCATCGGTGGCCCGTTTAGTGAGGAACAGATTCAGGAACGGCTCAGACGCGAAATGAACTCAATGAACGCGCAGCACGTTCAGTACTGGCCGGTATTTTGGCTCGAAAATGGAGACTTCGCCGGCTGTTGCGGTTTGCGTCCGTACAAGGACGAAGAACGAATCTACGAACTGGGGTTTCACCTGCGGCCGGCGCACTGGGGCCGAGGCTTGGCGCTGGAAGGCGCGAAAGCCGTTATGGCGTACGCGTTCGATGAATTGAAAGCAGAGAAGCTGTTCGCCGGTCATCATCCGGAAAACTCGGCATCGCGCCGAGTCCTGGAAAAACTAGGATTCCAGTTCACTCACGAAGAACTGTTTGCCCCGACGGGTCGATTGCATCGGTGCTACTTGCTATCGCGCCCAGAATAGTTCAGGAACGAACGCGTGCTTCTCAGTGGGTAACGGCTTGTGCCGTGGTTGTCGGGCGGGTCACCAGCAGCAATTGGGTGCCGCTGTCCAAGTGCAGGTCCTTCCCCGCAGAAGTGATGATCGCGGAAGGCTGTGAGCTGGTGGTTCCCGCGTTCAGGCTGACTCCGGGCAAGCCGAAAACGCCACGACTATTTGGCGCCAATCGCCCATTGGTGTTTACTCCACCCGTTGCGCCGGGGCCACCAGATGTTGCCTCAGCACTCGGCGGCGGCGGGTTGGGCGCATCCATGCTGCCGGAAACCCCCGCGGGCGACCCCATTCCGGGCCTACCCATTCCGGAGGTGGGCGCGCCGCCACCCATGGGCCGCATGCCGGCATCGGGATTGGTGTTGGCGGTTACGGTGCTTTGTGGCAAAGCGATGGCCTGCACCGCGACGTTCAATGGAATTTCTTCGCCCTTCTTAAGCACCGCTTTGTCAAAGGTGATTTCGACCGAAGAAGAGGAATCTCCCTTGGAGCGCGCGGTGGCCTGAGTCACCCGGCCTTCGAGTTTCGAGCCTCGAGGAATGATGATCTTTCCATTCTGCTCGGTGTTCTCGGTGACACGCGCTTCGACAGTTTCGCCGGGCTTGGCCTTCTTGGCATCCAATGATTTTGCCAGCGAAGCCTCAATCGGCGCGCCCGCCGGAATGGCCTCAACAGCTTGGGCATTCTGTGTGGACGCCGGGTCTTGTGTTTGCGGATTCGAATTGGATTGTGCAGCCGCCATTCCAGCACACAAAATACCCGCAGCGACAAAAATTGCTGTTCGAATCATGCGAACCTCCTAATGCTATTTCGCAACGGCCGGGCTGATGAGCACGAATGAGTCGCGGCACTTGGCTGCATAAGCCAGAAATGGGCGAAAGCCGCGACAACGCCTCATTGTTAGATGCGTCAAAGCCAGGCGTAGAGGTACACGGAGCGCTGATGCGGGTCTGGGCCACTGTCAACCTCGGGTAATTCCCCTAGGATGCTGGCAGGATGTCGAGGGTTCTGGCGACCTCGGCAAGCGTATCCGCCGCCTTCAGCAACTGCTGGCGCTTGTGCGCCGCGCTGACAATGGCGCGCAAGCGGGCCTTGCCTTCGGCCACCGTGGGATAACCCACCGCAGGGGCAAATACGCCGGCGTCGAACAATTTGCGGGAAAATTCGAAAGCCTTGGCGGCGTCGCCCACGTGAATGGGAATAATGGGTGTTTCACTGGTTGCAAATTGGAAGCCGCGCTTCTTCAGCTCTTTCTTGAAGAATTTGGTGTTGGCCCACAGTTTGCTGACCAGCTTCTCGCCCTGCACGGAATCCAATAGCGTGAACGCGGCCTGACACGCCGCCGCGGTTGCCGGCGTGTGGGAGGTGGAAAACAGGAACGGGCGGGCGCGGAGATACAAAAAGTCGATCAGTTCCCGTGAACCGCAAACATACCCGCCCATCGAGCCGATCGCTTTGCTCAAAGTGCCCACCTGAATGTGCACCCGTCCATGGCACTGGAAGTGGTCCACCGTGCCGCGGCCGGCTTTTCCCAGAACGCCACTGGCGTGGGCGTCGTCCACCATCATGATGCAACCATACTTTTCCGCCAGGTCGCAGAGCGCCGGCAGCGGAGCGATGTCTCCATCCATCGAAAACACCCCGTCGGTGATGATCAGTTTCTTCCCGGCGAAGTTGGCATGCTCCTGCAGGATGCGCTCGCAGTCGTTCACGTCCTTATGCTTGAACACCTTGATGGCGGCCTTGGACAGCCGCGCCCCATCGATAATCGAGGCGTGGTTCAATTCGTCGGAAACGATCAAATCGTCCTTGCCCAGTACCGCGGAAACAGTGCCCGCATTGGCCGTGAAGCCGGACTGAAACACCACGCACGCCTCGCTGTGCTTGAAACGGGCGATCTGTTCTTCCAGGTCCATGTGAATCTGCATGGTGCCGGCGATGGTTCGAACTGCGCCAGCTCCGACGCCCAACTTGCGCACCGCTTCGATGGAGGCTTTTTGCAGCGCTTTGTGCGAGGTGAGCCCGAGATAATTGTTCGAAGCCAGATTGATCACCTCGCGGCCATCGAAAACGCAAACAGGCTTTTGCTCTCCCTGCAACACACGCAGCTTTGGCGCGATTCCTTTCGCTCGCAAATCCTGCAAGGTATCGCTGATGTACTGCAGCGGATTATGTTTAGTTGTTTGTGTTCCCGGTTCACTCATGTGCTGTCTCCTAATTCGGTTCGGAATGACGAGTCCAGGTTTTTTCAACAGACTGTTTAGTTGAAACACCTCATTTGTGCCGACCGCCTACTTCCTCAAGCCATTTGGATACATCAACACTTTTCCCGCCAGCCCGCTCTGTAGCTTGGCAAAGGCCGCCTCGAAGTTTTCCAGCTCCAAGCGTTCGCCAAACAAAGGATCCAGGTTGACGCGTCCGGCTTTGAGCAAAGCAGACATTTGCACCCAGGTTTCGTACATCCGGCGACCGTAGATGCCTTGCACGGTTGCGCCTTTGAAGATCACGTCCTGCACCAGGTCCAGTGGGACATTTTCGGTGGGAATGCCCAACAGGGAAGCGCGTCCGCCGGCGCGCAAGGCCTTGAATCCCTGCTGAATCGCAGCCGGATGCCCGCTCATTTCCAACAACACGTCCACACCAGTTCCCCCTGTGGCGTCCTTGATTTTTTTCACCGGGTCCTCGGTCATGGGATTGAAGACATAGTTGGCGCCCATTTCCTTGGCTAAGGCGCGGCGATGTTCATTGGTTTCCGTGGCAAACACGATGGAACTGCCACAAGCCTTGGCCACCGCCACCGACATCAGTCCGATGGGTCCACAACCCGTCACCAGGACGGTCTGCCCCGCGATGGGGCCAGCCAACACAGTATGAACCGCATTGCCAAGGGGATCGAGAATCGCGGCGTAGTGCTCCGGAATCACCGGATCCAATTTCCAAATATTGCTGGCGGGAATCTCTACAAACTCCGCGAACGCTCCATCCATATCAATGCCAATGATTCTCAGATTCTGGCAAATATGGGCCTGTCCCAGCCGGCATTGCTGGCAGTGCCCGCAATTAACGTGCATCTCCGCGCTGACAAAATCCCCGGAGCAAACCGCCGAGACTTCCTCGCCGACGCGCTCCACCACGCCGCAAAATTCGTGCCCCAAAGTCACCGGCGGCTTAATCCGACTCTGCGACCAGCGATCCCATCCGTAGATGTGCAGGTCGGTGCCGCAAATGGAAGTGGCCTTTACCCGGACCAGGACGTCGGTGGGGCCAATCGAGGGTATGGCGATTTTTTCGATCTGCAGACCTTTTCCCGCTTGCGTCTTTCGCAACGCCTTCATAGTCGCAGACATTCAGGTAGGCTCCTTGCTCAGGCAGGTTCGTATGACGCAGATATGAATCGTAACACAGCGACCATAGGGACTTCAGTGTTGTGGTCAGTCCGGGACCCTCGGAAAAGAGTCAGTTCGTACGCATTGAGCCCTCTGGCGCAACTGCTTGACTTTCGCGGGTCTGACGGCATCCAAGGAAATGAAATGTTCAGGGGTCTCTGGACGTATCATTGACTGAACCATGAGCGAGACTCAGCCGGCCGTCCAGTTGCAGCACATTTCCCGCTGCTACCAAATGGGTGAAACTCGGGTGCGTGCCGTGGACGACGTATCGTTGTCGGTGGCCCGCGGCGAGTATCTGGCGCTTCTGGGCTCCTCCGGTTCCGGGAAATCGACCTTGTTGAATCTAATGGCCGGGCTGGATCGCCCCACTTCCGGAAGTATTATCGCGAACGGGTGCAATCTAGCCGAGCTTTCCTCGCTGGAACTGGCGCGCTATCGCCGAAACACCGTCGGCATGATCTTTCAAGCCTTTAATTTGCTGCCGCGCATGACCCTGGAAGAAAATGTGGAATTGCCTTTGCGCCTTGCGGAGGTGGACCGCTCCGAACGCGCGCAGCGTGTCCGTGAAGCCCTGGAACACGTGCGGCTGACCCATCGACTGGGCCACCGGCCCCCCGAGCTATCCGGCGGGGAACAGCAGCGGGTGGCGATTGCCCGCGCGCTGGTGAATCGCCCGAAAATCCTGTTGGCGGACGAGCCGACCGGCAACCTGGATTCCGCGACTGGCGAATCCATCCTTACGCTGCTGCGGCAACTGCAAACGCAATTGGACATGACCATCATCATGGTCACGCACGAGCGGCCGCTGGCCGAGCGCTTCGCGGATCGATTAGCCACCATGGCCGACGGCAAGCTGCTGGGCACCTCGCCGGTGTCGCAAGGTGTGCCGACATGAAGCCGCAGGACCTGACTGACCTGGCGGTGCGCAACTTACGCGAAGCGGTTCTGCGTAACAGCCTGACCACTCTGGGCGTAGCGGTAGGGGTGGCATCACTGGTGGCGATGCTGTCGTTGGGCGTTGGGCTGCAACAGCTAGCTTCGAAACGGCTGTCGCGCAGCGGGCTGTTCGATACGATATTGGTCACGCCCAAAAACAGTTTTCGCGGGATGGGCCGGCCGCAGCGTGAAGCGCCGTCGGACAAGCCTCCACGCCCGCTCGATGAAGATGCCAAACAAGAACTGGAAAAGCTGCCCAACGTGATCGAGGTATACCCGCAGATCCGCTTCTACACCGAGGTCCGTTACAACAATAAGCCGTACGCGACCGTTGTTGCCGGCATGCCCGACTCGGCCAAAAATTCGGGAGCGTTCGATGGCATGCAGGGAAATTTCTTTTCGTCCTCTGGCGCAGACGAAGCGATTCTGCAGATTGAATTCGCAAAGGAGCTGTCCGAGAATCCGTCCTCGTTAATCGGGCGCGATTTGACGCTGCGTTACGCCGAGCGGCAGCCGATACCCACTACAGCGAGCGACGCACCCACAAACAGCGGCGATAGCTCCGGTGGTTTCTCGGTAGTTCCGAAGGAGCAGCACCTGAAGATTATTGGCATCGTCGAAACAGAACCCGCCGCAGGCTACGGAGGTATCGGCAATGCGCGTCTGCTTATGCCTCTGCAGACCGCGTCCACGCTGCGCGCCGCCCAAGTCAACGATTTGCGCGACATCGTCCGGGGCAACAACACCAGCAAGACGGTTTATCCCTCACTGTCGGTGCGGGCCAAGTCTCCTTCGCAAGTCGAAGCGCTGGAAAGTTCCATCAAGAATATGGGATTCAACGCATTTTCGCTGCTCGACGCGTCCAAATCCTTGCGCACCTTTTTCTCGGTATTCGACATGCTGCTCGGTATTTTTGGCAGTTTGGCGCTAGCGGTGGCTACACTTGGAATTGTGAACACGCTAGTCATGGCGATTCTCGAGCGGCGGCGGGAAATCGGCGTTTTGAAGGCGCTGGGGGCGGCCGATTCCGACGTGCAGCAACTTTTCTTCGTAGAAGCCGGGGTGATGGGCTTGCTGGGCGGAATTTTCGGGGTGGGATTCGGATGGATGCTCGGGCGCGTCATCACTTTCGGAACCAACGCTTACCTCCGGCGGCAAAATCTGAATCCCATCGAGCTTTCTTATGTTCCCTGGTGGCTGATCGTTACCGGACTGATTTTTGCGGTGATCGTTAGCCTGGTGGCCGGCCTGTATCCGGCATCCCGCGCGGCCAAGCTCAATCCGGTTGACGCGCTGCGCTATGAATAAGGTCCGTTTCGCCGCCGCGATCCTGACCCTTTTGTTTTTGCCGCTGATCAGTCCAGCCGCAACCGGGCGGGTGGAATGCAATCAACTGAGCAGCACGATTCTTTCCCGGGCGGTCCACTATTGCATCGTTCTTCCGCCGTCGTTCGACGCCGAGAAGGCGGCGCAGTTCCCGATTCTGTATTTCCTGCATGGGCTGGGCGACAACGAGCAATTCTTTCTTCATTCGGGCGCCTGGAATCTCACCGAAGACATGCGTGCAGGCGGGGAGCTGAAAGATTTCCTGATCGCCACGCCGGACGCCGACGCCACCTTCTATATCAATGCGAAAGATGGCAAGGATCGCTATGAAGATTTTCTTCTGCAGGAGTTCTTTCCATACATGGAGAAGCGCTATCGCGTAATGCCGGGCCGCAGCCATCGCGCGATCGCCGGCATTTCTATGGGAGGCTATGGGGCGTTGCATCTGGCCTTCCGTCATCCACAGTTATTTGTTTCGGTCAGCGCGCACAGCGCGGCGTTGATCGACAAACTTCCCGCTTTTCTGGGGCCTACACCGAATTCACCGCGAGCTCGCGTTCTAGGCGCAGTCTTTGGCAGCCCGCCGGACCCGGCATTCTGGGACCGTAATAGCCCAATCGCGCTGGCCGGCACCGCCAACCTCGCGGGCTTGAAAATTTACTTCGATTGCGGGGAGCAGGACGACTACGGGTTCGAGGTGGGAGCTGCTGCGTTGGACAAGGTGCTGGCGGCGCGTCACATTGCTCACGAATTTCATATTTACCCAGGACGCCACGATCCCAGCTATTTCGCCGAACACCTTCCCGCATCACTGGCGTTCGCCTCGCGCGCCTTTGCTGGCGTGCACTGAGCCGGTTCATCCGTTATAGAATATTTGTGGCTTGTTGCGGCTGATCCAAAATGGGGGGCGCTTATGCGCAGATGCAGCTTGCCGTTATTCCTTCTACTGTTCGCGGTCAGCGCCAGGGCACAACAAATACCTGCTGAAAAGCCGGCGCCCGCACAGGTAGTTCCGACCTCTGGCCCGCGGATGGAATTCCTGGATGAAGTGTCTTATTACGAGCAGCGTTTCGAACGCTTGGCCGACGCGGTTCCCGCGGAAAAGTATTCTTGGCGGCCTGTCGAGGGTGTCCGTAACATCGGCGAGGTCTACATGCACGTGGTTACCGCGAATTATGGCTTTGCCAAGATGCTCGGCACTCCGTACCCCACGGGTCTCGATCCCAAGGTGTTGGTGGGATCCTCCAACGATAAGGCCAAAGTAATTCAAGCGCTGAAGGACTCGTTTGCGCATTTCCGCAGCGCCATCCTGACGATCAAGGATTCCGAGCTTGACAGGGAGATCAAAACACCTCGCGGTCAAACCACCATTCGTGGCGCGTTCTTCCTGATTGCCGGCCACTACGGCGAGCACCTTGGGCAATCGATCGCCTACGCGCGTTCCATCGGCGTGGTGCCCCCGTGGACCGAGGAGCGCATGCGGCAGGAAACCGAGAAGCCCAAGCCCTGACCCCGAAGACACCGCGTATTTCGGCAAACAGTGGATGATCAACTTTAGCGTGCCCGATCTTGATGCCATGGCATTAAGGTAACAGCAGTGAGAGTGGCTGTTCGCGCAGAGTATTTCGTTTACCTCCTGGAGCAAAGAAGCTATGAACAAACTTGCTGTTGTACTGTGCTTGGCATTGACTGCAATTGCTCCCCGCGTTCGCGCTGCGGGACAACGTTGCGAGCAGTTGGTTCAACTCGCCTTGCCTGACACTACGGTCACGTCCGCGGAGGTCGTACCGGCGGGAGCCTTCACTCCGCCCCAGGGAGCCACTCCTTGGTTGATCGGTGACCCCGCTTTCTACAAGCAATTGCCAGCATTCTGTCGCGTCAAAGCAGAAGCCAAGCCCAGCCCGGACTCAGAGATCAAGATTGAAGTGTGGATGCCGGTCAGCGGCTGGAATGGAAAATTTCGCGGGCAGGGTAATGGCGGCTTCGCAGGCGAAATGGATTATCGTGCTCTCGGCTTGGCCATCCTTCAGGGGTATGCATCGGCCGCCACCGATACCGGTCACGCGGCCGGTGGAACCGATGCCACTTGGGCACTGAACCATCCCGAAAAGATTATTGATTTTGCGTATCGCGGGATTCACCAGATGACGACGGTCGGAAAAGACACGGTGAAGGCCTTCTATGGCGACTCGCCAAAACACGCGTATTTTGCGAATTGCTCGAATGGCGGCCGGCAGGCTTTGATGGAGGCGCAGCGTTATCCGGGGGACTACGACGGTATCCTGGCCGGCGCCCCCGCCAATTATTGGACGCACCTTCTGGCAGGCGCCTTGGGGAATGCCCAGGCAACCACCGCGGACCCGGCCAGCTATATTCCGAGCAGCAAAATTCCCGCCATTGCGCAGTCGGTACTCGCCGCGTGTGACGCAAAAGATGGCGTAACGGATGGCATCTTGAATGACCCTCGGCAATGCCATTTCGATCCGCAAACCATGATCTGCAAGGGCGCCGATACTGATTCTTGCTTGACGCCGCCGCAGGTCGCGGCGCTGAAAAAACTGTACGAAGGCGCGTATGATTCCTCTGGCCGCCAAATTTTTCCGGGATTCGCACCGGGCGGCGAGCAAGGTAATGGAGGCTGGTCGCTGTGGATTACCGGCTCCGCGCCGGGGAAGTCCCTGCTCTTTGCCTTCGAATATGGATATTTCGGCGACATGGTTTATGACCGACCCGATTGGGATTACAAGACCACCAACCTGGATGAGGCAGCGGCCGCGTCTGACAAGAAGTTTTCGCGCGTCCTGAACGCCACCGAAACCGATCTGAAAGCGTTCCAGGAGCGCGGTGGAAAGCTGATTCTTTATCATGGCTGGAGTGATGCGGCGATCTCGCCTCTCAACAGCATCAACTACTACGAAAGCGTGGTGCACAAGATGGGCCAGCGGGATGCCGACGCGTTTATGCGGCTGTACATGGTGCCGGGCATGCAACATTGCGCCGGTGGTCCGGGAACGGATGTGTTTGGCGAAAATGGCATGAGCACGGCCGACGATCCGGAGCACAACATGTACATTGCGCTGGAACGTTGGGTAGAAACGGGGGCGCCTCCCTCTTCGATCATCGCCTCAAAAACAGAGGGCCAGGGTCCCGCTGCCAAAGTGAGAATGACCAGGCAGCTGTGCGCCTACCCGGAAATCGCCAAGTACAAGGGCAGCGGCGACACGAATGACGCGGCGAATTTCGTTTGCGCACGGCCGTAAAAACACACCAAATTTGGGCAAGCTGGCAACCGCGCGAACACGTTTATAACAATGCGCACACCTTTTTGGTCCACGAACTTGCGGTTCAGCAGTAAAATTATTTTAATCGCTCCATCAGCCGATTAGGCTGCTCGCCACCCCAAAATGGATCAATGCGCAAATAAATCATCCCTTTCTGCGATACCAGGAAGCGGCCAAGCGTGTTCGAAAGTTGTTTTCTTTGCTTGTGTGGTTTTGCTATGCCCAGTCATTCTGATGGCCGCGTGGTCGTGGACCGGCGTGATCACGGACACCAGCGGCGCGCCGCTGGTGAACGCTGTGGTCATTTTGCGGAGCACAAACACCGCGACGGAATATCGCAGCAGCAGTGGTTCGAACGGCAGCTTCACTTTTGGCGCGGTCGAACCAGGGCAATACCGGGTGAGCTTGCTGGTCCAGGAGAAGGAATACACCGCGACGGATCTGGTCAGTTTCCAGCAAGACCAACAGCTCACCAGCAACCTTCAGTTTCTGTCCGCGGAGCAAACGCTGCGGATTGTCGGGCCAAGCGGCCCGGCACCCACTTCCTCGAGCCAGGGCATTCGGCTGTCCAGCAACGAAGTCTCCACCTTGCCCCTGAACGAACGCGATTTCAGCAAGCTCCTGCTGCTGGCCGCAGGCACCATGACCGATTCGAACGGGGCAGCGAATTTCACTCAACAATTCTCGGTGAATGGCCAACGCGGAGTCACCGCCGTATTTGCAATGGACGGCACGGCTACCAGCGATCCCGAAATGGGCGGTGCCACTTTCCCGAATTTCAATGTGGACGCGATCCAGGAGGTGCAATCCAGTTCCGGGGTCATGCCCGCGGAGATAGGAGAAGGAGCCGGCGGCTACACCAACCTGATCACGAAGTCAGGCACCAAGGCGTATCACGGCAGCGCCTTCGAGTTCGCGCGCAATGCCGCTTTTGATGCGCGGAATTTTTTCGATTATCGCAATCAAGTGGACACCCGTCGAATTCCGCCGTTTGTGCGCAACGAATTTGGCGCAACCTTCGGGGGGCCCCTGATCATTCCAGCGGTGTCCGATGGCCACGCAAAAACATTTTCCTTCGTCGAGTACCAAGGATTCCGGCAAGTGCTGGGCACCACGCAAGTGTTCGCGGTGCCGACCGCAGCGGAACGCCAAGGCATCGACACCACTACTTTCCCCGGAGACACGCTTTATGTGCCGGTCAGTCCGGCGATTGCTCCGCTGTTGGCCCGCTATCCCCTGCCCAATGATCCGCAAGGACCATTCGGAGCGCGCACCTATGCCACTTATTCCAAAGTTGTAACCAATACCGATCAATTCTCGGTGCGCATCGATCAGCACCTGTCTGACAAAGCCGCGCTATTCGGGCGGTTCAGCCTGAATCAGATTAACGGCCCAACCACCAATCCGGACCAAACGGCGATCGATCCGACATTCGGCGTGAATTTCTTCGATCATCAGCGCAGCGCCACCATTCACTACGAACGGGTTGTTTCCTCGCATTTGAATTTCAGCACGGCCTTCGGATACATCCGCAGCACGCCGATTTTCCCTACGCGCAATTCCGTCGATCCAGCGTTGGCGTTTGGCGACGGCTTGTACGAAGGGTTCAATTCCGCGGATGGCTCGATTCTCGGCTCGTACGGAAACCTGTATCAAGGCAAATTCGACATGGCGTGGACCCGCGGCACACACACGGTGAAATGGGGAGCGGAGCTGCGCCTGAACAAGGACGCCACCATCTTTGGTACCAATCCCAATGGCGTGTACACCTTCGGCGGCGGAACCGCCTACTCAACCGTACAAATTCTCTCTGCCAGCGGACTGCACAACATCGAACCAGGTAATCCTTTGCCCGATGCGCTGACCGGCCTTCTGACCGCGACGCCGTACTCGTATTCGGTCACAGCGGCGGCAAGTGTGACACCGCAGGGAAACAAGTTCGATGAGGCGGCGGTGCGTCGCGAGGCTTACAACTTTTACGTGCAGGATTCCTGGAAATTCGCCCAGCGCTGGAATCTGACTTACGGCCTGCGGTATGAAGTGAATTCGCGCATCCACGAAGCTAAAAACCGGACTTCGATCATCATTCCTGTAGGCCCCGATGGCCAGCCTGCCTCTTTCCTTACGCCGGGTGCTCATCAAACCTTCCTGTTCAATCCGCAGCCGCCTTATCCGATGGATTGGGGAGGATGGGGACCGCGAGTTGCCGTGGACTTCGCCGCCACCAAACGAACCACGTGGCATGCCGGCGCCGCCGTCACTACGGTGCTCCCCAATCTTTGGCAGGACAATTTCGTTACCGGCGGATTCCCGTTGGTGTTTCAGCCCCTGCTGACCGCGCTGCCGGGCACTCCCGTGCCATTCCACACCACAACGGTTCCACTGGCGCTTCCGCCTGCTTACACCACCAGCGGGCAATTGCTATTCCCCGGAGGCGACAGTGCGAACGTTCCCGCGAATACGCCCATCGATGTACAGCGGTTTCAGACCGACGTGGAAGCGCTGACGCCGGGACACGAGCCACAATTGATAACCGCAGGGGTCATTTGGCGCGGCTTTCGAAACGGGTACATCGGAACGTACACGCTGGGATTCGACCACGATTTTGGTGTCGTGAAATGGAGTGCGGCTTACGTGGGAACCGCCGGAGTGCACTTGCCCAGCGTGTTCTCGCCCAATGGCTATGCCGGCGCTGATTCTGCCTTCGCGCCGTTTACTCAGTTCAATGCGCAGGGCCAGGCCATTGGAGGGTATGGTCCGGAAATGGTGATGCAATCCGGTTCCCATTCCAGCTACAACGCGCTACAAACCAGCGTCGGCAGCCAAAGTGCCCGCTATGGCCTGGGATTCCAAGCGAGTTACACCTTCTCCAAATCTCTCGACGACACCAGCACGGTGTTGGGAGGCATCCCAGCAAATGCCGGCGTCACTTTGCAGGCGTTGCCACAGAATCCGCGCGATCCTCGCGGCGATAAAGGACCATCCACGTTCGACGTAACGCATGTCTTCTCGTTGAGCCTGATCCAGGTGCTTCCGTTCGACCGCATCGAATTTCTGAAACCGCTGGGGCAGAAACTAACGCGCGGATGGCAATTGCTGAACGTCACTTCGCTGATGACCGGACCGCCGTTTACGGTGTATTCGGGCATACAGCAGACCGGCGCCGGTGCGGGTGGAACCGACCGTCCGGACTTGCTAGCGATGCCAGACTTGTCCACGAGTCGAACGGTTCGTGAGGATTATTTCGGGCGCGGCACGGCTAACGCTTCGTTTTTCTCGATTCCCATTCATGTGCCCGATGGGACCGGCCCGAACCAAGGCGTCTTCGGCACCGTTGGACGAGACACTTTCCGAGGGCCAGGCTTCCATCAATTTGATTTTGCGCTGATCAAGAACACAGCTTTTGGAAGACGCGGCAATGCCGAATGGGGAGTTCTGCAATTTCGTGCCGAGTTCTTCAACATTTTCAACATTGTGAACTTCGGTTTGCCCTCCAACACCTTGTTGGGCACTGGCTTCGGCACCATCAGCAAGACCGCAGGTCCCTCCCGGCAGATCCAGTTCTCGTTGAGACTGGCGTTTTAGCATCGCCAAGCAATAAGAAGGCATGATGGAACTTTATTGATATGATGTCCGGCTTGCATCGCGCGGAGGGCGGATGAGCATCGGACAGCGGCTCCAGGAAGTGAAGAGCGGTTTTGAACCGGCTTTCTGGGTCGCCAACGTCAGTGAACTGTTCGAACGCCTTTCTTACTATGCGGCGTTTGCATCGCTGGCGCGTTACCTCCACGAGACCCTGAGCTTCCCACTCGAGCGGGCCGCCAATTTAGCCGGACTGTTTGGCGGCTTGGTGTGGTTCCTGGCGATATTTGGCGGGGCCATTGCGGATCGTCTGGGGTTTCGTCGCGCGCTATCGGCGGCGTACTTGATTCTGGCGTGTTCCTATTTTCTGTTGGGTTCGCTGGGCGCGTCCTGGCTGGCGGAGGTGCGCGCGGCGGTGCCTCTGGTTTTATTGGTCACATTTGTGTTGATGCTCCCGGCGCTGGGAATCGCGTTGGTCAAACCGAGTGTTGTGGGCACTACAGCGCGGGCGTCCAACGAAACCGTTCGTTCCATCGGCTATTCCATTTACTACACGCTGGTGAACATCGGCGGTGCGCTGGGCCCGTTTGTGGCCTCGTGGGTACACCGCAATTTGAGCGTAGAAAATGTGTTCCGCATGTCGGCGCTCAGCGTGTTCGTGATGTTCTTCGCGGTCCTACTGTTTTTTCGCGAGCCACGCAAATCCGGCGATGCGCCGACGGAAAGCCTCAGCATCACCTTTCGTAATTTCCTTAAGGTATTGGGCAACCCGAAATTCATGCTGTTTCTGTTGATTTTCTCGGGCTACTGGATTGTCTATTGGCAGGAGTTCGTCACTCTGCCCATTTACGTACACGAGTATGTCAACCGCCAGGCGGACACGGAAAGAATGCTCTCGACCGGGCCGCTGATTGTGATTGCGTTTACCGTGCTGTTTAGCGCGCTGACGCATAAGATGCCGGCATTTCGCGCCGTGGTGCTGGGAACGCTGGTATCGATGCTGGGTTTTGCGGTTCTGGCGGTGGGCGGAAATGTTCCGGCGGTATATGGCACATTGGTGGTTATCGCGGTGGGCGAGTTGATCCAGCAGCCGCGCTATTACGATTACATCTCGCGTCTGGCTCCGCACGGCCAGCAGGGGACGTATATGGGCTTTGCGTTCTTGCCGCTGGGCATCGGCGCCTTCGCCTCCGGCCCGATTGGCGGCATGTTGTTGCATCGCTTCGGAGAAGTGCAGCACCGTCCGCGACTGTTTTTGTGGGCGCTCACCGCGATTGGAATGCTGACCACTCTGCTGCTATGGATTTACGACCGTATTGTCAAACCGTCCGGGGAGTCTGTTCCGGGGGGATGAACAAAGCGCGACAACTGGGAACTGAAGGACGGATCCCGCCTGAGGAACTAATTCACCATGCGGCGTAACGATTCCAGCGCTTGGCGCGCCAACGAGTAGCGCGGCTCGAGTTGGAGCGCTTCCTGGAAACACCGCATGGCTTGACCGTACATTTCCTTGCCCAAATACGCGCGGCCCAGGTTGTAGTGCGGGAAATGGCGAGGCTCGTAGCGGCGCGCTTCGACAGCTTGCTGCAACCAGGGAATCGCTTCATCGAATTGGCCGAGTTCGATCAGGTATGCGCCGATATCGTTGTAGGGATTGCCGAAATCAGGATCGATTTCAATCGCGCGCTTGCACTCGGAGATGGCGTCCAGGAGCTTGCCTTGAAAGTGATAGGTCCAACCAAGAAACGTGTGGGCCTCAGCAGTGGGATGGAGATCGAGGGAAGACCGATACAGCTCGACGGCGCGGTCGTAGTCCCCTTCCATTTGCGCTTGGTAGGCATCTTGCAGGACTTCCCACGCGCGAGTCAGGGTCTCCTGATTCATGAAGCCATTGTGGCCGGACACGGTGAGTAGGTCAAAGGTACGGAAGTGCTAGCTGTTCAAAAACATAACCTGTCCGTGTTGACGGGGGTGCAGTGGAAATTCGGCCAGAGAATGGAGAGAATGAAGGGCAGAAAGCACAGCATCGCGGAGAGAATGGGGGAAAAGTGAATCGTTTGTTGAAGGCAATCTGTTTGGGCCTGATGGGCACCGCCGTAATCGGCGCGGGAGCACTTTTGGCGCAAGAAACGGGCAAGAAAGCAGGCGGCGCAAATGCTGGGGTAGCGCGAGGGAAGTCGCTGTTTCAGCAGAAATGCGCCATTTGCCATTATGACAACAGTGACCAGAAGAAAATCGGTCCTGGCCTGAAGGGCATTTCCAAGCGCGGCACCTTCAGCGTGAACGGCAACAAAATCACGGACGCCAGCCTCACTACGTGGATTGAAAATGGCGACCAACTCATGCCACCGTTCAAAGAGGTGCTGGAACCCGGGCAAATCAAAGACCTGGTGGCTTACGTGAAGACGCTGTAAAACCGGTTGGGCTCTCCGATCGGGCGGTCAATTTCCACCCGCAAAGAAAAGCCCCCGGAAGCCTGAAGGCTTCAGACTGCCGGGGACCATTCACAATTCTGTTTCCTCCCGGGCTGGGAGAAAAAACTACTTCAGAACCGCATCCTTCAGGACCTTGGCGGGACGCAAACGCACCACCGTCTTGGCCTTGATCTTGATCTGTTCACCGGTCTGAGGATTCCGGCCGATGCGCGCCTTGCGATGAGCCTTCACCACGCGGCCAATGCCGGGAATGACAAACTTGCCGGCTGCGCCCTTGGCTTCCTTGACGGCGAGCTTGTGGAGTTCTTCGAAGAAAGTAGCGACGGTCTTCTTGGAAGTGCCCACTTTCTCGGCAATGCTTGAAACGATTTTGGTCTTGCTCAGTGGCTTAGCTGCCATTTAGTCTGCTTATCCTCCTGAATTGTCTCTTCACCCCGAACGAATCCGAGGCCAGCACGAGTGAAAAAACCCCTGTTTTTCAGTGAAAAACTCGGGCCGCCTGGAACTATAGCGGACGCAATTAGCGAACGCAAGTGCGAAACAGCAAAAATGAAGGGAAAAACGCGCTTTTTTCGAGGTCATGTGCAAAACGCACAGGTTTCATGCGGGTTGCCGCAATCGCGCCCCGGGCTTGTCCCCGGTGGGAGCCGTGATATCCTTCCTAATTCCAAAAAAACAAAGAGGAAGGCCCAATGAGCGCGGAATGGAATGGCAAACAACTCGAGCAGCAATTTATGTCGGTGACCAAAAGCACGCGCCGCCCGGTCGCCGTCACATTTCTTTCACAAGTACCCGCCAATGTCCCAAAATTTGAAGGCAGGCAACCCTCCGGTTGCAGTTTCTGGCGCCTGGCTGCGGAAGGCCGTAGGTTTTACACGTTACCGGAAAATCATTTCAATTGTGCTGTTGGCGCCTATACCCACAATATTCCTCTTTCCAGCGAGCGCCAAAATGAAACCGAGCAGACCCTGAAAATGATGTTTGACCTGGGCTACGTTCGCCCAGAAGAGGTGCCACAGATTCCCCGGCTGGCAAGCACGCCGAAAGCCATTCTCTATTCGCCCTTGGCGAACGCGGCTGAGATTCCCGATGTAGTACTGTTCGCCGTAAAACCCGCCGGCGCCATGCTGCTTCAGGAAGCGGCAAATCGCGCCAACGTGGGCACCGGAGCGCCCGCGCTGGGCCGGCCAACCTGTATGGCTTTGCCGGCCTCCTTGCAGCACGGGGCGATCACCAGCCTGGGATGCATAGGCAACCGCACCTATACCGGACTAGGCGAAGATGAAATGTATGTTGTTGTGCGCGGAAGGGACCTGCCAGCCGTGGCCGAGGCACTAAGGACCATCGCCAGCGCCAACCTAGCGCTGCACGAGTATGCCACGGGCCGGCGCGAGCAGCTCTCGAGCATTTAGAATTGGGGAGCGCAAAACGGATAGAACCGTTCGCCAATAAAGCAGAAAATTCACCTGTCTGGAAATACTCGTGAGGGGTGAACCATGAATTCGGTCCGAATTGTCCCAATTCCCACGGAAGTTGCAGAGTCCGTGCGGGCCACAGGCAACGCACCGGTCTACGGATTCCCGGCACACCGGCAGGCAGCGGCTGGGCGCGCGCCGTGCCGCCACTGTTTGAGACTGATCCGCCCGCAGGAAGAGGAGCTTCTTCTGTTCACTTACGATCCTTTCCGCGAGCTAGGTCAACCGCCGCTGCCCGGACCCGTTTATATTCACGCCGAGGAATGCGAACGCAACGGCGATCTGAGGTCTTTTCCTGAAGAATTTCGTGGACGCTCGCTGACCCTGATTGCGTACGGCGACGGCCGGAAGCTGATGCATGAAATCCGGCTGACCGATGGATGCGAGGATGAAGCTGCCCAACGACTGTTCGCGGACCCGGCGGTGAAGTACGTGCATGTGAGAAGCACGGATGCGGGCTGTTACCTGTTCCGCCTGGAACGCCCAGCAATGTAACAGCACTTCGCGGGGTCCGCCCATGCTGCTACAGCGCGGCGAGTCCTTCGTAAAGATGGGCAATGGCCTTGATGCCGCCGTAGTAATTTTCCAGCGACAGATGTTCGTCCGGAGCATGGGCGTTCTCGTCAGGTAAGCCAAACCCAATCAGCACACACGGCACCTTGAAGGTGTCGTGCATCTGGGTGACAAAGGGAATCGACCCGCCCTCGCGAATGAACACCGCTCTTTTGCCGAAGCCCTTCTCCAGCGCGGTCTGAGCGATATGGAAAATCGGATCGTGATAGGGCGCCACCCAGGGTTTGCCCATGCTGAGGACCTCGAACTTCATGGAAACCGTTTCGGGAAGCAAACGGCGGAGATATTGCTCGACCAGCTTGGCAATCTTCTTGGGGTCTTGACTGGGAACCAAGCGCGTCGAGAATTTCGCATAGGCCTTCGAGGGGATAACCGTTTTTGCACCCTCGCCCTGGTACCCACCCCAGATGCCGTTGAGTTCCATAGTGGGCCGGATCCAAACGCGTTCCACCGTGGTGAACCCCTTCTCCCCGACATAGCCGAGTGCGCCAACCGCCCGTTGGAAATCCTTTTTCTTCCAGGGCAAGGCGTTTAAGGCTTTGCGTTCGGAAGCGGGGATACGATCGACCCGGTTATAAAAACCGGGAACGGTCACGCGAAAATTCTTGTCGTGCAGCTTGGCAAACAGCTCGGTCAACACCGTGAGAGGGTTGGGCACCGCACCGCCATAAACGCCGGAATGCAGGTCCCTGGCCGGACCGGTAATCTCGATCTGATAGTAGTTCAGGCCACGCAAGGCGTAGGTAATTGACGGGGTGCCCTTACCGAGCATGGCGGTATCGGAAACCACCAGGGCGTCGGCCTTCAACTTTTCCTTATTGGCCTGCACATAGTCCCACAGGCTGACGCTGCCGACTTCTTCCTCGCCCTCGATGAGCACCTTAATATTGATAGGGAACCTGCCATTCAACTCGTGCAGTGACGATAACGCTTTCAAGTGGATGTGCACCTGGCCTTTGTCGTCGGCCGTGCCACGTCCATAGATGTTGCCGTTACGGACTTGAGGCTCGAAGGCGGGCGAGGTCCAAAGGTTAAGCGGTTCGGGTGGCTGCACATCATAATGCCCATAAAAAAGCACCGTAGGTTTGCCAGGTGCCCCCAAGGATTCGGCGTAGACCAGGGGGTGAAGGTTGGTTGGCAGAATCTCCACGGTCTGGAAACCTGCTCCGCGAAGGTGGTCGGCGACCCATTTGGCGGCGCGCTCGATGTCCGGCTTGTGCTCGGATTTCGCGCTGATCGACGGGATACGAAGGAAATCGTAAAGATCAGCAAGATGCTGCTCCTGCCGCCCTTCGATGAATTCACTAAGGTTCATATAAAGCCCTCGGGCACAATAATCTGCTTGCGTATGAACAGCTGAATGATTGCAAGAATGCGCGGCTGCGGAATGGGTGTGGAACAATAAAACTGAGTGCCGTTGCCGCTATTTTATTTTACGGCCTGCGCTGGCCACGCACAAGCCAACCGCAAGCGAGGTGGTGGGTCAGTTTCCGGTTTCCGCCGTTAACCAGGACTGACCCGCAATCTTCGCATTCCGGTTAGTTAGAGAAGACTCCAAACGAAATGCTACTCGTGGCGCAAAGTTTCCATGGGATCGATGCGCGCGGCGCGCTGAGCTGGCACGTAGCCAGCGAACAGGGTTACGCCGATCAGAACGGCAGAGACTAGGACAAGTGTTAGGGCGTCGTGAGGTTTCACCCCATACAGGTACACGCTGAGGAAGGGCGTCGCAACGAAGGACGCCGCCACCCCAATCAGCACCCCGACTGCGGATAACTTCATTGCGTGGCGCAACACCAGTCCAAGCACCTGCCCAGGTTGCGCTCCTAACGCCATGCGCAATCCGATTTCGTGGCTGCGCTGGGTCACCGAATAGGACATTACCCCGTAAATTCCAATGGCCGCCAGCAGCAAGGCCACCGCCGCGAACAGTCCCAGCAATCGCGACAAGAACCGCCAATCGTTCGCCGAAGCGGAGACTGTTTGCTGCACCGTAGTGACGCCGAATACCGCAGAATCAGGCGCCAGCTCCACAATCGTTTCGCGCACGCTCTCCATTAATTCCTTGGAGACAAATCGGGCGTGGACGACTACGCTCTTGTGCAGCCGCGCTTCGCTGAAGTCAGAAATGCGCGACGGCAGCTGCGTATACGCGACAAAAGCCTGCGGCCTGGAATCTTGGTCCATCGCATAGTCCTTCACATTTTTCACGATACCTACGATTTGCCGTGGTCTCTCATCCGGCGAGTCATCAAATGTAAGCACCTGACCCAGCGGATCCCGGAATTGATGGGCCATGGTTTCATTGATCACGACTACCCAAGGCGCGCTTTGCGTGTCTTGCTCCTCGATGCCGCGGCCGCGCAAGATCGGAATGCCCATCACCCGAAAATAGTTTGGACTGATGGAATCCAACAATATGGCCGACCGCTCGCCCGGCAAAGGCGGAGCTTGCCCCGCCATGCGGAAAGCCGGACGCGCATGTTGAGTATTCTCCAGCAGCGGCAGCCAGTCGACAAATGCCGCAGCTTCCACACCGGGCAGAGCTTGCAACCGCTCTAAGACCTGACGACAGAAAAGCTCCACCGGTGGGTGAATCACGTTTAAGCCAAGGTGCTGCGAATCGGTCGCGTCAATGTACTTGTCTCCCGTAAGCCGTACCTGCGCGGTCACCAGATGCTCGGGCGCGAACCCTGGATTGGTCCGCAACACCCGCATCAACGTGTTGATCATCAGCCCCGCGCAGATCAGCAGCACCAGCGCCACGGCGATCTCCGCGATCACCAGTACATTTTGTGTTCGCTGGCGCGACGCAGAGGCTGTGGTGCGTCCTTCTCCCCGCAGAGCTTCATTAACGTCGTTCTTCGAGGCACGGAACGCCGGCACCAACCCGAACGCGATCCCCGTGAGCATACAGACGCCAAACGTGAACAGTATGATTCGCACATCCACTGGGGCATTCGCTGTGCGCGGCATCCAGGTCGGCGACAACATGTCGAACAATTTAATCCCCCAAATCGAAAGCAGCAGGCCGCCCACTCCACCCGCACCGGCAAGCACCAGGCTCTCTGTCAGCAGTTCCCGAATTAACCGCGTCCGCCCCCCCCCAATGCCACGCGCACGCCCATCTCTTTGCGCCGTGAGTCGGCTCGCACCAGCAGAAGATTCGCTACATTTACACAGGCGATGAGCAACACGAAGCCTACAGCCGCCAGCAACAAGTACAAAATGTAGGCAGACCAGCCAAACAGTCCCTGCTTCAATGGTTCAACCCGCACGCCCATGCCCTTGTATTCTTCGGGAAACTGTTGTGCCAGGTGCTGCTCGACGACCTCCATCTCCGCTTGCGCCTGTTGGACCGACACGCCGCGCTTGAGCTTGGCGATCGCAAGTATCCAGCGTGGATCCCCAATTCCTGAGTCCGCAGCACTTGGGACTCCGTCAATTTCAAATATGTCAGCAGGGCCAGTTGCGAAAAGATCAAAGCCAGGGTTCATAACAGCCATGATCGGTCCGGAATACGTGTCTACAAATATGGTCTGGCCAAGAATCTTAGGGTTTCCTCCGAAGCGCCGTTGCCAAAATTCGTAGCTCAGTGCGACCCCGGACAACCCCGCAGTCTCCGTCTTATCATCCGCAGGGATAGAGCCGAGAAACGGTTTTAGGCCCAACAAGGGAAACAGGCGGGCATTGGAATGTTGCACGCTGGCACGTTCTCCAAAACCGCCCCCAGACATGGCCACGATATCTGGTGCCGAAACGCCTTCGATCTGTTCGAACACGTTGCTGTCTGCTTTCCAATGGGCCACGTCCGTCCAGGAAACAGGCGCCCCGTATTGCGGATATTTGGGGTCGCGAAGAGACACTCTCACCAATCGATCCTGATCAGGGTAAGGAAGTGGACGCAACAGCAACGCATTAATGGCGTTGAAAATCGTGGTGTTGGCGCCGATGCCGATGGCGAGGGTGAGCATGGCCACTAAGGTGAAACCAGGAGTTCCGCGCAGCCCGCGCAGCGCGAATCGCACATCTTGTACCAATTGCTCCAGCCACACTGCCGTCCACACTTCTCTTACGTCTTCCTTCACGCGCGTCACGTTTCCGAACTTCAGCATTGCGGCGTGGCGAGCTTCTTCCCGTGTCATCCCGCGAGCCATGCTTTCCTGCATGGCCAACTCGATGTGCTCGCGGATCTCGCCGTCCAGATCGTTGAGCAGACGTTTGACGCGCCGCTTCATTCACGCTCCTCCGTCGGACGCAGAATCCGCGCGATCGCTCCCGCAAACTTCTGCCACTTGCTGGTCTCGTGCGCCAATTGCTTCCGGCCGTTCGCCGTCAACCGGTAAAACTTGGCCCGCCGGTTATTTTCTGAGGTGCCATCCTCAACGGAAATCAACCGGCGTTTAATCAAACGGTGCAGCGCGGGGTACAAGGATCCCTGCTCTACCTGGAGCACGTCGTCGGAGCGGAACTCGATCGCTTTGGCAATCGCGTGCCCATGCGCTGGCCCCAACACTAGCGTGCGCAGAATCAACAAATCCAGGGTGCCTTGCAGCAGCTCGATCCGTTCTCTTTCTTCTCTAGTAGACACTCTAGGTGGATGCTATGCCCGCTCCAGTAGGATGTCAAGGGGAGCGAAGGCTTGCTGACTCCCGGGGAGTCCGGTAATCGGAAACTGACCCAGTCCTGCAAGCTGATTCGACGCGCCTTGCCGGTCGAGAACACCTGACCCAAAGGGCAATTGACCCTTGTTGGCCTACGCAGCCATCATGAGCCCATGGCCGAACTTGCTCAAACTGCAGAGCGCCGCAGCCAGCGCGTTTTCCACAAAATGCGGCTCCAGGCACAGGGGCGTAGCCACGAAGGTCGAAAGTTCAAAGAGACCTGCGAAACCCTGGTGGTCAGCGCCCATGGCGGCCTGTTGAACCTCCGGCACGAGGTCGACAATGGCGAAATGTTGGTGCTGGTCAACCCGGAAACCCAGGAAGAGCAGGAATGCCGCATCGTGTACCTGGGGGAAACTGGCGATCGCGGCACACGCGTAGGGGTGGAATTTCTGACCCCAGCGCCGCATTTCTGGGGAATCGACTTCGAGGCAGCTCGCGTTCCTCGTTCGTCTGACCAAAAAACCACCGCGAATTAATACTCCGCCAGCTAACCCATCCTTTTTCACCGTGTTGTGCGCCGCGCAAAAACGCGTGGATGCAGCGAAAAAAGTGCTGAACGGTAGCAGAAAAATGGTTGCACAAGGTGATTGCGGTCATCCCGGGTCCTGGGTATATTTGCTAGCATGTCGCACACACAGCCAAATGGCGTCCAGCAAGCATGCTGTCTCTGTTGTCGCAGGGTGTGCGCTGGCGCCTGGGGGCTCGTGACTTAGAACTTTAGCAAAACCGAGCTTTAGAAAGTCAACCCACCGCCGGAACCGCCGAGCAGGTGGGTTTTTTGTTTTGTGGAGCTATTTCGAACAAGGGAAAAGGCCCATGCTGGAAAGCGCAACAGAACTACTCGATCGACCGGTTCCTCAGCTCATCCGTTCGTCCTCGGGCTTGAGCAACGGACGGCTAAACCATTTGCGCGCGCTGGAAGCCGAAAGTATCTACATCCTGAGGGAAGCGGCGGCGGAGTTTGCCCGTCCCGTGATGCTCTACTCGATCGGCAAAGATTCCTCAGTGATGTTGCGCTTGGCCCAGAAAGCCTTTTTCCCCGGAAAAATTCCGTTCCCGTTGCTGCACATCGACACCAGCTACAAATTCCCGGAGATGATCGAGTTTCGCGACCGCTACACCAGGGAATTGGGCGCCGAACTGATTGTTCATCAGAACCGCAAAGCTCTGCAGGAGGGGGCCAACCCCTTCGCGCTTGGCACGCAAAAGTGCTGCGGATTATTGAAGACCAGGGCATTGCTCGATGCGTTGGAGGAAGGCGGGTTTACGGCAGCATTCGGAGGTGCCCGCCGCGATGAGGAGAAGTCCCGCGCCAAAGAGCGCATCTATTCGTTTCGAGACGTTCACGGGCAATGGGATCCCAAAAATCAGCGCCCGGAACTGTGGAACATCTTCAACTCCAAAATCGACAAGGGCGAAAGCATCCGCATTTTCCCACTGTCGAACTGGACGGAACTGGATATCTGGTTGTACATCCACGTCGAGAAGATTCCCATTGTGCCGCTGTACTACGCGCGGCAGCGCGAAGTGGTGGAACGCGGCGGCGCGCTGGTGCTGATCTATTCGAAAGAGCAACTGCTACGCGGCGAACAGATCACATTGGTCAGCTGCCGTATGCGCTCGCTTGGATGCGTGCCCTGCACCGGGGCGATCCGTTCCGAAGCCGACACCGTTCCCAAAATCATTGAGGAAATGATTTCTTTCCGGCGGTCCGAGCGAGAGAACCGGGCCATCGACCACGATGAAGAGGGCTCGATGGAAATCAAGAAACGCGAGGGATACTTCTAATGCCCGTGGCCGCCGAAATGGATGTTCGCCGCGATCTGGAAGAATTCCTCGAGCAGGAAGTGAATAAGGAGCTGTTGCGTTTCACCACGGCCGGAAGCGTCGACGACGGCAAGTCCACGCTGATCGGAAGATTGCTGCACGATTGCAAGGCCGTCTACGAAGATCAGCTGGCCTCCGTTAAGAAGAGCCGCATCAATCGTTCGGGCAAGGCCATCGATTTTTCGCTGCTGACCGACGGCTTGCGCGCCGAACGCGAACAGGGCATCACCATTGACGTGGCCTACCGCTACTTCAGCACCGCGCGGCGGAAATTCATCATCGCGGACACGCCCGGGCACGAACAGTACACCCGCAATATGGCCACGGGAGCTTCCACAGCGGATCTGGCGGTCATTTTGATCGACGCCTCCAAAGGGCTGCTGCCGCAAACCAACCGCCATGCGTATATCGCGTCGCTGCTTGGCATTTCGAACGTAGTCGCCGCCATTAACAAAATGGACTTGATCGACTATCGCGAAGAGATTTTCTCGCGGCTGGGTGAGGAGTTCGCGGCCCTAGCGGCGCACCTTGGCATCCCTGCGGTACAGCGCATTCCGATCAGCGCACTGGAAGGCGACAACGTGGTTACCCGCAGCCGCAACACGCCGTGGTATTCCGGGCCAACGCTCCTGGAACACCTGGAAACGGTGGCCATCCAACCTGCGGTGGACATGGCTGCACTGCGCTTTCCGGTGCAATCGGTGATCCGCCCGGACTCCACCTTCCGCGGTTTTGCCGGGCGGGTGGCGAGTGGGGTATTGCGTCCCGGTGATCCGGTAGTCGCGTTGCCCTCAGGACAAAGTACCACGGTGGACTCGATCATCAGTTTTGACGGCGAAATGGAAGGCGCGCATGCCTCGGAATCGGTGGTGGTGAAGTTAGCGGACGAGATTGATTTGAGCCGGGGAGACATGCTGGTTTCTGCGGACGCGCCACCGCATGTTTCGAGTCGCTTCGGAGCGATGGTGGTTTGGTTGCACGGCGCGCCCTTGGAATTCGGCCGCGTGTACCTGGCGAAACATGCCGGCCGAGTGGTGAAAGCCAAAGCAACCAGCATTCGTTTTCGAGTGAATATCAACACCCTGGCGCAGCACCCGGCGAGCCGCCTGGAATTGAACGAGATCGCCTCCGTCGAGTTTGAAACCAGCCAGCCACTCTTCTTCGATGCTTATTCCCGCAATCGCACCACCGGCGCTTTGATCCTCATCGATCCCGCGAGCAATGCAACCATCGGCGCGGCGATGATTCACGAAGATTTGTCGCAGCGGCTAAGCACAGTGGGCCCCGAAACGGACCGCTTCAAAACCGAAAGCCCTGGCAAGGTCACGCTCGAAGAGCGCATCGTCCGGCACGGCCACCGGCCTGCGATTTTCACCATCGACGGCGAGCAGTGGCAGGCAGAGCAGTTGGAGCGCGCGCTGCTCGGACGCGGATTCGAAACTGTGCTGGTCAATCACGCGGAAGTCCCCACACCCGCGCGGCGCCCGCTGTTCGCTAATCTTTGGGATCTGGGATTCCTGATTGTCGTATGGGAGGAAACCGGAATTCGCACCCGCAATCGCGCCCTGCTGGAGAGCATCGCCGGGAAATCGCATTTTGTGTTGGCGCAATCGCGAAGCCGTCTCAGTCGCGCATTGCAGATCGCCGAGACACTCCGAGCGCAGGGCGAGTGGCAAGAAAGTGAGGAACGCTAAATGGATTCCTTGGCGAATTCCGAGCATCTGGAAACGCAGACGGCGGAACAGCTCATCGAATTGGTCCTGAACCAAGGACCGCAGCGATCCGCTTGCTTCACCTGCAGTTTCCAAGCCGAGGACGTCATAGTGCTGCAGCTGCTGCGAAAGTGGCTGCCGAATATTCCGGTGCTTTTCCTGGAGACGGGTTACCACTTCCAAGAGACCTACAGGTTTCGCGATGAACTGGCCAGAGACTGGGGATTCAACCTGGTGAACGTGCTCCCCGAACACACAGTAAAGGAGCAAGAGCTGAAATTCGGGATTTTGTATCGCGAAGATCCCACCAAATGCTGCCAATTGCGCAAGGTCGATCCGCTGTTCAAAGCTCTGGAGGCGTTTGACATTTGGTTCACCGGCCTCCGCCGGGAACAATCGGTCACACGAAAGAACATGAAAAAGGTGGAACTGCATCGATTGCCCAGCGGCAAAACGCTTTCAAAAGTGAGCCCACTAGCCGATTGGTCGTGGGGTCAAGTTTGGGAATATACAGCGGCTCAAAAACTGAAGTATCTGCCGCAATACGATCAGGGCTATGTGAGCATTGGTTGCGAGCCATGCACCGCGGTTCCCGAGGATCCCCAAAATCCCCGGTCTGGCCGTTGGGGTGGCCGGAAACTCGAGTGCGGAATCCACACCTTCTCGGAGCGCGCCCAGTGACCCATGTCATCGTCGGTTTCTTAATTGCGATGTGCGTTGGGCTGACCGGAATTGGCGGAGGCACTTTCACGGTTCCTGCCCTGCTGCTCATCAGCGGCCTGCCGGCAGCGGAAGCTGTCGGCACGACATTCGTTTTTGCCGGCGTGCTGCGTTTGATTGCTGCTCCTTTCTACCTGTCGACCCGCCAAGTGCACGCGCATTATTTCCGATTGTTGCTGCAAGGCGCGGTTCCAGGCGTGGTTCTCGGGATGTTTGCGTTGCGAGTGCTTTCCAAGCAGGGCAGCGACTCCGTTGTAGTCATTGTGCTGGGCGTGCTGCTGGCGGTTTCCTCCAGCGTGAGCTTCATACCGCGCGCGCAAGTGCCGGGTTTTGCTAGGAAGAATGTACACTGGCTGCCTTGGCTGGCATTCCCCATTGGAGTGGAGTCGGGCTTTTCTTCGGCGGGTGCCGGCACTTTAGGAACCGTGCTGCTGCTGAACTACTCAGAAATGGCGCCCGCGCAAGTAGTGGGAACCGATCTGGTATTCGGCTTGGTTTTGGCGATTATCGGCAGCGCGCTGCACTGGACTTTTGGGTCGATCAGCACGCAGGTGCTGATGCCGTTGCTTGCCGGAGGAATTCCCGGGGTGGTTTTGGGTTGCATGCTGTCCCCGAAAGTGCCCGCGCATAAGCTGAAAGCGGTAGTGGCCATGATTGCTATTTGCGCGGGGGTGCAACTGGTGTGGTCGGGCGTGCACACGTTGCAGACAAGGAGCGCGGCGA
The DNA here is from genome assembly GCA_035622555.1 of Candidatus Eremiobacteraceae bacterium. Classification (GTDB taxonomy): domain Bacteria; phylum Acidobacteriota; class Terriglobia; order Acidiferrales; family UBA7541; genus Acidiferrum. Next base: position 29,524 of record DASPVD010000002.1, on the reverse strand, counting down.
ACGCAGCCCGCTTCAACAGTTCCGTGCAGCGTGTGGTCCGCCGGTAACATCATCTCCAGATTCCTGTCGTTTATCTTTCTCCATGCCAAGCCATCCACTGGCCAATCACTGACAATCAAAGCTGTCCTCCGCACCTCATTCTAGCGTTATGCCGCCCTGGGAGTTCCAGGGCGAGCTGATTGCCAGCTTCGTGCGCTAGCCGAATTAGCCATGGGGGAGAACTGTTGCCCGAGCTAGGGTGAAATTCCAGGTACCAGCCTTGCGTAGTACTGAATAAAGGGGCTTGACAGATTCAAACAAATGTTTTAAACAATTGTTTGACATGGTCCACCGGGCCACATCGGTACCTTTCAGCCCTCGCCGGCCACACCGGAGGCGCGACGCCCCACCCGCGGGCACCCGCGAGAAGTTGCTGGAAGCCGCCGGCCAGGTGTTTGCGGAAAAGGGATATTACAAGGCTACGATTCGCGAGATTTGCCGCCTTGCCAAAACCAATGTGGCCGCCGTGAATTACACCTTCGGCGACAAGTTGGGGCTTTACACCGAAGTGCTGCGCGGATGCGTTCGCGCGCCGGAAATGGCCCAGATAACCGCAGCTCTTGACGAGGCGCGCTCGCCGGAAGAATTGGTACGCCGGGTGATCCATGTGCGCCTGAAGAGCCTGTGCGCGCGCGACCGGCCCCAATGGGGCTTTCGGATCATGATGCACGAATTTTCGCAGCCCACCCCGGCGATGGGACGCGTGGTCGACGAAGGCATGCGCCCGATCTACACGCGCATGTTGAAGGCCCTCGGGGTCATGCTCGGCTTGCCGCCGGAACACGAGAAGACACGCCTGTGCAACAACAGCATTTTTGGGCAAGTGCTCTTCTATGCGTTTTCCAGTCCGGTGCTGTCGCGGCTGCAGCCAGAGCTGAAGCTGACGCCGGAACAATTAGAACGGATCGCCGACCACATTTCGGAGTTTTCGCTCGCTTATCTGAAACAAGTGTCGCAGCAGCAACCCGCGCAATCGAATTCCAATTCAGCTAGCAAGTTTCCAGACAGAAACAACGGCTGCCAATCGCCAGTCCACGATGCTGGACCCAAGAGCAAGGTCTGAGCGCAGCCACTTAGCCTCGGGAGCACAACCCAATGGATGACGCGCACACACTGACCGCACCACCAGCAGACAAGTCGCAAACCGGCTCAGCCAAGCCGGCCGAGAGTGCCAGAGAGCCCGTCGAAGAGCGTCCTCCTCGTAGCCGGGTGGTCCGCATTCTGGTGATTGCCGGCGTGGCGATGGTGCTCCTGCTGATCTGGAAAGTATTTTTCGCCAACCCCGCGTTGCCGCCAAGCATCGTGGCCCTGAGTGGCAGGATCGAAGGCGATGATTCCGCGGTGGCTCCCAAAACCAGCGGCAAGGTCCTGGAAATCACCGTACGCGAAGGCGACTCGGTCACCGCGGGGCAAGTGATTGCGCGTTTGGACGATGCGCAAGTCCGGGCACAAGAGCAAGCCGCGCGCGCCGCACTTCTGGATGCGCAGGCCAAGGCTCGTTCCGCCAACGATCAGATTAGCATCCTGCACGAGCAGTTGCATGAGAACCAATTGCAATCCACCCAGTCGAACATGGATGCGGAAGGCCGGGTGCGGCAGGCTCAGGCCGAACTGACTGCCGCCGAAGCGGATTTGGCACAACAACAAGCTGCGATGAAGCTTGCGGCATTCAACCGCGATGCGTACACGAAATTGGCGAAGACCGGCGCTGTCTCCGAACAGCAAGGCTTGCAGGCGCAAGCCACGGCGGACCAGCAAGCCGCGGCAGTTGCTGCGGCACAGCGGCGCGTGGAATCGGCGCGGGGGGCGCTTACCACTGCACAGGCGAATCTGGATAATCCCAAAATTCGTGACGTTCAGGTTGCCAGCACGCAAAGGCAAATCGTTCAGCAGGAGGCGCAAGTCGCGGCGGCAAAAGCGCAAGCAGAACAGGCTCAAGCGCAATTGGCCGAAGCGGAAGCCAACCGCGCGGATCTGACGGTGCTCGCGCCCTTCGACGGTACGGTGATCACACGCACCGCGGAGCCGGGTGAAGTGGTGCAAGCCGGGACGGCCATTGTCACGCTGCTCAATCTCAGCAAGGTGTACTTGCGCGGCTTCATTCCGGAAGGCGAAATCGGCAAAGTCAAGATTGGCCAGCCAGCCCACATTTTCCTGGATTCGAATCCCAAGCAGGCGCTGGATGGCTACGTGCTGCGGATCGATCCTCAGGCAACGTTCACTCCGGAGAATACTTACTTCCACAATGACCGCGTGAAGCAAGTGGTTGGCGTGAAGCTGCAACTGACCCAAGGCATTGGCTTCGCGAAGCCCGGTATGCCTGCAGATGGCGAAATCCTGGTGAGCGGCACCGCTTGGCCACCACACAGGCGATCAGTGGAATGAACACGACGGTAACAGAGCGGAGCGAACTACGCGCCAGGGACGCGCCGTCGTCCGGTGCGGCGATTGCCGTTGGCAATTTGCGGAAGCGCTACGGCAATCTCGCGGCGGTACTCGGTATCAGCTTCGAAGTGCAACGCGGCGAGATTTTCGGCTTGATCGGCGCCGACGGAGCCGGCAAGACCACTACGTTCCAAATTCTGGCCGGCGTTATGGAAGCCACTTCGGGAACCGCGCAGATTTTCGGGAAGCCGGCACGCGACGCACGTTCGCAGACCGGCTATCTGACGCAAACTTTCAGCTTGTACCCTGACCTGAGCGTCATGGAGAACATCCGCTACGTCGGGCAACTTCGCCATGTTCCGGACGCTGAAATCGATGAGCGCGGTCACCGCTACCTGCAAGCGTTCGACATGGATCGCTTTTCGTCGCGATTGGCTGGGCAATTGAGCGGCGGCATGAAACAAAAGCTCTCGCTGGTTTGCGCCTTGGTGTCCGAGCCGCAAGTCTTGCTTTTGGATGAACCCACCACGGGCGTCGATCCGGTTTCGCGCCGCGAATTTTGGGACACCGTGGCACACCTGGCTGGAGAAGGTCTGACGGTGTTGGTGGCCACGCCATATTTGGACGAAGCGGAGCGCTGCCATCGCGTGGCCTTGATGCATCAAGGCAGAATCCATCAGATCGGCACTCCCGACGAAATTCGCGGCGGCCTGAAAGCCAAGCGCATCGAGTTGCGCACCCCGAACCTGCGCGAAGCGTTGAGCATTCTGGAAGGGCAACACGACGCTGAAATCTTCGACGTGCAGCGCTTTGGGGATCGCCTGGACTTGCTGGCTCACCATCCACAGCAGGCGCTAACCGAAGTGAAGCGCCTGATGGAGCAAAAACGTCTGCCCATCGACGACCTGCACATCGATGAACCGACCCTGGAAAACACATTTGTTGCCACGCTGCGCGCGTTGGGCGAACGCACCAGTGACGAGCCTTTTCCCAGCCGGCGCCCGCACCGCAATTCACGCGGCCAATTAGGAATCGACGCAAACGGATTGACCAAGCAATTTGGCTCGTTCACCGCGGTGCATAACGTCAGCTTGCAGGTGAACTACGGGGAAATTTACGGGCTGCTGGGCGCCAACGGCGCCGGAAAGACCACCACCATCAAGATGCTTTGCGGGCTGCTGGAACCGACTCACGGCACCATTCACCTGGCCGGCGAGCAAGGCGCCGCGCTGCGCTCCACACGGGTGCGACAGCGGGTTGGCTACATGTCGCAGAAGTTTTCTCTGTACAACGACCTGACCATCAAAGAAAACCTGGAGTTCTTCGGAGGGGTGTACGGGGTCACACCGGAAGAGCGAGAAGAAAAGGAAAGCTGGGTGATGCGTTTTTCCGGCTTGGAAGGAAAACAGAATCAGCTAACCGGCAGCCTGCCGGGTGGCTGGAAACAGCGTGTGGCGTTTGGCTCGGCAATTATGCACGAGCCGGCGATTGTGTTCCTGGATGAGCCCACCTCCGGTGTTGATCCGCTGGCGCGCCGCGCGTTCTGGTCGATGATCAACTACCTGGCGGATTCCGGCACGGCGGTGCTGGTCACCACACACTATCTGGAAGAAGCCGAGCAATGTAACCGTTTGGGCTTGATGGTGGCCGGAGAGTTGCTGGTCGAGGGCACGCCCAGCGAAATCAAAGCGCAGCAGAAAGGTCACTTGCTGGAATTTGAGGTGGACCAAACGCAGCGCGCCGCCGATTTGCTGAAGACCGAAAGCGAACGCTGGCGAGTTTCTATTTTTGGACGGTGGTTGCATGTAATCAGCGACGTCGATCCGGAAACGGCCATACGCGACACCACGGCAAAGCTGGCTGCCGGCGGCGTGCGCGTTTTGGAAGCACGCGAGGGCCGTTTTTCGCTCGAGGACGTGTTCATCAGCATCGTGGAACACGCCCGCCAGCAAGGGAAGGTCAGCGCGGAAGATTAGCGGGAGAGCTACAGGAACGAGGCTGAGATGCGCCGCATTTTTGCACAAGCACGCAAGGAACTCACGCAACTGTTGCGCGACCGGCTGGCGGTATTGCTCGCGCTGTTGTTGCCAGTGGTGTTGCTGCTGCTACAAACCACGGCAATTTCCCTGACCGTGAACGATCTTCCCATCGTGGTCCAGAATCTGGATTCCTCGATGGCCTCGCAAAAGCTGGTGGATGCCTTCCGGGACGCGCTTAGCTTCCATATTGTGGCTTGGCCCACCGACAAGCAGCCGGAAGAAGCCTTCACCGCGAACAAAGCGCGCGGCGCGCTGATCATTCCCGAGGACTTCGGACGTCGCGTAGCGCGGGGAGAACAGGCCAACGTGCAATTGTTGGTTGACGGTTCGGACGCCAACACCGCGCAAATCATTGCCGGCGACGCCGCGCAAATCGTACGGGCATTCAACGCCGAACGCGGCGGCGCGACTCGCGCGCAACCGGTGACTGCGGCGATTCGTCTGTGGTACAACCCCAGCCGCTCGTCGCAGAAATTCTATGGCCCGGGCATTTTCGTCATGGCCATGTCGATTTTCCCGCCGTTGCTCGCCACCCTGGCGATGGCTCGAGAAGGCGAGCAGAAAACGCTGCTGCAAGTTTACGTCGCCAACATTTCGGCCCACGAATTTCTGTTGGGGAAAATCCTGGCGTTCATGGTTGTAGCAACCGCCGAGGCTCTGATCATGTTGATGATTTTGTTTTTGGGATTCGGCTTGCGCTTCGCCGGCGACCCCACGCCATTCCTGGTCGCCACCATTCTGTACATGTTTTGCGTGACCACCTTCGGAAACATGATTGGGGCGGCGATCCCCAGTCAGGTAGCCGCGATGCAAGTGATTGCCTTGACCGGTTTCCTGCTGGTGTACATGTTCTCCGGGTTGCTCTTCCCGATTTCCAACATCCCCGGTTCGATTCGCTGGCTTTCGAATTTTGTGTGGGGCCGCTACTACATCGAGATTGTGCGCGACGCCATGCTGGCCGGCGGTGGTTGGCCCGCGGTGTGGTGGAAAGTCCTGGTGGTCGCCGCGATCGGGTCGATCTTCTACTTTTTTGCCTGGCGCAACATGCGCCGGATGCAGCTGAAGGATTAGGCGTATGAAGCGAAAACTGCGAGCGCTGCTGGGACCGCGCATGCGCGCTTTGGTGATCAAGGAATTCCAGCAAATCTTGCGCGACCGGCGCTTAGCCATGTCGCTCATAATTCCTCCGACCTTGCAATTATTGTTATTCGGGTTCGCGCTGAACCCGACGGTGGCAAACCTGCATTTGGGAGTGGTGGACGACAGCAAGACTCCGGAAAGCCGCGAACTGATCGCGCAAATGACGCAAAGCAAGGCTTTCGATGCCAGCGGCACATATCTATCCATCAACGAAATGTCCAAGGATCTGGCCAACGCCAAACTCGATGCCGGATTGGTGATCCCCTACAACTACGCGCGAGACTTGCGCCGCGGCTGGCCGGTCACGGTGCAGGTGCTGTTGAACGCCATGAACTCCAACACCGCGACCATCGCTCAGGCTTACGCTGAAGGGGTCATCGCCTCATACAATCAAGGAATTGCCGCGCAAGGAATTCATGCGCAATTCCAGCAGATCGCCGCCCCCAATGTAAGTTGGCGAGGGATGGTGAACCTGCTTCCGGCGTTCCTGTACAACCCTGGCTTGGAACCCACCTGGTTCATCGTTTCCGGCATTCTTGGCGTGCTGCTGATCCTGAATGGGTCACTGATTTCCGCGGCCGCGTTGGTGAAAGAGCGCGAAACCGGAACGCTGGAACAATTGCTGATGTCGCCCGCCTCGACCACGCAAATCATCATTGCCAAGCTGTTTCCCCTTTTCGCCTTGCTATGCATGATGGGATTGATGGCCGTGGTGGTTATGCGGGTGATTTTCGATATTCCCTTCCGCGGCAATGCCCTGCTGGTCCTGGGAGCCGCGGCGTTGTGTTTGCTCTGCGGCATCAGCATCGGAACGTTCATCGCGACGTTCACCAAGTCCGCGCGGCAAGCGCAATTGACTTTGTTCTTTGTAAATCCGCCGCTTACTTCGTTGTCGGGAGCATTTACTCCGGTTGAGGCGATGCCCAAATGGCTGCAGCCGGTGGCGCAGTTCAATCCTATCCAACACTTCGGCCAGATTTCCCGGGGCGCCATGATCAAGGGCAGTGGGATCGGAACACTGTGGCCGAATTTTCTAGCCCTGTTGGCGTTCACGGTTGTGCTGGTGGCACTGAGTATTTGGCGGTTTCGCAAGCAGCTCAGTTGATAAGTTCAGGGAGTCTCATGCGCACACGAACGAGAGTACCGCTTCACAGCTTGTACCCGACCAGATGGCCACAGCGGCTGAGCCTCGGAGCGCTGGTTTCCGTCTTGGTTTTAGTGCCGATGGCAACAGCACAAATCGGACCTCAGCAGCAACAACAAAGCACACAGGCCGAACAGTTACCGCTTTCCGGGCGAACCACACAATCAAACGGAAGCGTAAAAGCCACCGAGTCGCCGATATCCGGCTTGACCAATAGCGTCAATACCCTGAATTCCACGGTTCAAGTGCAGGGCATATACGCGGGCAGCACGTTGGGCACCGCGCAAATGCCCTTCAACGGCAAATTGGGCTTTCGCGACGCCATCCTGCGCGCTTTGGCTTACAACCTAGGCCAGAGCGGGGCCACGCAAGCGTTGCGGCAAGCCGAAGGCCAGGCTCGATCAACGCGCGCCTCGCTGCTTCCGAATCTCAACGGGACCGCCGTTGAGAACGTCGAGACGGAAGACTTGCGGGCCTTTGGCTTCCGTTTCAATTTTCCGGGCTTTGCCATTCCAGCGATCATCGGACCGTTCAACTACGTCGATTTCCGCGCCCATCTTTCGCAGACCGTGGTCGACATGACCGCGCTGAACAACTATCGAGCGATGAACGACGTGACCCGGGCAAACCGCTATTCCGCCCAGGACGCACGCGATTTGATCGTACTGGCGGTTGGTGGCGCGTACTTGCAGGCCACCGCGGCAAAGGCTCGGCTTGCTGCGGAGCAGGCGCAGGTGGACGCGGCCAACGCCGTGTACCAGCAAAGCGTGCAGCAGCTCGGTCAAGGTGTGCTCGCCAAGGTCGACGCGGACAAAAATCAGGTGCAGCTGCTTACCGAGCAGCAGCGGCTGCTTTCTTTGCAGAACGACTACGCCAAGCAAAAAATCAATCTGGCGCGTATGGTCGGCCTGCCCGCCAGCGACCAGTACGAACTGACCGATGAAATCCCATACTCCCCTGCGCTGCCGATCACGGTCGAGGATGCCCTGCAGCAGGCCTTCGCTCAGCGCGCCGACCTGAAGGCCGCTGAAGCACAAGTTCGTGCCGCCGAGCGCGCCAAGGCTGCCGCTCGCGCGGAACGCTATCCTTCCGTCGGAGTAACCGCCGACGTTGGCGGAATTGGCGTGGCCCCCGGCAATATTCAAACCACCTACACGGCCACGGCCAATGTGAAGATTCCCATTTGGCAGGGTGGGCGTGTCGAGGGAGACGTCGAGCAGGCCGACGCAACGCTGACGCAACGCCGCGCTGAATACGATGACTTGAAGGGCCAAATCGAAAGCGATGTGCGCAGCGCGTTTCTGGACTTGCAAGTGGCGGCCAGTCAGGTGGAAGTGGCGCAGAAAAGCCTGGAGGTGAATCGCGAGGCAGCCGAGCTGACCCATCAAAAATTGCTCGCCGGGGTCAGCACCACGGTCGATTACACGCAAGCGCAACAATCGGCCACCACCGCGCAGTTCGACTGCATTAACGCGGTTTTCGCCCACAATATCGCCAAGCTGAGCCTGGCTCGCGCCATGGGCCGCGCGGCAAAAGAACTGTCGCAGTTCCTAAAGCTGCCGTAGGGCGTGAGATTGCCAAAGGTTGCACCTCGTCCCAATGGGGATGTCGAACGGTTTCCTGATGGAGGCGCCGACGTGTTGACGCTGATCGACGCCGGTTAAGAGTCGCCGGCGACGCAAATCCGTCACTGGCGGACATCCATCACCATTCCGTCAGCAACGATCGAATCTTCCTTCGGTTCCATTTAGGCGATCTTCAACTCCTGGAATAGTTTGGACCCCAATACTTTTTTCCCGCCTATACCTCCCGACTGGCGAATCGCTTGCTTTCAGAGCTGTCGTTCGGGCATCGGCAAACAGCCTCGATCTCACCAAGGGGGAGCAGTGAATTACGGGGCATCAACCACGTCCGCGCATGAGAGACAACATTTACTTCTCCGGGCACAGACTGGGGATCCGGAAGCTCTCAATGTTTTGTTCGAATCTTGCCGCAGAAACCTTTATTGCCGGGCACTACAAATTCTTGCCCGCCCGCAGGACGCCGAGGATGCGGTACAGGAAGCGATGCTTGCGGCGTTTACACGCTTGCACCAGTTTCAGGGACGCGCCGATTTCCTGACTTGGGCGACCCGGATCGTCATTAATGCCGCGCTACAGCACATCCGCAGGACCCGGACGAAGCCCACGGTGGCCTGGGACCAGGTCGACCGGGGATGCGATGGGGCATTGTTCAGCGAATCCCTAAAAGACCCGCAACCAAGCCCGGAAGAGCATCTTCAAAGGGTGGAACACCGGGAAATGTTGCAGGGCGCGCTGTCCAATCTGCCATTCGAAAGCCGCCGGGCCATCCAGCTCTGTAAATTTGCAGACTGTTCCTTGAAGGAAGCTGCGAACTCGCTTGGACTCCCGGTGAGCACTGTGAAAGTACGGTTGCATCGCGGGAAACGGGCGCTGACGGTCCACGTAAAAAAAGAATTGCAGGTTCGGCACAAACCGGCGGGCAGCAAGCCGAGTTTCCAGCTTTGCCCGGACTCCAAAGAGGGCCTAAGCACGGCGTGAGTCGCCTTCGAAAAATCGAGAGATTGAGTTGCTAGACCGAGGCAGGGCGTGCACGGCGCCCTTCGCTGAACAGCTTTAGCCGGGCGGTCACCACTTGCTTAATTGCATCATCAACCTGCGGAAGGATTTTATAAGGAACAATTTCGCCCGGCTGTTTTGCGAGCGCCTGGTCCAACCCGCGGCGCCAGGCGAGCCGGACCTCGGTATTGATGTGCACTACAGTGATTCCTGCCGCGATTGCTTTCCGAAGATCGTTATCATCGGTGCCCGACGCGCCGTGCAAGGTCATGAAAGCTCGCGTCTCCGCCTTGATAGCGCCAATCCGCTGAATGTCCAATCGCTTCTTGGCGGCTCCCGCAAGCATGCTCTTCAGCATCCCGTGCATGTTGCCCACCGCAGGAGCCAACGTATCGACTCGAGTTTCTTCGAAGAACTGTTTGGCTTGGACCGGGCTCGTCAGACCCTTCTGGAGATCGGGAGCGGCATCGTGGATCTCAGAACCACTGCCGATGTCGCCGATTTCGCCTTCCACAAGGATGTCAGGCCGTATCGCCTTTAGTGCTTCGACCGCGGCTTTCGTTTGACGGAGATTGTCCTCAAAGGGCAATGTGGAAACATCGAACACAATCCAATCGAACCCAGCCTGAGCAGCTTCGATGGCGCTCTGCAAGGAATGGGTGTGATCTGCATTCAGGAAGATGGGGAAACCATACTCTTCACGCAGACTCTTCACGACCGCCGAGACTTGGCGAACGCCCATGAACCGCCGCTCACCCTCGGAGACCCCGACGACCACAGGAACCTGCAGGTCGCGGGCCGCCTCGAAAACCGCATTTACCGTGACCAGGTCCGAAACATTGAAATGCCCAATCGCAAATCCCCCAGTGTCGGCTTGCTCCAGGATCCTGCGTAGCGTATCCATATTCCCCCCTTTGAGTGCACGTGAGAACATGCGCCTGCAGTATGACCGCAGACCTATTCTGCACCACGCCCTGATTTCGACTATTTGATTACTTAGGGGGTTCAGCGGAACAACGGAATTTGAGGTCGCTGCTGCCGGCACAATGAAACGAGAGCAGCCCAACCGGCAAGGTATCGCTGGGGATTCCTGCTGAGTCTTTGGGGCGGTGATGCTGCTCGCGCCACACCCTACAGTGTGGCAATTTTGTTCCCTCTGGCTTAAGGTATTGCCAGGCCAGAAGTTGGGACCATGAGACCGCTCTTGCGGTAGACCTGAGCTTCCTCAGAGATGGCTGAAGGCCGTCGACCTCCTCGCTGACATCATCCATGTTCGCAACAAATTAGTGCCAAAAGTCCCGCCCGTCGAATCCAATGGCTCAAAGGAAAGGACAATTCATGGAGAGGGCAACACAATCTCCCGCACAAGTCCTGTCGAGAGACCCGCATGCGCCGAACAGGACAAGCCTGTTTTCGGACGACTCGGTATTGAACCTTCAAAAGTTGATTTTTGCCGGATCACCACTGCCCGAAGTTCTGACGATCATTGCTCGACTGGTCGAATCTCAAGGTGATGGTTTGTTCTGCACCATCTGGCTTCCCGATGAAGGGGGGAACTATCTCCATTGCGTAGCGGCGCCGAGCCTTCCTGGATTTATCGATCGTGTGGGGCGAACGAGGATTTGTCCAAAAGGCGCGTCCTGCGGCACCGCTGTTCATCGGAGGGAGCCGGTCTATGTGACTGACATTCTTATCGACCCGTTATGGGACGACTATCGTCACCTGATGGCGCCTTACGGGATTCGCTCGGTGTGGTCGCGCCCGTTGTTCACGAGCGAAGGTAAGGCCCTGGGTACTTTCGCCATCCTTTATTGTGAAGTGCGTAGCCCTGACAGCAGCGACCTGCAACTGATTGAGAACGCCAGCCACATCACCGGGATCGCCATTGAAAGACACAAGAGCGAGGAAGCCTTGTGGCGCGAACGCGACAGGCTTCGATTGCTGCTGGAGATTACGAATAGCATGACATCGAAGCTGGACCTTCGCCGCTTGGTGGGTGTGCTCTCCACCAATCTGCTGCGAGTGACGCGATGCGATTTTTGCACCTTGCTTCTACCGGACCCCGATGCCGGGGAACTGCGCATAACGATGCTCTACAACCCGGAAGCGCGAGGTTCCCTCTGTGAGGGAACCATAATGCCCATCCGCGGTTCGATGGGTGGCAAGGCGTTTCGCACCGGGAAAGCTCAGCACTTTGACAGCTTAGAAGAGGTGCGCGACGATCCCGAGAGTTTCGGCAATGACGTGGGCCGACTTTTTTACGAACGAGTTGCGCAGGAAGGCTTGAGGTCGGGTTGTGATCTCCCGCTGATTGGCAGAGGCGGAGTAGTGGGCGTGCTAAGCGCCTGCAAGCGGTCAGAGAGGGGGTTCGAAATGGAGGACATCGAGTTTCTCGAACAGGTGTCCCGCCCGGTAGCCATTGCGGTTGAGAATGCCTTGGACCACGAGAAAGCCATCGAGGACAGAGACAAGGAGACAAAGCAAAGACTCTATCTGGAAGAGGAAATTCGCGCCGAGTTGGGAGAAATCGTAGGAGAAAGTCCGGCTCTGAAGACCGCGCTGAGCCTGGTGTCTGTAGTGGCGCCCACGGATTCGAGCGTGATGATCCAAGGAGAGACTGGAACGGGCAAGGAACTGGTTGCGCGGGCCATACATAAGCTGAGCGGCCGCAGCGAAAAAGCATTCGTGAAACTGAATTGCGCGGCAATCCCTCTGGGACTTTTGGAGAGCGAGCTCTTCGGCCACGAAAAGGGAGCATTTACGGGCGCGATCACCCAGAAAACGGGCCGGTTCGAACTAGCTGACAAGGGCACGCTTTTTCTGGACGAGGTGGGGGACATACCTCTGGAACTTCAGGCGAAACTGCTCCGAGTGTTGCAGGAGCAGGAATTCGAGAGGCTCGGCAGCAACCGCACGCACAAGGTTGACGTGCGCCTGATCGCGGCGACGCATCGTGATTTGGGTGCTATGGTGAAGCAGGGGACGTTTCGCGAAGACCTGTATTACCGCCTGAAAGTGTTTCCGATCCACGTCCCGGCGTTACGAGACCGCCCGGAGGATATCCCCAGATTGGTGCGGCATTTCACAAGGCTTTACGCGCAACGCATGAACAAACGGGTGGACATCATTCCCCCGGAGACGATGCAGGCGTTGGCGCGATACCAATGGCCCGGAAATGTCCGGGAATTGCAGAATTTTATCGAACGCGCGGTGATTCTGTCGCCATACTCGATATTACGCGCGCCAACTTCCGAACTAGAGCCATTGCAAACTGCTAAGGACGGCAATGGCGCTCTGAATGGTCTCGCGGAGGTGGAGCGGGATCATATCCTGCGTGCCCTGGAAACGACCCACTGGGTGATCGGAGGGCAGAATGGCGCGGCTGCACGCTTAGGCATGAAGCGCACATCGCTGGTTTACAGGATGAAAAAGCTGCACATTCGTCGGCCTGCCACGGTTCCACAGAATGGCAGCTTCGGCGCCGCTGCCGGCAGCAACTGAGTTCGAAAAAGTCCCGGCGCAAAATAAACTAAACTGACAGGCGATCTGACGGAAACTCGTCAGTGGCGGACATCCGTCAGCAGTTTGTCAGGTACGTTTCCTGGCTCGCCGGGATCCCCGCATACAATCTTGAATCGCCAGAATGATTTGCAGCGAATGCCCGCTCTTCGAGTGAGCTCCACTTTACTGGCATCCCACCTGCGCTAAAGATCCAAGAAGTGAGGAGAGAACACCTATGAGTGATACCACGTCACGAACAGCTACAAGACGCGCAACAGCGAACCAGGACGATACCGGATTCAGCGTGCCTCGGACATATATACACAGGATTGAAGCCGACGGCGTGCGGGTGTTTTATCGTGAGGCTGGCGACGCGAGCGCGCCCGTAATTTTGCTACTGCACGGCTTTCCAAGCTCATCTTTCATGTTCCGGGAACTGATTCCGCGGCTGGCCAATGACTACCGTGTGATCGCGCCGGACCTTCCGGGCTTCGGGTTCACCGAGGTCCCGCCGGAACGAAAATACGTGTACTCCTTCGATCAACTGGCGACAACGATCGAGGCGTTCACCCGGGCGCTTAAAATCGACCGCTACGCGATTTATGTCTTCGATTATGGTGCGCCAACGGGCTTTCGTTTGGCGCTGGCCCGCCCGGAACGTGTGACCGCGCTTGTTTCGCAGAACGGGAACGCGTACGAAGACGGACTAGGTGATGCCTGGGCTCCGATACGGAAATACTGGTCCGCACCCACAGCGGAGAATCGTGACATCCTCCGCAAAGGTGTTTTAACAGAGGGAGGAACCCGATGGCAGTACACCCACGGGGTGGCGAATCCGGAGAGCGTGCCGCCTGAGTCGTACACATTGGATACGGCTCTGCTCGAACGCCCGGGGAATAAAGAGATTCAGCTCGATCTGTTTCTGGATTATGCCTCGAACGTTAAGCTCTATCCGAAATTCCAGGAGTATTTCCGCAAGGCAAGGCCGCCTTTGCTTGCGATCTGGGGCAAAAACGATCCGTTCTTCGTGCCAGCGGGGGCCGAAGCGTTTAAGAAGGATATACCCAATGCGAAGGTTCAGTTCCTCGACACCGGACATTTTGCGATAGAGACACACGTTGAGGAAATCGCTTCGGCCATAAAGGACTTCCTCGATACCAATGGCATCAGGCGCCAGGCCGGTGAAGGCGCAGTTGGCCGATGAATTCCTTTGCACAGAACTCCTCCATCGTTTTGGTTCATGGGGCGTGGGCCGACGGCTCCTGTTGGAAGGATGTGATTCTCCCGTTAGAGCGCCAGGGGCTTCAGGTTACTTGTGCGCCGATTCCGCTTACTTCGTTGAGTGACGATGTTTCTGCGTTGAGCCGCGCGCTTGAACGACTGGATGGCCCAGTGGTCTTAGCTGGCCACGCATACGGAGGAGCGGTGATCGGAGCGCTACGCCAAGAGCGAGTCAGATCGTACGTTTATATCGCGGCGCTGGCGCCCGATGAGGGAGAGACTGTCGCGCAGGTGTTCTACCGCGACGAACCCCATCCCGAAACACCAAAGTTGGCGCCCGACAAGGACGGTTTCATCTGGATGCCGAAAGAAGGATTTAGCCGGGCAGTCGCCCACAAGGCTTCGAGCGACCAGACCAGAATTCTGGCCGCAGTGCAGCGGCCAATTTCCGTTCAGTGCATTCAAGAGGCGGCGCCAACCCCGGGATGGAAGACGAAGCCGTCCTGGTTTCTGCTTGCGGAAGAGGACCGCATGATCAACCCAAAGACGCAGCAATTCATGTCGCGTCGAATGGGTGCGAAGGTCCGCTCAAGCCGCGTGGACCACAGCCCCATGCACACCGCGACCGATCTGGTGGTTGAGGTGATTTTGGAAGCGGCGCGCGCGACTCTCGGCGATGGGAACCTGCCCGCCCGAGCTGCAAATAGCTGAGGATTTGGGCGTCATGGACACTAGAACCGCAGCGATGATCACTGGAGCGACAAAGGCATAGGACCAGCGAGGAGGAAGAAATGGAACGACGTTTGTTCCTTGGTGCGGTGACTGGCACCTCTGTGGGTGTTTTTTTGGAAGGATCTTTCGCGCCGCTGGCAGGATCGCAAAGGGACGCACAAGTTGGCGCAAATTCAACTGTTCAAATGGCGTTCGAGACTTCCCAAGTCAACGTATCCGGAAACAGCGTTTTCGTGCGCCGCTATGGAAAGGGCCCGGCCATTCTGATGGTGCATGGCTTTCCCCGCACGAGCCTGATGTGGAGATTCCTGGCGCCAAAGCTTGCCAAAAATTACACGGTGATTTGCGTAGACCTGCGCGCCTACGGTCGAAGCGGAATACCTTCCTCTACGGCCGACCATTTTCCTTATTCCAAGCGAGCCATGGCAAAAGAACTTGTTGACGTCATGGGCGAACTTGGTTTTCCGACTTTCACGCTGATCGGCCACGATCGCGGAGGACGCGTCTCTTACCGTTTGGCCTTGGACCATCCGAAGGCGGTAGAGCGACTCGCTGTATTCGATGTGATTCCCATTCTCGAAGCCTGGAACCGATCGGATGCGCGATTTGCCCAGACCTACTGGCCCTGGATTTTGCTGTCCCAGAAAGAGCCGCTGCCGGAGAGCTATTTGCTCGGCGCACCAAAAGCGGTTTTCGATAACCCCTTCGGACACGGTTCCTTCGGCCCGGAGATTCTTGAGGAGTATGTCTCAACTTACCGCGATCCGGCGCGGGTTCATGGAATCTGTGAGGAATATCGAGCCGCGGCAACGATCGATGTCGAACACGATCGCGCCGACAAGGAAGCATCAAAACGAATCGAATGTCCGATGCTGCACCTCTGGGCCGAAGGCGGACCACTGGACACTTTCTATGCCAAGGATGGGGGGCCGCTGGGCATCTGGCGGCAATGGGCTCCACGAGTACAAGGACAGGCCATGAAGGGAGGCCACTTTTTCCCCGAATATAATCCAGAGGACACTGCGGTTCTCGTCAAACAGTTCCTCTCTGCATAAGCCAGCCATTTCCGATTTTTTGGCGCTGCCGACTATGAGAGGAAGTAGGGAAGCAGCGGCAGATTACTGAAGTCAGGAGGTAAAGAAAGTGAAAAACTGGACAAAAGTGGCCATTCCTATTGCGATCGTGGTGGTGGCGATCGCCTGGTATGTATTTCGGCCGGAGCGGCTGGTGGTCAATCGACATGTCGAGGAAGCAATGCCGACCGCACAAGGTGGCTCTTCGGCACAAGCAGTTGAATCGGGCCAGTTCTACAGCATTTTGCATCCGACCGAAGGTACCGCAACCATTTACGAGACTGCAAACGGCGCTCGCTTTCTCCGTCTTACGAGCTTCCGTACATCCAACGGTCCTGATGTTCACGTCTATATGGTGGCCTCCGACGACGCCAAGGATGCGGCGACCGTGGAAAAGGCCGGTTTTGTCGACCTGGGAGTGATCAAAGGAAATATCGGCGACCAAAACTACGCGCTTGCCGGCGACTTGGACTTGGCGAAATACCGCGCAGTCTCCATATGGTGTAAACGATTCAGCGTGAATTTCGGAGCAGCGCCGCTAAGACCGACACAGACATCGCAAAATCGCTAGGACCCCATTTCGCGGCTGGGCCTGGCGGTCTCGCTGCGTTACAACGATGCGTTATTCGCACACAAATCTCGATTCCAAACGCAATGCGGTCGCGAGACTCGAAGGTTTTGGTGACAATTTGGTGACACCCTGCACCAAAATGCAGCAACAGGCAGCAAAAATGTCACCAAAAATCCCGCTGAAAGCAGCGGCACGCTATACTTAGAAACGGAGGAGTGGGTGAGCGGTTGAAACCGGCGGTCTTGAAAACCGTTAGGCCCGTGAGGGTCTCGGGGGTTCGAATCCCTCCTCCTCCGCCATATCAACAGACACCAATAAAACAGCACATATTGACGGCTTGCTACATTCCTGCTACAATGTTTGGGAGTGGCAAAGATATACATCAGGCGCAAAGAGCTGGGCAGGGGCTGGCGTTATAGAGCGGTCCCAAAGACCGGGCGTCCGCTTCAAACTGAGCTTGGCGTCAAGTTCCATGTGCGCTACAGGGACGCCTCGGGCAAGTTTGTTTGGAGCCAACCGTATGACACGTTGGACGAAGCCCGACATGAGGCAGCAGGGCTTGAGTTGAATGCGAAAGCGGTTGCATTAGGTTTGACCGTCAGGGAATACGAGAATTCAAAAAACGCAAATCGCACACTAATAAAAACTGCCATTGAGAAATTTCTCTCAGAAGCCAGAAAGACCAAAAAGAAGAAGACCGTCACCGGGTACGAACTCAATTTGAACCAGTTTGGACAGAGCCTCGGCGAAATCCGTTTTATGGACGAGATGACGAAAAAGACTCTGTGCGATTTCCGAGATTTCTTGGCTGAAAAAGGCTATGAGGCGAGGACTCAGCACAATCGGTTGATGACCGTCCTTTCGCTTCTGAAGGCGAATAAAATCAAGACTGATTTCTCGCTGACCAGAGACTTGCCAGAGTTTGAGGAAGAGCCTGCGGTCCCTTACGACCCCGCTGAACTCAAAAAACTCTTTGCTGCAATGGATGAAGAAGAAACCATCCGTTACAAGTTTTTCCTCGGAACGGCCTGCCGCGAACAAGAAGTCATGTATGCCGCTTGGAAGGACATTGACTTTGCCCGAGGGCTTTATCACATCCGCAGAAAGCCTGATGTCGGTTTCACTCCCAAGAAACATGAAAGTCGGGATGTGAAGATGCCAACAGAGTTAGTGGAGATGCTTAGAGAACGGGAGAAGCAAGCGCCGCATTCCCGCTGGATATTTCCAAACGGAGGCGGGAAACCCGACGGCCATTTCCTGAAAAAATTCAAGCGAATTGCGTTGAAGGCGGGAGTCAACTGCGGAAACTGCACCGCCCCGTGGACTGCGGGACGGTATCACACAACACGGAAGATTCAAGTAACGTGCAAGACCCATCCAGTCTGCCAGCATCATTACCTGCACAGGCTCCGCAAGACGTGCGCCAGCAACTGGGAAGCCAGCGGCGTTCCTGTGCGGACGATTCAGTACATGTTGGGACACAAGTCGCTGGAAACGACGCAGAAGTATCTGGGCATCGCCAATCTGGAATCGTTGACTAGCAAGGTTGACGCTGCGGCTGTGATTGTTTGAGGAGTTCTGCACAAAACAAAAAGAAAACATCAAGAGTTGCCGCAAGGCATGCCAACCGTGGCCGACGCCAGTCGGAGAGCGGTGGAAAAATGATGGGCCTCAAAGGAGGAAATGATGAGCACCAACAAGAATCACATCGACCCTGCGGTTTCATCCGGCTCCAGTCCCGGCGATTTTGCGGTCCACAATCACGGCAGCATCATTCTGCTCGAACCACTCTCCGTTGCAGCCTTCCAGTGGATTGAAGACCACCTTCCCGAAGACCGATTGACGTTCGGCAATTCCGTTTGCATCGAACCCCGCTACCTCGGACCCATCCTCGAAGGAATCAAGGATGAGGGGTTGGTGTGTCGATGAGCCACCTGATAGCAAGTTCCAGCGTGAAAAAGCTTCAACAAGCCGCCAAGACTGCTCTCGCCGTTCAAGACGCCTGCAATTTATCTGGCGTGGCACGTTCGTTTGTCGAAGCTCTCGACGCCATTCGCAACAGTGTCGATTACACCAGAACACAAAGCCTGAACGAACATCCAATCGTCACCTTGTTCGTTGCGAAGCTAGCTTCACTCAACGGCAGCGATTGTCTCTGCTGCGCCTGCACTAGCGTGTATTCACGAGCAGCCAAAGCCTGCGAAGAAATCGCCAATGGGCAGGGGGTGACGCCGTGACCGCCGACATGACGCTTTCACAGTGGCTTGAGCTCAACTTCTTTAAGCCGGGGATGAGGCTCAGCGAGGTTGGCGTCGAAACGTTTTTTGAAGAAGTTGAGCCTTTACTTGAAAGCGGTGAGCTTGTAATCGACAACGCAGAAGATTTCACAACATGGAGCGAATGGTCCGAGCGCGACATCGAGACAGGCAAGAAAATGTACCCAGACGAAGACGAAGACAAAGACGAAATGGAGAACGAATAATGCCTACCAATCCAAACCGACCGAAATACTTAATCACGCGAACCACGATACTTATGGAGCAGTGCATCGAGGCCGCATCAAAATTGCCGGATTGGATGAAGGCCGAACTCGCAAAATTAGGGCACGAAGAGGCCGAGCGCATTCGCGCAAAGAAAGCAAAAATCAACTAGGAGGAAAAAAGAAAGTGAACGACCTGTACTGTGTGAGCGGTTCATCGCCTACGACCGAGCGGGAGTACCTGACTCCCGCCTCGGTCCTCGCCAGAATTCGCGACGTCTCTCAACAAAATCACGACGAGCTTCCCTGCGGAACATTCTGCCTGCTGGTGTTCACCACTGCCGGGTACGAGCCGCTTTGGTGTCGCGTTGTCGGACGTTGGCCGCTCGGCCTACTTGGAAGAGTCCTCGGTACAAGCAGAGAAATTCGCTTCACACCCAGCAATGTGTTGCGAGTCGGTAACAGAGGGGCGTTGTGAATCGCGATAGCGCATTCGAAAACCGCTTCGTCGTTCGCCGTCCACACTCTTCGGGATTCATCTTTCTCCGCGATTTACAGGACGACGAACCTGTCTTCTGCTCGCGAATCGAGCAAGCCTGGTTATTCCGCAAACTCAATGACGCCATACAAGTCGCGGAGCTTTTCGAAGCTGAGGTTGGTCGAGTTCTTTTCAACGCTCAAAACCACGTAGTTAAAACCGCGCTGATGCGTTAAGGGGTCATGCGACATGGGGCACGGGCACATTGGAAAAATCAGAGAGCACATCACGCGGGAGTTTGAGCGTATTCGGAAGCCAGCCAAGGAGCAGTTGATTTGCTCTGCTGAACGGTCACCGGAAGAAATTACCGATGTTGAGTACAGCAAACCTTACACCAGAACGGACGCGAGTAAATTTCAGCAACGCAGCGAGCATCTGTTGCACCAAGCCGCAATCGGGATTTCCGGCGCTGTAATTCGGCGGCGGTTGGTACACCGTGCATGGGTGATGCGCGGATCAGATGGGTGGGTGCTCGACATCGCGAATTTGCCCTCGCTCGAAGACGCGTTGGCCGAAGCGGTCGCGAGCGTGAACCCGAATCCGAAACCACCGAAACGGGAATCAATCCTGTTGCGAAAGGTGTTCTGAGCATGTCAGCGCCCCACCACTACTGTGTGTACGACGAATGGACAGCGTTCTTAGACCGTCACCGTCCGCGACCTTGGAGAGTGCGCGTTATCGACCCGAAGGGAAATAACTACGCGAGCGGGAAGTTCATGACGAAGCTGGAAGCAGAAACATTCATGCGTGAACACAGACGGCACGCCGACCTCGGCGTCGTCTGGTATGAGGAACCGTGGCAGTGGAATTGAGAACCAATTATCTCGCTCAGGTACTCGACAACCGGACGCAGCGGTTGGTTGCCGAGCGCGAGTTTGTTACACGCGGTGCAGCGTGCGATTGGTTGCAACAGATGAGAGGGCCGAATGACACGGTAGTTATCGCGCCGCGTTGGTTCGGAGTTTATGTCAGTCATGCAGCAGAAAACCCGGAGTCAAATAATGAACCTCAATGAGATTGACCAACTTGCTGAACGGCTTATCCGCGACTACCGCTCGCGCCGGAATGCGGAAATTAAAGTCTTGGCAGATGCCATCGAGAGCGAAAACAGCGAGCGGTACGACGTGACGGTCGAGGAATATGACTCGCCACCGCCGCGCTTCTTCGTCGTTGCGAATCAACAAGGCGAATTCCTTGCCGGGTGGGTTGGCGGCCGTCCGGTGTGGCGGGAAAACATGGACGCGGCGGAAATCTTTCACGTTGACCATCCCAAGATGCGTGAGGCTCTGGCACTGCCTGAAGCGACGACGCTGCCAGCACCTTGGTGGCGACGTGAGCATGTATGAAAAAGACATTCCACATCCGAATCCCGCACCCGAACCCCGAATACGAACGCGTGTTCCGCGCCGACTGCGTGCTGGAATATCTCTTCGAGCATTATTTGCCGATGATGGTGAGCAATTATATTGCCTACAACTGGATGTTCGACGGCGGTTCGCAGATGCTCCTGCGGGACCTCGGCCCTGAGCATCTCGCAGACGTGTTGGAATTGGTCGCAAAAGGCTGGCTCACCGTGGACCGCGCCGAAGACCAAGCATACTTGAGGGAGATAGACGAATGACCGCTGAGCGACCGCAATTCCTGACGACGCGAACCACGTTCTTGATGCGCGAACACGCCGAGGCCGCTGCAAAACTGCCGCCCGAGGTGAAGACCGCGATTGCGAAGCTGGCCGAGCAACGGAAGGGTAAGCAGTGGACGCAGTGATTTTGCCTTTCAGGAAACCGGAAGTCCGGTACGCGGTGTTAGGGCCCGAATGGTTTCGCAGAACACAAGAAGAATTGGCCGAGGTGCTGTGTCCCAGGAGGAATTCATGAGTAAATGGCTTGAGGAAGAAGTCCGCGAATATCTCCGGCACTATGAGAACCCGCCAACCGTGTCGGCGTTCGTTGCCTGCAACACGGACAAAGGAACGGAAACTGACTACGACGAGCTTGTTCATCTAGTTTACGAAGGCATATTGCTGGATGATGTCGGTCTGTGCTGCACTCCGGCGCCAACCAGCGACGAGCAGTTCCTTCGCCTGATTCATGTCGCGCCCTTACAAGGCAGGAAAACTAGTTGCAGAAAACCACGACAAAAACGACGAGAGTACGTCTGAGATATTTGCTGTCATTGTCCTGACCATCAGCCTCGCTGCCATCGACAGCTCTTGAAGCGAATTCTGCACAAGGCTGTCTAGCAAGGGCGAACATCCCGGAATCAGAAAGAAGGCGGCATTCCAGGCGAGGCGGTATGCGCCAGATCACAGCGCGACGTACAGCATTGGAGAACGTTTAATTGATTTGGCGGGTCCGACTGCAGCCTCATTCACCGTCTGCAGGAGCGGTTGGAGGATGGGCACGATGTTCTTCGGTGCGAGTTGCATGCGCCTCGCGGCGGCATCCGATTCGTGCGGGTGTATGTGAAGGGGAAACCTCTCCTAACTCAATCATGGCAGGGAGAATGTATCTGACCTGTCCCAGTTGTGGCGCGTCTGCTGACGTACTTCTAACCTACACCCGCCTTCCGCTCGGGTCTGCCGCAGATCATAGCGAAGATGAAAAATAATTGCCGCTATGGGCGAATTCGAGCGTGAACTAATTGGTGAGCGCGTCCGGGTCGGTCTACGGAATGCCCGTGCAAAGGGAAAGCGCCTTGGCCGACCGAAAGTCGCTGCCGAGCGAGCGCCTATCAGCAGCCGATGGCGGCAACAGACGCTCCAAAACAGCAAACGTATGGCGTTCCTTCGCGGGCGCGGAAATCTGTGGGGCTGTAATAGTTGCGGTTCGCTCAGGAAGGAGCGCCAACTTTCACAAGAGAAGCTGGCAGAGTTGGCCGACCTGCACCGCAACTATGTAGGTGGTGTGGAGCGCGAGGATTCGTCAATCTTTTCAAGGATGTGGTTCGACTTCTCTATTCTGGCGACTGCCCCAGCGTATATTCGAGGGTTAAGCGATAGTGGAGCATGTTGACGCAATCTTGGCCTATTCTTTGCTCAGAATTCTCAGTGCCACGGCAGACTTGCACAAATTCCATCGTCGTCAGCCGTTCATGCACCATCTTTGATATGTCCTGAAGGAGATCGAAGCCGCCGCCCTTACAGCTCCGATTAGCGCATGCGATAACCCGACTTGCCAGAGAATGAGGACGCCCATACCCTCTGGTTGGCAGGGTGCTGGTATAGGGGTTGCCCATCCCCATTCCTTCCTGCCAAGATTCCATTAGAACGTCTTCCAGCATGGGGAACGCTTTCAGAAATTCGGCGGCCACAGCAAAAAGCCTTTCGTTCGAGTTTCCGTCCTTCTGGTAGGAAAAACGAGGTAGCCAGATTATAGCAGAGCAGCCGTCCGGGGATCCCCTTAATCAGATACGCATCGTCTATGAAAGTGCTGTCGTCTGACTTGTAGTGCTTCACGACAGAGCTTCGCTTCGAGGACGCTCCTTTGCGCCTTAGCACCACTTTCCGAGAGGCGGAGACGGGCAGCCGAATGTTGGACATTGCCACAGCGAGGTGGCGAGCGGCAATCTGTAACACACGCTCATCGGTCGCCAAGAACTGTCCGGGAGCTTGATCTTGCAGGCACAAGACACCCTGCAAGCTATCCCGAACCAGAAGCGAAGCAGGTTAGGATACGCGCGGGCGCTTGACGGAGTGCGCTAACCCGACGACTTCGAGCAGCCAAATGAAATACCAGCCAACATCCGTTTGATACCAGCGCAGCCCCAGCCGCGCCGAGCCCGCGTGCGTGTGATGGTTTTTGTGCCAGTTCTCGCCCCAGGCCGTCAACTGGAATGGGCCAAGCCACCACACATTGACGCTGGAATCGGCGGATTCTGTAGCTTCACCTAGATGCGTCAGGCTGTTCACAAAGCACTGCAGATGCAACGAGTATACGAGCCGAATCGCTCCCATCCAGAAGAAACCCATCCAGCCAAAACCGAGAACCAGGCCCACGAATAGCGAGAGAAGAATGATAGGCGTCTCAGCCCAGCCCCAAATCCTATAAATCCCGCTCGTAAGTTCCGGAGCCCAGCGTTTTTTGTTGGCGGGCTCGGTCTGATACAACCAACGCAGATGCGCCCACCAAAAGCCGCCTTGCTTGGGGCTGGAAATGTCTTCCGGCTGGTCGGCGACGGCATGATGCAAGCGATGGTAAGCAACCCAGCTCGCGGGATGCCCCGAGCCGTTGAGGACGGCGCAGAAGATCAAGAGCTGCTCGATCAGTGGATTGGTCCGAAAGGTTTTGTGGGCTAGCATTCGGTGGTAACAAACCGTGGTCCCTAGCCCTCCTAGCGCGGTAAACAGCAGCGTCATTCCAAGAACTTTCAGGCTGGGGAGAGGATAGAGAATCAGTCCAATGACGCCAAGCACATGAATGACAATCAGATACGCGAAGACTCCTTCCTTTCCGTGGACTGGTTTCCAAAATGCACGATCCCAAGGCTGCGTCTGTGGTGCCTGCTGCGCGACGCTTATGTCCATGAATTCTCCGGCGGCCTGCCAGCCTGAAGGCGATGGTGCTGGGCATGCAGAACATTTAACGCACGCGTAACCATATCATCTTCGTCGCTGCAGTAGTCGGTAAGTCTGCAACGAGAATGAGGAATTGGTGAACTGACGGAACGGGAGGACGTGGTTTGAAAATTCAAGTTTCCGACAAAAAGACTCTTCATTTTCGATCTCCCTTACTGCGTACTTGACGTGGGCATAGGCAGAATCTGGATAACAAAACTGCATCACCACGGACCCTCGAAAAACGCGTGGACCAGCATGGAACGCGAAGGGTGGCGCAGTTTGCGTAAGGCCTTAGCTTCAATCTGGCGAATGCGCTCGCGCGTGACGGCGAACACCTGGCCGACTTCTTCGAGGGTGCGCGGATTGCCGTCCTCAAAACCAAAACGCATGCGGATGATGCGTTCCTCGCGGGGACTAAGTTTCCTCAGCACAGAGGCCATCTTCTCTTTGAGGCTCAAGTTCATGGCTGCTTCCGATGGTGAGATTACAGCCTTGTCTTCACTGAAATCGCCTAGGTGAGAGTCTTCCTCTTCACCAACGGGAGTCTCAAAAGATATGGGTGTCTGAGCGATCTTGCGCATCTGGCGAACTTTTTCGATGCTTATGTCCAACCGCTTGGCCAGCTCCTCCGAAGTCGGCTCGCGGCCAAGCTCCTGCACGAGCTGGCGATTGCACTTAAGGAGCTTATTGATGGCATCGAACATGTGAACAGGCACACGTATGGTGCGTCCTTGGTCGGCTATGGCGCGCGTAATGGCCTGGCGAATCCACCACGTGGCGTAGGTCGAGAACTTGTAACCCCGGCGCCAGTCGAACTTGTCGGCGCCTCTCATGAGCCCGAGATTGCCCTCCTGGATCAAGTCCAGGAACTGAAGACCATGGTGGGTGTATTTCTTGGCGATAGAAACAACGAGGCGAAGGTTGGACTCGGTCAGTTCATTTCTTGCCTGTTGCGACTGCGCCTCACCCCGCTGAATGACAGTGAGGGTGCGTTTAAGACTGCTCAATCCCACTTCACTCGATTCTTCGATCTCTCGTAGCTGGGCACGGCGCGCGCGTAGCTCTTTGCGAGCTTCAGCCGCGACATCGCCGAGGGCGGCGTCCACGCGGCGCTCAAGTCGGTGTGCCTCGCGCTCGATGACGTGCAAGCGTTCAACAGTTGAACGCAGTTCGCCAATCAGGCGTTCTTTCTCAAGCCAGTGCAAAGAGAGGTTGCGAATCGCCAGAGAAATCTGGATGCGGGTGCGCGCAAGAGCCCACTTGGCCCGAGCATACGCCTGGTTCCTTGATTTTGCGGTGTCGGCAAGCTTTGTTGCTTGCTTCTGCGCGGTTTCGTAAAGCTCCGCGATTCTGCCTATGTTCTTCAGCGTCCTCCTGGTCTTGTTGGCGATCGTCGCTTCGGTCAGCTCTTCATCGTTGAACTGGACGATCTCCTTGATCGACCGCTCGCCGTTGCGCAAATCGTTGCCGACTGCAATCAACTCCTTAATCACGATCGGTGAACGGGTGATCGCCTTCATCACCACCAGTTGTCCGCGCTCGATGCGCTTGGCAATAACTACTTCACCCTCGCGAGTGAGCAGCGGCACTGAGCCCATTTCGCGCAGATAGATTCGGACCGGATCCTGGGACTGGGTGTCTACACCCAAACTGAGGTCAAGGCTGGCTTCGGCGGCGAGTTCCTCATTCAGGTCGGGTTCGGGACCCTCCGCAGCGTTGGCTGCGGCACGCGCCGCGTTTGCGGTGGCAAGGTCCTCGTGGATCTCAATACCCTGGCGCTCGAAGATAGACAGGAGATCGTCAATCTCCTCCGCTGAAGTCACCCCGGCGGGCAGACTTTCGTTAACCTCATCGTAGAGCAGATATCCGCGTTCCTTTCCGATCAGGATCAGCTGCTGAACGTGACCAAACTCATCTTCAATCCGTCGCGGCAAGTATTCTCCTGAACTTCTTGGAATGAAATGAAGCGCGTGACATCAAAACTCTTGGAATCTCCAGCGGCTGCAGATCCGAAACTCCGGCTGCGTTTTCACTTCTTTGTCAACGATCTAACGTAATTCACTACATTCCAGACCTGTTCCGGCTTCATCCGTCCCTCTTCTCCGGTCATCTGCCCCTTGCCGTTCATGATGATCGTGTACATTTCTCCATCCGTCAGGTCCTTCAATACCGCGGCATCGCGGTAGTCTTTCAGCTTCAAATGCATGCTCTCCGCAAGATCGCCGTCACCTGCCCCTTCTTTTCCGTGGCACATCGCACAATCGAACCCGTAAGCCTTCTTCCCCTGCGCAATCGACTCCGGCGAAGCCTTCACTGGATTCACGAGCTTGCTTGTGTCCCCAGCATTCTTCTCCACACCTGTTTTTTCTTCCCCGGGTTTCTTCTCTTGCCAAACGCTAAGCAACACGAGTCCGCACACCACCACACTCATCGCTCTCATGGCCTGATCTCCCTTGTCGACAATTTTCGTCGACGGTCCATCGGCCCAATGTTCCTGAGTATAATCGCATTAGACGGAAATCGTGGAAACAGGAGTCCAGCCAACTCACAAACATTAATTGTTACTGCCAATTGTTGCGTGTTTCTGGAAGCCCATCTTCCATGGACGGCTAGGCCCAAGGCATGACCCATTTACGGGTCAGAGAGCGAACGCTGCGACAGATAAAACCGTGTTTGACAACGCTCACAGTAGTGGGGTTTTCGACCAAATATTCGATAAACCAGCCAGTCGACAAGCCCTCTTTGCGAGACGCAATACGCATACAGCGAGTTGCAGTGCGGGCAGCGCAATCTTGCCGTGTCCTGAGTCGAATACAAGCCCGTCATGTATATCAAGAGTCCCCAATTGTGCATTAAGCACCTAATCGTCATATCATAGCTGCTGAGGTTCCCGCTCAGTTATCGTCTACCCTGTCTGGTTTAGAAGCCGAACATGCCGGGACAAAGGAAACCATGTGACAAAACTCTATGTAGGAAATCTTTCTTATGACATCACTGATGATAGCCTACTGCGGTTATTTAGCGAGAAAGGCTTCAAACCAGTCTCTGCACGGATTATCACGGATAGGGAGACGGGCCGATCACGGGGCTTCGGATTCGTCGAACTTGGCCCAGGAGATGACGCGGCAAAGGCCATTGGAGAATTCAACGACTTGAATATCGAAGGCCGTGCGCTCCAGGTCAACGAAGCGCGTCCGCAAGAATCCCGCGGCGATGGCGATCGTTCTGGTGGCGGGCGATCTGGCCGCGGTGGACGTAGAAACTATAGTTAACTTAAGTTCTCGGTCAGGGTTGCACAATGTATTTTCGCGCTGTGGGTACACCGACAACGGAACTCATCTGTACGGGAGAGATACGTGAGTGTAAAAGTTGTCGCCGCCATAGAGGAGGCATGAGGAAGAGTTGAGCGGTTCTTTCTCGCACGGCAACCCCGACGAAACGCCACTTGTACGTACGGCGCTTTCGTCCAAGCCCCCGTTATTCGGACGGGACCCGTTGTTTGTCCTGTGATTGAGCCTGCTGTTCCGAGTCGGACGGCGGTGTTGTCGGCGCACTTAGCGCCTCTTTTGCGGCGCGCCTCGCGAATTTCTTCTGCTCACGCCGTTCTGCCTTAGCCCGCTGCTTTTCCTGTCTCTTCATTTCCTTCTGGCGCTTTTGGAAGGTGATTTTCAAAAGTCTCCTCAGAACTTCGGCATTGTTCTACCTCGAGCCGTAGGCTTACCAGCGCGGTTCACGTGGCTGCCGCGCGGACTCGCGGTAATCCTCGTGCGAAAATCCGCTGCGGCCGCGTCCGCTGCCGCTATTGATGCGCGGGAGCCGCTCGCCCTTGGGCCGCGCTTCGTTGACCTTGAGGTCGCGGCCTCCCATTTCTTTTCCGTCCAGAGCGGCAATGGCCTTCGCTGCCTCGGCGTCATTCGGCATCTCCACAAAAGCAAAACCGCGCGCCCGGCCTGTCTCGCGATCAGTCACGATGTGAATGCGCTCGACCTGCCCAAAAGGCTGGAACAGCGCCGTCAAATCGGCCTCCGTGGTTTGAAAATTCAAGTTTCCGACAAAAATACTTTTCATGCGATCTCCCTTGCTGGATATCGTACAATATTCATTGCCAACAGGTAATGAAAACTGCTGGTGTCAATTGCCAGAACCCGCTTCCCATCCGGCGAGAGCATTACACGATCCCAGTTCCCCAGTTTTATCGCCGGAGACCCATCGGTCGCTCGCACATATCCCACCACAGTATCGACCATCGATATTGTTTTCCGTCTGGGACAGAGGCGGTCAAGTTCGCTTTGTCTCTCGAAGTAGCGAATCACTGCGGTGGCATTTCGGGCAGTTCTTCAAGTGCGCCAGGAATGTCGTGTCACGCGCATCCGCCGAAATCGTTGCAAGGTCCGGGTTTTCGTTGTTGCTCGCTTGTACTTAATCCTCCTCCCCCGCCCCAACTTGGCGGTAACATACACCCGGCTTGGCACACAGGCCGAAGAAAAGAGTAAATCAGTGAGTAAAGAACAAGGAACAGTGAAATGGTTTAACGGGGACAAGGGCTACGGCTTCATCCAACGCCAAAGCGGGGGCGACGTTTTCGTGCATCAAAGCGCGATTATGGCAGAGGGCCACCGAACGCTTGAACAAGGCCAGACCGTTGAGTTCGAGGTCGTCAAAGGCCAGAAGGGGCTGCAAGCTGCAAACGTCCGACCGCTGTAGGCACACCGCACTTTCATCGTCATATTCGGCCAGCGCTCGTTCGGCAGCCAAATAGTGCCCCTGGCTGCATTGGCCGGGCACGAATTGCTTATTCGTAGGAAGTAGCAATTGACAACCACCTTCGCCTTCGGCGTATTGATCTGACCAGTTTGTTGTGTGTCCCCGCCCAAGTAAGTCCTGGTTCGCGGTGGCAATTGCGAAGGTAAGCTGGCGCATTTTCACATCATCATCAAGGAGGAAAACATGCCCCGTAAAAAGAGGCAAGCAAGACGGGCTAGGCGCCGTACAAGACGAGCGAGTCGTCGGGCGGCGCGGCAATCCCGACGGACCGGCCGCCGAGTAGCGCGCAGAATACGCCGTGCTGGACGGAAGGCAATCCGAAAAGCGCGTCGTGCAGTACGCCGCACCGCACGCGGGGCAAAGCGCGCTGGGCGGAAGGTCGCCCGAGCGACACGAATCGTAAAACGCCTTGCTGCCGAGCAGCCGGAAATGACCGGCGGGGGAACCCCTGTCTGAACACATACCAAGCATGCGCTCGGCCTGACCATCTGCACCGTAGAAGAAGTGTGCCTGCGACTGGAGCCAATGCACACTTCCGTCCGGCCAAACCACACGAAAAACCGCGCAGAGTTAAGTATGGTTCCGCATTACTTTCTGCACCCGAGCGCGACTCGGTGTGGCTACCAGCGGTACAAACTGGCGCCCCAGGTCCAGCCCGCGCCGATGGCCGCGAACAAGAGAAGATCACCTTCTTGGATGAAGCCGCCACGGTTTACCTGGTCCAGCAGCAGCGGGACTGAGGCTCCAGCGGTGTTACCACA
>DASPVD010000001.1:0-10655 GCA_035622555.1 Candidatus Eremiobacteraceae bacterium | reverse complement strand
ACCGGCATTTGCAACACGCTGGTCAATCCCAATACGCACACAAACAGGCACACCACGATGATGAAATACGGATTTTTGATCGCAAACGTCGGCATCGCTCGCCTACTCCTTCATCTCTGCTGGCTTCGTCAGCTGCGGTTTCACCAGCATTCCGGGCTGGTATTGGTCCTGTTCGCCGTAAATGGCCAGTTCGTTGTCCTTCACCCCCGACAGAATCTCCATTCGATTTGCCGTCTGGATTCCCAGGATGACATCGCGTTTTTCGATATGGTTCGCGCTGTCCACAATCAACACCGTCCCGGCATCGCTCCCTTTTGCCTGCACCGCCTGGATCGGAAGCGTCAAAACGCTCTTGTCCGTGTGCACCGGCAGCTGCACGTCCGCATACATTCCCGGAATCAATTCATACTTCGCATTGGGCACCTGCACCTCTGTGTGCATCGTCCGGGTGCTCATGTCGATTTGCCCCGAATACCGGATCACCTGGCCCGTAAAGGTCCTGTTCAACGCCGACACTTTCACTTGGATGGGCATTCCCATCCTGATATCGCCCGCGTAATGCTCTGGAACCGGGATCACCAACCGCAAAAGATCGTTTTGCGACAATCGGCACAACGCCGATTCGCCGACGTTCGACGAAGTTCCCGCCGGCAACAGCGCGCCCGTGTACGCGCACATCTTTGTCACCACCCCGTTAAAAGGGGCGGTCATTCGCGCATAACCGTACAGGGCGTTATCTCTCGCCAGGCTGGATTTGGCGTTGGCCAGCGCCGCCTCGGCCCCCGCTACGCTGTCCTTCGCTGCGGAAACGCCCGCGCTGGTCTCCAGGTCTTTTCCCTGTGCGACGTCGATCTCCTCTTGCGAAATCAACTCCGGCCGTGTCTTCTGCACTTCCGCTTCGCGCGTATAAGTCACGTGGGCTACCTGGTACGCCGATTGCGCTCGGGACAACTCTTCGTGCGCCCGCTGCAGGTCCTGTTGGCTACGGGTCACCGCCGCCTGGTCTCCCTGCAACTGCTCTTGCAGCTCCGGGATCTCCAGTTCCGCCATCAACTGGCCCTGTTTCACGTGCGTGCCCCAGTCGATGTACAGCTTCTTGATGTATCCCGATTCCTTCGCGTAAACGTCGATTTCCTGGTACGGCAGAAACTCCGACGCAATATTCAGACTGCTCGAGATGTCTTGCCGTTCCACTTTCACGACCGCGGCCACCGGCGCGTTTCCTAGAGCTTGATTCTCGTCATCCGCCTCGGTCTTGGAATGGTGAATTCCCACCCAAGCCAGCAGCGCCGCCAACACCGCGATGCTTCCGATCACCAGCTTCGTCTTCGATGTCATACGTTTCCCTTACTGCCATACAGCATAGGTAATAGCGTCCGTTCTCATTTCCCCAAAGCGGAGACCTATACCGAAGGTGCGTTCCGGAATTCACGGGGAAAGTTGGTTTTTTTGGGGGTCGCTTACTTACGCCGCGGGAGGAGGCCGAAACCACACACCGAGAATCAGGTCAGGCCGTTGCGGCAATGTTTCTTCTTGGATCACGTCCCAAGGGGACGCGTTGTGTTCCACCAGCAGTTCGGTGAACACTCTTTGCACCACTACTTCGGGTTGGGGCTTGTCTCCTTGCGTAGATCCAAGATGCTGCAGTTCCGATGCGCCCACAGTTGCGCGGTGGCGGGCTAATGTCTGGTAGGCCAGCCCGTCCGCATGTTTTGGGGCAGCTTGGAAAGGGTTATACAGGAGCAGACCGACCAGCAGGATCGCCACACAGCAATCCCAGTAAGTCCATCGGCGTCCCCGTTTCGGGCTGCTGGGCACTCAGATACTCCTATATCCTGTACATTAATTTGAGTCAGTTTGGTGGTCAAGTGGATGCCCGTTTGCCTGTGCTGTATTTTCCTTTGGCAAAAGCCTTATCTACACCTATGTGACTACCCTGCGCGAGTTTAAGCCCGACCCATGAATATAGTGTCTAGGGGCGGACAATCGTAGGCCCTGCTATTTAGCAATCGGTTTCCGCAGCGCTTCTCGTAGCTCCCGGCCGTCGTGCGCTGCTAATGTGACCCCAGTCAGCACGCCCAGTGTCGGTGCGATATCCGCCGGTGTCGCCGGTTCCAGGTATTCGCCCGGCTGGATCCCATAGCCCATCAAGAGAATGGGCACCCGCTGATCGTAGTAATACGGCGAGCCATGACCCGCACCGGTGTGGTGCCTGGTGCCGTCTGCCGACCCGTCCAGTAGCCAATATGGTTGCTGCAGTATATACATGTCTCCGCTTCGCCCCGCGAAATAGCTCAGTTCCGCAGCCACTCTGATCCGCGAAACGCTTTCTCGTCGATTGCCCAGCTCTTCGGCTCGATAAACCTCGGCCACTCCCGGCATCGACAGCATGGCATCCAGCAGCGCCTTCATGGCCGCCGGATCCCTCTGCAATTGCCCATACAGATTCGGCGTAAAATACACCTCATTGCCGGCAATCTTGGCGATCGCCGTTTTCCCCGCCTTAAACGGATCCAGCACCTGTTCCATCCGGTTCCGCAATTCCGCCAAGCTCAGCACACCGGCATCAAATCCGGTCCTTTGCATATCGGCCGGGGTCGGTGCCACGCCATGGTCCGACGTTAGCGCGACAACATAATTTCCTCGGCCCACTTTTTCATCCAGATGCGCGAACAACTCCCCCAAATCCTGGTCCAACCGCACCAGTATGTCTTGAATCTCCCAGCTGCGCGGTCCGAAAGTGTGCCCTACGTAGTCGGTCGAGGAATAGCCGACCCCTAAATAATCCGCGCCCACGCCCTGGCCCAATCCCAGCGAATCGACCGCCGTTTCCGCCAACTTTGTCAGGTAGGTATCCGCAAACGGGCTGGTGGCCCACTGCCGGTAATAAGTTTCATCCGCCGCGCTGGCTCCGTCCTCCCCGTGCAACGAAAAAGGAAATGTATCTCCCCAACCCTTCACGCTAGCCGCTCCTGTTGCTTTCTCTTCATACCAATAGCGGTCACGCGGCAAAGATAGCGCCCATGTTTTTCCGTAATCCTCCGCCACCGGATGTTTCTTGACGTATTCCTCGATAAACGGCTGCGGTTCGTACGCCCCGGATGTCACCCATACCCCCGTCTCGGTATCGAACCAGGTCGCCGCATCGGCCTTATGACCGGCCATGGTAAGCGCGCTCCGAGCCTTCACCGAAAAGGTCACCACTCGCGTTCCACCTGGGCCTTGGAATTTCAGTTCCTCGGCATACGACGGCAACAGCATGCGCCACGCCGAGTCTCCGCCCTTCGTTGTGCCTCCCGCGTAGGCAACATTCTTCACATTCGGGTCGCTTGTACACGTGACCATTTTCCCTTGATCGCGATCCCACCACGTGTTCGCCACCATCCCATGATTCATCGGGAAGGCTCCGGTCGAGATGGTCGCGTGCCCCACGCAGGTTTCCGTCGTGGCATACGGATACGCCGCCGAACGGAACCATGCCCCTTCCTCCACCAGCCGTTTCAACCCACCGCTCCACTCGCCGCGAAACTTGTCTACGTAGTCCGCCCGCATCTGATCCACAACCAGCATCACCACCAACTTCGGCCGCATCCCATGAACGTGATTCGGCGCTGCGGGTTTGGTAGCGGGCGTTTGCCCCCACGCCCCATACGTGATCCAGATCATGATCGCTAAGCTCACGCTGAACATGCACAACCCAGCTCTCAACCTTTTTCTGCCAACCATCGAACCCTCTCCTGTCCTTGCGCAGTCTAGCACGCCCATATTTCCGCCCCGTGAATCCCTGCCCGGTCACCTTTCCTGCTGCTGAGTTGTGCTAGCATTACGCCCATATGCGAATTGTTGAAAAGTCCCAGTTGATGTCCGCAGCGGAGATCGACCGCACCCTCCAGCGCCTTGCTCACGAAATCGTTGAAAAAAGCGGTGGTACGCGGAACCTTGCGCTCATCGGGGTTCGCCGCCGCGGCGTTCCTTTAGCGCAACGCATCGCGCGGGCCATGCGCGGCATCGATGGCGTGGAAGTACCCGTCGGCATTCTCGACATCACCCTTTACCGCGACGATCTTTCCAAAGTCGCGCCTCAAGCTGTTCTACAGTCTTCCCACATCGATTTCGGTGTCGATGCCATGGACTTGGTTCTCGTCGACGACGTCCTTTACACCGGCCGCACCGTCCGTGCCGCCATGAATGGTCTGTTCGATTTGGGGCGCCCGCAGCGCGTTTCTTTGTGTGTCCTTATCGATCGCGGTCATCGCGAAATGCCTATCGAAGCCCAATATGTCGGACGCACCGTCCAGACCAGCAACACGGAAATCATCGAGGTACGCCTGCAGGAAATCGACAACGAAGAGCGCGTGGTCCTGGTCGACCGCGTGGACTCTTAACTTATCTAAGTTTTTGCGTCTTATCGCTTCTCCGCGTAAAATGTAGCTCGGTCCAGGGCGTGACTGCCCAGCTCCTTACCGAGAACCACGTGAATTACCGCTTTCGTGATTTGCTCGCTATTGAACCCCTCAGTGCAGACGAAATCACTTTTATTCTCGAGCAGTCCAAACCGTTCCAGGAAATTCAGCGCAACCCCCTCAAGAAGCTCGCCACCCTGCGCGGAAAATCGGTAGTGCTGGCCTTCTTCGAAAATTCCACCCGCACTCGTCTTAGCTTCGGCACGGCCGCCTCTCGTCTCGGGGCCGACACCATGAATCTCCAGGCGGAAGCTTCCAGCCTGAAAAAGGGCGAAACCCTGCTGGACACCGCCAACAATCTCAACGCCATGAAGCCCGACTGCTTCGTGATGCGCCACTCCTCATCCGGGGCCGCCGATTTCGTCGCTCGCCATCTGGAAATTCCGGTGGTGAATGCCGGCGACGGCACTCACGAGCATCCTTCCCAAGGTCTTCTCGATGCCCTCACCATTCGCGATCGCAAAGGCACACTCAACAATCTGAATGTCACGATCCTGGGCGATATCTCCCATTCCCGCGTGGCTCGCTCGAACATCCATCTTCTCGGTAAATTCGGTTGCCGCTTCACTCTCTGCGGGCCCGCCATGTGGGTACCTCGCGAACTCGAGCACATCGGTCCCCCGGGCACTCCGATTCACTGCGTTTATCGGGTCGAGGAAGCCCTCGAAGATGCCGACGTCATCATCGTTCTGCGCGTGCAGACCGAACGCCTCTACGAGCCTTCGCTCTCGCAAAACGATTACATCCTTCTCTATCAGCTCAATGCCGAACGCATGAAGCTCGCCAAACCCGATGCCCTCATCCTTCATCCCGGGCCCATCAATCGCGGCATCGAAATTACCCCCGACGTGGCCGATGGTCCGCGTTCCGCGGTTCTCGAGCAAGTCACCAACGGCGTTTCCGTGCGCATGGCCATTCTCTACCTCCTTATGGTGGGAGCCACCGAAGGCATCCATCCCGCTCTCGAGGGAAAAACCGCGGAGCCGACCAAGGAATCTGCCCATGCTTCTGATTAAGAACGGCCGTGTCCTCGACCCCGATTCCAAAACCGATGCGCCGCGCGACTTGCTTCTTGACGGCGAACACATCGCCGAAATCGCTCCGCACGGCAGAATCGCTCACGCCAACGGCGCACAAACTTTCGATGCCGCCGGCCTGATCGTCGCCCCCGGCTTCATCGACATGCACGCCCACCTGCGTGAGCCCGGCCAGGAGAATTCCGAAACCATCGAAACCGGCACACACGCCGCCGCTCGCGGTGGCTTCACTGCGATTTGCTGCATGCCCAACACCCGGCCGGTCAACGACAACGCCTCCATCACCCGCTTCATCGTCGACCGCGCCAAAGCCTATGGCCATGTTCGTGTCTGGCCTATCGGCGCCGCCAGTATGGCCAGCAAGGGGGAAGCCATTTCTGAGATTGCCGCCATGCGTGACGCCGGCATCGTCGCCGTCTCCGACGATGGCAAGCCCATCGCCACCGCCAAACTCGCCCGCCAAATCATGGATTACTGCCGCACGCTCGAGCTTCCCGTCATCGAGCACTCCGAAGACGTCTCCCTCGCTGCCGGCGCGGTCATGCGCGAAGGCATCGCCTCCACCCGTCTGGGTCTTCCCGGCATGCCCGCCGCCGCTGAATCCGTCTGCGTTGCGCGCGATGTTCAAGTTGCCGAACTCACCGGCGCGCGCCTGCACATCGCCCATCTCTCCGCAAAATCTTCGCTGGCGCAAGTTCGCTTCGCCAAGCACAACGGTCTTCACGTCACTTGCGAAGTTACACCGCACCATTTCACTTTAATTGACGAAGACGTGACCTACGACTCCCGCTACAAAATGAATCCGCCGCTGGCCTCCCGCGAAGATCGCGAAGCCCTGATCGAAGGCTTGGCCGACGGCACCGTCGATGCCATCGCCACCGATCATGCTCCCCACGAGCCCGCTATTAAGGACGTCGAGTTCGACAAGGCCCCGTTCGGCATTCTTGGCTTCGAAACCGCCCTGGCGTTGGCGCTGCAACAGCTCGTTCACCCGGGACGCATTTCACTCATGCGCATGGTCGAGCTCTTCACCACCGGGCCCGCCCGCGTTTTGGGCAAGCAGCGCAAACTGGCCCTCGGCGAGCCTGCCGACGTTACGATCTTTTCCCTCGACCGTGCTTGGACGTACAACGTCAACGAATCCGCCAGCAAATCGCGCAACTCCCCTTTCGATGGCCACGCCTTCCAAGGTGGCCCGGTCGCCACCGTTGTTGCCGGCAAAATCGCCTACAAGCACTGACCTCTAAGCATTAACGGGGTTCAGAGCGCGTCAGCCCAGATGACGCTTTCACGAAACGGAGCGGATTGCACACCGATTCGTTCGGGGCGATTCCATCTCCTTTTCTTCAATAACCTTCTCGCCGCATCGCTCCGCAATTCTCCCCCAGCGCCCTTACACTGAAACGGAAGAACCAACATGCGTGCCCATTCGGTCGTCAAATTTCTCTTGTTCGCTTGCGCTGCAGTTTGCTTGTTGCCCTCTTACGCGCAGCAGCGCCCGCAGGTCCAACGGCAGCAGCTGGAGCAAATCCTCGATTTTCACAGCGACATCACCCTCGCCGACGATTCCTCCCTCCAAGTCACCGAAACCATTACCGTGATCGCCGCCGGCATGCAAATCCGCCACGGCATCTATCGCGAATTTCCCACCCGCTATACCGATCGATTCAACAATCGTTACGTCGTGGGGTTCCAGATGCTCGCGGCAACCCTCGATTCCCAAAACGTGCCCTTCCGCGTCGAGGACTACTCCAATGGCAAACGCATTTATCTCGGCGACCCCAACACTATCGTCGCCCCTGGCCGACACGTATACACCATCTCTTATATTACCAATCGCCAACTTGGCTTTTTCAAGGATCACGACGAGCTGTTTTGGAATGTAACCGGCAACGACTGGAGCTTTCGCATTCAGCACGCCAACGCCACCGTGCACCTTCCCGGCACGATACCTGCCGATCAGGTCAAGATCGCGGGATACACCGGACCCCAAGGCTCCTATCAGTCGCAACTCACCTTCGCGCCCGAAAATTCCGGCTTCCAATTCGCTACCACTCGCCCGCTCGGGCCTCGCGAAGGCCTCACCATCGTATTGACCTGGCCCAAAGGCTATTTCGCCGAGCCCACCTTCTCCCAAAAGCTGCAATTCTTCTTCCAGGACAATCGCGATGCCTTGCTCCTCGCCAGCGGTTTCCTGGTCCTCCTTCTCTATTACCTCATCGCCTGGTCCGCCGTCGGTCGTGATCCCGCTCCCGGGGTCATCATGCCTCTCTATCAACCGCCGCAAGGTCTTTCTCCCGCAGCTATGCGCTATCTGTGCCGCATGGGTTTCGACAATAAGACCTTTGCCGCCGCCATCCTGGATATGGCGGTTCGCGGCTATCTGACCATCAAAGAGCAGGCTGGCTCTTATACTCTCCATCTCACTGAGAAAACCGGTATCCAGATCCCATCCGACGAGCGCCAGGTAAGCAATTATCTTTTCAGTGGCCGCTTCGAAATACGGCTGCACCAGGAAAATCACCAAACCATTCACGACAGCATCGCCGCGCTCAAAAAATGGCTCGCCAATGCCGAGCAGAAAACCTACTTCGTTACCAACTCCCGCTACCTCATTCCTCCCTTGGCTCTCTCCATCATCATTGTGCTCGGCTATCTGCTGATGCGCGGCGTGCCCCAGGTGATTGGCGGAGCTTTCATCAGTCTCTGGCTCTCGATTTGGACGTTCGCCGTTACCCACCTGCTCGCCACGGTGGTCAATGCCTGGCGTGGCGTGTTTCACCGCCATCTCAACGCGCTCTCCGGTCTATCCGACACCGGCAAAGCCGTATTCGTCAGCGTGTTTGCCATTCCCTTCTGTTTTGGCGAAGTGATGGGCTTCTGGTTTCTGCTCAAGATGACCTCGCTAGCTTTGGTTATCTTCATTGTCGCGTCCGGCCTCTTGCACGTTCTCTTTTTCTATCTTTTGAAGGCTCCCACTCTAGCCGGCCGCCGTCTCATGGATCAGGTCGAGGGCTTTAGGATGTTTCTCGGCGCCGTCGATGGCGACCGCCTGAACCGTGCCTTTCCTCCTGAGCAAACGCCCGCGGTGTTCGAAAAATTCCTGCCCTACGCGCTTGCCCTTGATGTGGAGCAGGACTGGGCCGAGAAATTTTCCAGCATCCTCGGAACCGCCGGCGCTGCTCCGGGCAACACAGCACCCGTCTATGCCCCTTCCTTCTATTCCGGTTCTTCCTGGAATGGTTTCAGCGGGACGAACTTCGCCTCTTCGTTTAGCGGTTCGCTTACCTCAGCGATTTCTTCTTCAGCCACAGCGCCTGGTTCGGCTGGTGGTGGGGGTGGAGGAGGCGGTTCAGGAGGAGGGGGTGGTGGAGGGGGAGGAGGAGGTTGGTAATTGGCCCGGCGCCTATCTCGTGGCGATTCGTTGCACTCGAAACGGATCGCCACGGGGCCAACTCACCCGGTTTTTCGCCTTGCAGTACGGGCAGACCGCAATCCGTTCAACTTCCTTGGCCAGCCCGGTAGATCCCACGACTCGCATCCCCCGGTGGCAGTTCTGGCAGCGAAAAATTTTCTGCACGGTTCCTCCTTTCCGGAATCGCGCCGCACTTGGGTCGATTCACGCGTCTGTCAACCTGAACATCCGAAGGTTCCGTACCCTCATTGAATGAGATGCCGAACCTCAAGCCTTTTACTATCCCGCATTCTTCGGCGTTAACGCCCCGTTTTCGGCGTGAAACGCTGCAATCGCCTCATGCAACGTGTCGAAGATGTGCTTAGCGCCGATCACCTCCGTCAGGTGATGCCTGTCCAGGTCTGGCTTTAGGTCCGCCTGCACATGCGCAAGCACCAGCGCGGTTCCTTGCTTCCGCAGTTCTTCCACCACTTCCCGCACTGCCCGTGCCGCCGTGAAGTCCACATTCGTAATCGCCCCGGCATCCACGATCACCCAACGCAGCGGCTTGGGCACCGAACTCGCCAGCATGCGTAGCTCATCCGAAAAGTAATTGGCGTTGGCATAAAACAGCGGCGCTCCGAATCGGTAGATGATCAACTCGCGTTCGGTCAACGCGCCTGGCGTCACCGGATTCAGCTGCCAGATGCCCATTGGGGTCTGTTCCAGCACCGCGGTGTGCGGATGATAGCTGTGGCGCACCACGCGAAACAGCGACATGGCCATTGCCAGCACGATCCCTTGTTCCACCCCCACTCCCACGACGAACAGCGCCGTGGTCACCGCCAATACAAACTCGCCAGGGCTCTCCCGCCGAATCGCCTGTAGCCCCCTGAAGTCCACCATCCGCACCGCAATCGTAAACACCACCGCTCCCAGCACGCATTCCGGCAGATATTGCAACGGGCCGGTCAGGAACAGCAGCACGAGTGCCACCATCCCCGCCGTCGTCAGGTGTGCCAGTTGGTTGGTCCCGCCGGAGCTTTCCACCATCCCCGTTTGTGTCGGGCTGCCATTCACCACAAACGTGCCGCTGAACGCCGCGGCCGTGTTCGCCGCCGCTAAACCCACCAAGTCCGCGTTCTCGTCATCCACTTGGCGATGCCGCATGGCGTATGCCCGCGAAGTCGCCGCGCTCTGCGTTACGATCATCACGAAACAGGACACCGCCACCGGCGTCAGCAGTTCCACGTCCCTCCAGCTCAAGTCGCGCAATCCTAAATGCGGCAGGCCGCCAGGCACCGGACCCAGCAACCGCACACCGTGCTGCCCCCAATGAAGATAAGCGCTCGCTGCGATCGTCCCGGCAACCGCCAACAAGGGCCCGGGAAATTTCGGCGCCACTCGGTTCAACAGCAGGATGCTCCCCACCACCGACAGCGAAATCCCCAACGTCAACACCGGCACCTGCGGCAGCAACCGCAATACTTCCACAAATTGTGCGGGAGTGCGCCGGCTGTGTACTTGCACTCCCAACATTTCCCCGAGCACCGCGATCGCCACTTGGAATCCCACTCCGGTCAGGAATCCCACCAGCACCGTTTGTGACAGAAAATCCGCCAGAAAACCCAGCTTCAATAAACGCGCCAACAGCAAGCACACTCCTGTCAGCAGTGCGACTAATCCCGCCAAGGCGACATACCGTGCGCTGGCCACCGGCGCCATCCCCGCCAGCCCGCCCGCCAGTATCGCGGCTGTTGC